>JANLSU010000123.1:0-52150 GCA_031362565.1 bacterium | reverse complement strand
CGCGACGGCGGCGGCGGGGCGTATTCCAGCCCAGGCCGGATTCAGGACAGTTGGCAGTTCAGTGACCACTCGCGCCGGATCGCCTCCGACCCCAAAGTGCTGGATCTCCTCTATTTCCTCTACCGCCGCCAGCCGGTGCCTTTCCAAACACTCAATTTTCCGCTCGGCACGCAGCAGCGGACGCACAGCGACACGATTCACTTTCATTGTTTCCCGCATCACTTCATGTGCGGCGTGTGGGTGGCGCTCGAAGACATCGACCTCACGAACGGGCCGTTGCACTACTACCCGGGCAGCCAACGCTTGCCGCTCTACGACATGCACGACTTGGGAATCAGCGCCAGCCAGCAAAGTAATCCCTACGAACACTATGTTCTTTACGAGGACTTCATCGAATCGATTGCCAAGTCCAAAGGGCTGCGGCGGACGGAACTGCAGGTCAAAAAAGGGCAGGCGCTCGTGTGGTCCGCCAACTTGTTTCATGGCGGATCGCCGATCCTCGACCCGTCCCGGTCGCGCCACACCCAGGTGACGCATTACTACTTCACGGACTGCGTGTACACGACGCCGCTCATGTCCGATTTCCGCGGCGGCAAGGCCTTCCTGCGTGAGCCGATGAACATCAAGAATGGGCGCGCGGTGACCGGCCGTTACAACGGCACCACGGTGCATGCTGCCAAGTGGCCCTTCGATCTGGCGGCATCCGCCGCCGACCCAACCACCAAGCTCGAGCCCATTGCGCTCGGCACCGTCAAGGAACAGCGCATTGTCGCCTGGCCGCGCTGGGACGACGCGACTGATGTGGATCGCATCGTCGGTGAATTTGGCGCGGTGCTGGCAGGTTGCGAGGATGCCTGTTTGTGCCTGCGATTCGACGCCGTTACGGACCGGCCCTTCGAAGACGCATTGCAGCTCCTGGTGAATGCCTGCACGCAGCATCTGGACGACAAGGCCCTGGACATCCTCGTCATCGACGACGACCTGGCGCAGATCGAATGGCCGCGTATCGGACTTGCCGTCACCGGTGCCATTGCGGCCGGCGGTCCACGGCCGTCGGCGCAGCGTGATTTCATCGCCGCACTGGGTGTACCGGTCGCGGAAACGGCGGCGGAACTGCGCCACCAGCTCAGCGGCCCGCGGCGCGAATCTCGCCTGGATCGCCGATAAGGACGAAGCCCGCCCAATAGGTGGGATGCGCAAACGGTGATGCGCCGTTTGGATCGCGCCAAGTGCGCACCCACATCTTCGCATCGCGAAGCGCTGCCGCCATCGGCAAGCGTGGCACACCCGTGCCGGTCAAGTTGTTGTAGAAGCGGCGCAAGAGCAGTGACGTCGCGAGATCGTCGACCGGCCATGCACTGGCCAAAAGACAACGCGCCCCGGCGCAGAGCATCGCCGACTGCAAGCCTTCGATACCTTCGGTATCGCGACTCCGTCCCATGGCGGTTTCGCAACCGCTCAAGCAGACCAGGTCGGCCTGCAACCGCCAATGATCGCCGATGTCGAGGGCCGTCAAGAGGCCTTGTTCAGCGGGCAGGCTGGCAGTCGCGGCGGCGGCAGTGGCCGCCGCGGCGGGAACCGCGAGCACGAGCGCCGATTTTTCCGGATTGTCGAAGTCCCCGAACGAATGTGACGCAATGTGCACCAGGTTGAACTCCGCGAGCGCCTTGCGGCTCTGGAGCTCGCGCAGTGCGCCCTCCGTCGCCCGTTCGCCCCATAAGATCGTATGGCGTGGCCACAGCGAGGCGACCTGACGCACTTCACCACCGACGCGCGGCAGGGCCGGAAGTGTCTTGCCGCGCCGGCGTACTGTCGCTGAATCGCCAACGGCGAGCACACGCCACGCCATTGGATCACTCACGCGGCGGCCGAAACTGCGCCGCCGCGCATACCAAAGCGCCGAAGGCTCGTACGCTACTGCGAATCGTTCACCGACGTAGTGGCCGGTCGAATCGACCAGAACCTCGATCGGCAAACCATGATCGAAGGTGGGCGAATCCACCAGTAACAGGTCCGCGTTGGCGATCCAAGGTTCAAGCGGCGCGAGACGCAGCTTGTACACACTGCGAGCCATCTGTTTGAAGTCGTCGGATTCCGGAACCCGATACGGCCAGGCTGCGGAATGACCCAGGCGGCGGATACAGCGCTCGAGTTCGAAATGTGACGAGCGCAACGGTTCATCCGGCGGCGCATCACAACGCACCCAGTGAATGGGGCCCGTAGGTTCGAGAGCGTAGCACCAAAAAGGATACTCCCAGGCGTGTCCGCCGCCCCGCCGGCCCTCGAGCCAGCCGATGAGAACCGCCCCTTTGGGGATCGTCGCCTGAACCCGTTCGACGACGCGCGCGGCGATCGAATCCTTCGGGAACGGCTCCGGCCGCAGGCGCTCGAGTGCGTGTACGAGTTCGCGCGACGTGCCGAGCTCCATCGCGTACCAAGCGTCGACGGGCTTGTCGAGCGCCAGCTGCGCTGCCGCGAGTTCCCAGTAGTTGCTCAAGCGATAGGCACGCGCCCGGGTCGGTCCCGGTCCCGCTTTTTGCCAGACCAATTCGCGAATCTGTGCCGCCTCCACGAGCACCGACTCCGCCTGGGCGTTCCGCCCCTGCGCTCGCAGCGCCGAACCGAGCATACTGAGCGTGAAGCTCATCTTGTCGCCGCGCACTCCTGGAATGTGGCGCCGGATCGCCAGCGCTTCGCGAAGGCAGCGCTCGGAGTCGTGCCAATGAGCCGCAGCTGCGTGTGTCGTGGCAAGTGCCGAAAGAGCCCCAGCCAGGTCATCCGGGTCGCCGGCCGGTTCGCGGCGGCGAATCGCGATCGCTGCCTCGAAGAGCGGCACGGCACGATCGATTTGGCCGCGCGAGCGGTACAGATTCGCGGTCGCACTCAGTGTCCATGCAACCTCGAGATCGTCGACGCCGGGGAACTCGCGTTGAATCGCCAGCGCTTCCGCATACAGCCGGTCGATCTCGGGGTCTTTCGGATGGTCCGATTTGCGAATATTCGCCAGCGATCGCAGGCTCACCGCGACGTCCGGATGGCGGGCGCCCAGGACTCGGGTGCGGATCCGGAGCGCCTCCGACTCGCACTCGTCGGCGCGCGGCACATTCACCTGGTCCATCCAGCGTTCCGCGAGTGCGTGCAGTGTCGCCGCGGTCTCCACATGCTCGGCGCCGAGATGTTTGCGGCGCACCGCGAGTTGCCACGCCACGAGGTCCGAGGCACGGGTCGGATGGTCCGCCGCCACGAGGCCCTTCACGGCGGCAGTGGCGCGTTGCACGGCGGCCAGCGTGCGCTGGGCCGAGTCGGGGAGTGCCGCGATGTGATGCAGCGTGTCGACGAGACGTTGCACGTCGTGGCACTGCCAGGCGGGGAGTGCGTCGCTCGTGCGGCACCGCGCCAGCAGGCTCTCGCCCATGGCCACAGCACGGCCGAGGTTGGGCACGGCGCGCAGGGAATCGATCCCGCGCAGCACGTTCTGCACCGGCCGGGATGCACGAACGGCCACCGGCGGTGGCGCGGATTGCGACGCGCAGGCCGAGAGCACGGCAAGCGCGGTCGCGACGGCGACCGCGAGCCCCACCCCAAGCGCAAGCACGTCGACGCCGGTGGCACCCGTGGCACCGGGCCTCGAAGGACGGTAACGAACCATGCGGAGATCTTACCGTGCGTCCAGGGTCTTGCGGGCGCGTTCTCCGATGCCATCGGTGCGGCTGGAAAGGGCTCGCAGCAAGGCGTCGGCTTCGGACGCCTTGTTCTGCTGGCGAAGCAGGATGGCACGCGTCCAAAGCGCTTCGCCGCGCCACGGATCCGGCAGGTCGTCGATCGCCACGCTCGCGAGCAGGCGGTCGGCTATGGCGAACGATTCGGCGTCGCCTTTCCAGGTCAACGCACTGGCGAGAAACACGATGCGCACGAGGTCCATTTCGCCTTCCGCCTTGGCTGCCGAAAGCAGGCGAATGGCGCTCTCCACATCATGTGCTTCGTACGCCGCCAACCCGCGGTCGACGAGGACGTCGGCGGAGTCCGAGCGTGCGTCGCGGTTCGCGACGCCGTCGTGCGGCGCGATGATCCAACCTGGCGTGATGCGCGCTGTAGCGGCATTCCCGTGCGAGTCGCCGAACATCCGCAGCGCACCGCGTCCGGCAATCAGGAGAATCGAAGCCGCAATCGCCCACGGCACCAACACGCGCCACTCCGACCCATGAATCTTGCGGATGTCGGCGCCGCGTGGCGCGGGCGAAGCGCCGACGCCATCACCGCCCAACGTCGAGCGCCGCACCGCGGCCTGGGCCCGAACGCGCTCGCGCTCCGCGGCGCAGTCTCGCAACAGCGCCTCGCACGTCACGCACTGCGCGACATGCGACGCGATCGCCTCGACCTCGGGGGTCTCGAGAAGACCGTGCAACAGGTCGATGCACCGGTCCTCGTCCAAGTGAACGGGACCCGGCCGTGCCTGTGACTCGAACTCGCTCATCGCTTCACCTCGGCCGCCTGCGGAATCCGGAACGCCTTCCACAGAGCCGCAAAAGTGCCCGGCGGCATGTCGTGCGGCTCATAGCCCTTGGCGCGCATGCAAACGCGAATCCCATCGCGACAACGCTGCAACAGCACGTCGACGTGCGCCGGATTGAGATCGATCTCCGGATGCGCCGCGATCTCCTTGCTCGACAGATCGTAGAAAACCCGGAACAACCAAGCGCGCCGTGCCCGCGGCTGCAGGTGTTCGGCGCAGTCACAAAGCGCCTGCACGAAATCGCGCCGCTCGACTTGGGCCAGGGGCGACCCCGGGTCGTGCGCCAGGACGCGGTCGTTGTGAGGCGTTTCGTCCATACCACCCGGCCCGGGTTGCACCCAGCGGGACGAGCGCCGGTGATGATCCACGATCCCATGACGGGCCACCGTGGCCACGAACGCGGCGATTTCGCCGGCCGCGCGCCCTTCGACACGCCACGCCCCAGATTCGGCCCGCCGCAGCAGATCTAACGATTTTTCAGCCGCCAGATCCTCCCGATCCTCGTGGGCCAGGCCCGCGCCGCCGGCCCGAACGCTCAAGTGGCGGAGGATCGCGGAGTTGAGGAGCACCCAGGACTCCGCTCGCGCCGCCTCGTGTCCGGCGGGGCCAGTGTCGGGGGTCTGGAGAATGTGCACCAGCTCGCCCAATCGGGCCGCCCAGTGCGGGGTATTCGACTCGGAATAGGGCAACGCCGACCACTCCATGCGTTGGAAGGAAGCGAGCCGAGCGGTGCTTGGAGTGTACCCCCGTCATGGCGTCAGGGTCGACGGTGTTAGAAGCGAGCGGCCTTGCCCGTATCGCATTGTGAGCACGGAAGCGTTGTCGCCGCACATTGACGTGAAGCCGGCCGCGGTCGCCGTGTTCGCCACGGGCCGCGCGCGTTCGGCGCGGCGGTGCGACTCCCCTCCGTCGCATCGCCGCGTATCTGCTTATGCCGCCGTTCTCGAGTGCTTTGCACCTCGCCGCTGCGGCAGAAACAGCGTCACCGCAAACGCTGTCAGCAGCGCGAGTGGAATCTCCGTAGGATAACGAAACCGCGGCTGAGCCCAAAACACGACGTGCGCCGCGATCCAGTAGACCACCAGCCAAACGCACGTACGTAGTTCCGGCGGCATGCGGCGCCAGCCGCGCCCGACCGCCACAATCGCGCCAAGAAGCAGCACATACGAATAGGCCGCCGAGAGCGGCGTAAACAATCCGTCGAGCCAGTGATTCTTGGCGCGCTGGCGGGCGCGAAGATCGGTGGCGATGCGGCCCTTTTCGGGGTCGGTCTGCCAGCCGTCCGGCAGCAAGATGGCGCTGTTGTCGTGCGGCGCGTAGCCGGGCGACCCGAAGAGCGCTCCCACCTTGAGCGCGCCGCGGGTCACGAATCCGAACGGGTTCGCAGCTAAACATTGCAGACCCAGCCGGTAACCCTCGCGGTCGATGGCGGCTTGAGTCGTCAGGTGCGACATGGGCGTGTCGGTAAGATCGCGATACCCGAGTTGCACGTCATTGTGGCCGAAATAGAAATTGAGCCCGCCGCCGAAACAGACGAGCGCTGGGCTGCCGGCGACGACGAGATTGCGCACCGTCCAGGGTGCGATGGTGAGCAGGCTCGCGACCACCATCCACCCCACGGACCGCGCCCAAGCCCGGCGCGACGGGAATGCGCGCCACCGCGCCAGGGCAATGACGAACGGCACGCCGACGCCAACGGCGCGGGTCAGCGCTCCCAACCCGAACGCAATGCCGGCACCCACCGGAATGCGCCGCCGAGTCCACGGCTTTCCCGCCAGCCAAAGGCCACACGCGAACCACGCGGCGTACAAGTTTTCCGACGCGAAGAGATTGGTTGCGAAGATGTACGTCGGGTTGAGCGCCACGAGCGCCGCCGCGATGTTGCCGGTTGCCGGTCCACCGGCGCGGCGTCCGATGCGTTGCACGAAGACGCAGACGAGGGCGCCCAGCAGAACTTGCGCCCACGGAATGACGCGGTGATTGACCCCGGCAAGGCGATAGACGAACGAAATGAATGCCGGGTACAACGGCGGCCACCAGCCGAGCTTGCCGTAGGACTCCACTTGCGAGCGGTCGAAGAAAAACTGCCAGTTGGCGAGGAGCTTGCGAGCCGCGAGTTCATAGTAGGCGCCGTCGCTATACGGCACGGTATCGGCGAGCCAAACGACTACCGCCGCGCGCGCGGCGATCGCCACGCCGACGATGATCAGCAGCCATTTTTCAGCCCGCAGTTTTGGTCCGAGGTTCGCCATGGCGCGATCGTAACGTGGCAGCGGCGAGCACCGCCATTGGGATCTCGATGGGATACCGGAAGCGCGGCTGGGCCCAAAAAACCGCATGTACAACGATCCATGCGGCGACGATCGACGCCGCGAGCCACAGTTCCGGCGTCAATCCGGCGCCGCCACGGCTCCCGCGCCACACGACAAACAATGTCCCCGCCAGGAGCAAATAAGTGTGGAGCGCAGCGAGGACCGCGAGCGGGCCGTGCAACACCACATCCTTAGCCTGCTGGCGGGCGCGCTTGGCAGCGGCCTCGGCCGCCAACTCCGGCTGGGCCACTGCATCCGGGATCAAGATGGCGCTGTTGGCGTGCAGCGCGTAGGTCGGAGGCGCAAAGAGTGAACCGACCTTGCGCACCCCGCGGGTCACGAACCTAAGCGGATCGTGGGCGATGTAGGAAAGACCAAGGGCGTAGCCGCGCCGGTCGATGGCATTCGCATCGTGGAGACCCGCGAGCGGTGTCGTGGAAAGCTCCCGGTACCCGAGCGATCCCGGGCTCTGGCCAAAATAGAAATTGAGACCACCGCCGAAGCACACGAGCGCGGGGCTCCCGGCGACGAGCGCATTGCGGGCCGTCCATGGGGCGAGCGTCAGGAAGAATGCACCCAGTACCGTGACTGCGGTGGCGCGGCCCGCGCTGCGCTTCCACAGCCATGCAGCCACGATCCACGGCACGATCAAGCCCACGGCGCGCACCAGGGTCGCAAGCGCCAGGCTCACCCCGACGGGCGCAAAGTGCCGCACGATCGCACGCCGGCCCGCACCCGGTGGGGGCGCGTCGCGCACCGCGAGCCAGAGCCCGAGTGCCAAGAGCGGCGCAAAGAGGTTCTCGGAAGCAATCAGGTTGCACGTGAAGACGTAGGTCGGGTCGAGCGCAATGAGCCAGGCCGCAAGCAAGCCGGCGCGCCGGCCCGCGGCCCGCGCCGCGAAGGCGTAGACCAAAGCGCACGTCACGACACCCAAGACGACTTGCACAAAAACGGCGACGCGAAATTGCGGTCCTGCGAGCGCATACACGGCGGCGAGAAAAAGCGGGTAACCCGGCGGCCACCAGTTCAACTTGGCGAACTTCAGAACGGTATCGTGCCAGAAGAGGAAGCCCCAGTCGGCGGCTTGCATGCGTCCGGCTTCGTGATAGTAGAAGCAATCGCTATACGGAATCGTGTCGCCCAGCCACAGCACGGCCCCGGCGCGCACCAGGGCAGCGGCAAGTAGCACGGCCCAGAGGGCGCGGTCAGTGGTGGCCGTACTTCTTTTCACCGGCATGCACCGCGATCGGTAAAGCGTTCTGCAGCGGCGGCAACGGGCAAGTGGCGTATTCCGTGAATGCGCACGGTGGATTGTAGGCCTTGTTGAAGTCGAGCACCGTCTTGCCATCCTTGGCCAGGCTGGCATACAAGAACCGGCCGCCGCCGTAGGTTTCGACACCGCTCGTTTCGTCCCTGAAGATGACGAAGAGTTCGTCGGCATCCGGACTCTCGAGCACCGGGTCGAGCCGGAACTCCTTGCCGCCGAACGTAAAGACCAGCGCCCCGGGGCTGGTCATCGAATCCACCGTACCGATGACCGTTGCGATGGGGATCTGATGCGGTGGCGAGTACGGCTCGAAGCGGGCCTCGACGCGCCAATCATCGTCGACGCCGTACGACTGGATGCCGGTGAACGCCTTGCGCGTCGGCGCTTCGAGATCGCGCAAGCGAATGGCGTAGCGACCACCGCGCACGATGACGAAGAAGCGCAGTCGTCCCATCTCGACGACATCCGGCGCCCCCGTGGCATCGGAGTGCAGGAGGCGCGTTGTCACTGCTTCGGTGCCGATGCGCATCGTGACGCCGGCATTGGCGTGGAGCGTGGTTTTGCCGCCTTGCAGTTCGATGACGCCCGCGACGTCCGGCCCACTGCGCGCCGGGAGCACGATCGCGTTCTTGGGCGACGTCCCGAAGGAGTTGCCGCCTTCTTGGAGCCAGTACAGACCCGCGACCGTCAGCCAGCCGGTGTCCGAGGTCAGGCTCTTGATACGCTTGTCATGCCAGGCGCGAATCTCGTCCGCATGCGACGGCGGCGGTGCCGGCTCATCGGCGATGGCAACGGTAGCGGTCATGTAGACGGCGAGTGCAAGGGCGAACGAGTGAAATCGACGCGGCACAGCAACCTCCAGCCATGGCCCCCGAAAGAAGACGAGGCCCCGGGACCTGCCCGGCGCCTCGATCTTACACCAAGGAGAATTCGCTTGGATTAGTTGTAGAGCTTCTTAACGTCGCCCCACGTCTTGTCCTCGACACCAACGTGCACGCAGCTGAAGCATTCTTCCTGCTGTGCGAGCACTTCATGGTTCGGGCCGGTGAAGGTGACCAGGTAGCAGCAGAAGTCCGGATCCAGCGTGAAGCTGAAGCCGCGCTTACGCGTACCTGCGAAGATGCATTCGCTGGGGGTCAGGGCTTCCCAGTCGACGCCACCAGTGGCCGGATTCAAGGCGCAGCCCCAACCGGCGGGCGCGGCGCAACCGATGACGATGCATCCGGGCACCGGGTTCTCCGGCAGAAAGTGCAGGTCACAAATCGGCACGGGCGAATTGAAGTTCACGACCGAGAAATACGTGATCTCGGTATTACCAATGCTCCGACACGAATCTTGGATTACCGAAAACGTCGCGAACGCGGCGGTCGGGAGGACCACCAGCGCGACGGTTGCGAGAATCAGTAAGCACTTCTTCATCGCAGTCTCTCCTCGCTGTCTTTGGGTGCGAACGAACTTTTCCTACAAAGGAAACTTGCCTCGGGCTCCACACACGTGCTGCTTGGGTGGCTCAGTGCATTATAGGCAACCGGCGGGAATGACTCAAGCGGAGATCCTGAAACGACTTCAGTTTGTCGCCGAAGGTTCTTCGGCAAAGGCCCGGCGCCGAAAGAGCCTCGTGGGCGGGAGGCGCAATTCACGCCCGAGAACTACGGCTTCGAGCCGGTTCGGGGTGTTGCGTCCGCCTTCCGGCGGCTGTGGCGCACCACCGCTGCCTAAGCGTTTACTTTGCAGTGCGTTATGGCGCTCAATCAGCCCAGGAGGCGCGCCAAGTCGCGGGCGAAGTAAGTCAGCACGATGTCGGCGCCGGCGCGCCGGATCGAGGTCAGAATCTCCAGGATCATGCGATCCTCGTCCACCCAGCCGTTGCGAGCCGCGGCCCGGACCATGGCGTACTCCCCGCTGACGTTGTAGGCCGCGATCGGCACGTCGAACCGCTCCCGGGCCGCCCGAATCACGTCCAGGTAGGCAAGCGCCGGCTTCACCATGACGATGTCGGCGCCCTCCTCCAGGTCGAGAGCGATCTCCCGCATCGCCTCTCGGACGTTGGGCGGGTCCATCTGATAACCGCGCCGGTCGCCGAAGCGGGGCGCCGACTCGGCGGCCTCGCGGAACGGCCCGTAGAAGGCCGACGCATACTTGGCGGCGTAGGCCATGACCGGCACGTGCGCCAGGGCGGCCGCATCCAGGCCGCGGCGAATCGCCCCGACCCGTCCATCCATCATGTCGGAGGGCGCGATACCGTCGGCACCGGCGCGAGCGCAGGCCAGCGCTTCCCGCACCAAGAGCGGCAGCGTCGCATCGTTGTCGACATCGGTGCCGTTCAACACCCCGCAGTGACCGTGATCAGTGAACTCGCACAAACACACATCGGCCCAGACAAAGAGATCCGGCAACGCTTGCTTGAGGGCACGAATGGCGCGCGGCACGATACCGTCGTCGGCATAGGCTTCGCTGCCGGTCGCGTCCTTGTGCGCCGGGATCCCGAAGAGGATGACGCTCGGAATCCCCAGACCGAAACTCTGGCGGCATTCTTCGACCAGCACATCGACGCTCATCTGCGCGCAGCCGGGCATGGCGTCGATGGGCTTGCGGAGTCCCTCACCGGCACAAACGAACAACGGCTCGATGACGCCATCCATGCTGAGGCGAGTCTCCTGCACCATCCGCCGCAGAACCGCGGTGCGGCGCAAACGGCGCGGGCGATGAATCGGGTACGGCATTCTTCCTCCGAAAGCCCCCCGCGCTGCCGCTCAGGGCAGTGCGACGCGAATGACGTTCACGGCTGGCGTCCGAGTTCGACGGCTTTGCGGGCCAAGCACGCGAGCGTGCGCCCGTCGCTTTCCACCGATCGCAGGCCAAGTTCACGCGCCGCCCGTGCGGTGGTTGGCCCGAGCACGGCGACCGGCGTCGTGCGCAGTGCTTCGAGTGTGCCGCTCGCTGCGGCCAGATCGACGAGCGCCCGCGCCGCCGACGGACTCGCACACGTCGCCACGCAACGCGATTGCAGCGCTGTAGCAAGCTCCCGGGCTAGAAACGGCAACTTCTCCGGCGCCTCGTCCCAGGCGGCAATCGTCGTATAAACCGGCACCATGTCCACCGATGCGCCGAGGGTGCGCAACCCATCGGGCAACGTCGTCTCGGCGATGGCCGAACAGGGAAACAGAACGCGCGCCCCCAGCATGCCGTATGCCGTCATGCATTCGAGCAATCCCTGTGCGGTGCTGGTTTCGGAAACGCATTCCGGCATCCAGCCCTGCGCCTGCAATTCGTGTGCGGTACGGTCACCGACCGCGGCGCAGCGCGTTTCGGGCGGCCATGGCCAACCTTCGTGCTGCACATGCCGCACGACGGCGTCGAGCGCCCGGACACTGGTGAACGCCACCCAGTCGTAGTCTTCGATGCGGCGGCGATCGGGCAGCGTGAATGCCAGCCAGCGCGTCGTCAGGAGCGGCAACACGATCGGTACGCCACCGGCGCGCGCCACGGCCTCGGCCAATGGCGCCGGGTCCTCGCGCGTGACCAGCACGCGTGGAGTTGCGACCGGAGTTGCCATCATGCTCCAAGTCTCGGTGGAACGGGCGGCGGCCCTGCGCCCCCGCAGGCTAACACAGCACGCAGTCGGCCTGGGATTGCCTCAACGCACGCGGAGCGTCGCGAGAATTTCCAACGCGCCCTGGGCGCGCAGCGTTGCCGCCAACGTCTTGGCTAGCATTGCGATGTCGTTGGCCGGACCAGTGACCGTGTCGTCCAGTACTCGAGTGCCATCCACCGTCGCGATCCGCGCTCGCAGTGTCACTCGATCGTTGTCGAGGCGCGCCAAGGCGCCGAGCGGCACCCGGCAGCCGCCTTCGAGTTCCGCCAACACGTAGCGCTCGGCAGTCGTGCAGACGCGCGTCGCCCGGTCGTCGAGAGGGGTGACGCGGGTCCGTGTGGCTGCATCGGCGCTCCGCACCTGAATGGCGATCGTGCCTTGCGCGGGCGCCGGCAACATCACCTCGGGGTCGAGCGCGACGCGTCCTGGCGGTTCGAGGCCGAGCCGCAAGAGTCCGGCGTACGACAGCACGACGCCATCCACTTCGCCGCGTTCCACCTTGGCAAGGCGGGTCGGTACGTTGCCCCGCAGTTCGATGACTTGCAAGTCGGGCCGATGGCGCAGGAGTTCGGCCCGCCGTCGCAGGCTGGAGGTCGCGATGCGCGCGCCGCGCGGCAGCGCCTGGAGCGCCTCGACGCCACCGGAGAGTGGCCGGCCCGCGAGGGCGCTCGCAATCAAGACGTCGCGCGGATCGTCGCGCGGCAGGAGAGCTACAATCTCGAGTCCCGGCGGTGCCAGGGTGGGCATGTCTTTCAAGCTGTGCACCGCGACATCGACCCGGTTCTCGAGCAGTGCCTGTTCGATTTCGCGCGTGAAGATACCGACGGTTTCCAGGTCCGCAACGGCCTGGGTGTCGTGCCGGTCGCCATGGCTCTCGATGGGCACGATGGCGATGTCTAGTTCCGGATGGTGGGCGCGCAGGCGGCTTGCGACGCGTTCCGCCTGCCACAA
Source organism: bacterium (assembly GCA_031362565.1). GTDB lineage: Bacteria > Krumholzibacteriota > Krumholzibacteriia > JANLSU01. Next base: position 39,512 of record JANLSU010000123.1, on the reverse strand, counting down.
CGCCAACCGGCTGCCGCGCGTTCCGATCCGGATCAAAGCCTTGGATTGCGGCATCAACGGGACACGATCCTTCCGACAGGGTAGGCCATGGTTTTCACGATGAACCCCCGCGTGCCTTGGAGTCGGCTTCGGCATCGGCGTGTGCTCGCTCGTCGTCCAAGCCGAAGGCGTCGCGTACGGCTTCGATGCGCCGCAGGCCGGCCTCGCCCTGCGAAGTGGCTTCACGCAAGAGCAACGTCGGGCGGTGCAGCAGTTTGTTCAAGAGGGCCCGCGTGACTTGATCGACCGCGGTGCGTTGCTCGGGTGAAAGATGCGACGCGTGCCGGGCGATTTCCTGCTCGCGGAGCGCCTCGAGGTGGCCACGCAACTCCTTGATCACCGGCGCCGCCTGCAAGCCCCGGTGCCAGTCCAGGAACAATCCAACTTCTTCACTGATGATGCGTTCCACCTTGGGTACTTCGCGCCGGCGCTTCAGCAAGGTCTGCTCGATCATGACCTGTAAACCGTCGACGTCGTGCAAGAACACGTTGTCGATGTGGCGCACGTCCGGATGGACGTCGCGCGGTACGCCGATGTCGACGAACAAGAAGGAACGGCGTTGGCGCGCTTTCATGGCCGCTCGCACCATCGCGACGTCGATGAGCGGGGTTGGAGCGCTGGTTGCCGTGATGACGATGTCGACTTGCGTGAGCGCGGTGGGTAGTTCGGCGATCGCCAACGGCTCGCCGCGCACCTCGGCGGCCAGAGCGCGGGCGCGGTCGATGTCGCGATTCACGATCAGCAGCCGTCCGACACCGTGTTCGCGCAGATGCCGTGCCACCAGCGTGCCTGTCTCGCCGGCGCCCAGGACCACCGCGGCCCGGCCGGCTAAATCCCCGAACACCTTGTGCGCCAAACTCACGGCCGCAAAAGCGACGCTGATCGCGCCGTGCGAAATCGCCGTCTCGGCGCGCGCCCGCCGGCCGGAACGAATCGCGCTGGCAATCAGCCGTTCGCCGACGACGCCCACCGAACCGGCGCGCAAACTGGCGTCGAAGCCGTCCTGAATCTGCTGGAGAATCTGGGTCTCGCCCAGCATCAGTGAATCGAGGCCGGCGGCGACGCGGTACAACTGCTCGACCGCATTGCGCCCGTGGTACTCGTAGAAGTGTTTGGCGTCCCTGTCCGCATCGATGGACTTGAACTCCGCCAGCAGTTGCCGCACGCGGGTGGCGGCGCGCGGTGGTTCGGGGTGGAACGCGTAGATCTCCGTGCGGTTGCATGTCGACACCATGAAGCAGTCGCATTCGTGGAGCACCGTGTGGGCGCGCTCGAGAAAGCGCTGCATTTCGTCGGCGACGAAGGCGACGCGTTCGCGGAACTCCACCGGCGCCTGCCGGTGATTGGTCCCGATCACGACAACGCCGGGTGCATCGGATTTGGCTGTGAGCGACATGCTGTGCTTCCGTTACATCCGAAAATCATGAAACGAATGGAACAACCGGTTCGCCGCCAGCATCGAAAAGACCACCAGCAAGAAGCCGGCGATGGTGAAATAAGCGATGCGCGGTCCACGCCATCCGGCCACATAGCGCACCAGAAGGCAGATGGCATAGATGAACCATGCCAACACGCTCAGCCACACCTTCGGGTCACGCCAGAACTGCGGGTAGACCTGCAGCGACCAGAGGGCGCCAACGCCGATCGCCACCGACAGACAGCCGAGTCCGAAGGCCGCGGCGCGCAGATTCATGGCCGAAAGCACCTCGAGCGACGGCAGGCGTTCATAGACGATGCCGAACCGATGCGCTTTCAGGTTGTGATACAAGAGCACATACAGGAGCCCAAAAATCGCCGACACCGCGAACGCCGAATACCCGAGCAGCGCTGCCGCAATGTGCACGCCGAAGAGCGGGCTTTGCAGCACTGGCTTCACTTCGACATTGGGATTCATGAACGCCGAGGCGAATGTTTGGCACAAGAAAACCAGCGGCACGAAGATGATGCCGGTATACGGCGTGCCCGAGCGGCGCTCCTGCACGACGTAGACAATGCCCAATGCGAGCGCCAGGGCCGACAAGGACTCGAAGCTGGTGGCAATGGGCACGCGCTGCAAGTGCACCGCAAGCAGCGTCATGTCCACGACATGCAGCGCGAGGGTCACGAGCAGGGCGCGCGGCGCGACGCGGCGGGCGAGATCGTCGTTGCGAAAAAAGACCAGCGCGTAGGCCAGGCTCGTCACCGCGTACAGGATCGGCAGCAGGGTCGCGAGGAGCCGGATATCCCAGAACATTCACGGCCCTTCTTCCGTAAAAAGGGTGCTGGCGCGAAGAAGGTGGCCTGGCACCTTGGGAAAAGGCTCGCAAGGGCCGAGCCGAGTCCCTTCGACCCTAGGAGTCCAAGCCCGGCGCGTCAAGGCGCGGCGCTGTATGGAAAGCGGCGCGGCACCGGTCGGGTGAACCGGTGCCGCGTTCAACTGGCAGTGGCATCCGTTGAGTGTCGCGCCGCCGCAACCAAGCGGCCGCGCTTCACGACAAGCGCAACACGACCTTGGCTTCGTCACTCTCGGCGCGCGCTACGACGCGTACGTGGTCGACCTTGCGTCCATCCTTGAAGTCGAGCAGCGAATACAACCCGCTGCCGTGCGTCTTCGTTTCGAAGTCGACCACTTGCGTGTCACCATTCTCGAAGACGACTTCGGCGAAGTCGATTTGCGCCCGGCCGTCGATCTGCAGGAAAAGCTTCGAACCGCGCTGATCGGCCTCGAGCGAGAACTCGGTCCAATCGTCGCTCTTCGACAGCGTTTCCGAGTCTTCCCACACCGGTTTCACGGCCGGCGCATCGGCGGCAACGACCACCGCGGTCCAGACCACGGGTGCGAGAAACAGGCGCGGTACGACCCGCACGGCGACCCGCGCCGGACGGACAACGACGACCGGTAGCGTGCGGCGCAGCGGAAATCCGCGGTGGACGACGACGACCGCACGGCCGTGCGGGCCGCGGCGGACGCGGGCGCGAGCCGCGAACGCCGGTGCGGCAACGCTCAGTGCGACGACGGCGAGCACCGTGATGTAGGCGAGACGTTTCATGACCCAAACCTCCCGTGGACGAGCGGTGTGCGGGACGGCACAGCGCAGCGTATTCGCTCCAGACTCCACAGCACTCCTTGTGCCACCTCGACGGGCCTGGTTCGAACTCTAACGGCAGCAAGGCGTTCCCGGCAAATACCCGATTCCGTTGCGGCCCGATCGAAGGCGGGGCGTGCACCGGTGGGGACAGGCCCGATCGGGCTTTGAACCGCGGCGGTCATGCACGGTCGGGTTCCGGCCAGGGCGGCGCCCGACAGCCAGTTCGGAATGCGGAGTCACACCTGGAACCTAGGCGGGACGCGGGGCGATTGGGCCGCGGCGTGGAACGCCGGTTGCACAATGGAGCCAGAAGAAAGGATGCGCCCGGGCGCGCCCCAGCCGGTGCGCGGGTGCGATTGCTGCCGATGAAGCCTCTGAATCTGAAGGCGAAGTTCGCGATCGCGGCCGGCGTCATGATGCTGGCCGTGTCGATCATCATTACGGCGTTCCTGACGCAGCAACAGGAAGCGATCATTCGCGAAGAACTGCTGGCCCGCGCCGTCGCGCTGACCGAGAACCTGTCCTACAACTGCCAACTGCCGCTGGCCGCCGAGAACCAAACGTCATTGCGCCGCCTCGCCCAAGGCCTGTTCAAGCAGGCCGAGGTGAGCTACGTGCAATTCACGAACAGCAGCGGCCAGGATCTGCTGCGCGAGGGTGAAGGCGGTTCGCAACCGCTCGACATCGCCCGTGTGCGCTACGTTGTCGAACACCCGAGCGGTGCCCGTTCGTCCTGGGTGGCGACCGCGGACGGCCGCGAATTCGTCGACGTGCAGACCGACGTGACGGTGGAAGGCGACGACGGCGGGGGAGAAGCGGACATCCTTGCTTCGCGCCGCAACGCCGATCGCGTCGAGCTTGGCCGGGTGCGTGTTGGGCTTACGACAGTGCCGGCACAGAATCGCATCGCGCACGTGCGCGTGCTTGCGGGGTTGCTCGGAATTCTGATCGCGCTCGCAGGCAGTGTGGTGGGCGCGCTGGTCATCCACGTCTTGACCCGGCCGCTGTCGCAGTTGATGGAAGGCAACCGGCGCGTCGCGCGCGGCGATTTCGGCCTGCGCCTCGAAGTGCGGTCCGGCGACGAGTTCGGGCGTCTCGCCGGTTCGTACAACCAGATGGCGGACGAGATTCAACGGTCGCGTGAACTCGCCGAGAGCTATCTCGCGTCGCTGCGTTCGAACGCCGAACACCTGGAAGAAGCCAACCGGGCGTTGCAGCAGTCGAACGGCGAGCTCGCCAAGTCGAGCCGCATGAAGAGCGAGTTTTTGGCGGTCATGTCGCATGAACTTCGCACCCCGCTCAATGTGATTCTCGGCTTTTCGGAAGTGCTCCTGGATCAGACCTTCGGGCCGCTCAATCCGAAGCAATCGCGCTACTCGGAAAACATTCTCGCCAGCGGCCGCCACTTGCTGTCGCTCATCAACGACATTCTCGACATGTCGAAGGTGGAAGCCGGGCGGATGAAGGTGGCGCCGGAACCGTTCGATCTGCGCCAAACGGCCGAGGAAATTCAATCGCAAGTTCGCAACCTGGCCGCCAAGAAGGGGCTCGATGTGCGTCTTGGAGCGGTGCCGCCGGTCACGCCGATCACCGACCCCAAGCTGTTCCGACAGGTGCTGCTGAATCTGCTGTCGAACGCCGTCAAGTTCACGCCGGCGGGCGGCACGGTCGACTTTCAGATTCATTGCCTCGACGGACGGGTGCTGCGCGAGCACACGGCGACGAGCACGCTCGCCCCCGAACGCAAGCTCGCCATCGTGCCGCGCCGGGTGCTGCTGGTCGAGGTTCACGACACCGGCATCGGCATTGCGGCCGAAGATCAGGACAAGATCTTCCAATCGTTCCAGCAAGTAGATGCAACCTACGCGCGCCGCCAAGAAGGCACCGGGCTCGGTCTGGCGCTGACCCGCAAATTGGTGACGCTCCTGGGCGGCGATATCTGGTTGCAAAGCGCCCCGGGTGAGGGCAGCACGTTCCGATTCTGGGTGCCTTTCGAAAGCACCGACGACGACGCCGAACGCCACCATGATCCGCACGCCGACCTGCGCTCACTCGACCACGGGGCCGCTCCCGGCACCTTGGCGGCGGGCCACTTCAGTGCGCCCGCGGCACGCAGCGGTGGCGAGCGTACTGCGGCCAGCGCGGTATGGCCGTGGGGGAACGAGCCCGTCGCCCTGGGCTCCGAACTCCCTTCGGGTGTGAGTGGTTGGGCGTTCGGCACGGCGCACGCGCTCGATGCTCCGGACGACACCGTTGTGGTCGAAGCCGCCAGCCCTGAAGCGCCGGTGCAGGCGCCGGCGCTGCGCGCCGCACGCAAAAAACGGCGCCCCAAGGAGGCCGGCACATGAGCGGCCCGCGCCGTGATCGCGTCCTTATTATCGAAGACGACGCCTTGAATCGCGAACTGCTGCAAGCGGTGCTCGAAGGCGCTGGATTCGAGACGCACTGCGCCGACGACGCCAAAACCGGGCTGCAGCTCGCCCGCCGCTTGCATCCGGACGTCATTCTGATGGACGTGCAGTTGCCCGAAACGGACGGGCTCGAAGCGACGCGGATGCTGCGCGCCGATGCTGCAACCGTTGCGATTCCCGTCGTCGCGGTCACCGCCCACGTCAAAAAGGAAGACGAAGCCCGCTGTCTCGAGGCGGGATGCGTCCTGCACGTGTCGAAGCCCGTCGATACACGGGAATTGCCGGCATTGGTCCGCGGCGTCGTAGCGCGGGCCCGCAGTGCCGTTGCCGATCGGCAGACTTCATGACGGCCCGCACCAGAGGCGAGACTCACATCGGCGATTCGAATGTCGATGCCGTGGAAGCCGGCATCGGGCGGGCCCGTATTCTCGTCGTCGACGACCATGCGGTGAACTGCGAATTGCTCGAAGCGATGCTCGCCCCACACGGTTTCCAAGTGGAACAAGCCTACTCGGGCCCCGATGCGCTGGAAGCGGCGCAAAAACACCGCCCGGACCTCGTGCTGCTCGACGTCAACATGCCTGGCATGGACGGGTTCGAGGTGACGCGCCAGTTGCGCGCCCATCCCGAAACGCGCCTGATCCCGATCGTCATGGTGACCGCGCTCGGAGATCTCGAGCACCGAGTTCGGGGTCTCGAGTCGGGCGCCGATGACTATCTGGCAAAGCCTGTGAACCGTCACGAACTGCTGGCGCGCGTGCGCACGTCGCTGCGGTTGGCATACCACCGCCGGCAGGTCGACGAGCGGCAGAAACTCGAGCTGATTCTCGCGGATGTGAGCGACGGGTTCTTGATCCTGGGTGCGGATGCGGTGCTGCGGGAGGCGAACTACGCGGCGCGCCGTCTGCTTGGTTTGGGTACCGACGCTGTAGGGCGCGCGTTGCAGAGCATCTGGGGCACGTTGCAAGGCGTGCCCGAGGGTTTGGCGGATGCAGTGCGTGACGGGCGGGACCTCGATTTCGTCGCCGACCGCGCCGAACCACCGCTTTTTCTGGCCGCCCGCCTGTGTCCGGTCGTGGATGTGGATGGCGGTACGACCGGCGCCGTGTTGTCGTTGCGCGATGTCACCCGCGAGACGCTCGAACACAAACTGCAGCACGACGTGCTTTCGCTGGTGAGCCACAAGTTCCGTACGCCGCTCACGGTCATTTCGCTGTGGACGAAGCTCTTGAGCGACGGTGAGTGCGGGACTCTCTCAGAAGCGCAACGCGACGCCTTGCAGGCGATGCTGAGCGCTTCGGACGATCTGCGCGGATTGCTCGAAGGCATGCTGTCGTACCTCGAGTGGACCAAACGGCTACACGCACTGAACCGAGTGCGGTTGTCGTTCGCCGAACTCGAGATGGCGCTGCGGGTGCAAGTCCGCAACGTTCTGTCCGATGAACAGAAGCTCGTCGTGGAACGCCACGGCGACGGCGATTTGTTCGTGGACGGCGCCCTTTTCGTCGAAGTCCTGGGAGAAATGGTCCGCAACGCCGCCAAGTTCGGCGGCCCGAAGGTGACCGTGCGGGTCGAAATGCACCAAGAGGGTGAAGCGCGGCGGATCGTCGTGAGTGACGATGGCCCGGGCATCCCGCCCGAGCAGATCGAGCGCATCTTCGAGCAGTTCTATCAAGTGGACGCTGACTTTACGGGACAGGTGCGCGGCGTTGGACTTGGCCTCGCACTCGCCAAGGCTGCGGTCGAAGCGCTGGGCGGTGCCATTCACGTGCAGAGTGCGCTGCAGCACGGGGCGCGTTTCGAAATTACGTTCTGACCGCCCTTACCCCGGCGCATCCGCGGCGCGCCGCAACTCCGACAACAGATCCAAAACATGATCGCGATTCGACGCGTCGGGTTTGCGCGTCAGAAACTGCTCGAGCGCCGCGATCGCCTCGACCCCGTTGCCGAGCGCGGCCAATGCCACCCCTTGGATGAAGTGCTGGTCGGCCTCGTCGGGGCGCACCACGGCGATTTGAGCCGACGTACGTAACAGCCGCGGCCAATCCTGCTTCTCGAGATAGATGTTCTTCAAGTTCTCGAGCATGCGCCGCAGAACCGCGAGCGGTGGCACGGGCGCCAGCACGCGCTCATCCCAAGTCCGGCCCTGGTGTTCCAACAGGCGCTCGCAATCCTGCTGCGCCAACACCTGTCCTTGGCCAAATGCATCGATCACCACCGGCCAACCGGGCCGGGGGTGGACGAGCAGAAAATGACCTGGGAATCCGGTCCCATGCAGGTCGAGTCCAACCCGGCGGGCGACCGCCGCGTACACCACGCACAGGGAGATGGGGATTCCGGTGCGGCGCTCGAGCACATCATTCAAGTAGCTGTTGCGCGGGTCCAGGTAACGGCGCGCATTGCCGTGGAACTGCAGGTCGCGGAACAGAACGTCGTTCACGACCCCAATGATCTCGGGGGCATCCGGTTGTTCCGAGAGCATGGGTCGCGCGAGGGCGGCCATGGCATCGAGACGCGCCAGCCACGGCGCCGGATCGAGATTCGGGTACTCCTGCCTCGCAAGCACGAGCGCCGCTTCCTCGAGCGAACACGAGAGGTGGCCGTCGGTCACGACGTCGGCAAGCGGCGCGTGCCGCCAAGCGGAAGTGTCCATCGCTCGAGATCGTAACACGGGCGCCGGATTGCGGTGCCGCGCGGCGTGCCCTGCGAATATCGCGAACGCACTCAAGCGGGCGCGTAGTGCCGGATCGCTTCTTCGCGTGCCGTGTGTGCTCCGGCAACCGGCGTGTCAGGTCAGTTTGCCGCTGGCGCGTGCGGAATGCGTGACCGGGCCGCGTCACTCGCCTCCCTTCCACACCCCACGGCACCTTGTCCGGACTCCACGCGCCACCGGCACCGCGCTTGCCCTACGAGACAACAGCTGGGCCTAGGGTCACCAGCGTAACAGGGAGGTTCCTAAATCATGTCACGCCGCCATGTCGGCTTGTGGGTGGGCGTGGTGCTGGGGTTGGCGTTCGTCGGCTGCAGTTCGTACCAGACGCAGCCCACGGCCGTTCAACAAAAGAACGAACAGTCGTGCTTGAGCGACGGTGCCGACATCGGCCCCGACGGCGGCATGCTGAATTGTGGGCCGTACACGCTAACAGTACCGGCGGGGGCGCTGTCGTATACCGCGCACCTGACGATGGATCAAGAGACGTGCGGTCAATGGCCGGTACGTCTCGGCCCCGAGGGCACACAGTTCGCGATGTCCGCCACGCTCGCCTTCGACGCGTCGAGCGAGTCGAATCCCGCGGCAATGACTGTTGCCTGGTGGAACCCCTCCACAAGCCAATGGGTCGATCAAACGACAAGCCACGACGGCGACGTCGTGAGCTCCGATATCAGCCACTTCTCTCGGTGGATTCTTCGCTGAGGGTCTTCTGGCAGTTGACGCGCAGTGCCGGAGTCGCGCGGCGATGAGCGCCCGCGCCTCCCGCACTGCGTCGTCGTTTGGGTCCAGCGTCCCTAAAGACTCGAGAATTCGTCGAGAAGGCGGCGCGTATCGGGGCGATCCAAGTAGCTGTTCGCGAGCTCGGCTGGAAGTTCCGTGGCGATCGCCTGCAGGAGCACGAGAGCCTGTTGATAGTAGGCCTTGGCCCCTGCGCAGTCGTGCTGCTGCATCGCGCTCCGCGCGAGTACATGTTGAAGTTGCCAGGCGGTTTCACGCAGCCCGGCCGGCAAGACCTCGTTGAGCAATTCGGTCGCGAGCTGCGCCGCTGCCCCTGGATCCACTCCAAGCGCGGCCTCACAAAGGACCGCCTTGGCGCCGACCCGGGCAAGATAGATCCCTACCGCTTCTGCTTGTCCAATCGCATCGTGTGCCAGTTCGACAGCCGTGCCGTGCTCGCCAGTCCCCACTGCCAGGCGAGCGCGCGCGACGAGGGCGTGGATGCTTTCGTCGGCTGCTCCGATCGCCTCGAAGATAGCCGCCGCTTCGTCCAGCTTGGCCTTCGCAACATCAAGGGTCTCACGGTTCAGAGCAACCTCGAAGAGCGTCATAAGGGCATGGCCTGCGTCGATGCCGCCCGGTGATTGTCCTAGAACCCAGCGAGCATCTTGCTCGGCCCGTTCATCCTGCCCCAGTCGTGCCCAAATCCACGCTCGTCCCTTTCGCGCGCCAATCAGATTTGGAAGATCGTTCAATCGCTCTGCCAGTTGCTCGCCAGAAGCGGCGTGTTGTAGGCCCTCGGCGTAACGAGCTAGCGGCAGACTGAAGTGCGCGAGGTTGGTGTGGCTGTACGCGAGCGCTGCAGGATCGCCGAGTCTGCGACACAGGTGGATCGCTTCCAGGAGGCGCTTCCGGGCTTCCGTGAATCGCCCGAGCTCAGCCGTCGATGCCGCAAGACCATTCAGGACGCGAACAAGGCCCAGCCGGTCGCCGAGCGCTACGAGCATCGAGTGGGCGCGCAAGAAGACCGTTTCAGCCTCGCGAAACCGTCCCTGATAGAAAACTACATTTCCAAGAGTCGTGACATGAGTCGCGACGGCAAGAGAAGGGCCGCCCGGCTCCCGCCGTCGGACCAGGTCGCGTACCGGATCCTCGGCATCTCGAGCGCGACCCAAATCGGTCAAAGAGAGGGCCCAAGCTTCGACGATCGCATCATAAGCCGGGTTTTCAGGTGAAATGGCTCTGAGGGTGGTTTCACAAATTGTCGCCGCGCGTGCGTGCAGTCCCAAGTTCGAGAACGCGCGGGCGCGTAGCGCGGACGCGTCCGCGGCCAGGGGGCCCGGAGAAACGACTGCCAGCAACTCGAGGGCTCGCTCCGACTCCGCGCGGCAAAGCAGTGCCTCGGCGACGCGGTTGCGAATTGCCTGAGCGATCTCTGGGTCCGTTGCTGACGGTAACGCGGCCTCGCCCAGGCGCACGACGGCGTCCAGCGCGCCTAGGTGACGCAACGCCTCGAGCTGCCAGAGGATGACTCGCACTCGCGAGGCCGGGTCGTGCGCCGCTGGCCAAGCGTCAAGCAAGGTGCCGCACAAGTCCGCGACGATTTCCGGGCGCGCGCGGCTGGCCAGCGTCTCGACGGCGACGTAAGCGCGTTTCAGGTCGGAACCTGATGCCCGGTGGAAATCGGTGTCCTCCGACGGCGCCAAGTTCGGGTGCGCATCCAAGACGTCGGCGATTCGATCATGGCCCTTGCGGAGTGCTTCTGTGGCGATCTGCTTCGTGATCGCGGCTCGCACCGCAGCGCTTACGACCGCGTAATACTGCACGTCTTCGATCGTTTGCGCGCTCACGAGTCCGTGCCGGACGAGCGCCGTGAGTTTGGCGGCGGGATTTTCGTCCAGCCGCTCCAAGAACGCCATCGACGCAGGGCTGCGGAGGAACGCCAGGGCATTCAAGAGTTTGCGCTCCGCAGCCGTACGAGACTCGAGCGCGGCCGCAATCCACGTGCGGGCCGATCCGATGAGCTGGTCCGGCCGGATGTCGGGAGCGACGGTGATTGCTCCAGCAGGATCGACGCGCAGGAGTTGCTTCGCGACGAGTTGCTGCGCGGCGGCCTCGACGTCGGACGGAACACCGCCCGAGGCCTCGCGTACCGCCGCCACCAATGCTGCGTCGACGGCCCGGGCACCGAAGAGCGCCGAGAGCGCGCCGTGCAAGTCCTCGTCACCCCAGGCTTCGAGGCGTACTTCCCGAGGCGACTCGAGTTCGCCTGCCTCGAGCCAGGAGCGAGTCAACTCGAGAGCTTGGTCGCGTCCGCTGACGCACACGAGCCGGCCGGTGCCGTCGTCTGATGCGGCACCGCGCACGAACGAGCCCGCAGCATCGTGGAACCAGGCCGGGGCCGAGTCGATGTCATCGAGAATCAGAACCCATGGGCCGGTGCCGAGGCGCTCGGCCAACGCCGCAGCGCGTTGCAGTGCCATCTCCTTGACGCGATCCGTGGTGCTGTCGAGCGTCGCTGTCTGTACGGGGCGTTCCTCCAACAAACTCGACGCACCGAATTTTCCCGACAACCCATCCGGCCCCCACCAGAACGACGGCGTGCCGCGGAGTTCACGTCGCAATGCCAGCTCCTGCAAGAGCCGGGTCTTGCCGATACCGGGTGGGCCGCCGATTGCGACGACGGCAAAGGGCTCCGCTGCCGCTTGCTCGAGAACACTCAACTCCGGTTCCCGCCCGATGAGTACTCCGAGTCGTTGTGGCACCCACTGTGGAACCGCCGATTCCTCGCCGCGCCAGTAGGCGAGAGCTTCGAGCGCATTGGATGGGCGCGCGGCCGGTTCCTTTGCGAGCAGTTTCCGGAGCAGTTCGATGAAGCGCGACGGCAAATCGTGTGCGGCAGCGAAGTGCGGCGGTTCCTCCGTGAGGTGGCGCATTTGCAGCGCTTTGGGATTCGTGTCGACAAACGGCAAGACCCCGAAGGCACACTCGTAGAGCGTGATGCCGAGCGCGTAGAGATCGCTTCGTTCGTCGGCGATGCTGCCGCGGATGAGTTCCGGCGCCATGAACGCCGGTGAGGCGCCAAGCAGCCCGAGCGCCGCGTCCTTCGTGCGGCGTGCCAGGCCGAAATCGCCGAGTTTGAACACCGGCCGCTCGAGCGACGCGATCAAGATGTTTTCGGTTTTCACGTCGCCGTGCAGAATCTCTTGACCGTGAAGAAACCCAAGCGCTTGAAGGAGCTGCTCTGCGAGCGTCCGCAGCATCTCCGGCGGGAGCGGCTTGGCCAAATCTTCGAGCGACCCACCCGAGGCAAGCTCCGAAACCACGAAAGTCGTCGTGCCATCAATGCCGGCGTCCAGCATGCGAAGCAAGTGTGGGTGTTCGAGAGCCCGGAGCGCGGTGCGCTCGATGTCGAACATGCCGGGGCGCTGCGTCGCGTGCGTTTTGATCGCGACGCGGGTATTGGTCTGGGTGTCGAGGCACGCATAGACGACCCCGCCTTGGCCTTTGCCGATGCGATTCTGGACGAGGTAGCGGCCGGCAAGGACCTGTCCGGACTCCACGAGGGGAAGGCCTCCGGTGAGAAAACGGCCTCGCCGGTGCGGTGGGAAAACCGCGCCGACGAGGCCGAGAGTATCACAGGAAGCGAGTCGCGAGCCGTAATGCGCCCGTCGAGTCAGGGCGTGAGCGATGCCATGGCGCGGGGCTCGGTGCGCTCGTTCGCGTCGGTGCGCAGGCCGAGGCGATCGAAACCAAAGTCGAACAGGTGGGTCGCATCGCTCCAGAGTGCGCGCCCGGCGCTGTGCAAACACACGACCACCAGTTCGCGGTCGCTGCGCTTCGCCGAAGCCACCAGGGTCTGTTGCGCGGCACACGTGTAGCCTGGTTTGCCACCGGTCGTGCCCGGGTAGGTGCGCAGCAACTTGTTCTTGTTCACGAACACCCGTGTCCGCCCCGAACTGTTCGCGATGTAGCGTTGCGTGCCCGTGACGCGCCGAAACTCGGGGTTCTTCATGGCATACACCATGATCCGGCCGAGATCACGCGCGGTCGTGTAGTGATTCCGGTCCGGCAATCCGTGCGGGTTCGTGAAGTGCGAGTCGGTGCAGCCGATCGCGGCTGCCCTCTCGTTCATCATTTCGTAGAAATTAGTGCGGTCCTCGTGGCCGACGTGGCGTGCGATGGCCAGTGCGGCATCGTTGCCGGAGCGCAACAAAAGCCCGTACACGAGGTCGCGGAGTGTCATCCGCTCGCCGGCGCGGAGCTGGATGCTGCTCGGTGACACTGCGATATCGCTGGATTGGATGACGACGACTTCGTCGAGGCGCCCGCTCTCGATCGCGACCAGCGCGGTCAGCACCTTGGTCGTGCTGGCTGGATACATGTGCACATCCGGCTGGCGCTCGAAAAGCGCTTCGCCCGTGCGGCCATCGAGAACGATCGCGGAACGCGATTCGAGCCACGAGGGACGCGCGGCAGCGACGCGTGGCGAACGCCGGTGGCGGCGCGCGTTACGCGCTTCGGCACTGGTGGTCCCCAGCACCGTCAATATCAAGGCACAACAAGCAATTCCGAGCCACCGATTCCGCAGCGCCATTCCAACCCCTCTCCACGTCGTCGCCGTGTCCCGCTCACGATCGTGCGATCCGCAGTCCGAGTCCGCACGGTATTCGTCCTGCGAGTCCCGCCTCATGCCCCTGAAACGCCGCGCCAAAGTAACCGCGGCTCCCCACGATCATCAAGCAAAACTCGCTTCCAACCGGCGCCGAAGATGTACGCGTCACGATGTGCAACGTGGGGCGATCGCGCGCCGCGCCGCGCCATCTCGCGGCGTGCCGTTCCAGACTAAGTCAGTGTTTGGAATCGCGCGCCACAAGTGCACGCGATCGTGTCTCGAACGAGATGGGCACGGAATGGCGTCAGGAATCGTCGCGTCGCGGGCCGATTCGAATGCGGACGTCGACCGCGACGCAGTCGGCGCGCTGTGGTGCGAGCAGGAATGGGTTCACGTCCATCTCTTCGATGCAGTCGAAATCGGACACGAGCTGTGCGAGGCGCAGCAGCATTTCCTCGGCGCAGTCGAGATCGACCGGGCTCTCACCACGGAACCCCCGCAGCAGCGGATACCCTTTGATGGAGCGCACCATGTCGTGTGCGTCGGCGTCGGTGACCGGCAGGACGCGATATGCGACGTCCTTGAAGACTTCGACCGCCCGGCCGCCCGAACCAAACGCCAGCAGCGGGCCAAAGAGTGGATCGAGCGTGATGCCGAGGATGACTTCGCGCAGCGCCTTCGCCTGCCGTTGCACGACGAAGGCCTCGACATCCTCGAAGCCGGTCGCACGGCCGATCGCTGCCCGCATGCTGTCCACGGCGCGGCTCACTTCTTCGGCCGATTCCAGACCCAGCACTACACCGTCGACGTCCGATTTGTGGACGACGCGTGGGTCCGCGACTTTGAGGACCACCGGGTAGCCGAGGCGCTCGGCGGCAGTCGCGGCTTCGACGGCATTGCGTACCCGGACGACCGGCGCCACCGGTATGCCGTACGCATTCAGGAGTGCGAAGGCGTCTTCCTGTGCCATCCAACCGCCGCCGCGCTCCAGCATCGACTCGACTTGGCGCGCCGCAACGTCGTGGCGCACCTCGAACGTGCGGACTTGGCCGGCCGGCCGTTCCTGCCAGCGCTTGTACTGGTACAGCTCGACCGCGGCACGCGCCGCCGACTCCGTGTAGCGATAGATTGGTGGCGCATGTGGATGCCGGCGCGGCAGGCCTTCGTAGAACTCTTCCTTGGCCATGAACACCGACAGCACGGGCTTGGCATGATGGCGCGCGACCTCGGTGATCGAATCGGCCACGTCATCCGGCACGATCACGTGCGGCGGCACGAACACCACGATCGCCAAGTCGACGTTGGGGTCCACCAAGAGCACTTCGAGCCCACGGCGATAGTCCTCGGCGCGCGCCGAAGCGATCATGTCGACCGGGTTCTGCAGGCTGGCCTCGGCCGGCAGAAAGGCGCGCAGATGCTCCGTCGTTTCAGGCGCCAGGCTGGCGAGCCGCATTCCATGCGAGAGCAGCGAGTCGGTCGCCATGATGCCGGGTCCGCCGGCATTCGTCAGCACCGCCACCCGATTGCCGTTCGGGAGCGGACAGCGGCTGAACGCGGTCATGATGTCGAGCATATCGCCGATGGACTCGGCGCGTACGACGCCGCACTGGCGCAAGAGTGCGTCGACCGCGGTCTCGCCGCCGGCAATGGACCCGGTGTGCGACGTCGCGGCGCGGGCCCCGGCCGCGGTGCGCCCGGACTTCACCGCGACGATGGGCTTCCGGCGCGAAATCCGTTTGGCAAGGCGCGTAAAGCGACGTGGATTACCGAACGACTCCAAGTACAAACCGATGACCCGGGCGCGCTCGTCGTTCTCCCAGTACGTCAGCAGGTCGTTGCCCGAGACGTCGGCCTTGTTGCCGACGCTGGCGAACGCCGAGAAGCCGATGTTGAGGCGCGCCGACGCGTTCAGGATCGCCACTCCCATGGCACCGCTCTGGCTCATGAACGCGATGTCGCCTTCGACCGGCAGCGTCGGGGCGAAGGTGGCGTTCAGACGCACCGCGGGGTGGGTCGAGAAAACACCCATGCAGTTGGGTCCGATGAGCCGCATGCCATGATCGCGCACGGTCTGCACCAGCTCGCGTTCGCGTTCGGCACCCTCGGCACCGGTTTCCTTGAACCCGGCGCTGATGACGACCAAGCCCTTGACGCCTTTGCGGCCGCACTGGCGCGCGATGTCGAGTACGGCGCCGGCCGGCACGACGACGACTGCAAGATCGACCTCGTCCGGCACCGCCTCGATGGCCGGATAACACTTGATCGAATGGATGAATTTGGCATGCGGATTCACCGGAAAGATCGTGCCGTTGAATTCGTATTCGATCATGTTGTGCAGAATCTCGCGGCCGAGCGAGCCGCGCTTGCTGGACGCGCCGATGATGGCGACCGAGCGCGGTGCGAAGAGGGCATCCAATGACGACATGCATTTCCGATCGCTGGGCGCGAAGCCGCCGTCGCGAGCTTAGTCGCGCCGGGTGGAGGGCGTAAGACGGGCCGGTGTCATCCACCAGTCCTGCGGCTCGTGGAACACGCTGCGTGCATCGATCACCGCTCCATGCAGACAGTTGCGCGTTGCCGCGACGTCGTGCAAGTAGTATAGCCACGTGTAGGGATGGTCGGCGGCGACGAGTCGCTGGGCGCGTGCGAAGAGCGATCGCGCTTGTCCGACGTCGGGGCACCGCAATGCTTCGGCATTCAAGCGATCGACCTCCGGGTTGCTGTAGTCGACGCGGTTGGTCTTGCCGCCGACGCTCGACGTGCCCCACATCGGCTCCAGGTCCGGCTTGAGCCGCGCGCGCCATCCCGACAGCGCGGCCTCGTACTGGCGGGCATCGAGCCGCGCGAGCAGCGCACCGCGCTCTTCTAATCGCAGGTGCGCCTGCACACCGACGACGCGCCAATAGGCCACCAGTGCTTCGGCGGCGCCGGTGCGGCGGGCGCTGTCGGCGTTGGTCGCGAGTTCGAACTCGAGCCGCACGCCATCGCGGCTGCGAACGCCGTCCGGTCCGGTCCGAAATCCGCAGGCATCGAGCAGTTCGCGCCCCAGGCGCGGGTCGTAGGGCGTCAGTGGCGCATCCGCGTCATACGCCCAAAGAATGGGCACCATGGGGCTCTCGAAGATCTCCGCGAAGCCGGAACAAAAGGTACGGATGATGGCGTCGCGATCGACCGCCAATGCCAAAGCCCGGCGCACGTCGCGCTCGGCCAGTGCCGGATGGTGCGGGTTGTAACAGACGAAATCATATTGGCGGCCGCGCACGCTGTGTACGACAACGTCACTTGTGCCGGCCGCGGCTGCAGTCCGCAAATCGGCCGCGGCGGTTTCGGGGACTTGCGGCAGGAAATCGATGCGGCCATCGCGCAGTGCCTGCACGCGTTCGAGTGGATCGGCGATCACGACCAATTCGACCTGTTCGAGATATGGCCGCCGGGCTCCGAGGTAGTAAGGATTGCGTTCGAACACGAGCCGCACGCTCGGTTCCCAGGCTGCGAGCCGGAAGGGGCCGCAGCCGACCGGCTGCCGGGCATCGCTCGCCCGGGCCCACTGCTCACGCGCCACATGCCGCAGACGATGTGCCGGCACAATGAAGCCCGCATTGGCATCCATGAATTGATCGGGATAGACGGTCGCGAATACGAAACGCACCCGCTCCGCGTCGAGACGCTCGCAGGTTTCGATGTGCGCTTTCCAAGCGCCGCCTTGCCAGCCGACACGCGCATCGCGCGCTACCTCGAAACTGAAACAGATGTCGTCGGCGGTGAGATCGGCCCCATCGCTCCAGCGCAAACCAGATCGCAACCGCACCTCGAGACCGAGGTGATCGGCGCTCCATTCCCACTCGGCCGCAAGACGTGGTTCGAATCCGCTGAGGTTGGAACTGACTTCGGCAAGTTGCAGGAACAGGAATCCCTGCATGTCGGTACTGGTCGCCAGGGACGATGCGTAGGGCAGGAGCGATTCCGGATCGGCACCGATGCCGATGCGCACGCTGCCGCCCACGACCGGACGTCCGGCGGTTCGCTGTGGCGCTTGGAGATGTTGTTCCATGCGACGCAAACCCTCGTCTCGCTCGTTGCGACACCCCGGGTCGCGACCCACGAGCGGCGAGCGGCCGGTGGCAGTCCAGCACGTCCGCAGGCGGAATGGCGCCGGTAGCATATCGTGCTTGTACGGAATACGTCGACGGGGGCGCCGCGCCTCGGTTGACCGGGCCGCGCACCTCTGTTACCGTCGAACCGCTTGGCAGGCGAGCGCCAGCGGGCCGCGCGCGATTCGCGAGTGGGCCCACCTGCCTCCGATCCGGCCGCCGCAGTAGTTGCGGCGGCGGCCGGCTTCGACTTCCCGCTTTGCACGTGCCATCGCCGCGGTCCACACCGCTCCGCACGCACGCGCCTTTGTGAACGCTCCCTTCGGAGGAATTTCGTGGCAGACGCGAATGTGGTCTACGACCTGATCGTGGTGGGCAGCGGCCCGGGTGGCTACGTCGGCGCGATTCGCGCCGGTCAGCTCGGTCTCAAGGTGGCGCTCGTCGAGAAGGACCCCTTCTTCGGCGGAACGTGTTTGCACCGCGGCTGCATTCCTGCCAAGGCGCTACTGCACGATGCGGCGGTGTTCCATCAGGCACTACACGGTCTCGTGCACGGTGTTGTCGCGGACAACGTGCGGCTCGATTTTTCGAGGGTGCAACTGCGCAAGGGTGACATCATCAAGAAGCTGGCCAAGGGTGTCGAGGGCCTGCTCAAGAAGAACAAGGTCGACACGGTGCAGGGGCTCGGCCGGCTGGCGGGGCGCGATGCAGTCGAAGTGAAAAAGCCCGATGGCACGACCGTCACTTTGCGCGGCAATAACATTCTGCTCGCAACCGGCTCCGTCCCGCGCAGCCTTCCGGGGCTCGAAGTCGACGGTGAACGCGTCATCAACAGCGATCACGTCCTCGAATTGCAGTCCGTGCCGCAGTCGATGGTGGTCCTGGGCGCCGGGGCCGTAGGGGTGGAGTTCGCGTGCGCGTACAACCGGTTCGGCACCAAGGTGACGGTCGTCGAGTTGATGGATCGCGTCGTGCCGGTCGAGGATGCCGATACCTCGAAGGAACTCGAGCGCGCGCTCAAGAAACAGAAGATCGACATTTACACGAGCACGAAGTTCGAAAAAGTGGAAAA
This sequence comes from bacterium, assembly GCA_031362565.1. Classification (GTDB taxonomy): domain Bacteria; phylum Krumholzibacteriota; class Krumholzibacteriia; genus JANLSU01. The sequence goes on along the minus strand of JANLSU010000123.1, from coordinate 20,786 downwards.
GACGGCGCAGGGCGTCAAGGTGTTCGCGCGCAATGCCAAGGGTGGCGAAGTCACCTGGGAGGCCGACAAGCTGCTGGTCGCGGTCGGCCGCCGGCCCGTGAGCGACGGGCTGGGCTACGAACAGGCCGGCGTGAAGCTGGACCGCGGCTTCGTCGTGGTGGACGATCACATGCGCACGAGTGTGCCCAATATCTTCGCGATCGGCGACTTGGTGCCGACTCCCGGCTATGCGCATACGGCATCGCAGGAAGGTGTGCTCGTGGCCGAGGTCATCGCCGGCAAGCCGGCACACCCGATCCGCTATGAGCACACGCCGAATTGCACCTACTGCGACCCGGAAGTGGCGAGCGTCGGTTACACCGAAGCCAAGGCCCGCGAGCTGGGGTACGACGTCAAAGTCGGCAAGTTCCCGCTGGGAGTCTTGGGCCGGGTGCTTATTTTGGACGAGCCCGCCGGCATCGTGAAAATTGTCGCCGATGCCAAGTATGGCGAAGTGTTGGGCGTGCACATTGTCGGGCCGCGCGCCACCGAGATGATCGCCGAGGCCACGATGGCGCTCACGAGCGAAGCGACCATCGACGAGTTCCTGGCGATGCAGCACGCACATCCAACGGTGCATGAAGGGATCAAGGAAGCCGCCGAGGCGGTTTTCGGCACCTCGATTCATTCTTGAAACGTTCGCGGCCGCAGCGTGGCGGCCCAGGTTGCGGAGCGCCGACTCTATGGATGGCGAACCCGAAACGCGCTCCGAACACGCCATCGCAGCGAACAGTCCGGTGGAGTGTTGGGGAGCCTTGCTGCCGGCGGGGCCGCCGTACTCGGGTGCGCCATTGGCATCGCATTGACGCGCCGTGGAGTCTGGACGCTGCTTGGCGTGGAGGCTTTGACCTTGGCCGTCGGAGCCGCTGGATACGCATTGCTGCTGCCGCGAATGGGGACCCTTCTCGACGCCCGGTACGAGGCGCTGCACCAGCGGCTCACCGCGCACGATTCCTAAACGCAGCGAGGCCGCCCGGCGGGGCGGCCTCGCGCGATCCACGCCATAGCGTGGATTCGTTCAGAACCCGTACGCGACGCCGAACGTCGCCCAGAACGGGTTGTCCTTGCTCACCGTGTCCTCGACCGTCACCTGGTAGTTGACGGCCGGCGTCACGACGACGCGGCCCGCATGCACGGCGCTCGACACGCCGAACTGCACGGCCGACACGCCGCTCTTCACGACTTCGACGTTGTTGACGACCACGCCGCTGTTGTACACGACGCCCGTCGACCAGTTCAGATCGACGCCGGCTCCACCCACCGAGACACCGGACAGCGGCAGCGCGTACTTCAAGCCGCCGACCACGACTGCATAGCCGTCGAGGCCATCGACCGTCGGTTTCTCGTACTTGACGGTCACCCCGGGCTTGACGCCGACGGCGCTGTTCAGCTCGACGCTGCCCCAGACCTCGTGCGTGTTGTTGTCCGGGACCACGCCTACAACGCCGACGACATGGTCGACGCGATTGTCGAAGAACGTGTAGCCGGCGCCCACCGTCACGAGCGGCGACGCGGCCTTCACGAAATTGACGCCGTACGACGCTTCGTGCATTTCGCTATCGTCGTTGACGACGAAGGAACCAGCGACGAAGGCGTTGAACCCGCTGTTCTTCACGCCCATCGTGACGTTCGGCTGCACGACGGCGCCGTCTTGCAACCCCGAGCTCTCCACGACATTGAACGCGTTGCGATCATAGAGGCTCGCGACGGTCGTCGTCACAACGACGCCGACGGGGCCTTCTTGCGCCACGGCGATACTCACTACGGCAAGCGAAGCGACGAGTGCCAACAGGGCCTTGCGGATCATGTGCACATTCCTCCGGGCTCAAAATCCACAACCGAGCCGGGCTCTTACGCGTCGCAAATGCGATCGCCAGCAAGGTTGATGTGCCGTGCGACCGTCGCAGCGCATTCACGCTTCGATCGGCGCCGGTGTGTGGAGGGGACTCGTGCAACCGACATGCCACGCCTCCCTATGGAGTGCCTGGTGATGCCGCGTGGCGCCGCGCCGCGCCGCATGGCGGACGCAACGCCGTGCTTGCGCATCGGGTCACAGCGTCTGGATCGAGGAGGTGGACAGGACCTTCGCAGTGCGATGTAGCGGTGTGGATAGAGTCGAGGCGAGCCGGCCGGGGCGCCGCGTCGTCGTTCCAGCACGTCCGAACGCTTTGGCGGCCGCACGCACGCCGGCTCGCGCGCGGGCGACCCTCGCAGGCCGCCCGCGCCGGCGCGGATGGAAGCGTTAGTTGCGCACGCTCACCGAGACCGAGTGATTGCGGCTCACGTGCTCCACGAACAGTTCGAAATTGTTGAAGCGCGAATTGCAGTACGGATCGTAGTACGCGCCGCAGGCGGCGGGTTCGTAGTACACCGGCGCCGGCGGCGGGCAGTAGGCGCGCACCGGGGCGCAGTAGGGCGCGCCACCGACCTGAATGCCAACTGTGAAACGCGGCGCGGGACGGCGCACTTCGACGTAGCGCACGTTACGTTCGCGATGGTCACGCCGGCCTTCCGACCGGCATTCGCCGCGGCGGTCGTCACGCCGGTCGTCACGCCGGTCGTCGCGGCGTTCGCTGCGGTGTTTACGACGATGATCGCGATCGTGATCGTGATCGGCGAGCGCGAGACTCGGGGCCAAGGACATGACGATCCCCGCCACCAGCGTCGCGAACGATTTCGTAGTCCAACGAGATGCGTGCATCGAAACCCTCCTCGTTCATCGAAGGCGGGCGCGGATGCGCTCGCCGCGGCGCGTCTTCCAAAGGGTGTAGCGCAAGGCTCGGGCCGAATCGTCCGGCAGCGGGCCGAAAGGCCCAATCGGCACCGTGGCAAGAGGTTGCAGGAACCCACCGTCGGGCTCTCGCGGCCGCGAGACCCCTTCCGGTTGTGTCCGCGTCAACACCCCGTGTCCTCGCGACCGCTCTTCGCCGCTCCTCACGCGGCGTCGCTACCAGACCATCTGAGCCATGCGGACTCCCGCCCAAACCGCCAGCAGCCCGAGTGCCACACTGCCGGCGGCGTTGGCGACGGCGAGGAGCCACTGTCCGTCACGCAACAATTCGAAAGTTTCGTATGCGAAGCTCGAAAAGGTGGTGTAGCCACCCAGGACTCCGGTGAGGAGCGCGGCGCGCACCACGGGCGAGGCGAGGGCGCGCGCCTCGAACACTTGCGCCAAAAGGCCGATCAAGAAACTGCCGGAGACGTTGATGATGAGATTCGCCCACGGGAAGGTTGGCTTGGCGAGGTGCCCATAGACGAACGATGACAACCCGTACCGGCAAGCCGTTCCGAACGCGCCACCCAGCATGACGAGAAGCAGTTTACCGGCCACGCCCACCACCCCCAGGGATGCGGCGCGAGAGTACGATAAGAAGACGAGAACCGCTACCGGCACAAAGCAAACGGGCCCGCCGTTTACCGGCAGGCCCGCATGCAAACGATGCTCTCGAGGTGGGATCGTCGACGATCCTACCGGTACAACGCCTTCAGTGCCGACATCGCCAGTTGCTCGACGCCGACCGTGCGTGCCACCGTGACTTCGAACACGAAGTCATTGAAATCGTTGTCCGTCTGCGCGCAGCACGGGGTGGGATTGGGACCGCTGTCCAAATCCTCGAAGCACACGACCCACGTATTCGGCTGCGTCCAGAACGAGACGTCGAAAATGAGCGCTTGCACGTCGCCGTTCGTGGGCGTGTGCACCGCGCCCGAACCGTCGGGTCCGATGTCGTTGTAGAAGCGATTCGAGAAGAACTTCTCGGGCTCGGGAGCGTTGGTCGCGCCACCCGTGCCGTTGGGGTTCATGTAGAAACCAAACGCGGTGTTGCCGGGTCCGAGCGTCACCATCGCGACGGTGCCCTCACCCTGCGGACCGTTGAAGACCACGCCGTCGTTGACGCCATCGATGACCGGCGCTGTCCCAGTGTCCAGATACCAGCCCACGAGGTTGTTGTTGGCGTTGCCGGCGACTTCGCGGACGAGCAGTGAATTGAACGACAGGCCCGACCAGACGAACGGGTCCGGCTCGGCGACGGCCTTACCGATGTAGTCGGTGGTTACCGAGATGTTGCCGACGCCGTACCGTGCATCCAAGATGTTCTGCAATGCGGTACTCGGCGCGTCCCAGGTCGTGCCGAAGACGACGTTGACTTGCGCACCGGCAGGGGCGGCGATCGCCAATCCTGCCAGCAGACCGATCGTGTGCAAATACTTCATGAGTTGCTCTCTCGCTGTTGGCGGTCCCCGCTCAAAATCTACCATCGCCCCGCCCTGGACATCCAAGGCTGCGCACGCCTCCGGCCGGGTCGAACGGACTGGGGAATCCAGACGTGAGCATATCAGGTTTGAGCGGTGTGGAACAACGCCGGACTCTCCGGAAGGACGCGGCGGGATCGGACCCGGGTGGGGGCCGAGTCGATCCCGAGGGTGCGCCGCGGGTCATGCTTGGGCTATTCTGGCGCGCCGCCGTGGCGCGTCGACTATCCCGCTAAAGGGGGAGCGCGGCGCGAATTTGCAGTGACCGCGGATCCATGGCTCGAGCCCCTTTGGGGGATCAGACCCAAAGGGCGCCTGGGCGGGGCGCAGTGTTCTTGGACAGCAGGCCGTTGGCGTGGGAGACGACGTGGCGCAGACAACCTACTTGGAAGCCATTCGACAAGCGCTTTGGGAGGAAATGGAACGCGATCCGCGCGTCTTTCTGATCGGCGAGGACGTGGGTGAGTACGGCGGCGCGTTCAAAGTCACCGAGGGTTTCTTGGAGAAATTCGGTGCGTCCCGCGTGCTGGATACGCCGATCGCCGAGTCGGGAATCGTCGGCGTCGCTTGCGGCGCTGCCATGTGGGGCCAGCGCCCGGTGGCGGAAATCCAGTTCATCGACTTCATCGCCAACGCCTTCGACCAGATCGTCAACTTCGCCGCCAAGAACTACTGGCGCTGGGCCGTACCGTGTCCGATGGTGATTCGCGGCCCATCGGGAGGCGGCGTGCGTGGCGGTCCGTACCACTCGCAGAATCCCGAAGCCTTTTTCATGCACGTACCGGGCATCAAGATCGTGCAGCCGGCAACCGCGTACGACGCCAAGGGGTTGCTGAAAGCGGCAATTCGCGATCCGAATCCGGTTCTGTATTTGGAACACAAGTACTTGTATCGCCGCATCAAAGAGGATCTGCCGCCGGGCGACTGGACGGTGCCGATTGGTCCGGCCGAAATCCGCCGCCGCGGGCGCGATCTGACGATCGTCACCTATGGCGCCATGATGCACAAGTCGCTCGAGGCGGCCGTCGAACTCGACAAAGAGGGAGTCGACGTCGAAGTCATCGACATTCGCACTCTGGCACCGCTCGACACGCAGACGATTCTCGAATCCGTGCGCCGCACGAGCAAACTCGTGATCGTGCACGAAGACTCGCTGACCGGCGGCGTGGGCGCCGAGATTTCGGCGCGCGTCACCGAGGCGGCTTTCGAGTGGCTCGATGGCCCGGTGCGGCGCGTGTGCGCCAAGGATGGCGCCGGCATTCCGTTCGCGGCGCCGCTCGAGGATGCATTTCTGCCGCAAACCGCGGACATCGTGCGCGCTTGCCGCGAACTCGCGGCATATTGACGCTGCACGTTCGGTGCGACGCGGTGAGCGCGGCGCGCCGGTAGCGAGTCTTGGCGCGACAGCGCGCCGGCAACGAGTTTATTGAACGGCGCCCAGGCGGCGCGAAGGAGTCCTGCAATGGCAAAGACTGATGTGATCATGCCGCAGATGGGCGAGAGCATCGCCGAGGGTACGGTCGTAAAGTGGCTCAAGAAAGTCGGCGACGCGGTCAAACGCGACGAACCGCTGTTCGAGATTTCGACCGACAAGGTGGACGCCGAGATCCCGTCGCCGAGTGCCGGCGTGCTGGCCGAAATCAAAGTCGCCGAGGGCACGACGGTGGCCGTGAATACGGTCGTGGGCGTGATCGGCGACAGCGCGGCCGACATCGGCGGCGGCGACGGCAAGGCACCCGCGAAGCCGGCCGCAGCGTCGGCGGTTGCCGCGGCGGCCCCGGCGCCCGCGCCGGCGGCACCTCGTCCTGCCGCACCCGCACCCGTTGCGACGCATACGGCGACTGCTGTGGCGCACGCCGGTGCACATCCGACCCAGGCTCCGGCGGCCGCCGTCGCGCAGTACGCCGCTGGTGCGCCGGTGGAATTCCCATCGCCGCGCGGCGTCGCGAGCAAGGAAGACCTGCGCCGGACCCGGTCGACGCCGCTCGTGCGCCGCATGGCGGCCGACAACGGGGTCGATATCTCGCGCCTCACCGGCACCGGCATCTCGGGCCGCGTCACCAAGAACGATCTGCAGGCGGCGCTCGACGGGGGGCTCGCGGCCACGTCGGCCGCCGCACCGGCCGCCTACGCGCCGGCGCCCAGCGCTCCGGCTCCAGGCGGCGCCCGGACGGCATATCATGTCGCGGCATACGCCCCCGGCGACAACGTCCGCCTCGAACCCATGTCGGTCATGCGCAAGAAAATCGCCGACCACATGGTGTACTCCAAGCACACCTCACCGCACGTGCACACGCTGTACGAAATCGATTGCACGAACATGCTCGACACCCGCCAGAAGGTCCAGGCGGAGTTCGTGCAACGCTACGGCCAGAAGCTCACGATCACGCCATTCATCGTCAAAGCGGCCGTGATGTCTTTGCGGCATGTGCCCATCGTCAACGCCTCGGTGGACGGCGACACCGTCGTCTACAAGAACGACATCAACGTCGGAGTCGCGGTGGCGCTCGACTGGGGCCTCATCGTCCCGGTCGTCAAGCGCGCCGACGAGTTGACGTTGGCGGGGATCAACAACCGCGTCGCCGATCTGGCGAATCGCGCCCGCAACAAACAACTGTTGCCGGACGAGGTCGCCGGCGGCACGTTCACGATCACCAATCCGGGCGTGTTCGGGGCCATGGTGGGATTGCCCATCATCAGCCAGCCGCAGGTGGCGATCCTGGGTGTCGGCAAGATCGAGAAGCGCGTCAAGGTACTGGAGGGCGATGTCATCGCCATCCGTTCGTGCATGTACGTGTCGCTCGGTTACGACCACCGTGTCGTCGACGGCGCGACCGCCGATGCGTTCCTGTCGCACTTGAAGCTGACGCTCGAAACCGGCGACTTCAAGGCGATGCTGTGATTCGATGACCGCACGTCCTGCCGAGCGGTGGCTGCCGTGGATCGTGCTTGGAGCCGCGGTGGCGTGGCTGCTGGTACGCGAGTGGCACTACGCCGGCTGGATGGACGACGACGCGTTCATTGCGTTTCGCTACGCGCGCAACTTCGCACGGGGGCTCGGCCTCGTGTTCAACCCCGGCGAGCGCGTCGAGGGCTACACCAACTTCCTCTGGACCGTGTTGATGGCCGGCGCGGCGCGCGCCGGCCTGGACATCCCATCGGCCGCCCAAGCGCTCGGCGCGGCGTTTTCACTCGCGACGCTTGGTCTCGTGGCGTTCTTCGGCCGCCGGGGCTTGCAGTGGATCGCGCTCCTGCCGGTGGCGTTGCTCTGCGTATCGGAGTCCTGGGCAGCCTGGGCCGTGGGTGGGCTCGAGAACGTGCCGGCGGCGTTTTTCGTCGTGCTGGCGCTGTGGTTTTTCTGGAGCTATCTCGACCAGGGGACGCTGCAGCCGCTGCGGTGGGCGGCCGTCGCTTGCAGTCTCGCCGCGATGACGCATCCAACGCATCTGCTGGTTGCCGGCGTGCTGGGTGCGGCGCTCGCCCTCGAAGCCCGGCGTGGCCGGCGGCCGTGGCTGCACGGCGCGCAGTTCGCCGCCGTCGTTGCCGCGCTGTATGGCACGTACTTCATCTGGCGTTGGATTTACTACGGCGCTCTTCTGCCGAACACGTTCTACGCCAAGGTGGGCGTGAACAGTGCGATGCTGGCGCGGGGGCTCGCGTACTTCGCAAGCATGCTGCAGGCTTTCCCTTTGCTCCTCGTGGCGGCGGTGGCGACGGGCGCGGCTGCAGGGCGCGACATTCGCGTCGCGATTCTGACGGTTCTCGTACTGTCATACACCGCCTACGCCATTTGGATCGGCGGTGAAGCGTTCCCGGCGTTGCGCTTGTTCGTGGTGCCGCTGCCGATCGCGTGCTTGCTCGCGGCATCCGGAGTGGCCCGTCTGGCGCCGCGCTTGCGGCTCGGCGCGGCGCTCGTTCTCGTGGCCGGCACCGCCACTGCCGCGTATCTGCACCCGCGCCTTCGGCAGCTCGACATTGCTGTCGCCAACGACAATCTCACCATGGCCGAAACCGCCGGACGATGGATGAAGCAGAACTTCGTGCCCGGCGCCGTGCTCGCATTCAGCGGCGCGGGCGTCGTGCCCTTCTATGGCGAAATGCCTTTCATCGACACACTCGGACTCACCGACGCCCACATCGCCCATACCGCGGCCCAGCATCTTGGGCAGGGCATGGCGGGCCATGAGCGCGGTGACGGCCGCTATGTTCTCTCTCGCCAACCCGATTGGATCATGTTTACGGGGCGGCCGCTCTCGTCGCATTCGCCGAACTATCCAGGCGACAACGAGCTCTTCGCAGACCAGAACTTTCATCTCGACTACGAGCCGGTGCGGGTGACGTTGCAGTACGTCACCCGCCGCTCGCATCAGAAGCGTTCGTATGACCTCTGTCTGTTTCGCCGCGTCGCGCCACACTCCTGACCGCGGCGCCGCCGCAGGCGTACAATGGTCCAGGCGTCCGAGCCTGGATGACGCCACGGACGATTTTGGAAAGCCCACCGGGGAGGCACCATGACGGCGCCGGGAACTCCAACCGCGGGATTCACTGCGCGCCGCACCTGTGAGGTGCGTTGGCTCGGCCGTGTTCCTTACGCGACGGCGCTTGCGCTCCAGGCCGATCTCGTTCGTCAGCGCGGTGCCGGTCGCATCCCGGATCAGCTCTTGCTCCTCGAACATCCGCACGTCTTGACCCTGGGACGTAACTCCAAGGCCGAGCACGTGCTGGTGGATCGCGCCCGGCTCCAAGCCCTCGGGGTCGAAATGTTCGAAGCCGGACGCGGTGGCGACGTCACCTACCACGGGCCCGGGCAACTGGTGGCCTACCCGATCCTGAATCTGGCGCCGGATCGTTGTGATTTGCACCGCTACGTGCGCGATCTCGAGCGCGCGCTCCTCGCGATGCTCGGCGCGTACGGGATCGCGGCGCACGTCGAGCCCGGCCGGACCGGGGTTTGGGTCGAGCGCGCCGGCGAGGGTGCCGCGAAGGCCGCCGCGATCGGGGTGCGCGTCGCACGCTGGATCACGTCACATGGCATCGCACTGAACGTCCATACGGATCTCGACTACTTCGATCTCATTGTCCCGTGTGGGCTGCAGAATCGCGCCGTGACGTCGCTTCGCCAGCTCGTGGGCGCGACGGCACCGCCGACCGTGCGCGCTGCCGGTGAAAGCTTCGCGGTGCATTTCGGGCAAGTGTTCGAGCGCGACATGCTCGATGCGGGCGCCGAGTGGCCCCGAATGATCGAGGAAGGCGTGGACGTATGACGCAACCCGAACGTCAGTGGGCGCGGGACGGAATCCAGTCCGAAGTACCGGTTGCAAGCGCCGACTATGCGCGCGGCGCGCAGCGCCGGTTTGCCGCGACGCTCGATTTTCTGGCGCCGCTCACGGCGCCGGTCTTAGATCTGGGATCCGCCAACGCGCTGGCGCGCGTTATGGAAGAACGCTTCGGCGTCCGCATCGGGCACACCGGCGACCACGACTTGGATCGCGAACGGCTGCAGGACTTCTGCCCGGGACCGTACGCCGTCATCACGGCATTCGAGATTCTGGAGCATTTGATGAATCCGCTTTTTGTACTCGAGGGGTGCCGCGCCGTGCTGGCCGAAGGCGGAATCCTCTACCTCTCGGTGCCCCGCCGGCATCCGCACGAATGGCTCTTCGGGAAGAGTCCGGAGCATTTTCATGAATTCGCACCCGATGAATTGCGCTGGGTCGTCGAGAAGGCCGGCTTCACGATCGAGCGCTTCGCAATGATGAATACTTCTGAACTCACACCCGGAGTGCGGCCGCTGCTGCGCCGGACTTTCAAGAATCTGCTGTTGATGCGTTGTCGCGGGCGCTGAACGGTCCGCGGTCCGAAGGGCTGGGTGGAACACTCTTGGCGCACGATCACGCACACGGCCATAGGGCGGCGTTGCCGGGCGCCCGGCGCCGGCTGACGATCGTGCTGGTCATTGCGGCGACGCTGGCGGTGGCCGAACTTGCCGGCGGGCTCGCCACGGGATCGCTCACTTTGCTGGCCGATGCGGGACACATGCTGTCCGACGTCGGAGGCCTCGGGATGGCGCTCTTCGCCGCCTGGGTCTCGGAACGCCCGTCGTCGCCACGGCGCACCTTCGGGTCGCAGCGCGCCGAGATCTTGGCGGCGCTCGCCAACGCGGTCCTCCTCGGTCTCGTGATGGTGTCGGTCGTGCGTGGCGCGCTTGTCCGGCTGCAGCATCCGGCCGCGCCCGACGTCGGGCCGATGTTCGTGCTCGGCGCGCTGGGGCTCCTGGGGAACGTGGCGGGGATTCTCCTGTTGCGCCCGCACGCGCATTCGAGCCTGAATTTGCGGGGCGCCTATCTCGAGGTGGGGGCCGACCTCCTGGCGTCGCTGGGAGTGCTGGTGGCGGCGGCGCTGACGTATTTCCTGGGCTGGGAGCACGCCGATCCCATCCTCAGCTTGGCGCTCGCCGCCTTTATCGCGCCGCGCATCGCCCACCTGCTGCGCGACGCGACCGACGTTCTCATGGAGACGGCGCCCCGGGGCCTGGATGTGGATGCGGTTCGCGAGGCAATCGGCGCGGTCGGTGGCGTGGTCGCGGTTCACGACCTGCACGTTTGGGCCATTACCCCCAGCCGGGTTTGCCTCTCGGCACACCTGGTGGGGCGCACCAATGCCGACCGCGACGGCCTGGTCGCCACCGTCAACGGCGTTCTCCAGGAGCGCTTCGGAATCGGCCACACGACCCTGCAGGTGGAGGGTCCCGGGGCCGACGCCACCAACCGGCCCGGCGGTTGCGACCCGTGCGACGGGGTCGCCGTTTCGATGCTGGGCGAAACCCCGCCTCGCGCCGCGGGCCAGGGCGCGACCGGCGCCTGAACCAAACCCTCTAACGTGCTTCCACATGGTATAGTTGGGGTGTCTCAGGCTTCTTCTCGCGCCCGCCGCCGTGGCTCGAGGGATGCGTCCGGAGTCGCGCTTCGCGAGCCCACTTGCCGTTTGGGCCGCGACTCGCTTCGCCGACGATTCGGATGCTTGCCTCCCACGCTACTGTCGTTTACTCGCGGGTGATGTCGCGAGTGGGAGGGTTCGTGCTCGTTGCCAACGCCGGCCGGCGCTCCGTGACACGGAACGCGCTCGCCGCCGCAATTCTCCTGCTCGCAACGCCACGGGTTCCGGCGGCGGCCAATGCCGTCGTGCCGGTCCGCGCGGTGGTCACGTGGGAGCCGGGCGAAACCATCCAATTGCCGATCGGAGTGCGGCGCCATAACGCCGTGCAAGTGGCACCGCCGATGCTCGCAGCGCTCACCGCGCTCAACGCACCCACCTTGTTGCAGCCGCGCATCAATGCCATCAACAGCGTGCCGGTCAACAATCCCGCTGGCGAATTCGCCGGCAATGGCAACACCCAGATGGAGCCCGCGGTGGCTTCGTGTGGTGACACACTCGTTTGCGCGTTCACCGATTCACGCGGCCTGTGGGGAAGTGGAACCGCGACTGGTTTCGCGACCTCACTCGACGGCGGGCAGACGTGGGTGGACGGCGGTTCGCTGCCGAATCTCACCGCCCCGCGGCTCGTTTTCGGCGATCCGACGCTGCTCACCGACGGCTATGGACGCTGGTATTGCCTGAGCGAGCTCGACCGTGGCAACGGCACTGGGGGCCCCGGCACCGGGGACTTGGGATGCGTGTTGCATCGCGGCCAGTTTGTCGGCAACACGCTCGTGTGGGGTCCCGGTTGGATGTTGGCGGGCGGCGTTGGCCTGAAGCTCGACACGCCGCACTTGGCGATCGATACGGCGCATGACCGTCTTTATGTGGCGTACTCGAATCTCACTACAGCCGCCGGTGCCATCGAGGTCGTGACGCTGGATCAGAACGGTTCGCACGTGCGGCAGCGGGTCGTGGTGCAGCCGGAAGTCGCCGGCGTGAATCAATCCGGGACGCGGGTCGCGGTCGGACCGAATAGCGAAGTCTATTGCGTCTGGGAGAGCGGCATCTTCGGCGTCGAGGGCCAGGGACCCGGGGTGCAGAAAATTTCGCGCTCGCTCGACTGGGGCGTGACGTTCTCGCCGCCGGTCGTTGTCGCACCGGTCGTGCAGTCGTGGTTCTCCGGCCCGCCGGGTGCCAACCGCGAGGAAGAATCCGTCGAGTATCCAAGCATCGCGGTCGACCATTCGACAGGGCCGAACCGTGGCCGCGTTTACCTGGCCTGGCATGACGCCGTGCTGCGCGATTTCACCGGTCCGCTCATCGACGTTGCCGAGACGACATCTCCGAACGGCGCTCCCCAGGACGCGCAGGTGCTGCCGGCAACCGCACCGGGGCAATTCGGCTGGCACATCTCCGGCAGCCTTACCAGCGGTGACTACTCCGATTGGTACCGTTTCGACGGCCAGGCCGGCGATCACGTGCGCATGGTCGTGACCGGCCTGACGCCTTTGATGTCGATGCGCCTCACGCTGCGCTGGCCGAATGCGACCGGCGGCGGCGCCGACACGACTCTGGCTGCCAGCATGCGCAATCCCGGCGAGCAGGTGCTCTTCCAATTCACGCTACCGGTGGCCGGCACATATTACGTGGCCCTTTACCGCGAGAACAGCGTGACGGGTCCGTACGTCGGGTACTTCCGGCGCGCCCAAGCGACCCTGCCGTCGACCGCGATCGATCACCGCGATATTGTCGTCGTTTCGTCGCCCGATGGCGTCAGCGGTTGGACACCCAAGGTGCGCGTCAACGATGACACCGGATTCACCGATCAAGCCTATCCCGAAATCCTCGTGGATGGCGACGGCGCGGCGCACGTGGCGTGGTACGACCGCCGCTTCGACCCACGCAGCCGCGTCCTCGCGGATGTCATGCTGGCTTCGAGTTTCGACGGTGGACAGTCCTTCGTGGCCGCGATTCGCGTTACCGATGTGTCGTCCTGGTGGCAGGTGCCCGCCGATGTGGTACCGAACTTCGGCGACCAGTTCCGGCCCGCGGTCGCCGGCAACCAGTTGCATCTCGTGTGGGCCGACGGGCAGACCGGCGACCCGGATGTGCGGTACCGCAAGCTGCAGACCGGCTTCCAATTCAACGCCCCATCGGCGATCAGCGCCCGTTCCGGCCGATCGCTCGGACTTACGGGCACGTTGGAGAACGACACGCCGTACGGCACGGCGCATTTCCAAGTGCAAATTCTCAGTGATTCGGACTTGATTCCCGACAGTACTTGGACGGTCGGACCGGTAGCCGCGGGCGCCCAGATTCCGTGGTCGTTCGATCCCATCGTCGGTTCGGAGCCGTTTGCTCTGACCGTCGCACACCTCTCGATTGTCGTGACGAGCGACCGGAGTTCGCAGGTGCAGTCACGGCAGGTTGACGTGCACGCGGATGTCGTCGGGATCGCGCTGCAAGACTTTGCGGCGCATGCGAATCCGGATGGCGGTGTGCGCCTCGAGTGGCGGGCGAGTCCGGGGACGCGCTTTGCCGTCGAACGCGGCGATCAATCGCTTGGACCGTTCGCGCCGCTTGCCCCGGTCGTGGCCGGGGATGCGCACGGCGCCTTCGAGTTCGACGATACGTCGGCGGCGGCAGGACGCAGCTACGCCTATCGGCTTGCCGGCACCGACGCGCAAGGCGCGATGCAGATGTTCGGGCCATGGGTCGTGAACACCGCGTTGCCGGCCCGCGTCGTGCTCCACGGCGCGCAACCCAATCCGTTCAATCCGACAACGACGATTCGCTTCGACCTGCCGCAGGCGATGCCCGTGACCTTGCGGGTTCTCGATGCGCACGGACGTTGTGTCGCGGTGGTCTTCGACCATGCACCGCGGGCCGCGGGCACGCATGCCGTCGTTTGGGATGCGCGCGACCGGCGTGGCACGGCGCTGCCCTCCGGCGTCTACTGGACGGAACTCCAAGCGCCCGGCGTTCGCCTCGCCAAGCGCATCGTCCTCTTGCGCTGATCGTTACCCGACCAAACGCTCGACCATGCGGCGTGCCGTGATGTGATAACGCGGCGCGGCGGCGGCGAAGATCGAACGGGCGAGCGCCCGCGTCTGCGGCGTTGCGCCGAGTGCCGTGTACAACGGCCGCAAGTACTTCATCCGGCCGATGCTGCACAAGAAGGCGCGAATCGCGTCGAACGCCGGTTCGTAACCGGACGCGGCGGCGATGGTCAGCCATTCGCACCGAATCTCGGCGTTGCGCGGCGCCGCGAGACCGAAGGCCGATTCGAGGGCGGCACACGCGGCAGCCGGCAAGGGCCGCGGCAGCCGTTGCAGGAAGACCTGTAATTCGGTGCTGTTCCAGGCCGGCTGCGGCGGCGGTGGCGCGTGCGCACCGCCGACGGCCACCCACGCCGCCACCTGGGTCTCGATTGCATCGAGTACCACGGCATGAAATTGCGGCGCGTTGGCGGGCAAGCCCGTGCCCTCGATCCACTCGCGGGCGTTGATTTGTTCCAGTGCTCCGGGCAGCTCGGCGGCGACTAATTCGAGCCATTGCTCGGTCGTGATCGAGGTGAATCGGAAGCGCTGCATGTACGCGTGCACGAACAGGTCGAAGCGCGCGCGTCCAACGGTCGCTTCGAGCAGCGCCAAAAGCCGCGCGCCCTTTTCGTACGGAACGCTCGAAAAGACCTCGTCCGGATCGACCTGTTCGAGATGCGTGCGCAGACGGGTGAGCGGTGAATCGGCCCCGAGGCGGTCCAACGATTGTCGCAGGCTGGCCGCTCCAAGTACCCACGAGAGCGCCGCGGCTTCGGTGCCGTGCAGTGCCTCCAGAATGCGGCGCTCGGCCCAAACCGTCCAACCCTCGTTGAGCCAGAAGTGTTCGGCATTGGCATTGGTGACGAGATTTCCGGTCCACGAGTGCGCCAGTTCGTGGGCCACGACATCGACGAGCGACCGGTCGCCGGCCAAGAGCGACGGCGTCACGAACGTCATGCGCGGGTTCTCCATGCCGCCATACGGAAACGACGGTGGCAGAACGAGCAGATCGTAGCGTTCCCAGTCGTACGGTCCAAAGAGGTGTTCGGCGGTCGTGATCATGGACTCGACGGCGGCGAATTCCCAGGCCGCCGCGTCGACAACCTCGTGCTCCGCCCAGACCCGGGAGCGAGGACTCAAGTCGCGCGACGTGATATTGCCGACCGCGAGTGCCAGCAAGTACGGCGGGATGGGTTGCGGCATTTCGAACCGAAAGGTGCGCTGGCCGCCGGCGTCGTCGCTCGCTCCGGTCGATCCCGCCGACATGACGGCCGCCAGTGCGCTCGGCACCGTGAGCGCCGCACCGTACCGCAGGCGCGCGACCGGCGAATCCTGGAGGGGCGCGACGCTGCGGGCGTGAATCGCCTGGCATTGGCTGAAGACGAACGGATGCCGTCCACCCGCCGTTTGCGCCGGCTCGAGCCATTGCAGTCCCGAAGCGTCCGGTGCCGTGCGGTACTCGACCGTGATCGACCCGGCGCCCGGGGGCAACTCGACGCGCAGGCAGCGTCCGAGAATCGGGTCTTCTGGACCGATCGAAAAATCAACCGGCTGCCCGGCGGCGGGTCGAACCGCCGCGATTTTGAGACCGCGTGTGTCGAGGTCGACCGGCCCACCGTCTTGAGAGCCGAAGGTCAGCGTTGCGGTACCGTGCAAACAGCGGGCGGCGAAATCGACCGTGAGATCGAGGTCGAGACGCTCGGTGCGCGGCTGCGCGTCGTCGAAGCAGGAATGCGGATCGGTGCGGGGCATCAGCGCACCAGCACCATCTTGCGGGTCTGGATCGCGGTCGGTGTCGCCAGCCGGTACATGAAAACGCCGGATGGTTGCAAATGGCCGGCGTCGTCGGTTCCGTCCCAACGGACGCGAACCATCACGCCACCGGGAACTCGATCGGCGAGCAGCGTGCGGATGCGCCGTCCAGCGATGTTGAACACCGCTAGTTCGACCCGCTCTTCGGCGGCGAGTTGGAAGCGGATTTCCGTGTTCGGATTGAAGGGGTTAGGCTGATTCTGCTCCAAGACCGTGGGCGCGCCCGCACCCGGCGCGACGTCGGTCACGCCCGTCGTGTCGCGCGGCAGTGCCAGCGCGGAGTCACGCAACACGAAGCGGGCATCCGAAGGCGGCACGATCTCCGACGTGACGCGTGCGCCGTCGTAGAGGCCGGAAAGCGGCACGTTGAGCCGCCAAAACGTCCCGCCCAAATCCACGGTTCGATTCTGGGTCGTGTAGTTGAGCAGCACGGCGCCCTTCTCGAAGTCACGCCGGAACACGCTCGTGTCGCCGGTTCGCAATGAGATGTCGTCGAGCCACACGGTGCCGGGGTTCTTCAGAAAAATGTTGAGCCCCGATGCGGCGGTCGCCTTGGCGTCGAAGGACATTTCGATGAGCGTCCACTGGGTCGGAATCCAAAAGCGCCGGTCACCCCAGCAGCGCAGGTTTGGACACCCGTCGGAGTACAAGTGGAAGTCGAGACGCTGCCGTTCGGTGGAGGACTTGGCCCAAAAACGCAGCGTGTAGGCCTGGTGATGCACGACCTGCACCGGGTCTTGCCACAACTTGAGCAACCCCGTGCCGCCGGCGCCGGTGGACGTGAGTTGAAACCGCAGGGACGCCGGCGCCGAGTGGAACTCGGCGGTGTCGACGCTGACGGCGCCAACCGCGCCATCGAACGGAAACGCATTCCAACTGCCGAGGCCGGCCGAGAAATCGCCGTTCAGGAGGATCTCGGGTCCAGTGGGCTGCACGATGCGCACCGCCGGACCCAGAGGTTGGCCCAGCCAGCCCTTGCCGCGGCCGGCGTGATCGTACTCGGGCTCCCACCAGATGTTGCCATGGCCGAACGCCTGCCCGGCGTCCAAACTGTAGTACCCGTCGCCCAAGAGCGCCGAAGCCAGCGTGAATCGTTTGTGGCGCTCGAAGTCTTCGCCGTGCGCCGGCGACCACAGCGATCCCCACCAGTCACCGTTCAGAATCTGCACTTTGTACGGGCTCGAGCGGAACGGCGACGTCAAGTAACCGCCGGGGCAGCCGAGCATTTCCTCGTTCCAGTTGTAGCCGTAGAGGTTGTCGTAATCGACATTGCTGTGGGCGGATGGGAAGTACTCCACCATCGCGCCGTTCAGATTCTCGAAATAGTCCGTGGCGTTGTTGGTCAGGATCGCGAGCGGCCGCGGCCGTCCCGTCTGCAGGAGATCGAAGCGGGCGCGCACGTCGGCGGAAATCTCCCGCAGGGCGGCGTTCCACAGGGAATCGAGATAGACATTGCTGTCGGCGACGCCGTTGCAACCGGCAGGGTTATGACTTGGATTGCAATCCGAGTCGAGCTGCCGGAATTGCTGCTGCCAGGAAAGCTGCTCCCAGTAGTTGTCGATAAATACGCCGTCGAGATCCGGGTGTGACGCCACGAGCTGTTCGATGCGGGCCGCGATGAACTGTTTCCACGTGCCCTGTGGGCCGGACGGGCACAGCGCGGTGACGTTGCACATCCTGGTGTTGGGCCAGTCCGAACCGGCGGCGCCGTTCTTGTCGTACCACCACAGATCGTTCGCGAGCGCGTAGTTGTAGTTGCCGATCTTCCACGCGTCGTTCGAAGCAGGCGGCAGCTCCACCGTGTAGGCGATGACGTAGAAGTAGATCTTGATGTTGGGGTTCTTCTGGCGCAGCCGTGCGAGCTGGGCGTCCGTCCACACCGAATTCACGACGGCGACGTCCCATTTCGCAATGGCGTCGACGACCGTGCTGTCCACGAAAACCGGCCAGTACATGTTGGCGAGCCGCGGGTAGGGAAGCGGCGGTTGGGCCCGTGCCGGAACGGCCGCAAAGACGGCGCTTCCGAGCGCGACGGCCAGAATGGCGGAGACGAGGGCGCGTGGCACGGCTCTCTCGATCGCTGTGAGGCCCAGGGGTGCAGTGTCTTCGGCCCGGCGTGGCCGCGACAACACGCTCTATTGTCGCCGACGCAGGGGCGCCGCGTCAACGCGGCCGCACCGCGGCGCGGCTGCGAGTCAAAAAACCCACTGCGGTCCTTGCGACACGCATCGGAAGCGCGCACCGCGGGCTCGTCATTCTTCCGAGGTTCCGAACCCTTTCTGCAAGTTCTGTTGACAAACAGTGCCAAAAATCTCGACATTCTACGTGCGACGCAGAGTTCCACCGATCGGTTCGCAGCCGCCGAAAGACCGAGCCCCCAGGCTCTTCCGAAGCGGCGCGACTTCCGGAGTGGAACGGCTTCATTCCTGCGGTCCACAGATCCTTGGATGGAAATGCGACATATGAACCGCGGCCCTTCGAGCCGCGGGCGCCAAGTTTTTGGTGCCCTGGCGGTAGCTTCGAGTCTGATGCTTTGCAGCGCATCGCGCAGCGCAGCGCAGGCCGGTCCACCGTATCCACGGCTCGCCAACGTCTATCTCCACGGCTCGGTCGATCCAGCAGACATTCCGGCGTTGGCGCGCTGGAATCTCCTGGTCCTCGACTCGGTGTGGTCCGACGCGGAGCTCCGGGCGTTGCGGACCCTGAACCCGGACATCAAGCTCTTCTACTACGTGTGCCCCTACTGCATGGCGGTGCCGCCGGCGGCGAGCGATCCGTGGCGGCGCGGCAACTACGACTACGCCCAAGCGCATGACATGTGGTGGCGCAACACCGACGGGTCGGTCGCGTCGGATTGGCCGGGCACACGCATGGTCAATGTCACGGACCACTGTTCCACCGGCCCATTCGGCCAATGGCGCAACTACTTTTCGATGCAGCTCGAGGTGCTGATGAACGAGCGGCCGGCGCTCGACGGCGTCTTCTTGGATAACTTCTGGAAGAGCATCAGTTGGGAACAGGGTGGCGCGATTCACGTCGACTCGGACTGCAGCCCGAGCTCCAACCCCGCGGGCTGTGACGGCCGGATGGATTCACCGGCAGAACTCGACGCGCAGTGGAACCACGCGATGACGGTGTTTGCGGGCGACGTACGCCGCCGGTTCGACCGCGCCGAGTCGAGCCGCCGCGGCCGGCCGCTCGCGATCCTCTCGAACGGCGCGAGCGATTATTTCCCGTGGATCAACGGCACGATGTACGAACGCTTCGCGCAAGGCCCTGGCGTCCCCGATCCCGGCAACCGCTATGGCTACAAATGGATGGCACCGATGTTCACGGTGCCCTCGGGCTATCTCGCGGCGCCGTTTCGGCCCGCCCCCTACAGAGCGTCCATCCTCAACGCGGGATGGACCGGAACGGATGTGGCGCCGTTCCGGAGCGCCGAGTTCGAACGTCACAAGCGCTTCACGCTCGCCTCGGCACTGCTGGGCGACGGGTATTACAGTCTCGACGCCGCGACCGCCGGCCACGGTGCCCTGTGGTGGGAACCGGAATACGATCACGCCGGGCGCGGAACCGGGTACCTGGGGTACCCAAAAGGGCCGGCGAAGCGGGTCGAGTCGTCGACCATCATCGAGTTTGTGGTGAACGGCTCATTCACGAATTTCACCGCCGGCTGGACGGCGCAGGGAACGAATGCGACCGGGACGTTCGAACGCGATTGGACCGTTGCGCACTCGGGTCCCGGGGCAGCGCGTATGACGGTGACGGCAGTGCAGCCCGGCGGTTCGTTCAAGATCTGGCAGACCGTGCCGGTTCTGGGCGGGACGTCATACGTTCTCTCCTTCTGGGCCAAGGCCAACGGCGCGCACACCATGACCACGCATCTGTATTCCGACATCTGCCCCAACGGTCGTTGTCTCGGCGACCAGGAGATCCCACTCACGGCCGAATGGCAGCATTTCGAGGTGCCGTTTCTTGCCTCGGCCAATTCGCTCGCGGGTCTCAATTTCTTTCTGGAGGAGGTTGGGACCATTTGGGTGGATGACGTGTCGCTGCGTTCCGGCGAAGAGCCGATCTATCGCCGGGATTTCGATCATGGTGTGGTGCTGCTCAACTACACGAGTGAAACGCGCACGGTCGATCTGGGCCGCACTTACTACCGCCTGTCGATTCCCGGGTCGCCGGTGTTCAACGGCGCGGCGGTGCGAGTCGAAACCGTGCCGCCGTCGGATGCGCGCATCCTGGTCGATGTCTACACGCCGAGCGACGCTCCGCCGCAGCACGAGTTGCACGGCGGCCTGTTGCCGAACGAGCCGAACCCCTTTCGGCCCGGCACCGACATTCGCTTCGGCCTGGCGCGGGCCGAGCATGTGCTTCTGGTGGTGTACGACATCGCCGGCCGGCGGGTACGAACCCTGGTCGACGGCGTGCTTCCGGAGCGCGCCGACCACCACGTGCACTGGGACGGTGCGGACGATCGTGGGCAGCGCATGGCGGCGGGCATCTACGTGGCACGGCTGCGCACCCCAACCCTGAACACTTCGCGCAAGATGACGCTGCTGAGGTAGCGCGGCGGCGGCGGAATGGAGTTGGCGGGGCTTGGGCGCGGCGAGTGCGGGTGGGCTCGCGGTCGTTCGCCGACCTCCTGTCGGCTCACTCCCTCGCTCGTCGCCTCTCGGCCCTCCGGGCCTCCGGCTCCTCGCGACTCGCCCACCCGCACTC
>JANLSU010000079.1:0-3742 GCA_031362565.1 bacterium | reverse complement strand
AGCTACCGGGTATCGCCGTCGCCGATATCGGAAAGTGCGCCTACGGAGTCTTCAAGCGCGGTGCCGAATACATCGGGAAGTCCGTCGGCGTCGCCGGCGAGCACCTGACTGGCACCCAGATGGCCGCCGAGCTCGGGAAGGCCCTTGGGCAGGACGTGGTCTATAATGCTGTCACTGCGGAAGCTTATCGCGGCTTGGGGTTCCCCGGCGCCGAGGACCTAGGCAACATGTTCCAGTACATGGCAGAGTTCGAGATGGAATTCTGCGGCGCGCGGGATCTCGGAGTTTCTAGGGCTCTCAACCCCGCGCTTCAGACCTTCGGGCAGTGGCTGACGGCAAACAAGGGCAGCATCCCTCGGAGTTAAGCCTCTACGTGGCCCGCTAAGAAAGAAAGGCCGTCCAACACGCCGCTGCAGCCGACGGCGCTTCGTGCCGCGGCTGAGCGGCCACGTTAGACCCGTGAGGGGGGCCACTTTGGGACTGCGAAGGGTAGCGACCGGTGAGCCGTGAAGCTATGCGGACCAATGGCCGTCAATCCAAGGCCGCCGTCGTAGGGCTCGCAGCTCTGACGCCGCTCGTCGGTGTCACGGTCATGTTGCTTGCGACGGAACTGTATTATGAGTTTCGCGGACCCGCGCGCGATATGCCATTCGAGTTGCGCTCGCTTTTTGAATTCCTTGTTGCGGCATACGCGGTGGCCTTCGTCGCCTTCTTAGTTGGCGGCATTCCTCTCCATATTCTACTGCGACTCCTCCGGATTTCACGTCTGTCCACCTACGTCGCCGCCGGTGCAGCGGTCGGTGCCCTTGCAAGCGTGTGGTTCTACTCGCCGGGTTCGCGCCTTGACAATGTCCCATTTAGCAGCGCTGGTGGCGTTGGATCCGCTGCGTTCTTCTGGCATTGGTTCGTACGCCGTAGCAGGGCTAGGTCTAACCACGCGTTGCACGCGCCGGGCGCTGGGGCCGGTCGGCGGTAGAGCGAGCGGATGGCGTTCAGCGCCCGCGCGTGAACGCTTGGTCGTTGGCCAACAGGTGATCGAGAGCCGACGGCTCGATGTACTACTGCCGAACGAAGACGACAGCCTCATCCACGAACCCGGAGCCGTTCATTTTTCCGGAGATCGTGTTGGCGTCGCTAAAGCGTCCAGTGAAATTCGAGTCCTCGTACCCGGTAACATGGATCGTCATGGAAATGTTTGGTTCCACGTACGTTCCAGCAACCGAACAGGCGAGCGAGCCTCCGCCAGACATATAGCCGGTGCCGCTGAACTGAGAGCCGCTCTCGGTCAAGGCAAGGGACATCGTGAGACCGCTGCCACTTCCAGACCAGGCGCCGGTGAGACCTGCCGCGCGCTCCGGTGCCGCAGGACTGCTGTGGCTTCCACAGCCCGCAACTATCAATAACGCCACCAGCGAGACGGCGACCGCCAGATGTCCGATTGGATTCTTCATAAGTGGCACCTCCGTGTGCATGGACGAACGCGGTTCTGACCCGTAGCAACCGTGATACCATACTCGTGCAGGGGTCGTTCCTGGCGCATAGCGTGGACCGCGCATTGCGCCTTCCGATGGCGGCCAACACGCCGTTGCACCCGACGGTCGCCGGGGGTGCTCAGTCGTGGTTCGGGTCGATGGCGTTCGGCGCCCGCGGGTGAACGTCAGGTCGTTCGGCCGCACCAAGGAGAATCGGAAGATGAGCAGCATTCCCACAGGGACAGAGCTGGCGCGTCCATTCATGCCCGCGAAGGATTTCGATCTATCCAAGCGGTTCTACGAGGCGCTTGGCATTGACAAGGTCCCCGACAGCGAGGTCGCGATATTCAATGCGGGCTCAGGTGGGTTCATTTTACAGAGGCACTTTCAGGAAGAATGGGCCGGGAATTTCATGATGCAGCTCATGGTCGACGATCTCGACGCGTGGTGGGCGCACATCCAATCACTGGAGCTTTCAAAGCAATTTAATGTGCCACTTCCCAAGCCTCCGGCGATGCAACCCTGGGGACTTCGCGTCGCATATGTAGTCGATCCGTCCGGAGTCCTTTGGCACGTCGCGCAGCGGCGTGAAAGCACGAAGCAGGATCAATGAACATGAATCACAAGATGGCGCCGAAGAAATTGCTGCAGGCGACGTGCGAAGACGCACGCGCCTGAGCAATGGCGTTAGGCAACAGAGCAGAGAGCAGAAGATGAAGCTCCTTCTGGCGTGCATGTGCGTCGCGACCACGACGGTCACGGCCAGCGCCAGTGAGCGCGGACTGGCGCAAGTAACCCAACCAGTCGAAGGCTCGGGCGCGGGCATACTGCTGGCCGACGTGTGCTATCTCGACTGGTTCAACGAGCTGGACCCTTGGCCGTCGGTTCGGCTCACAACCGCTGCAAACAGTATTCTTACGGATCGCGGACAGCAGAATCTCAACGTGGCGAACGCACTCGGGTTCAAAGTATCCGTCGGAGGGCTGGCATCAGTCGACCCGAGTAAGCCTCAAGGCATGCGCGGAGATACACTCGATGTGAATCTCCTCATCCCGGACCACCCACAAGGAGAGCCGACGCGCTCGGACTTCGACGGCATAGCCGCGGCGACGTTGGAATGCGTGCAGGTAAACGCCCGACGCTACTGGCCGCGGCTACGCTTTGTGCAGGTGCTCGTGACGGGCGATGCCAAATTGGCGTACCTGTCTGCCACGTATTCTTTGGAATCCATTCAGCCGCGCTCAGCGCCCAGGCTTCCAGTGGATCCCGAGGTGCGCCCGCGATGATGCGCGCGATTGAAGCCTAACAGCGCGTTGCACGCGCCGGGCGCTGGGGCTGGTCAGTGGTAGAATGAGCACTCGGCGTTCGGCGCCCGCGGTTGAACGCTTGGTCGTTAGGCGAGACAGGATCGGAGGCGCAATGACAATGCGCAGCGTTGCGGCAGTCGTCGGTCTAGGTCTTGTCGCCGCTACTGCAACCTGGTCCATTCCTCCAATGGGCGGCGTTCGAGGTGAGGTCCGCGACGCATCAACAGGCAAGGCTATCCGTGGTGTGATGGTCCACTCGTTCCACGATGCGACCGGGCAGGAGGTTGAATCAGTCTCTGATTCCAGCGGTTCCTACGGAACAGGGGTCGGAAATGGAGCCATCGTAGTCTACTGCGCCTACGGCTACCGCGCCGTCGCCTTGCGGTGGCCCGAGGAATTGTCGCCCTCCGATGCGGAGACTAAGCGCGGACTGACGCTTCGAGTGGTAGCGCTTGAACCCAGGCCACTGCCGAAGCGATAGGGTCGATGTAAACGCCTAACAGCGCGTTGCACGCGCCGGGCGCTGGGGTTGGTCGGCGGTAGAGTGAGAAGTCGGCGTTCAGCACCCGCGCGTGAACGCTATGTCGTTGGGCAACACGGGAGTGAGCATGAGCGAGCTTGATGCCGGGATGGCACTTGCCAAAGAGCTTCTCCGCCAAGAATGCGAGAGGCATGACAGAATCCTTACGAGCGCCCAGTGGGGACAGGGTGACACCGGTTTCAATGCTGCCTCGCGCACGCTGAAGTGCCTGATCGACGGAGAATCTAGCCGGCACAGCTTCCCTGAGGCCCTGCTCGAAGACGCGATAAGCGCCGGCACTGCTAGCCTGGATTTCCACGGACCGGAGTCTCGTTAACGCGGCGGGCTCCCCAGCCGAGGCAGGCGCCTGAATTTCGCAGAGATCCCGGCATCGCTCGCCATCGGCGTTAAGGTCGCATTGCGCCGATCTCTCGGTCAATGCA
>JANLSU010000059.1:0-16745 GCA_031362565.1 bacterium | reverse complement strand
GGCGAGTCGCGAGGAGCCGAAGGCCTGGAGGGCCGAGAGGCGACGAGCGAGGGAGAGAGCCGACATGGATGTCGGCGAACGACCGCGAGCCCACCCGCATGCGCGCGCCACCCCGCCCCGCCCCACCGCAGAATTCAGCGCACGGTTCGCTTGCGGTTGCGAATGAAGTCGACCAGCAAATACTGCTCGAGGTGGTTTGGGGACGCGAAGTAGGCGCGCCCGTGGTTGAGTTCGGTCAGGCGGGTCACGAAGCTTTGTAGATGCGGGTCGCGCGCTACCATGAAGGTCGTGATCGGGATGTGATGGCGGCGCAGCACGACCGCTTCGTCCAGGGTGCGGTTGACGATGCGCGGGTCGAGTCCGAAGGAGTTGCGGTACAGGACGCCGTCCTCGTGGATGGCGCTCGGCTTGCCGTCGGTGATCATGAAGACTTGCTTGTTGGCGTGCTTGCGGCGCATCAGGATGCGGCGCGCCATCTGCAGGCCGGCGCGGGTATTGGTGTGATACGGGCCGGCGCCGACGTAGGGCAGTTCGCCCAAATCGACGTGCTCGGCGTCGTCGCCGAAGAGCACGAGGTCGAGTGAGTCTTTGGGGTATTTCGTGCTAATGAGTTCGACGAGCGCCAGCGCCACTCGCTTGGCGGGCGTGATCCGGTCTTCCCCATAGAGCACCATGCTGTGGCTGATGTCGAGGAGCAGCACCGTGGCGCAGGAGGTCACGTGCTCGGTTTCGTGAACTTCGAGATCCGATTCGGCGAGGCGGAGATCCTCGTCGCCGCGCCGCGCCGCGTTGACGATCGACTGGCGGAAATCGATGCTCTGGACGTCGTCGCCGAATTCCCACGGCCGGGTCTCGGGCAACGGTTCCCGCCCGATGCCCTCGCGCGGCACCGCGTGCTCTCCGGCTGGGCCGGTGCGCATACCGCCGAAAATGGCGTCCAGGGAATCGCGCCGCAATCCACGCTCGCCGGCGGCGGTGAGTTCGAGATGCCCATCGACCTCGCTCACCAGTTCGTCGTCACGCAGTTGGGCTTCGAATTCGTCCAGATCGACCTCGGCGCCGATGTAACCGCGGGCCTGCATTTCGCGCAGCAGTTCGAGCGCCGCTTCGACGTCGCCGCCTTGCTGCAGGACCAAATAGTTGAACAGACGCCGCAGCCCCGCCGTATCGCGCAACGACGCCAGCCGGCGCTCGTCCCATTCGAAGTACTGAATCCGCACCGCACGCCCCCAACGGCCCCTAAGATCAGGCCTCGTCCATGCCCTGGAACATGCGCATCAGCATGTCGCTGTAGAACGTCGACCGGTCGACGCATTCCTTGGCGACGAACGAGCTCTGATAGAGGCCTTCGAGCACGAATTCCATGACCAGCGGCAATTCGCGGCGGTCTTCCACCGGCAAGTAACGCTCTGCCACCGCCTCGAGTCCGGTGACGGCCTCGAGGGCCGCCGCATAGTCGCGGTCCGGCATCATGTCGGAGATCTCGACCCGATGCCCACCCGAGAACCAGGCGGTAATGCGGTCGTACACATCCGACCGCTCCGGTTCCTCGGCCTCGACGCTACGGCGCTTCTTGGCCTCGCGGGTCGTCTTCGGGAAACGGGCGAGAAATGCCGCCTTCACGGCTTGGCCGATGATGTGGCGTGCCACCGCGTCGGGGCCTTGCTGCTCCCCTTCGTAGACGAGTTCGATCTTGCCGCTCACCGCCGGCACCAGGGCCTGCAAGTCGAGCATGCGCGGCATGGCCGGCTCGGATCCGTTCTGTTGGGCACGGCGTTCGAGGTTCGACACCAGATTCTCGTACGCCGCAATCGACAACCGCGCCGACACGCCGGACTTCTGATCCACGAACTCACTGGTCCGCGCCACGAATGCGATGCGCTCGACGATGTCGCGGTACCAGGGGGGCATCCGGAATTCGGTGCCGCGATCCACCCAGGCTTCCTGATCGGTGATCGTCCGCGCGACATCGACGCTCGCCGGGTAGTGGGTCAGGATCTGCGACGCGATGCGGTCTTTGAGCGGCGTGATGATGTTGCCGCGATTCGTGTAGTCCTCGGGATTGGCCGAAAACACCATGAGGACGTCGATCGGCAGGCGGATCGGCAAGCCGCGAATTTGGAAGTCGCGCTCCTCCATGATGTTCAACAGGCCGACTTGGATTCGGGGCTGCAAGTCGGGCAGTTCGTTGAGCGCGAAAATGCCGCGGTGGGTGCGTGGCACGATGCCGAAGTGCAGCGCTTCCTCGTCTCCGAACGACAAGCGCTCGCGAGCCGCCTTGATCGGGTCCACGTCACCGATCAGGTCGGCGATCGTGACGTCGGGGGTGGCAAGTTTCTCGTGGTAGCGCTCGTCACGGTGCAGCCAACGCACCGGCAACTCGTCGCCCTGTTCGGCGCCGAGGCGTTTGCAGCGCCTGCAGATCGGCGCATACGGGTCGTCGTTGATGTCGCAACCCTCGACCACCGGCACGTGTTCATCGAGGAGCCGCACGAGCTGCCGCAGAATGCGTGTCTTGGCCTGGCCGCGCAGCCCGAGCAGAATGAAATCGTGGCGCGCGAGCAGCGCATTCTCGATCTGCGGCTGGACGGTGTTCTCGTACCCGACGATCCCGTCGAAGACCGGCCGCCGGGCGCGAAGCGCCGCCAGCAAATTGCGCCGGACTTCGTCACGTACGGGCTCGGTGCGCACCCCGGCGGCGCGCAGCGCTCCTAGGGTTCGAATCTGCAGCCGATCCATCGGACCTCGTTCGGTAAGAGGAGGGACGTTGCGTCGAGGCCGAGCCACGCCGCTTCCGGCCCAACGGGCCGTGCGGCGTTCCAGACGAGCATACGATGCCGCGCCACCGCGGGACGACCCCACGGCGCGGGCGTGAAATTTAAGGCGGAAATCAGTGCCCGGGCTTTGGGTGCGCAAGCACCCGGCGCATGACGGTGGCGCGCCGCTGCAAGCGGCTGCGTTCGGCGGCCGGCACGTCGGCCCCAGGGGCGGCAGCGGCCGCTGCGGCGGCTTCCGGATCCAGGTCCTCGAGGCGCGCGGCGCGGTCACAGAGCACCGTGACGCGGTTGTCGCTCACCTGGACGAAGCCGCCTTCCACGAAGAAGCGTTCTGTGCCCCCGGCGGTGCGGGCCCGCAGTTCGCCGATGCCGAGGCTGGCTAAAAACCGCGCGTGGCGCGGCAGGATCCCGACATCGCCGTCATGGGCGGGCACCACGACGAACTCCACCGGGCCCTCGAACACGGGCTTCTCGGGTGTTACGACGCGCAAATCCAAGGAACCGGCCATGGTCGCTCTACTCCCCGTCGAAGCCTCTTAGACCTTGCTGCCCATCGTCCGCGCCTGTTCCACCACTTGTTCGATGGTGCCCACATACATGAAGGCCTGCTCCGGCAGATGGTCGTACTTGCCCGAGCACAAGTCCCGGAACGAGCGGATCGTGTCGTCGCGCTTCACATAGATGCCCTTGCGGCCGGTGAAGGCTTCGGCGACGTTGAACGGCTGCGAGAAGAACCGTTCGATCTTGCGGGCCCGCGCCACGAGGAGCTTGTCCTCTTCCGACAATTCGTCGATACCGAGAATCGCGATGATGTCTTGCAGATCCTTGTAGCGCTGCAAAATGCGCTGCACATCGCGCGCCACGGCGTAGTGCTCCTCGCCGACATACTGCGGGTCCATGATCCGCGACGTCGACTCGAGCGGATCGACGGCCGGGTAGATGCCCTTTTCGGCGATCGAGCGCGACAAGTTCGTCGTCGCATCCAAGTGCGTGAATGCCGTTGCCGGTGCCGGGTCGGTGTAGTCGTCGGCCGGCACGTAAATGGCCTGAATCGACGTCACGGAGCCGTGCTGCGTCGAAGTGATGCGTTCCTGCAGCTCGCCCATCTCGGTGCCAAGCGTCGGCTGGTACCCCACCGCCGAGGGCATGCGGCCGAGCAACGCCGACACTTCCGAGCCGGCCTGCGTAAACCGGAAGATGTTGTCGATGAACAGTAGGATGTCGGCGCCGCTCTCGTCGCGGAAGTGCTCCGCCATGGTGAGCGCCGACAACGCGACCCGCAAACGCGCCCCTGGCGGCTCGTTCATCTGGCCGAAGACGAGCACCGTCTTGTCGATGACACCCGACTCCTTCATTTCGAGCCACAAGTCGTTGCCTTCGCGGGTCCGCTCGCCGACGCCCGCGAACACCGAGAACCCGCCGTGCACGGCGGCGATGTTATGAATGAGTTCCTGAATGATGACCGTCTTGCCGACGCCGGCGCCGCCGAACAGCCCGGTCTTACCACCCTTGACGTAGGGCGCGAGCAAATCGACGACCTTGATGCCGGTCTCGAAAATTTCGGTCTTCGGTTCGAGCGTCTTGAACTCCGGCGCATGACGATGGATCGGGCGCCGCTCCTTGACTTGCACGGCCGGACCCTTGTCGACCGGTTCACCCACGAGGTTGAAGACGCGGCCGAGCACTCCTTCGCCTACCGGCACCATGACCGGCGCGCCGGTATCGACGATAGGCATGCCGCGCACCAAGCCGTCGGTGGAGCCCAACGACACGGCGCGCACCCGCCCGCCGCCCAGATGCTGCTGCACTTCGGTCCACACCTTGACCTTGCGTCCGGCCCACTCCGTGTCGATCAGACAGGCGTTGTGGATTGCCGGCAGGTCGTTCTCGGGAAAGGCTGCGTCCAGAGTCGAACCGATGATCTGTACGATCTTGCCAGTCGATGCCATGAATCCAAACCCTCGTTGCTGGAGGTGGAACCGAGCGAACTACTTGAGCGCTTCGACGCCGCCCATGAGCTCGGCAATTTCGTTCGTGATCTGCGACTGACGCGCCCGGTTGTAGGCCCGGGTGAGCGTCGTGATCATGGTTTCCGCGCTGTCGGTGGCGTTCTTCATGGCCACCATGCGCGCCCGCTGCTCGCCCACCGCGTTCTCGAGGAAAGCATGGTAGAGCGCGGTGCGAAAGTACGCCGGCAGAAGCGACGCCAGAATCGTTTGGGCATCCGGCGAATACAAATACTCGGTCTGCTTCTTCTTGGCCGTGTCACCCGCCGCCGTCACGCCGGCGTCGAGCGGCAAGAGCACCTGCACGTGCGGCCTTTGCACCGCCGCCGACAGGTACTGCTGGTAGACGATCGCCACCTGATCGGTTTTGGCGGTCGAATACGCTTCCAGAAGTTCGTTGGCCAGCTTCTCGACGTCGGCGTACTCGGGCCGGTCGCCGAACTGGGCATGCTCGCCCGCCAGCTTTTGGCCGGTATGGCGGAGCGCCGTGAGGCCCTTCTTGCCAACGACGTGCAGGGCGATCTCGGCACCCTTCGTGCGAGAGTCCTCGACATAGTTCCGCGCCATGCGGATCAGGTTCGAGTTGAAACCGCCCGCCAGGCCGCGGTTCGAGGTCAGGAGCAACACCGTCGCGTGCTTGACCGGCTCGCGCCGCGCCAGCAACGGATGCTCGACGCTGCCGCCGGCGGCCGCCAAATCGCGCATGACGTCCTGCAAGACCTGCCGGTACGGCATGGCGCTCGCGACGCGATTGAACGACTGCTTGTACTTGGCCGTCGACACGAGTTCCATCGTCTTGGTGATCTTGCGAGTGTTGATCACCGACTTGCGACGATTGACGATCGCTTTGGCTTTGGCCACGTCACGGTCTCCTTCGTGGGGCAACGCCCCGCCGGGCGTTTCAGCGCGGGTCGTGCGCCTTGCCGCCCAGGAACTGGTCACGGATCGACTGAATCGTCTGATCGAGCTTCGCGGTCAGATCGGCCGGAATCTCCCGTGCCTCCTGAATCCGGTTACGGATCTCCGGGTGCGCGTTGCGAATCGTGTCCAGCAATACGCGCTCGAAGTCCCGCACCCGATTCACCGGGATGACGTCGAGGTGGCCCTGCGATCCGGCGTACAGAACGAGTACCTGGTCGACGACGCTCATCGGCTGATACTGCGGCTGCTTGAGTACTTCGACCATGCGCGCGCCGCGGTCGAGCTGCTTCTGCGTTGCCGCGTCGAGTTCGGTGCCGAGTTGCGCGAACGCCTCGAGGGCGCGGAACGACGCCAAGTCGAGGCGCAGCGAGCCGGCGACTTTGCGCATGCCCTTGATCTGGGCGTTGCCGCCGACACGCGACACCGAGATGCCGACATCGACGGCCGGGCGCACGCCGGCGAAAAAGAGATCGGGCACCAAGTAGATCTGTCCGTCGGTGATCGAGATGACGTTGGTCGGAATGTAGGCCGACACTTCGCCTTCTTGCGTCTCGATGATCGGCAGTGCGGTAAGCGAACCGGCACCGAGGTCGTCGGACAGCTTGACGGCGCGCTCGAGCAAACGGCTGTGCAAATAGAAGACGTCGCCGGGGTACGCCTCGCGTCCCGGCGGGCGGCGTAGCACGAGCGACATCTGGCGATAGGCCTGCGCTTGCTTCGTGAGGTCGTCATACACGACCAACGTATCGCGGTGATGGTTGTACATGAACTCTTCAGCCATCGCACAGCCGGCGTATGGCGCGATGTACTGCAGCGGCGCCGGGTCGGCCGCCGAGCAGGATACGACGATCGTATAGTCCATGGCGCCGTTCTTGCGCAGCGTGTCGACAACGCTGGCAACGGTCGACTCCTTTTGGCCGATCGCCACGTAGACGCAAATGACGTTCTCGTTCTTCTGATTGATGATCGTGTCGATGGCGATCGCCGTCTTGCCGGTTTTGCGGTCACCGATGATGAGCTCGCGCTGGCCGCGCCCGATCGGCGTCATCGAATCGATGGCCTTGATGCCGGTCTGCAACGGCTGCTTCACGGGCTGCCGGTCGGCGATGCCCGGGGCGATCATTTCCATGGGGCGGAACCGGTCGGTCTTGATCGGTCCCAGGCCGTCGATCGGTTCACCGAGCGGATTCACGACGCGGCCGATGAGCGCCGGACCGACCGGCACCTCGAGCACGCGGCCCGTGCCACGCACCGGCATGCCTTCCTTGACGGTCAGGTAGTCGCCGAAGATCGCCACACCGATCGAACTCTCTTCGAGGTTCAGCACTTGCCCGTAGACGCCACCCTCGAACTCCACGAGTTCGCCGGCCATGGCGCTCGCGAGGCCATACACCCGCGCAATGCCGTCGCCCACCTCCAGAACACGGCCGACGTCGGCGACGTCGAGTTTATTCTCGTACTGCTCGATCTGCTTGCGCAGGACCGAAGTGATTTCGTCGGCGCCAATCTTCATAAGCCACTGCTCCTCGTCATCGCGGTGTGCATGCGGCCGAGCCGGCCGCGCACGGATCCGTCGTAGATCTTGTCTCCGACTTGAAGAACCAGCCCGCCGAGCAAATCGGCACGGACTTCGGTTTCGAGAACCACTTGGCCGCCGAGAACGTCGCGCACGGCGCCCTCCACCTGCTGCTGCGTCGCGGCATCGATCGGCCGGGCCGTCGTGGCCCGGACGCGCGTCCGGCCGCCGGCTTCGTCCGCGAGGTCGCGATACGCACGCGCAATCGAATCCAACTGGGCGATGCGGCCCTTGTCGACCAGCAGGCAGAGGAAATTGACCACCATGCCGTCGAGCGTGCCGCGCAAGCTGGTGAGCGCCTGCTTCTTCGCCTTGGCGTCGAGCGCCGGCGTTTCGAGAAAGGTCTTCACCAGCGAATCCGTACGCGCCGCCGCCGCGACGGACTCGAGGGCTTCCCCGAGCGCATCGATTCGCTGTTGCTCGCGCCCAACGTCCAGCAACGCCTGGGCGTAGACTCGAGCAACCGGCTCGTACTGCATTCCGTCCTCCCAAAGCGTCCGTGGCGGCAATCCGCGCCTGGCAAATCAGTTGGCGGTCTTCGCTCCGACGCTGCGGTATTCCTTGACCACCTGAGCGATCAAGCGCCCCTCGTCGGCGCTGTTCAGACTGCGCTCCAAGATGCGTTCCGCGAGTTCCGTCGAGATCTGCGTGGCGTGTTCCCAGAGCTCTTTCTTGGCCTGGTCGGTCGCCAGTTCGAGTTCCCGCCGCACCCGCGCCTTCATCTCTTCAGCCTCGGTGCGCGCCTGGTGATTCAGCTCGTGCTTGAGCCGCAGGCCGTCCGCCTTGCCCTCTTCGATGATCTTCGCCGCGTCATGCTTCGCGTCGTCGATCATCTTATGGTGGCGTTGCAGCAATTCCTCGCTGTCGCGCCGCGCCCGCTCCGCCCCTTCGACGGCATCACGGATGCGCTTCTCGCGTGCATCGAGCGACTTCTGCAGCGGGCCCCAAGCGGTAAACCGCAGGAGCACGAGCAACAGGACGAACGTCACGATGGTCCAGATCATCAGACCGGGCTCGACCTGCATGATGCTGGGGTGCTCGGCGGCGGCCTCGGGAGGCGCCGTCTCCGCTTGTGCGAACGCGACTCCGGTCGCGAGCCCGGTGAGCGCCAGCCACGCCATGACGGCGCCGGCGTAGCGGCCAGCCCCGCCGCGTCCCAGCCGCCGCATCGCGCCGCGCGCCGGGGGCGCGGACGGATCCGGTGCGATCGGTGCGTGCAATGCCGGTTCCTCCCGCATCGTCTCCCTACTTACTCTGAATCATGAAACAAATCGCGCAAGCGAACAGCGCCACGCCTTCGACCAACGCCGCCGTCAGAATCATGTTGGCGCGAATCTCACCCGAAACCTCGGGCTGGCGCGCGATGCTCTCCACCGCCGAGGCGGCAACCTTGCCGATACCGATCCCCGCGCCGACGACTGCGATGCCGGCGCCGATGCCGGCTCCCATCATTCCGAGATCTGATGCCATGCCGAACTCCTCCTTCTCGATCGAGTAAAGCGGACCTTCAGTGCTCCGGATGGAGCGCGATGCCCATGAAAACCGCGGTCAAGAACGTGAACACGTAGGCCTGGAGCACCGCGACGAAGAGTTCCAGGATCATGAGCATGACCGATGCGGGCACCGAGATGCCGACCGCGATCCAGCTCTTGAACATGAAGATGAACCCCATGATGACCAGCAGCACGATGTGGCCGCCGTTCATGTTCGCCCAGAGTCGAATGGCCAGTGCGAAGGGTTTCGCGACCAGGCCGATCAATTCGACGATGAGCATGAGCGGGAAAAGCCAGAAAGGCACCGGCGGTACGAAGCTGGTGACGTAGTGCCAGCGATTCTGCCGTATCCCGGCGAATTGTGTCGCCACGAACGAGATGAGCGCCAGGACCGCGGTCACCGAGATGTTGGCGGTGGCGGTCGCTCCGTACGGGACCAGGCCGAGCAAATTGCACATCAAGATGAACAAAAACAGCGTCCACAAGAAGGGCATGTAGCGCAGCCCGGCCTCGCCCATGTTGGGCAGAACCACTTCGTCGCGGATGAAGAACAGGACCGGCTCGAGGAGATTGCGTAAGCCGCGCGGGACGTCACCCTTCTGGCGCGCCGCGATGGTCACGATGACGAAGAGCAGGAGTGAGGCGATCCACATCATCCACGTGTGCTTCGTGATCCCGTACTGGGCGAGATTCTTCCCGAAGAACATGGCCTGGTCGGCCAGGTGGCCGATGATGTCGATCTGATCCTGACTGTGTTCCAACGGCTACGCCTCCGGTTGGCGCGTTTCGGCGGCCAGGGTGTAGGCTTCGGCGGTCACGAGCACCAGATAGAAACCCACCGTCCACAAGACGAGATGCTCGAGATCGATCGGCATCGTTTTCGAGATCAATCGCAACAGTCCGAACAACGCCGCGAGCCGCACCAAGAACCCGCCGAGCACGACGACGACCGCGAACTGCTGCGTGTTCCGGAAAGCCAGACTCAAGGCGAAATAGCTCGCGACGATCGTCAACCAACTCAAAGCCGCGCCCAGCAACATGCTCTGCAGGCCCTCGAGGCCGCCGAACCGGAATGCGGGGTACGCGGTCAACGCGCAGGCGGCGAGTTGAATCCATGTGAGCCGCAGTGGAAGCCGGACTCTACTTCCGGATTTCTCGGTACATGAGGTAGAACGCAATCGCGGCTCCGGCGAAAATGCCCGCCAGCGTCACGACTCCCCCGGCCGAGAATCTCCTGTCGAGCCAGGTTCCCCCCCAGGCAAACGCCATGACGATGATCACGAACTGAACACCGAGATGCGAGTAGCGCAGGAAGTCGCGTGGTGCGGGAGACTTCACGCCTTGCCCCCACCGGTTGAGCCGCGGGCCTGATTTTCGGCCTCCGCAGGACTCGATCCGAACGCCCCCGACCAAGCTCGCGCGCCACCCCGCCGTCACGAGCGCCGCAGACTAGCGCGGCATCGCGCCAAAGATCAAGGGGCAATCGGCATCGGCGGGGGCAAGGGCCGGATTGAGACATGGCGCGTCAAACCCTGACCTGGCTATCACTTGGCGCGGATCGGCGGCCGAACCAAGGGGCTCAGTCGTGGCGCATGCGCTTGCTCTCTTCCAAGAGCGTGTTCCATTCCTGCTGCGACAGGCTTTCGCGCCCTTCGCGGTTCATCTTGTCGAGAATCTCGTCGCGTCGCAGCCGCAATTCGGCGCGCCGCCGGTCCTCGCGTTCGCGCGCCCGGCGATCGAGGCGCCGCGTCGTGCCGCTCAGGAACGGAATGCCGCGAATCATCAAATACCCGGCACCCATGCCGCCGACATGGGCGATGTATGCGATGCCGCTTTGCACACTGGCGGCGGATGCCAGCTGCAAGACCGCCATGAACATCACGACGTACTTGGCCGCCACCGGCAAGAAAAACAGCAGCACCGGCGTGTCGGGAAACAGCAGGCCGAAGGCCGTCAGCACGCCCAGCACCGCTCCCGATGCTCCGACCGTGATGGCGCGAAAGGGCGGCAGGAGGGTCAGCAGCCCGCCGGCGATGCCGCAAATCAAGTAGTAACGTAGGAAACGCCGGCTGCCCAACTCGCGTTCGACGGCGCTGCCGAACATGAGCAGCATGAACATATTGAACAGGATGTGCAGCGGATTGAACCCGCCGCCTTGGGCGGGGGCGCTGTGCAGGAACATGTAGGTCACGAGTTGCCATGGACGCCATGGCAAGACCGACCGCGGGTCGAGCGCGAATAGATCCTCGAATGCCGTGCTGTGTGCCAGACCAAAAGCGATCTGCACGAACCACACGAGTGCGGTGACGGCGACGATGCGGCGGTGCATCGGCGTGAAGTCGATTCCAAAGAAGCGGGACGAACCGCTCCCGGGGCCGATGCGCACGAGTCCTCCAGGCGGGCCCCCGTGCTCCGCGTTGGAGATCACTCGGCAAGCCGGCGCGACGATTCTAGCATCGGATGGTCGAGCGTCAAGGTGACGCCTCGAGAGGCTGGGCGACTCGCCCTGGTAGGACTTGCTTCGGGCCCCGTGAGGCCGTCAGGCCGCCGGGTACAACCCGCCGTCCGGGTACGGCGGATGCGGCGCCTGGCCTTGCCCGTGGCCGCGGACCTCTTCATCGTAGGCGCGCATCACATGGCTCTCCAGCCACGCACGGGTCTCGCGATTGATGGGGAAAGCGACATCGACATACACGTCCTCGGACGTCTTGCGCGAAGGCATGGCAAGAAAAGTCCCCTTGGCGCCCTCGATGATCTTCATGCCGCGCACCGCGAATGCGTCGTCGAACGTCACGGAGACGAACGCTTTCAGCTTGTCGTCGTCGCGGAGCAAGATGCGGATATCGGTGATTTTCATGTCCCCACCCTCCTGGCCAACTTCGATGTGAGTGCGGACCGCGTCCCAGCCAGGAGGACGGCATGGGTGCCCCGTGCGAACCGGGGGCCGAGCGGAGATGCGGTCTTCGAGTTCCGTTTCGAGTATCGACCACCTTTCTCACCGCGAATGTACGGCGATCCTATGAGAAACGCAAAAAAACGCAAGGAAAGGAACTGGGTTGGATCACATCGAAGGCGCGGCGGGGCGTCTGGACGAGGAAAGGCGGCCCGGGAGTTAGGTGAAAACTCGCAAGCCTGGGCGCGGTGCCAGGCTCCGGAGAACCTCGGCGGCAAACCACATCACGGGCGGAGCGCGACGGCCGGGGTTCCGGTGCCGCCATCTGCGACGTCGCGCACGACCCGGTAGGCCGCCCAGCCCGGCACCCCGAGGGCGGCCGCCCCGTCGACCCGCGCCAGGTGAATGCAGGGTGGCGTCCCGGTCGTGCCGTCGACGAGGAAATGCCGCACGATCCACTCGTGGTCGATCACGTACTCGATTCCCTGCGACTCGATGTATTCGCAAATCGTCCCCTGGTTGAGAGCCGCGAAGGCGGCAGGGTTCACCTTGCCGTCCAGGTTGACGATATGGCGATCCGAAAAATAGCCGATCGCGCCGCTGTTGAAGACGCCGATCCGCGCCCCCGGTTCGGTGCGGGCGGCGATCCAGTCCACGACGTGCAAGAATCGATAATTGCCGTTCTGGACCCGGTGCATCGACATGTAAGCCAGCGTCAGCGCGTAAGCCACGGTACAGGCGACGGACGCCGCGCGGCGCACTCGGGCCCGTGGGATGAGCTTCATGAGCACGTCGAAAGCAAACGCCCCGAGCAGAATCGAGATGAAGAAAACCGGATAATAATATCGGCTGTAGAAGATCTGGCCGAAGATCACGAAGCTGTAGGCGCACACCAGGGCGGCCGAATAGGCCACCAGGAAAACGAAATCACGCGGCATCCCTTGGCCGCCGCGGCGCCGCCGGTAGCCCAGCAACCCGAACGCCAGAAACGCCAGCAGCAGGAATCCGCCCACCGCACACAAGTTGGCCAGCGGCGCGACTTGCGCCGCCTGCAGCGTGCGCTCGAGCCCGCGCGTGAAGACGTGCAACACCGGCGACGTGCCGAGTTGCAACAGCGAGCGCGAGAAGTTCTCGGCCAGGAACATCGCCGGCGGACCATGCAAAAACGTCGCGGCCGAGAACTCGGGGTGGTCGTGGGGCGCGTATGCCTCGCTCAGGAAGCGCGTCGCGCGCCCGCTTTCAGGCAAGATCGAGCCGAACAGGATGCGGCTTCCGACGCACCAGGGCGTCATGACGATGGCCGCTGCCAAGCCGACGAACAGAAGCGGCCGCCGCGCCCTCGCACCGCCTCGCACCAGGGCGTCGATGCCGAGTGCCGCGGCAAGCAGCACCGCGTCGACACGCGCGAAGATGGCAAGGCCCAGCAGCGCGCCGAGGGTCAGGCATTGGCGCCGCGTCGGCACCGCAGCTCGCCGGTAGACACCGAGGTAGTACTCGACCGAGGCCGCCACGAGCAACATGGCCAGCGATGTCTCGAGTCCGTTCACCGCCTGGCGCACGATGGCCGGACCGAAGCACCAGAGCGCCAGACCGAAAAACGCCGCGCGCAGCGAGGCGTAGTTGCGCAACAGGCGAAACAAGATCCAGCCGGTGAGCATGTTGCAGAGGGCCGACCCGAGCAGGGCGACGTAAATCGGCGCCGTCGCGTTGCCACCCGCGAGCCAGTACACGGGGACGAGCAGAAACACGTACAGCGGCTGGTAGCCATTCGTCGGCGTCGTGCCATCGAACGTCGAGCCGTCGCCCTCGGCGATGTGGCGAGCGATTTCGAAGGAATAGAAGCTGTCGTCGTACAACGGACCGCGCATCAC
Source organism: bacterium (assembly GCA_031362565.1). Lineage (GTDB taxonomy): Bacteria > Krumholzibacteriota > Krumholzibacteriia > JANLSU01. The sequence goes on along the minus strand of JANLSU010000059.1, from coordinate 3,208 downwards.
GAGGGCGCGCATGTCCTGCGCGACGAACAGGACGCGGAACGCGAGCCCCAAGAGGAGCAACACGACAAACGCGCGGCGTACGGTCGAAGACATCTGGCGCCCGCTTCGAAAGGTTGTCCCGATGCCAGCGCCTGGGGGGCGCCCGGCCTCAAGGGTCACGATGCTGTTTGCGCACGAGCGCGACGGTAAGGGCCAGCGTACCACGCGACGCCGGGGAGCGCCAGGTACGAACCTCGACCGGCGCACTGAGGCGCGCGCGGCAGCCCACCGGGAGCGGGCGCGCTGCCCTGCGCCCGCCGGCGCCATACCGGTCAAGCCAACGCGGCCCGGCCTCGCCAAGAACCGCCCGGGGCCCCGATCCGGGGCCTTGGTCGAACCTAGGGCGCGGGTGAAAAAATCAAAAAAACCTTGCATTGCCGGAGAGCGTGTCTAAACATGGCCTCGTTTTGGTGGCTCGCCGCCAAACACTTGGCACTTTGGTAGTGATGGGCATGGGAAAGGGAGTGTCGTCCGATGACGAAGGCTGAACTGGTCGATAAGGTTGTGCAAGACGTCGCGCATCGCGAACTGTCCAAGGCAGCGGTGAACGAGGTCGTCGACGCGGTGTTCGACAACATCGCCAAGGCTGTCCGCAAGGACAAGCGGTTCACCTATCCGGGTTTCGGCACCTTTAGCGTGCGCAGCCGTAAGGCGCGCGTCGGCCGGAATCCGCAGACGGGCGAAGAGATCAGGATCAAGGCGAGCAAGACGGTTGGCTTCAAGCCGGCTCCGGTCCTGAAGGATTCGCTCTGACCGAAACAAGGCTGCGATGAGACAGGCCGGCGTGGAAACCCTCCGCGCCGGCCTGTTTCTTTGCAACACGGTTGGTTTGCAGCGCCCTACCAGAGGGCCCAGAATTCAGTGCGCAGCATGCGCACGCCGCGCCGCGCCAGCACTACGCCCAACGGCCGTTCACCGCAATACACCTTGGCGAACCCCGTCGTGCCCGGCCGCAGGAGGCCGGCCTCGTTCGGGACCTCGCTGCGGACCAGCACCGTGTGCTGGCGCCCTCCGGCATCCGCGTCCGGTGCGATCTCGACGACGGAACCTTCGAACACGCGGCCCGGCAGCGTGCGCGATTTGAAGCGCACCGGCGCCCCCACCGTGACGTCCGCAACGTCCTTTTCCGGGACCGGGATCTCGACGACGAGCGTCCGCAGATCGGCGAGCACGAGGATCGAGTCGCCGCGCGCCGCGAAACGCCCCACGAGGCGTTCCGGATGCGGCGACAGCACTTGTCCCGCGGAAGGCGCGAGGATCTCAGTGCGCTCTCGGGCGTCCACGAGCCTGGCCACGTCGCTCCGAAGGCCGGTCAGGCGCGCCCGGAGCGCCTCGACTTCCTCGGCGCGCGGTCCGGCTTGCAGCAGTTCCAGTTCTTGCGTGGCGGTCGTCACCTCTTCGTCGGCACCGCGCCGTTCACGTTCGGCTTTTTCGGCCGCTTCGCGCGACAAGAAACCGCCCCCCGCGCTCTGCCGCGCCCGCTCATCGGCCCGGCGCGCGTATTCCGCCCGCGTCGTCGCCGCCTCGAGGCGCCGCCGCGCCATTTCGATCTCCTGGGGCCGCGGGCCGCGCTCCAGCAGTGCCAGTTGAGCCTCGAGGTCGGTGACCTGAGAGCGCGCGTGGTCGAGAGAAAAATCGATGTCGCGGGTCGCCAGCCGGACGAGGCGGCGCCCGGCGTCGACCCACTCGCCTTCGCGGACCAGAACCGAATCGATCGGCGCGTCGACGGGGCAACGCACGACAACGCGGGTCCGCGGCTCGAGCCGGCACTCGGCGGAAACGCGCAACGGCCAGCGCACGCCGGCGAGTAGCGCGACGAGTACGACGCCGCCGCCCGCCCAAAGCCAGCGGCGGGTGCGCGCGCTCGAGCGCAGCACACTGCCGAGTTCGCCGAGAGCGCCAGCCCAGGATTTCGCCGAAACAGCCACGACCGTTCCCCAAAGAAGAACGACGCCGAACCCACCCCAGCGCGCTGCGACCCAGCGATGCGCTTGGGTCAGAAAGATCCCGAGGACGAGAACCGAGTAGAGCATGGAGAGCAATCCGTAGGCGAGAAAGATCCGGCGCTCGCGCGGCGTGGCCGGCGGGAGCGGGCGGCGGCGCACCCCGGCGAGCAGGTATTCGAACGCCCGCTGGCGCAGATTCGGGATTTCAACTCCATCGCTGAGAATGTAATAGCCGTCGAACTTGAGAAGTGGGTTGAAGTTGAACAGGGTCCCGACACCGGCCACGGTGAGCACGGCCAGGGAAACCGCGTTGAGCCACGTTTCAGGCGCCGTGACCCGCCAGACGATGGTCGCCAGCGCCCAGGCGACGAGTTCCACCAGGGCACCGGCCGCCATGACCCACAGGCGCTGGCTCTTGCCGAGCAGCCACGCATCGCTCACGTCACAAAACGCACACGGGCGGCCGTACATCACCATGAACCCGAGCGAGCGGACGCGGCCCCCGAACGCCGCGCAGACATAGCCGTGCGCCAATTCATGCACGAACACGATAACGCCAAAGAGAACCCACAGCAGAACGAGCCGCCCGCCACCGGCGAACACGGTCGAAAGAGACGTGGCGAGCGCTCCGGAGTTGCCGGCCGCGATCCACAGCGCACCACCGACGAGGAGGCTGGCGGCCCCGAGCGCCGGCAGCCGTAGAAACGGCCGCACCGCGTGCACCGTCGCCGCGAAAAAAGCCTCGCACTTCCAGGCGGCAACCTGGATTTGCAGGGCGCGCTGTAGTCCGGTGCGCTTGGGCACCTGCTGGTCGGCGACGGGGCGATCGACGGTGGGCCCGGCGGCGACAAGGAGGCCGGAAGCGGCGAGGTCAGTCGCGAAGGCCTCGAGTTCCGCCGCTTCGTACTCCGAACCAGCAGCTGCCAGATGGGCGCGAACAGCCTCGAGGGACCGCTCGCCATCAAAGGCGGCGGCGATCTCGAACTCGGCGGCGCCCAGTTGGTAGTACTCGCCCGAATGCGGGTCGTGGATGACGACGACCGCGGCGCCATCCTGGGTCTGGGTGCTGGTTCGGAGCGCCGGGTTCCAGCGCCACACCGGGGTCGCCGTCGTCATGGTCCGTCCCATCCACTCGAGGGTCGAAACAGGATACCCGACGCCGGGAAAGCAGGAAGTGGGGCGGCCGCGGGCGCCCCCGCCCACAAACCCCCCCGCGCCCCCCC
>JANLSU010000047.1:0-77691 GCA_031362565.1 bacterium | reverse complement strand
GCCGCGTCGCACGTCCTCCGTTGCGAGCAAGCCTACGCGACTCAAAACGTCGCGGAAAGCTCTGCTCGCAACGTCCTTTCAGGACGCCACAATCTGACGCGGAATGCCTAATTCAGAGTGGGAGAGACTGGCAGGCTACAGTGGTCTCGCTTGATGGGCGAAAGCGGTGCTGTACGGGTGCGCTGCGGCACCGCCCTCGCCGGTTAGACAAGCCCGCTTCAAAGCGGCTTGTAGTCGCTCGTCTTCTCCGACGTCGTCATACGGTCCGTCCCAGAAAGTTTATTAAGGGGGCAACTCCGCCTCCTTGCGGCCAAGGAGCTGCTCGAGCTCGGCGATCTGCTTCACGTGCTGCTCCGCTGGCGCCGAGCTCTCGAACAGCGCGTGGCCACGCTTCAGCACCGTGTCCTTCCATAGCGCCAGCGAATTTGGATGTCAATTTTCAGATGCTAGGGACCCCTCCAGACAGAGATTTTCAGATGCTTCCCCCGCCCGTCGGCGCAGCGAAACGGGGCAGGCGCTCGCGGTCCTTCGGCCATTCCGGCCGTCGGGTCGGAGAGCGTCAATGGCGTTTCGTGGGGTGCCGATCGTGGAGACAAAAGAGATCATCCGGCTTTGGCTTGCCGGGATTCCGAAGAAGCGGGTCGCGGCACGCGTTGGCGTGGATCCGAAGACGGTGCGCCATTGCGTGCGGGCCGCGAAGGCGGCAGGGCTGCAATGCGGTCAGGGCGAGGCCGGCGCTGACGGAGGAGATGCTGTGCCGTGTGCGGGTGGCCGTGCACAAAGGTGTGCAGCGCGATCGCGGGGTGGGCTGGGCGGATTGCGCCGCGCACCGTGACACGATTCGCAAATACTTGGCGCAGCGCTTACGACTGACGAAGATCCGCAAGCTCTTGCAGCGGCAAGGCGTGAACGTGTCGTATGCGACGCTGCATCGTTTCGCGGTGCTCGAAGTCGAGTTCGGGCGCAGTGCGACCGCGGTGCCGATCCTCCATTGTGCGCCGGGCGAAGAGCTGCAAGCAGGTCGCGCCCATCGCGGTGAGGTCCACGGGGCACGGGGCCCGGTCCCATCCACCGCGATCTTCGAAGTCCGGAGCTCGGGACTGCGTTCGGAGGGCTGCGAATCGAACAGGATCCGCCGGCCGTCGCTGCTCACCGAGAAATCGCAGGTGCGATCCGTGCCACGCAGCGGATCCAGCGTGTCGCGATCCAACCGGCGCAGGTACAAACGGATGATGGGCTCCGCGTCGGGCGCGGTCCGCGTTTCTCCGAGGATCACCACCGCGCGCCCGGCAAGCGCCGCAGCGGCGCCCCCACATTCATTCCGGCAGGAACCGCCACTGCGAGGACGGCTGGCGACGCGCCCGGCGCGCGTGAATCCCGGCCGGGCAACGCGGTCCAGCCGAGTGCACCCAGGACGGCGCTCAGAGAGGCCGCGTCACTGGTGCTTCGCTCGAAGTTCAACCTTCTTACGCTCTCTGCGAGCCCTGAGATAGGCGTCCGCTGTTTCCACTGAGGCCGCGACCCGGCTTCCGGGTGTACCACACAGATCATCGCCGGCGTTCTGCAGCTCGCTCCCCTGGTCGTGCTGCGAGACAACCAACTGTTGAGCGCGTTCAAGATCGAGCAGCTGCAGGCCGCAGCATGGGCGAGTCTCAAGCTCTATTCGCAGACGTTCGACATCTCCTTCGTGCTGTTTGCGCTCTTTGACTTCCTGCTCGGCTATCTGATCTTCAAGTCGACCTTCCTGCCTCGTATCTTCGGCGTCCTGATGATGATCGCCGGGGTGGGCGCGAGCACCTTCCTGTACCCGCCGCTGGCGATCGCACTCAAGTGGTTCGTGCTGCCGGTCGGCGGGCTGGCGGAGTTGGTGTTGATGCTGTGGCTCATCGTCAAAGGCGTGAACGTTGCGCGCTGGGAGGAGCGGGCGGCGCCGTCGGTCGCGGCGGGATCCCAGCGATAGGACAAGGCGCCGATGACCCTCTTGTCGATTTTCAGAAGCAAGGGACCCTTCCAGACAGAGTTTTTCAGATGCTTTCCCCCGCCTGGAGGACCCAGGTTTTTAGGACCTTTCCCCCCTGTCGGCGAAGCGAATCCGGGCAGACGCTCGCGTTCCGACAGCCATTCCGGACCCCGGCGGCCACCCAAATTCCCCCACTCGTGGCCGTGCCGACGCGCGCGATCCCACGGACGGGCCGGCGGCGGGGATCTGACCGCGGCCTTCGTCCAGGCCGCAACTTGTTGCCCACTCTTGCACTTTGTCCTCTCGACGGCACTTCGGTGGATCGACCCTCGATCCGTTGAAAACTTTCTGCACGAATTACAAATGCCTACGCCTACTCCGCGCCTGCTGCTTGTTGCTCATTTGCCAGGAACGTACGAATCGCATCCGCGCTGATGAGCACTGCTGCTCCATGCGGGGTAGCTGCGTCCTCATGTGCCTCAAGCTTGGCAACAAAGCACGCTGCTTCCGAGAACACTCGTGGGTCCTTTTTCACGAGCTTGATCCGATACTCAGAGCTGGCCGCCCAGTACGGAATTGCAAACGCCGAAAAGAAATGTGAGCAAGCCTCTAGGTCCACCACGCCTTTCCTGTGCAGGTAGGCGAGTGCCTCAAAGAAATTCAAGACATCCTTGACCGCGTGATATCCAACAGCCGAGCGATCCGGCCCGGCCAAGTAGCCCGCGGCCCAGGCCCGCGTATCGCGGAATTCCGACGAATCGAATTGGTCGTTGAGTCGCATGATTACGGCCACGCCTTGCGCGAACCGCGACCTACGGCTCTCAGCGATCAACGCGATGATAGCCACCACTACGCCAGTCGCGCTAACCAGCGCGGACCACGCTTCTGCGCTCAGACACATCATCGTCAGTCCCTTTGCACAGCGACTTCCCATTCACGCCCGCTCTGTCGCCGACCCGCGACGCGGATGCACGCGTGCTACACGTCCGTCAGCGAGTGTCAAGCCCAGTTCGCGACGGTGTATGCGCTCCTGCTCGGTTTTAGTGTGGTCGTCACTATCGCAATGATCGACCTTGGTATTCACACCGCTAAGGGTCACTCGTCACAACTTGCGCAAGGCGCACCGTCTCACAAGGCAGACTGAACCAGATATCCGCGCAAACGAAGTTCGAGAAGCCTAGCACTCGCGTTCGCGCACAACGGTGTGACCTACCTGTACGATCGCTTCGTGTTGGACCAGGTTCTAGACTGCACGCCTACGGGTGGCGTCGGAATAGGTCCTGCGGAAACCCAGCCATTGCATGCATTCTGGCGAAGCCATCCAACGTCGGCGGTTGTTATGATGTTGTAATAGTCCCAAAACACGATGTCGTTGATGGTGACACCCGGAGGCAACTGACCGCACTCGGCGCCATCCTGCAGCCATTCGGCCGTGGAGGGCTCGGCACCCGGATGTATGTGCCAAAGGGTGCCGTCTCGGCGCAGTATCGTACCGGAGCTGAAGCCCACGATGGATCCTTGCCGCTGTTCGAAGTCAGCTCTAGCGACTTGAGCACCGACGCTGTATGCGACCACCAGGCAGAGAATTCCGACGCTGACGTAGAAGAACGTGCGTGCCCTCACGGTACGCCTCCTCTTGATGACGAGTGTTTCAAAGCATTGCCGACTTCATGGCAACAATAGCACGGCGATGTTCGACCCGGAAATGGGAACCAACGCGAGCCTCGCGCCATGGTGGGTTCTAGTGGGGAGCGGTATCGGCGGGTCATGCCAAAGCTGCGGCGGACCACTGATCAGCTGCCCATCGAACCCGTCGAGGCGCTTTCGCATGCGGTGCGCGCGGCACGACGAGTGGCGCTCCGACGCGCGGGCAGCGGCCCAAAGCCCACGTCCTGCTCCCGCGGCCGACGCCGGACCGTGCCTCGTCGTCGCTTCGCCCTCACCACCAATAACTGATTCCCATTCCCGTACCCGCAACCCCTATACGCGCGCCGGAACGAGAACCGGAATCCCGGCCATGTCCATAGTTCGACGGGCGACCGTGATTGGCAACAGACATCGCTTCCCTACGCTCTCCAAGAAGACAGAAGGCACTCAGAGAATGTCTTTGGCGCGGAGGATCTTGATGTACTCGTCACACCCAAGATGGCAACTGATCGCATCGCGTAGTCGAGCTTCGGAGAGCTTGAGTTGCTGGCGAATATTGTCCGACGCTGGGAGGTCATCTGACCCAAGGGATCGACGCGTGCGCACGATTGGTTTGCCGTCCACGACGAGCCAGGCGTGAACGTGATCTGTTCCCCTCGTTGTGAACTCGTATTTGCCGATGAGTCTGCAAACTCTAGAGCCTTCATCGGGTTGCGACGATCCGTTCCCGCAGGATGCGCCACACTCTTTGCAGGTCGGGCCCGAGACACTGTTCTTCGTCGCGCAACGTGAAGTAGAGAGAGACAATCGCGCGTTGTAAATCGCGGATCGCTTCCGAAGAATCCGCGCCGAATCCCAGTTCGTCAATCTCCGGCGCCGTTGCGACGACCCTCGCATCCTCGCGGCTCAGCTGGACCGTGATCGGCTGCCGAACCCGCAGTCGTCCATCCCCTAACGAACCGAGGCGCACCACGTTTTGGAACGGGGAGTGCGCAGGTCCAACCGCGGTTGTGAACGCAACGTGCGAAGCGGTCGCCCACGTCTCATTTGCGTTCCCCTCAACGAGCGGCTTTGCGAACTGCCGAATCGTCACTGAGACTACACGGCTCATGAGAGCACTTCCCTTCCTGTTTCCGCCCTACGTCAGCGTCCAAGCGGCGGTGCGCCACTGCGGCTCAAGTTGGGCGCCGTCGAGCGCCGAGTTGGTGTACAACTGCTCGAGCGAAACCCAGTGCCCCTGCATCCCAAGCAGGTGCATGACTCGCATTGCACGCTTGTCCGCCGTGCAGAACGAGGCGGCTCGCGACAGGACAATGGCCAACGACTCCGTTTCGCCCATGCCGAGCCCGCTGCGCGGACACTGGACGGTGAAGGTGTGGACCTCGGCGACGGTGGCTTCTTCGAGCAATAGCTGCCCGGCATTGAGAAATGGTGTCAGGGTGATCGCCATTCGCGCGGTGGGCCCCACGAAGTAGATCGCTTCAAGCACGACCTGTGGGCAAACGGCGAGCTGATTGCCGTCGAGCAGCGCGGGGAAGACGCCCTGCTCGTGCGCGTAGATTACGACGTTCGCGTCAACGAGCGTCACGGAGCTCGGCATCGAGCGCATCTCCCGCGCGGAAGGGCTGAACGAGGGCCTCGACTTCGGGCAGCTGCACGTCCAACAGCTCGGCCAAGCGGCTGCGCGAGATGTGCTCGCGCAGATACGCCTCGATGGCCAGTCCTTCGAAACGGCGCGGCGTCACCTGGGGTTCACACTCGTGCTCTCGATGCTCCCGATCTTGTTGCCGCAGGTCCGGGTCCGCATAGCGCGCCGTGGGGGCATGCTTGCCAAGCTTCCCCAAGTTGCCCAGCCGGAACAGCATCGCTTGAGTCGACACGCCAAACAGAAGCGCCAGGCGGATGATCTGCACACCCGACGGCGGCTGGTGACCTGCGACGTTGGCAAGGCGCTCTTCGATGCTGTCGGTGGGCATGAGCAATTCCGCGGCGAACTGATCCGCGAGCTGGTCCTCGCGGGTTTTCTTTTCCGGCGTCCCCATGCACGTGTACGCCTGCGGCTGCGTCGGGCCCCCCGTGCAGGCGACCAATAGATGGAAGTACTCGTGCACGAGCGTAAAGATGCGTCGCGGCGCCGAATGCGCGGCGTTCAGGAACACACCGGGCCCACCGCGGCTCAACACACAGGCCCCCGACAACCCTCGATCCGTCGGGCGACTGAGCACCTTGACGCCGACACGCTCCTCAATCGCTTCGAGGACCGACCAGGCCGGCGTCGCACCCAGATCCAGCCGTTGGCGCTCCTGGCGAGCCAGCTGCCGGGCCTCTTCGAACCGAACCACTGGCGTCCGCAGCCTCGGCAAATCGGGCTGACGCACCTGCCCCAACACTTCCTCCAGCTCGCGGTACTCGCGGCACCAACGCTGAAACACCGCCAGGGCGTGCTTGCCCTCGACGGTCAACGAGTCAGCCCGCAAGAGCACTGGCTCCGACTCAAGACCGGGCTCCGCCTCCCCCAGCAGGTCCGCCACCGGGATGGCGTAGAGACGCGAGAAGGCGAAAAGCTCGGCCGCGGACACCGCGCGTCGCGCGTTTTCGACCTCCGAGATGGCCTGCCGCGGCACGGCAAGCTGATGCGCTACATCATCTTGCGTCAATTCCAGACGCATCCGCGCCTCGCGCAGCCGCTTCGCCAGCGTAAGTCCTAGGCTTTCCGTCGGTTCGTCCACTTCCGACCCCTTCTCCGTCAGTTAATCCGACAAGTATATCCAAGAATCGCGCCGTCATGTCGGAAAGTCAAGATCCTGGACCAGGCGGGCGCCACGGGTGCTTCGCCATGACCTCGTCCAAAGCGCGCGCGACCAGGGCGGCTGGTCGGCCTTGAAAGAAGACGATCCGCCGGTATGCGCGGGCGGCAGATTCCCCCGGGGTGCCCACCGGCACTGAAGGCCAGGAGATTCAAATTCCCCCACCCCGGCCACCGGCAAAAGATGGGGTTATAGCGTTTCCGCCCCTGGCGGCGCAGTGCGTTTCGCGAACGTCGCCGTCGGTTCGGTAGGCTGCAGGGTCATGGTGCTTGCATCGAGAAATCACACGTTCTATTCAGCAAGGCTTCGAGCGCAAACGCGTCTTACGCGCGCGACCGGCGCCGACGCGCGCCGCGTCGTTTCGCCGAAGCTCTCACCACGCGGTTTGCAGTTGCTGCGTCCTTGGTCCGGACGCCGTCGGGAATCGAGACGCCTCAGAAGTCAGAGCAATGGCTATTCCGCCTCACCGTGCTCCGCCATCTCGGTAATCTCCATCGAGGTAATCGCTGACCAATCCGAAGTGAGGGTCACCTTTGCGCTGAAATGCATGGATTTGGAGGTTGTCCCCTCGCCTGAGGTTGATGCGTGGTATTCGTCAGGCAAACTGTACGCAACAGGCGGATAAAAATAGACGTCGAACTCGCAAGATGCGTCGGCGTCAAGGCGGATCCAGATCTCTCCTGAAGGCAGCGTCCGGATTTCCGCGATCTCGACATTGTCCACATTCTCCATCATGGAGAATTGCCAGTTATCGATATCGGAGTCGAAGTAGATTTCCCCGTATTCGATCGGCATGTCAAACGAGTGTTCATTGGCATACGTTCCCAGCCAATCCAGAAACTCTTCATGGCGTGTGCCAGCGAGCAGGTCTAGGGCCGGGACGATGTGATCATCGAGGAATGTTGTCAGGTCCGTATAGTACTGCAATGGAGCAGCTGGTGCCGGTAGCGCGGCGAGATCGGACTGCAGCTGTGGATGGAGCGCCCCCTGATTCGCGAAGGCGTGCGCGTCATTCGAGACGAACACTAGCGGTTCTTCATCGTCGACACAGAGAGCAAGAACCGTCTCCCAAATGACGACGTCGCGGAACCCCTGATCGTCCTTCTGAAACGGCCGGCGCTTTGCAACCGCACGCGCAGCCACGGCTTCGAGTCCAACATCAGGGTAGTCCACGATCATGCCAATGCGCTTGATGCTGGTCTCAAGATGTTCCCGAAACTTGGCTATTTCGACCGAGACCTCGTCGGCTGAGAGCGCGAGAGTTCGACCGGGCAAGAGCGTAGCGGCCTTCTCCAGCGTAACAACCGTCTCTTCGAGTCTTTGTTTGTATTTCGCTACAACTTCCTCGATGACCACCTTCGGAACGAGTAGCCGATGACCCGTTTTGGGAAGTGCGTCAAGAAGTACCCGAAACGACGTGCCTCGCAGCCAAAAATCGGCGACGAAGATATTACTATCGAGTATGATTCTCACTGACTCCTCCGCGAATCTCGGGAGCGACTGCGCACTCCAAACTCTGAGCAGAAACGTCCAGCACGTATTGTCTCAGGCGACACTACCATGAGGTGTTCTCTGAACGTCGGACCTCGCGAAAGCGCGCGACGCAGGACTTGTCTTATAAAAACGGGGGCGACATCGTTAACTTGGAACTCGACGTGCTCAAAGTGTCTCCACCACTCCAGTTCCATGAGTGCGAGTGCAACGAGATCCCAAGGCCCGATCGACTTCGGAGTACTCCCTTCGGCCTCGAGCCCAGAAAACATGGGCCGCCCGAGCAAACAGACCTCTGTGGAGATGAGCAGACAAGACACCTGTAAAAGCATGACGCATGGCCAACCTACCACCGAACCAAGTAGAAGCGAATGCGTGCCGGGAGTAGAGGTGAAATCATCACGCCTTTGGCGCATTCTCTGCTAACGAGAGGTCACCGCAGCCCGGACGGTGCGCCCTTGAATCGTCTCTTCATCATCGAGCCCGACCAGTTGTGCTGGCAAGAGTGCGCTGTCTGCCATCGTGCCTTCAAACTTCTCGGTGTATCGCATCAGACGGTGTGCGATCGCTGTTTGTGGGTTGAGGCGCACCCGCAGATTGGCCGCGTCGTTCTACCGGCAATCGCGCTTTCCAAACGCGTGGCAACTGGGTTGTTGCTCGCGCGTCGAATCGTGAATCGCGCGGTTCATTGGATGGCGTGGGCCGCAGCGTCCGGGATCGGTATCTGCCTCGCACTCCTAGCACTCTGCTTCCTCTGCTGGCTGACGTACAACGTCCTGACGTGCGGCGATCCTCGTCTTCGATAGTCGGTTCTTCCCGGTCGCTTCGCTTCGCTGATTGGCGTGGCGCGCGGAGCCCACAGTTCCTCAAGCACGTCTGGGCGACCCGCTTCACGCCTGCGACCCCCGCCCAAGCCCTCAATGCACCCCCGGGTGCCTCGCCACCGTCCCCATTGAGCTCATCGCATCCACCGCAACAACGCGGTTCCCCGCCGCATCCCGCCGCCAGATACGAATGTATGCAAAGCCGGCGGCCGAATCCGTGCTGGCAGTCGCGCCCGCCAATGGCACCAAGAGCGTCCCATACGTGTACCCCAAGTCGCCGCGCGACACGCCGCCCGCGACGGGCGCGCTCGCGAGCGCACCGGGCGCATCGGCCAGCGCCTTCAAAACGCCAGCCTTCCCGTCGACGGGCACTTGGCCCGGCCGGCAGAGCCGCATGTCGTCCGCCGCCGACGCTGTCATGACATCGACCCAACCCTGCTTAACAATGTGCTCGCCGAGTTCGTGATCTGCGTTCAGCAACTCGTTCCGCGAGCCGATGCTGTTGCGGTGCTCGCCGTGCGCCCGCACCTCTTCGAGTTCGCGCGGAGCGCACCACGCCGGGATGACGGGTTCGACTTCGAGATCGACCGGCGAATGCGACGCGCCGCCATCCACAACCGCTTTCCACGTGCCGTCCGGCTCGTGCCGCCACACGGTGACGAAGTGGCCGTGCGCCGCTTGATCGCCGTTCGTCAGCTTCCAGGGGCCCGACGTGAAACCCATGTCGCCGGTCACGGCGATTGCCGCCAGATCCGGCGACCATTCGAGCGTCGCGGGCGAGGCCGGGTGGTCGCGATACCAAGCCTGCGCCGGCACCGGGCCCGGCCGGAAGACGACGGCGTCGGTCGCCAAATTCGCCAGGAACGCGGACTTAATCCCCTTCTCCATCGACATGCGTGCGAACGCCCGTTCGGCGGCAATGACGTCTCCCACCTGCGGCAGTGCCTTCTCCCCGGCCGCCGCAGCCGCAGAAGCCTTGGCCGCTTCCCCCGCCACAGCAACGGACACAAACGCACACACAGTCGCGACGCCCAGGAGCGCAACAAGGCAGAATCGGCGAATCACGTTGGGACTCCTCTGCTCACGGTCGATTCCGGCGAGGACGAGGCGCAGACGAGGTGGGCACGGCCAGGGTACCTGCACCGGGCGCGGAATCGCAAGACCGGTTGCCGGGCCCGACCGGCCGTCCGTACACTCGACGTGCCAAAGCACCCTTGGGTTCGTTCGAGCCGTGCGGCTGGTCGGTGGCCAATTTGGAGGCTTCATGCAGAGGACCGTGCATCACTTCTCGCGCGCCGCTTCGGCGGTTGCCCTGCTTGCCGTAGCCTTTGGCGTTGCAAACCGCGCCCAGGCCGGCGACGAGTTGCGCCTTGGCCGCAACGTTCTGCCAACGTCCGAATCGATTCAACTCGTGCTCGATGCCGACAAACCCGACTACACGGGCAGCGTCCGCATCGATCTCGACGTCAAGGCCGAGACGCCGACCTTGCGCCTGCACGCCTCCGAAATGACGCTGACGCGCATCGAACTCGAACCTGCGGGCGGCAGCAAGAGCAAGAGCAAGACCAAGGGCACGATCACGCTCTCCAGCACCGCCGGCCCCAACGGCCTGGTCACGCTCACCGGACCGGCCCCCATTCGCGCCGGCCACTACGTCCTCGCCATCGACTTCACCAACGACTACAACACCAATGCCACTGGCCTCTATCGCATGCAGACCGAAGGCCACGGTTATCTCTTCACCCAGTTCGAGGCCGATGACGCGCGCGAAGCCTTCCCGTGCTTCGACGAGCCCGGCTTCAAGATTCCATATCAGATGACGATGGACGTGCCGGTGGCGCATTTGGCGATTTCCAATACGCCCATCGCCAAGGAGACGACGCATGACGCCATGCGCACCGTCGTCTTCAAGAAGACGCCGCCACTCCCCTCGTACCTGCTTGCCATTGCCACCGGGCCGCTCGAAACCGTCGCCATTCCGGGGCTCGGAGTGCCGGGGCGCGTCGTCACGGTGCAGGGTCAGTTGGGACTCGCGCAAATGGCGGTCGAGATCACGCCGCCCCTCTTGCGCGCCCTCGAGAAATGGTTTGGGCAGAAGTATCCATTCGAGAAGCTCGACCTCTTGGCGGTGCCCGAGTACTGGGCCGGGGCCATGGAGAACCCGGGCGCCATCACCTTCTCCACCAATGTGCTCCTCGTCGATTCGAAAGCGGCGACCGTACAGCAGCGGCGGTCCATCTCGAGCATCACGGCGCATGAACTGGCGCACATGTGGTTCGGCGACCTGGTGACGATGGCCTGGTGGAACGATTTGTGGCTCAACGAATCGTTTGCCGACTGGATGGGCGACAAGATCACCGAGCAGGTCTTCCCCGAGTTCCGGCTGGGCGTGACCGAGTTGAGCAGCGTGCAGGGTGTGATGGTCGGCGACTCGCGCGCGACGTCCGAGGCCATCCAGCGGCAGGTCGAACCGGGCGACAACATGCTGCAGAACGTCGGCACGCAGTACAACAAGGGCAAGGCCGTGCTCGCCATGTTCGAGCAGTGGATGGGCCCGGTGCAGTTCCAACGAGCGGTGCGCCAATACCTGAAAGCGCACGAGTGGGGCAATGCGACCGCCGACGATCTCTTTGCCGCCTTCTCCAAACAATCGGGCATGGACGTCGCGGGCGCGATGGCGACATTCCTCGAACAGCCCGGTGTGCCGCTCGTGACGGCCGACGTGCTCGGCGACGGCCAAGTGAAACTCACCCAGCAGCGATTTGCGAATGCCGGCGTCGAACTGCCGCCACTCACCTGGAAGATCCCGGTCTCGTTGCGCTGGTCGGACGGCGCCACGACGCACAACCAGGTCGTTCTCCTGTCCGGCGCCGAGCAGACCGTCACGTTGCAGCCGTCGGGCCCAATCGCCTGGCTCGTACCGAACGGCGATGCGCGCGGCTACTACCGCTGGAACGTGTCGGCCGATGAGCGCAAGACGCTCGTCGGGCATTTGCTCGAACTGACGCCGCGTGAACGCATCAGTTTCATCAGCGAGTCGGCGGCACTGCTCGATGCGGGGGTGCTGCACGGCGACGACTACTTGCGAGCCCTCACGGCGTTGCGGGACGACACGGACCCAGTCGTCATCAACAAAGTGGCCGATGGGTTGGAAAAAGTGCGCATCGCATTCGTCCCCGACGACATGCGCGATGCGTTTGCGCTCTATGTGCAGCGGACCCTCGGACCGGCGCTCGACCGGTTCGGATTCGACCGCAAGCCGGGCGAGGACGAGACGGTGTCGTTCGTGCGGCCGAGCCTCATTCGTTGGCTCGGCGACCGCGGCCATGACACGCGCGTCCGGGCCCATGCGGTGGAAGTGGCGCATCAATATGTGACGGACCCCGCGTCGGTCGACCCGGCGCTCGCCAGTGTGGCGCTCGAACTCGCGGCCCAGGATGGCGATGCGGCGCTTTGGGACGACTACCGGACCCGTTTCGAAGGCGCCAAAGTTCCTGCGGTCCGCAGCCGGTATCTGGGCGCGCTCAGTGGCTTCCGCGATCCAGCGCTTGTCGAACGCACCCTGAAGTACGCGCTCGAGGGGCCGCTCCGCCCGCAGGAGATCCTGCGGTCGACGGGCGGCATCGGCGAGACCGACCAGGGCCGCGAGCGCCTGTTCCGCTGGGTGCAGGACAACTACGCGGCGATCGCCAAGCGCGTGCCACCGGAGTTCGCGGGGTTCCTGCCGCGGTTCGGCGGTGGCGGTTGCGACACGCAGCGCATCGCGAGCTTACAGGCGTTCTTCTCGGCGCCCGAGCACCAGGCGCCGGGCACGACAACCAGCCTGGCGCGAACGACCGAATCCATTCAGGACTGCGCCAACCTGCGCGAGCGCGAGGGCCCGGCGGTCGCGGCCTACCTCAGCGAGCTGGCCAGCCGCCGCTGAGCGCGCCCTGCATCAGAGGACTGCGGACGGGCGCCGAGTGGGGCCTCCCGTCCGCCTCCTTGTCTCTCTTCTGCATCTTTGCGACGGTATTCGAAACTTTCCGCCCGTTCATGTCGTTATCACTAGTAGCCGCGTGAATGAGACGCCCAGGCGGGCTCGGCTCCGGTTCCCCCCATTTCGCCGGGCCCGCGATGAGGAGGCGAGTTTCCATGCGTCGAATCCTTGTAGTTGACTCGGAACCGTTGTGCCGCGAGGCCTACCGTTCCGAGTTGGAATCCGAGGGGTTCCTGGTCACAGCAACAGCGGACCACGCCGAGGCGCTGAAGCTGGCGACGACCTGGGAACCCGACCTGGCAGTGCTCGATGTCCGCCCGGGCCCCGAGTCCGGCCTCGACCTTCTGCGACACATGGTCGAAGCGAACACATCCCTGCGGACGATTCTGGTGAGCCGCTATCCGGGCTACCGTGATGACTTCTCGTCCTGGCTCGCGGATGCATTTCTCCTCAAGAGTGAGAGCGATGCGTCGGAAGTCCGCGACCGGGTACAGGAGATCCTTGCGGAAGCCGAGTTGGCGGTTTCGTAACCGGAGCGCGCGCACCGATAGAGCCCGCCCGCTCGTAAGACAGGGCGCGCCGCAAGGCGCGCCCTTTTCGTTTAGCGTCGGAACGGCCGCCGTCCCCTTCCTCAGGGCACAACGACCGCAAATTCATTCGAGTAGAAAACCTCGCCGGCTCTTTGTGGTGCCAGCGCAACTTCGAACGGAATTCGGTACAACCCGGCTTGGAGAATTCCGTAGCGTGCGTCATTGGGAATCGTCCGGCTCGTGCTTTCGCCGGATGCGACCTCCAGAGTGCTCGGTGGGACCTGCGCGCACACCATCAGGAATTGAACCCGTACCCAGCTGCCATATTCTTGCTTCTCGAGCGCCGGCGGACAAACCGACCAGACGTGAACGGCACTCCCCGATTGATTCGTGAGCGTGACGCCGACGTTCTGTCCTTGGACGTAGAACGGCTGGTCGGTGGCGATCGCGAGGTCGAGTGATGGGGTCACTTGCGCCGGCGTTTCCGGCCGGCAGGCGCAAATCGCCACGAGCGCGATTGCCGGGAGGATGCGTGCGAGCCTCATGGCTCCTCCTTCGTGGTGCCTTCGCACCTCAGGGGCGAGACTGCAAGAGAGTATGGACCTCCGGACCGCGTCGGGAAAGCGCCGATAAACGCCTGTCTCGTATGACGATCCTCTGCTAGCATCGCCGCCCATGGAAGCTGCCGCCACCTGGATGCCGCACGCGCCGTTCGGATGGAATCCGCTCTGGGTTTCGTCGCTTGTTCTGCTCGCAGCCTACGCGCTCATCATCGCCGAGCGCTTGAACCGCGCCATCGTGGCGCTCCTGGGCGCGCTCACGATGATCGCGCTCGGCATCCTCAACCAGGAAGAGGCGATCCGCGGCATCGACTTCAACACCATCGCGCTCTTGACGGGCATGATGGTGCTGGTGGGGATCTCGCGGCGCTCGGGGCTGTTTCAGGCGGTGGCGATCTGGGCGGCGCAGCGAGCGAAGGCTTCACCATGGGCGCTGCTCGTCATCCTCTCGGTCACGACGGCGGTGCTCTCGGCACTGCTCGATAACGTCACGACCGTGCTGCTCATGGCGCCGGTCACGCTGGCGATCACCCGCGAGTTGGAGGTGCCGCCCTATCCGTTTCTCTTTTCGACGATCTTCGCCTCCAACATCGGCGGCACGGCGACCCTCATCGGCGACCCGCCCAACATTCTGATCGGGTCGCTCGTTGGACTGAGCTTCAATCAGTTCGTCGTCAACCTGGCGCCCATCATCCTGGTGATCCTGGCCTTTCAGGCGCTGGCGACGCATGTGCTCTGGGGCCGCAAGATGCACGCGACCCCGGTCGCGCGAGCCCGCGTCATGGATCTCTCGGTCCGCGAGGCGATCATGGACCGCACGCTCATGATTCAGTCGGTGAGCGTGCTTGCAATCGTCATGGTGCTGTTCATCTTCGCGCGCCGGATCCACTTGGAACCCGGGACGATCGCGTTGATTGGTGCCAGCATCCTCATGCTGCTCGACAACTACCGGCACCGCGCCGAGGAACAGTCGCGCCGCGTCATGCACACCTTCAACGAGGTCGAGTGGATTACGATCTTCTTTTTCGTGGGGCTGTTCGTGATCGTGCATGGCGTCGATGTTGCCGGAGTCTTGCGATTGGCGGCCGGGCATTTGGTGCAATTGACGGGCGGCGACCGCAATACGACCGTCTACGCCGTGCTTTGGAGTTCGGCGGTGCTGTCGGCGATCGTCGACAACATCCCGTTTGTGGCGACGATGATCCCGCTCATCAAGGCCATGACGCCGACGCTCGGCGGCGCCGAGGTCGTGTTGCCACTCTGGTGGGCGCTGTCGCTGGGTGCCTGCTTGGGCGGCAACGGCACGCTCATCGGTGCCTCGGCGAACCTGACGGTGGCGGGGATCGGCGACCGGAACGGCGTCCCCTTCCGCTTCATGACCTACGTCAAGTACGCGTTCCCGCTCATGCTCATGCACATCGCCATCTGCCACGTCTATCTGTGGTTGCGATACCTGTCGCATTGAACGCGGCCGTTCGAAGTCCGCTACATTTCCAAGAACACCAGATTGGCGATCTCGCGGCCGTCGAAGCGGGCGCGAATCCAGTACGCGCCGGGGAAGAGCGGCAAATGGTAGTCGCTGATCGGGAGCCAGTGAACTTGGAAGGGAGAGTTCGGCGGCCAGCTCGCCGGGAAGCTCAGGTGCCAAACGCGGCGGTTGCCGAGCGTCCACGCCTCGATGTTCACCGGCCCGGCGGTCGCCGGCGTGCAATAGATATTGAGACCTTGCCCGCTCGTGAATCCATTCGGATAAGTGAGTAGATCCGGCGACGATTCGAGCCGCAAGGGCGCCGCAAGTTGGACTGAAGCGCCTTGCACGACGACCGGAAGGTCGACCCACGTGAAGTCGTTAATCGGCGTGCGAACCAAGTAGGAGCCCGAACTCAAGCCCGCGAATCGAAATGCCCCGCTCTCGGACTCAACCGACGCCACCACGCTGTCGCCCTGCACGAGATCGATCAGGACGCCCGTCGCATCCGTGAGGGTGCGTTCTCCGTTCAGTTGGCCGATATTGTCGGTCGTGATGCCTGCGAGCTCGACCGTACCCGCGATTTCGAACCCCCGGGGACCGGCGGGGCCGTCTCCACAGCCCGCCAAGAGGCCGCAAGCGAGAACGCCCGCAGCGCGCGTTCGATACCGCCTGATCAGCGATGCCGTTGTTGCCACACCGTACGTCCAATGAGACCGACGATGACGAGGGTCGGAACGAGAAGGACGAGTGTCGCGGCCAAGAATGTACCTGCGGCGCCCGATCCATCGCGACCCGCGTACGACGTTCCTTGGCCGCAGAGCGCGCACTGGGCCCATGCCGTAGCGCGACCGTCGCAAACGAGCGCGACCGCCACCGCCGCCCAGGCGAGGCGCTGCCTATTTGGTGCTCTGCGAATGACTGGCCTCCGGGGGTCCAACCGAACTCATGCGACCGAGCCGCACACTATCGGGAAAGATGAAGTTCAGGAGCAAGATACAGACGATGAGCACCGGCAGCAACGCGAGCGCCAGGTGGCGGCGCTCGAAGCGCAGGTGCATGAACCAGGCAACGATGAGCCACGCCTTGACGGTCGAGAGCGCGAGCAAAATGGCCAGCATGACCCCGCCGCGTGCACCGGCAGCGGCGAGCGCTACTTCGGCGAGCGTCAGGGCTAAGAGCACGAGCCAGACGCGCAGCATCGGATTCATCGCGCCGCGCCTCCCCCGGTGCCGACCGACAGCAAGTACACGAGCGGAAACAAGAACATCCACACCAGGTCGACGAAATGCCAGTAGAGCCCGGCGATCTCGACACCCTCGGCGGTCGTACGGCCGCGGGCCAGGCGCCTGGCCATCGACCCCAGCACCACGACGCCGATCACCACGTGCAGCATGTGCATGCCGGTCAGCGTGAAGAACGTGCCGCCGAACATCGGATCGCCCCACGGATTGTGGCGCAGCGTCATGCCCTCGTGCCACAGCATGCGCCACTCGTTCAAATGCAGCAGCAGGAATGCCACGCCGCCGGCCATCGTTGCCATGAGGGCGCGCACCGCGCGGGTCGCGTCACCGGCGCGTGCGGCGCGCACCGCCAAAACCATCGTATAGCTGCTCGACAGCAGGCAGAACGTCATCACGGTGGCGACGAGGATCGACGGGGTCATGCGGAACGGTGCCGGCCAGTTGGGACTCGCGTTCCGCAGATACGCATAGCCAAAGAGCGCCGCCGCAAAGGTCAGCGAATCCGAGACCAGAAAGAGCCACATGCCGAACTTGGCATGCGACACCGCGAACGGGTGCGTGCCGCCCGACCAAAGAGACGGCGAACGTTCAGCAGCCGGGCTCTTCTGCACCGTCATCTCCAGATTTCGAGGAGTCCGAAGAGCAAAAGCCACAGAATCCCCAAGAAGTGCCAGTAGATCGCAATGACGCGGACCGACGTGGCAGGCGGCGTGCCGCGCCAACCGCGCTCGGGCCAGAGCGCCGCCGCGACAAGCCCCGCGAGCCCGCCGGCCACGTGGACGGCGTGCGAGATCGTCAGCAGGAAGAAGAACGATGCATACGGCGACGTGCTCAAGTACACGCCTTGCGCCGTCAGAGAAAGCCACGCGAAGACCTGCCCAATGACGAACGCCACGCCCAAGGTCAGGGTGCCGATGACCCACGGGCGAAATGCGCCGTTCTGCTTGGCGAGCCGGCGCGCCCGTTCGAGCAAACCGCTGCTCGCCAGGAGAAGCACGGTACTGACCCAAACGATGCGCGGCACCGAACCCTGTACCCAGTCGGTGCCGGTCCCGTGGCGCAACACGTAGGCGCTTACGAAGGCCAGAAAGAGCATTAGGATCGGGATTAGCGCGATCCACATGCCGAAGATGGCGAGCGGTGACGTATCGGGTTGGCGCGCGCCGTCATTGTCGCCGCTGCCGCCACCGTCGCCGCCGTTGCCGCGTCCCGGCGGCCGCGCCGGTGGCGGCCCACCGGTTGTGATGTCGGGAAGCGTCGGATCGAGCGTGCCGGTACTCATGAGCTTCCTTCCGCGAACGCGCCGGGCGGATCGTTCTGCATGATGTAGTCCCGCGGCGCACCCGGGCGCGAATACTCGTAGGGGTCATGGTACACGACCGGATCGGCCGTGAAATTGTCGTGTGGCGGCGGGGATGCGGTCGTCCACTCGAGAGTCGTCGCCTCCCACGGATTGGCGGTGGCGCGCGGCCCACGCCGCAGGCTCCAAACAAGATTGACAAAGAAGAGGGCCTGGGCCGCAACCGTGAACACGGCCGCCCAGGTGATCACCACATGCCACGGTTGGGCGGCCGTCAGATACGTGTAGTTCGACGCGTCGTAATAGCGGCGCGGATGCCCCATCAGTCCTTGGATATGCATCGGGACAAAGATGGCGTAGACGCCGACCAGGGTCAGCACGAAATGAATTTTACCGAGCCCTTCGTGCAAGAGCCGTCCAAACATCTTCGGGAACCAGTAGTACGTCGCCGCGAACATCGCGAACACCGCCGCTACTCCCATAATGATATGGAAATGGCCGACGACAAAGAACGTGTCGTGCAAATAGAGATCGAGCGAGGTCTGGCCGAGCGCGATGCCGGTCAGGCCACCGCTCACGAACAGCGACACGAACCCGAGCGCAAAGAGCATGGCGGTCGTGAAGCGCAGGTTACCACCCCAAATCGTGCCCAGCCAGTTGACGGTCTTGAGCGCCGAGGGCACGCCGATGATGAGTGTTAAGATGCTGAAGGCAATGGCGCTATAGGGGCTCATGCCGCTCACGAACATGTGATGGCCCCAGACGAAGAATCCCAAGAGCCCGATCGCGACGAGCGCGCCGACCATGGCCCGGTAGCCGAAGAGCGGCTTGCGAGAGAACACCGACAAGATCTGCGATGTGGCTCCCATGCCCGGCAGGATGGCGATGTAGACCTCGGGATGGCCGAAATACCAGAACAGATGTTGCCAGAGAAGCGGCGAACCGCCGCGATGATCGATGAGCTTGCCGGCGACTACGAGGCCGCCGGGGACGAAGAAGCTGGTGCCGGCGTTGCGGTCGAGGAGCAGCAAGATGCCGCCTGCCAGCAGCACCGGGAAGGCCAGCAAGGCGATAACGGCGGTCGTGAACCAGGCCCAGGCGGTGAGCGGCAGGCGGCCCATCGACATGCCTTTGCAACGCATACCGAGCGTTGTCGCCAGGAAATTGAGTGCACTCAAGACCGAACCAGCACAGAAGAGCGCGATGCTGATGATCCAAAGCGTCATTCCGGCGCCCTCACCGGGCCCAGCGATCGAGCCGAGCGCCGAAAGCGGCGGATACGCTGTCCAGCCGCCGAGCGGGGCGCCGCCCTGCACGAAAAAGGCCAGCATGAGCACCACGAACGCCGTGCAGGTCACCCAGAACGACAGCATGTTGAGGCGCGGAAACGCCATGTCGCGGGCGCCAATTTGCAACGGCAACATGAAATTCCCGAAGCCGCCCATGGGAGCTGTCGTCAACACGAAGAACACCATCATCGTGCCATGCATGGTGACGAGCGAGAGGTAGAACTCGGGCGCCATGACGCCACTGCTCATGCCGGTCGGGAAGATCTTGGCGAGGAGCGGCCAGGTGTGGGTTGGAAACGCGAGCTGCAAGCGCATCAGAACCGACAAGAGCATTGCGACCACCACGGCCACCAATGCCAAGAGCCAGTACTGCACGCCGATCACCTTGTGGTCGGTGCTGAACACATACCGCCCGAGGAAGCCCTGGGGCCGGGACGTGGAATGCGGGTGCGGTACGGACATCCGGCTACTCTGCTTTCTGCTGGACGAGCCAGGCGGCGAACTCATCGGCCTCGAGAACGCGCAAGGTCCCCTTCATTCGATAGTGCCCGAGGCCGCACAACTGCGCGCACGGCACTTCGAAGCTGCCGGTGTACTTGGCCAGAAAACGCAGCGGAATGCGCAACCCCGGCACGGTGTCCTGTTTGATGCGGAGCGCCGGCACGAAGAAACTGTGCAGCACGTCCTTCGACCCGAGGCGCAATTCGACCGGGCGGCCGACCGGCACGGCCACCGTGTTCAGCGTCACGATGTCGTCCCGCCCGGCGGCATCGTCCGGCACCAGGCCGAGCGGGTTGGACTGCGGGTCGTACAGCGTGGGATCGCTGCGGCCAAAGACGCCGTCGGGGCCCGCGTAGTGGACGTTCCATGCAAACTGTTCGCCGATGACTTCGATGACGAGCGTGTCGGGTGCCGGCTGCGCGAGATGCAGTTGCGCCCAGACGCGCGAGCCCATGATGGCGAGCGTCACGAACACGACGCCGATCACGACCGAACTGCCCACCTCGAGACGGTTGTGGCCGTGGACGTAGCGCGCGGTGCGTCCGGCACGGCCGCGGTAGCGCCACGCGAACCACGCGAGCAAGCCCTGCGCGAGCACGAATGCGACGCCGATCGTCACGAGCGTCAGGAAAAGTTGCGCATCGACGGCCTGTGCGGCGTCGGAGAGAAGCGGCGGCATCTCGGCACCGGCGCGGTGCATCAGCACGACACTCGCGGCCGTGATCGCCCCGATCAGGATCGCGAACAGCAGTCCCAAAAGAGCCCTCCTCGCCCCACCCAAGTGGGCGCGCCGGCCATTATGCCCGATCCCCGCCCGCGGCGGGATCGGCGTCCCCGTGGAGGCAATCCACCGCTCGGGGCCGTGCCGCACTACAATGTGGTGCGAGGGAGAATTCATGAAGTTCCTGATCCGACTGAGCCCGGACCTGACGACCAAGGCCGACAAGACGCGGCGGCGCTTCTTGCGGATGCTGATCGCTAATATGCGCGACGCCTTTCGGGTCGAAGGGATCGAGGCGACCGTCGAGCCTGGGTGGGTGCGGCTTGTCGTCGAGGCCGAGGATGAGCGCGCCGGTGAGGTGGCACGCCGCACCTTTGGGGTGCATTCCGTGTCGCGGGTCGAGGAACATCCGCTTTGTACGCTCGACGAACTCGTCGACGTCGCCGAACCCGTTTTTCGTGGCCAAGTGACCGGCAAGACCTTCGCGGTCCGGGCCCGCACGTCGGGCGCCGCGCTCTATCGCTCGCGCGATATCGAAGTCGCGCTCGGTGCCCGCTTGGCGCCCTTCGGCAAGGTCAAGCTCGTGGATCCCGAGCACACGTGCCACGTCGAAGTGCGCGACAACCGCACCTACTTGTTCCACGATTCGCGGCCCGCATGGCGCGGCTTGCCCATCGGTAGCGAGGGGCGCGCCGTGGCACTCGTATCCGGCGGCTTCGATTCGGCGGTCGCGGCCTGGATGATTCTGCGGCGCGGTGTGGCCCTCGACTACGTTTTTTGCCGGCTCGGCGGACCGACGCATCAGATCGGGGCGCTGCGCGTCATGCAGATCATTGGCAGCCGCTGGCAGTATGGCGACACGGCGCGCATTCATGTCGTGCCGTTCGAAGGCGTGGTGCATCAGATTCGCGCCGCGGCGCAGCCGCAACTTTGGCAACTCGTCTTGAAGCGCCTCATGTACCGCACCGCCGAAGCCGTAGCGCACGAACGCCGCGCCCAGGCGATCGTGACCGGTGAAGCACTTGGACAAGTGTCGTCGCAAACGCTTCGCAACCTGCGGGCGCTGGACGGCCGCTTGTCGCTGCCGGTTCTGCGGCCGCTCGTCGGCATGGACAAGGAAGAGATCATCACGCGAGCCCGCGAGATCGGCACCTACGATATTTCGGCGACGGTGAAGGAATACTGCGACATCGTGCCCGAGAAGCCGGCGACCGGTGCCCACGCCTACGCCGTCGAGCAAGACGAAAACAAGGTGCAGTTCGACGTCGACGCGCTCTTGTCGGAACGGCGGGTGCTCGACTTGCGACGCTTGGGCAAGGAAGATCTGTCGATCCCGGATTTCGAAATCGACGTCGTGCCGCCGGGCGCCGAAGTCATCGATTTGCGAAGCGTGCACGCCTACCGGGCGTGGCACTACCCGGGTGCATTGCATTTGGAGCTCGCGCAAGCGCTGGCGCTGGTGAGCAAGCTCGATAAATCGAAATCGTACGTGACCTATTGTGAACTCGGCCTTAAGAGCGCGCATTTGGCGTACCAAATGCGCCAACTTGGACTCGACGCCTACAACTTCAGCGGCGGCCTCGAGAAACTCACCCGCTACGCCGCCACCCACGCAAACGTCCCGCTCGAGTTCCTGCCGGATGGGGCGCTCGACAGGTAAACCCGCGCCGGCACTCCGTGAAGCGCGACGTCCCCGTGCCTGGAGTCGCACGTGGCGCGGGCCCGGCGGCCACCATTGACTTTACTCAATGCATTGAGTAAATTATCTCAGTATACTGAGAAGTCTAAGGAAGGCCTCCGTGCCCTACTTGCATCCCAAAGCGGCGACCCTGGCGCAGCGGCTGACGGAGCCGCGCCGTTTCATCCAGGTCTTGTTGGGGCCGCGCCAGGTCGGCAAGACCACGCTCGCCGGGCAGGTCACTGCGCAGCTTGCAGCGCCGGTGCACGCCGCGAGCGCCGACGATCCCGGCTTGGAAACCCGCGCTTGGCTCGAGACACAGTGGCAAATCGGCCGGACGGCGGCGCAGCACGCTGGCGCAACAGGCGCGCTGCTGGTTTTGGATGAGATCCAAAAGGTGCCTCTGTGGTCGTCCACCGTCAAACGGCTGTGGGATGAAGACACGCGCCGCAAGGTGCCACTCCGCGTGCTCCTCTTGGGATCCAGTCCGCTGCTCGTGCAGCGCGGCCTCACCGAGAGTCTTGCGGGACGTTTCGAGGTCATGCGTTTGACGCATTGGACATTGTCCGAAATGAGTGCGGCGTTCGGCTTCGATCTCGAACAATACCTCTACTTTGGCGGCTACCCGGGTGCCGCGGCGCTGGTCGCTGACCCGGCCCGCTGGACGAGGTACGTGCTCGACTCGTTGATCGAGACCGCGGTCTCAAAAGACATCCTGCTCATGACGCGCATCGACAAGCCGGCACTGCTGCGCCAAATGTTCCGGCTCGGCTGTGAGTATTCCGGCCAAATTCTGTCACTCAACAAGATGCTGGGACAGTTGGATGACGCCGGCAATGTGACGACGCTCGCACACTATCTCGATCTTCTGAACGGCGCCGGATTGTTGACCGGGCTCCAGCGCTGGAGCGGGTCCGCGGTCCGGCAGCGCGCTTCGAGTCCGAAACTCGTGGCACGCAATACAGCCCTCATGACCGCGACTTCCGGAGCGAGCGAAGCCGAGTGGCACGCGGATCCCAGCCGCTGGGGACGCGTCGTGGAGTCGGCGATCGGCGCCCACCTCGTCAATCACGCCGAAGATGCGAACATGGAGGTTTACTACTGGCGGGATGCAAACCGCGAAGTAGATTTCGTGCTGCGGCATGGGCGCAAAGTGCTGGCACTGGAGGTCAAGAGTGGCCGGCCTCGCGACCGGCGCTCCGGGCTCCAAGCATTTCTCGACGCGAATCGCAGCGCCCGCCCGCTGCTGGTCGGTGGGGACGGGATCCCGATCGAGCAATTCCTCCGCGCGCCGCTCGGTCACTGGTTCGAGTAGCCGCGCCGGGAGCGGAGGAAAGCAGTCAGCAGTGCCGCGATGGCAATGCCGATACCGGCACCGATGGCGGTGCGGTTGCGCAGCGTTCGTTCAGGCCAACCGATGCTGCCGTACTCGATGACCGGCGGGCGGCGAATCTCGTCCTGAAGCGCATCGCGTGCAAAGTAGAGATCCGCGGGCGCCAGTCCGTAGGGCCATGGATCTTCGAACTCGGTCAAGAACCAATCGCCGCGGACGTTTTCGGCGGACAATGCCAGTGTCTTCAGCAATTCCGTCTGGCGCGCGTTGCGGAGCTTTCCCGCCCAAACGGCGCGCCCCGTCCAGGGATGATCGGGCGCGAGCGAACCCGCGTAGCGTGCATCGGCGACGACGTAGATCCGGAGCAGACGCCCGTCGCGATTGAGTTTGTCTGCCAGCAGTTTCGAGTCCGGTTCGCGATACGGAAACAACAGCCGGTCGGTCTTGAACGTCAGCCGTAGCGCGGCCGCTGCGACATCGGTGGACGGGCGCGCCGCCGTATCCTTGGCAAGCTTGAGCGCCGTGATCATCCAGCCGGCGTCGACATACGGCTTCGCCCACGCCTCGACCTCCGGCGAATATGCATAGCCATTCGTCCGCAGCCATTCGACGAGTGCCGCGGCACCGGACGCTTGCAATACCGCGGCGTCGTACCCTGCGACCAGCCGTTGTTCGACGACACGGACGGAGGGCGCCACCGCTGCGGATTTGGCCGAGCGACCACCTTTCGTCCGCCCCTTCTTGATGCGCTCGGCCGCGGTGATCGTCGCCAATTGCTTGAACACCCCGGCGTCCGCCTCTCCAAGCTCCGGCCGCGACGGCGTCGGAACGAGAAATCCGAAGCGATCGACCGCGGACTTGAACGAGGCCTGCCGGATGAAATGTTCGGTCTGGGTCTGAGGATCCCAGATCAGCAACACGGACTGACTGCCATTGATTGTCGAGGCCGCGTCGGCGGACACGGTACAGCACGCCCTTGCGGGCCGGGCGCCGCCCACCGCCAACGCTCCAATTGCCAGCGCAAGGGCACCGCTCAGCCACCGGAAACACATGTTGTCCCGCCTCGGACGGAGGAAACCACGCACAAACACGCAGCGCGATGCAGGTCAAATCTATGCCGCGGTCGCGCCGGAAGCAACGGTATCCGGGGCGGAAGTGCCGCCGCCATCATCGGACGGATTCGGAATCTTAACTCCGCACTGGATTCTTGACCGCCATCGCGCTAGATTCTTGCCAGGTTTCACTCCCTGATTTTCTGGCCGGCGATCGATGCGTCGACCGGTTGCTGGCAGATCTGTGCCCGCAACCGAGGGTTCCCTTGCGCGTGTCGACCGTACAAGTCCGTCACCCGATGCCCCCGGGGGAAGACTAATGTCGACGTTTGGAAAAACTCGCCTGGCTGGTGCGTTGTGCCTGTTGTTGTCGGCCACGGCGGTGCGAGCGCAAAACGCTCCCGCACAATATAAAGAATCCGAAGTCCTCCTGAAGTTCCGCCAGACCGCGACGGCCTCCTATCGCGCCCAAGTGCTCGGCGACCTTGCCGCCCGTGACATTGAGGAGCTGGGGCGCACCAAAGTTTTGCTGGCGCATATCGGCGGCCTGACGGTCGAGCAAGCCATCGCACGCCACCGCCACGATCCCAATCTCGAGTTCATCGAGCCGAACTTCATCTACCACGCTTTAGACGTCCCGAATGATCCCCGGTTCGATGAACTCTGGGGCATGCAGAACACCGGGCAAACAGGCGGCACGCCGGGCGCGGATATCTCGGCGACAGCGGCCTGGCACGAGTTCACGGGATCAACCGCGGTCGTCGTCGGCATCATCGACTCCGGCATCGACTACACCCATCCCGATCTTGCCGCTAACATTTGGACCAACCCCAACGAGATTCCCGGCAACGGGATCGACGACGATCACAACGGCTACATCGACGACATCCACGGCTACGACTTCGTGAACAACGATGGCGATCCGATGGATGACCACAGCCACGGGACGCACTGCGCGGGAACCATCGGTGGGGTCGGCGACAACGGGATCGGGGTCGCCGGGGTGAACTGGCACGTGCGCTTGATGGCGCTGAAGTTCCTGGACGCCGGTGGATCCGGATCGACGGACAATGCCATCCGCGCCGTGGACTACGCGACGACCATGGGCATTCAACTGACCAGCAACAGTTGGGGCGGCGGCGGGTTCTCGCAGGCGCTGTTAGACGCGATTCGAGCTGCGGATACGGCCGGTATTTCGTTCGTCGCAGCCGCCGGCAACGCCAGTTCGGACAACGATACGTTCGCGAACTACCCGTCCAACTACGACTCACCCAACATCATTGCGGTGGCCGCCACCGATCACAACGATCAGCTCGCATCGTTCTCCAATTGGGGCCTGACCACCGTGGATCTGGGCGCACCGGGCGTCGACATTCTGAGCACCCAGCCGGGTAACACGTACGGCCTGAAGAGCGGCACTTCGATGGCGACGCCGCATGTCGCCGGCGTCATGGCGCTCATCCGCGGCTTCTATCCCAGTATCACCGCCGCGTCCGCCAAGACGCTGCTCCTGGCGCGCGTCGATCCGATCCCAGCGCTCTCGGGCCGCACCGTGACCGGTGGCCGCTTGAACGCCTTCTTGCCGATCGCCCAACCCGACAGCCTGCCGCCGGGCGCCATCACGGATCTCACCGCGGTCGATCCGGGCGGCAGTTCGATGACGCTGCACTGGACGGCGACCGGCGATGACGGCGCGACCGGCCGCGCCGCAAACTACGATCTGCGTTATTCCACAGCGCCCTTGGACGACACGACGTTCGGGGCCGCCACTCAGGTCAATGGCGAACCCAATCCGCAAACGGCGGGGAGCGCCGAGCAGATGACCGTCAACGGGCTCGCCTTCTCCACCGTGTACTACTTCGCGATTCGGGCGGCGGACGAGCTGGGCGGTGTGGGGCCGATTTCCAATGTCGCGAGCGCAACGACGCTCGGGCCACCGGACATCGCGCTCGCGCCGTCGTCGGCATCGGGCGACCTTCTCACCGGGCAAACGGCAACCGAAGTTCTGAACGTTCAGAACTTGGGCGTCAGCGACCTGGTTCTCGCGGCACAGGTGCGCGGTACGACTGTAGTCGAGGCAACCGCGGTTGTAACCCGCACGATCGCGCGCCCCTCCGCTTCGCATCCGTTCATTTTCGAAGGGCGAAACCCGTCGTATCGGGCCGGCGCCGTCCCCCGCCGCTCCGACCCGCTGCGGCCGATCCGGCGTCCGCCCGTCATTCAGACGGGCGGCCTGCGATTCCTCATCTTGAACGCGGGCGGCGACGTCAGTGCGATCCGGCAAATGATCGCGGCCTATCCCGATGTCGCGGTCACCGACGTTTTCGACCTGTCGCAGGGCACGCCGATTCTGGCGGACCTCAATTCGTACGACGCCGTGATGCTGGCCAGCGACACGGCCATTCCAAACGCTGCCGGCGTCGGTGACCTGCTGGCGGACTACGCGGATGCAGGCGGCGGCGTGGTGCTGACCGTGCCGACCTTTATCGGTGGATTTGCGGTCGCCGGACGATTGGTTTCAGGAGGCTATCTGCCCTTCACCCTCGGCAGTGGCCCGATCGGCAGCGCGAACCTCGGAACGTTCGATGCAGGGCACCCCATCATGGAGGGAGTGACCAGCGCGTTCGGCGATCTCTTGGGTGCGACGACGGTGACGCCAGGCGCAGTGTTGGTTGCAAGCTGGGACAATGGCCAGCCGTTCGTGGCGACGAAGAACGATATCGTGGTGGGCGTCAACGCCTATGTGGGCAACACGGGATTCATCGCTGGCGACGTTGGACGCGTTCTTCACAACGCCCTCGCTTGGAGTGGCCACGCCGTCCGTTGGCTGACAGCGGATCCCGCCGCTGCCGTCGTGGCGCCGGGGGCGTCGATGAATCTCACCCTCACTTTCGATGCCACCGGCCTGAATGGCGGCAACTACGACGCCGAGCTGCAAGTGAGCAGCAACGATCCGGATGAGTCGCGGGTCGACGTCCCGGTGCACCTGCACGTGACGGGTGCCCCCGACATTCAATTGGAAGGTCCACAGTTCAACATTCAGTCGACGCAAACGTACACCGTCGACGGCGCGCTCACCCAGCATGCGTTGCCGGTTCCCGTCGCGCCGACATTGGGTGGAACTCTGGAGTTGTTCGCAGACGGTGACTATGGAGCCGGCGTCGAGACCGCGACGGTGACGGTCGAAGGCACCACCTTGGGAGCCGTCGGTTCGCTGGGCGCCGACTGTACCCAGGGCCACGGCTCGTTTCCTCTCACACCGGCCCAATTGGCCACCTTCGCAGCCGACGGCATCATCAACGTCCAGGTCCAGAACTCGTTCGCCGTGAACGTCTTCTGCACCTTGAATCAGCATCGTGTGGTCTTGAGCTACGCGCTTGGTTTCGACCCGCTGGACTTCAATACCGTGTTCCTGGGTGGCTGCAAGACTCTCGCGATCCGCGTCCGTAACACCGGCACCGATCTGCTGACGCTCGCGAGTGTCAACAGCAACTCGCCGGTGTTCACGCCGGACGGCGCCGGCTTCGCATTGGCGCCCGGCGAATTCCGCGATGTGAACGTGCAGTTCTGCCCCAACCAGGCCCGCGTCGAAACGGGGCTGCTCACCATCGTGAGCGATGATCCGGATGAAATCTCGTCGACGGCGACGCTACGCGGCGAAGGCCTGGTGCCACCTGACATCGCCGTATCGCCCCAGAGTTTGACCGAATCGCTCTTGTCGGGTGCGACGTCGCAACAGACGCTGCACATCCAGAACGAGGGGTTCAGCGACCTCAACTTCACGCTCGCCGCCGAGACGGCACCCGCACCCGCGACGACAGCCGCGAGCAGCACGAGCAAGGCCCATCGCCTGGCCGCACGTCCGGCACGCAATGCGAGCGGCGCGCGCGAAGACCGCGAGGCGCGTTCGAACCAGGCACCCGCCGGTTTCCATCCCGCCCAGATCCAGAGCGCGCTTCGCCCCGCGGCCCGCATCGCGCTGGTGCAAGATGTTGCACCGTGGGGCGGCCATGCGGATGAATCGGTGCTCACCGGAATGGCGCTGCCATTCGATCTCCTCACCACCGAGGGACTCGCGGCGGCGGACTTGTCCAAGTACCGATTGATCGTGCTGGCTGGAGATCAGCCGACGCGCGCCTATGAGAACTGGTCGGCGGCCGGTGGTCGCTTGGAGCCATGGTTGCGTGGCGGCGGTGTGCTCGAAATCCACGCCGCCGGCTGGGGCTATTCGGAGGGTGACGCGGCACGCTTGAAAATGCCGGACGGGCTGCGGATCGCGCCCGGTGCGGACATCGAGAACCAGGTCACCGACACCCAGCATCCCGTGGCGCGGGACTTGTCGCCAGTCATCACCGGCAGCTTCGCGAGCGCTGGTTTCTTCACGCACCTGGCGGCGCGGACATCGGTCTTGATGAGCGATTCGCACGAGCGTCCGACTCTGGTGCAATATCGCGTCGGTGCCGGGACCGTATTCGCCTCGGCGCTCAACCTCGAATTCGGTTTGGCGTTGGGTGAGGACACCGGGCTCGTGCTCGAAAACCTCCTGGGCGCCGCTCTGGCGACAACGCCTTCGTGGCTGACGCTGCAGCCGGCCCAAGGCCAGATCCCGCCGGGGCAAGGCGTCGACATCACCGTCGGGTTCAATGCTCTTGGGCTCAATGGTGGCGACTATGGCGCCAACGTGTTGGTGCAGAGCAACGATCCGGATGAAGGCACGGTTACGGTTCCGGTGGCGTTGCATGTGACCGGTGCACCCGACATTGCGCTCGCCGGCGAGCCCGTCGTGCTGCAGTCGGTGCAGACGTACATCGTCGATGGGGCGATGACCCAACACACGTTGCCCGTCGTTCTTCCACCCGCCGGCCCCGGAACGATCGAGTTGGTCGCCGACGGCGACTACGGTGATATCGTCGAAAGTGCCACGCTGACCATGGAAGGCATTGCGATCGGGTCGACCGGGTCCACCGGGAGCGACTGCAGCCCCGCCAGCGGCACGTTCAGCGCCAGCCTGCCCTTGCTCAGAACTCTCGCTCTCGACGGCGTGATTCAAGCGCAAGTACAGAACACCTTCGACGTGAATGTCTTTTGCACCATCAACCAACACACGGTGCGCGTCACCTACCCGGCGGCCGTCGACTCGATCGATTTCGGAACCGTGTTTGCGGGCGGGTGCGTGACCCGGCATCTCATCGTTTCGAACCCCGGAACCGACCCTTTGACCGTCAGTTCCATCGCGAGTGCGAATCCGGTGTTCACTGCGAGCCCCGGCAGCTTCGCGCTGGCCCCGGGCGCCAGCCAGAACGTGACTCTGCAGTTCTGCCCGCCAGTGCCGGCGAGTGAGCACGGCACCCTGTTGGTGCAGAGCGACGATCCGGACGAGGCAAGCGTGTCGATCGAGCTGCGGGGATTGTCGGTTATCGCGCCGGATATTGCGGTGCAGCCCGACTCCATCCATGCCGACTTGTTCACCGGCGCGACGGCGACGCGCACGATCACCATCGCGAACACCGGCGGGAGCCCGCTGATCTGGTCCGCGAGCGCGTTAGCGGCCGCAGGGGCGCTCTATGTGGCACCGGCAACCGCAACGACTGGAACCAGCAACCACGGCACCACTGTCTCGAGCCAAGTTCGCGGCGCGTATCCGCTGGCGCTGGGTGCTTTCCAGCCCCTGGCGTCTTGTCCCGTGCCGATGACGTGTGTCACCGCCGATCCGGGCAGCGGTTTCATCTACGCGCAGCAAAATGAAGGGTTTGCTTTCTACCGTTACCGCCGGGCGACGAACAGTTGGGAGCCGCTTGCGGCGTGTCCGTTGTTCAGTGGTAACAACGGTGGAGCCATGATCCTCAATGGCAAGATCTACACGGTGTACACGGGCAATGGCTCGCAACTCGGTGTGTATGACATTGTCACGAACACCTGGACGACCCTTGCCAACGGCCTGGGGAACGCAACCGGCAACATCGCGACCGACGGCCAGTACATTTATCTCGCCGGTCCCTCCGGATTCGTGCGCCATGACCCCGTCACATCGCAGTGGACGTTCATGGCGCAACCGGTGGCGGGATTCACCGCATGGGGCGGCCTGCAGTTCCATGCGGGCAAGTTGTATGGCCACCAAGGCGATGGGTTCCAAGGATTCGAAACCTATGACATTGCCAATAACCAATGGGCATCGTTGCCGCCGCTGCCCGGTGGCGCTGTACTGGGAAGCTGCGTCGATCCCGCCTCGAGCGTTTACTACGCCCATGGGTCGTACGGCGGGTCGAACTGGTACGCGTTCGATATCGCAACCGGACAATGGAGCGCCGTGACCGAACCGTTGTTCCCCGTGTCCGACGGCGGCATGGCCGTCGTGCGCGGACCCGGACCCGGCGGTGTGTACTTCGTGCAAGGCGAGGGTGGGGTTGGGTTCGGACGGTACGAGTTGTCGGCGGGATGGCTGCGCACCGAGCCCGCGTCCGGGAGCGTGCTGCCGGGAGAGCAGCAAGAAATCGCCGCCGTCTTTGACGCCGCCGGGCTCATCGGCGGCGACTATCGCGCCACGGTCGAGATCGGGAGCAATGATCCCGACGAGAATCCGGTGCGCGTCGCTGCCACGCTGCACGTCACCGGCGCCCCAGAAGTATCTCTTTCCACGACGCATCTCGACTTTGGCAGCGTGTTCGTCGGCGGGACACGCAGTTTGGACCTGCAGGTCACGAATGCCGGGACCGATATGCTGCAGGTCTCGAGCGTCGTGACGGACCCACCGTTCTCGGTCACCGCGACGCCATTCACGCTGGCCGTGGGCCAACAAACGGTCTTGCCCGTGCGCTTCGATCCGGTGACGCCCGGACCCTCCGCCCTGACCCTGATCCTCAGCAGCAACGATCCTGACGACCCGCAGGTCGCGGTCGCGCTCAGCGGTATCGGCCTGATCCCGCCACAGATCGGAGTTGCTCCGGATTCCATTCACGCCGACCTGTTCACCAACGGTGTGGATTCGACCGTGGTGAACATTTCGAACACCGGTGGATCGGCGCTCGACTGGACCATCGTCTTGCATCCGGAGGCAGCAGTCCACGGCGTGGAGCCTGGTGCGCAGATCAAGGCCGGAAGGGACGCGACGCCGGCTGCCGCAGGCACGTTCGCACCCCTATCGCCGTCGCCGTCCCTCTTGAACGGACTCACCACGGATCCGGCAACTGGAGCCATCTACGCATTTCAAACGTTCGGCACCGGCTTTGCGCGGTACGAGCCCAGCATTGCAACCTGGACACCCCTCGCGCCGCAACCGCAGGCGCTGATCGCTGCCGGTGCCGTCGTACTGAACGGCACTCTGTACGCGGTGAGTAGCAGCGACATCGCGCTGCGGATCTACGACATCGCGGCCAACAGTTGGTCGCAGATCAACAGCCCACTGTTCGCGAGTACGACCTTGATCGCCACCGATGGGACGTACCTGTACGCGGCGCGATCGAATCTGTTCATGCGCTACAACCCTGCGACAGGCCAGATTCAGCCACTGCCGGCACCGCCGGTGTTCCTGGATTGGCCGGGCGGCATGCAGTTCTACCAGGGCCGCTTGTATGTCCACCAGGGCTTCACCTTCTTGGTGTTCGACCCGGCGACGAACCAATGGGCAGGGCTCGCGAACGTGCCTGGGTATGCGGGTGTCGGCAGCGCCGTCGATCCATTGAGCCACCGCTACTATGCGGCAGGCGGCACGGGCTGGCAGGTCTACGACTTCGTGACACAATCGTGGAGCACCGAATCGAATCCGCTGTTCTACGTGTCGAATGGCGGCGTGACGTTCCTAAGCCAAGGAGTGAATCGCGGCGTGTACTTCGCCGAAGGGTCCAACGGTTTCGGATTTGGGCGCTATGTGCCGGATATCCCGTTCCTGCGTTTCCAACCCACCGGCGGCACGGTCGCACCGGGCGGCAATCAGCCGGTGCGAGTCTTGTTCGACGCCCATAGCCTGATCGGCGGCGACTACCGCGTCCGGGCCGAGGTGCAGAGCAACGACCCCGACGACGTCCGCAACGTGTTCGCGTCATTGCACGTCACCGGCTCCCCGGACATCGACACGCCAAATGCGCCCATCGACTTTGGTCTGACGTTTGTGAACTCGACAAGCCGACACGATCTCCGGGTCGCAAACGTTGGAACTGACGTGTTGCACATCACCCGGGTGCAAACAAACAATCCGTTTTTTGGCGCCGATTCACTCGGTTTCGACGTCGCGGCAGGCAGTTTCCACGCCTTGCAAGTCACGTTCTCACCGCTCGCCTCAGGAGTCGCGACGGGCGTGTTGACGCTGACGAGCGATGATCCGGACGAGCCCTCGTTGCCCGTAGGGTTGAGCGGCCTTGGAGTCTTGGCGCCGGATGTGGACCTGGAGCCCGACTCGATCGCGGTGACCGTGTCCCCGGGCGCCGTCGTCAGCCAAACGCTGACGATCTCCAATGTCGTACCCAACTCATACCCTCTGGCGTGGCAGTGCCTCTCGTCCCCCATTCCGTGGCTGACGATCACACCGACATCCGGGCTCGTTCTCGGTGGGCAGTCGCAGTTCGTCCAGATTGGGCTCGATGCCAGGAACCTTCCACCCGGCCAACACCGCACGTCGCTGATCTTCGCGACCAACGACTCGGACGAGTTGCAAATCAATCTGCCGGTGATCTTGAATATCACGACAACGGGCCGGCTCACCATCTCACCGGCGACGTTGGACTTGGGCACGATCTTCCTGAACCGGCCGGTCATTCGCGCCATGACGGCGGTGAACACCGGGCTGGCGCCGCTGGCGGTGTCGGCGATCACGAGCGGGCTGCCGGACTTCAACGCCGGACCGCAGGTTTTCACGCTGCAGCCTGGGCAGTCGCAAGCGCTGCTTTTCGTCGCCTTCCCCACCCAATCCGGCAACCGCAGCACGAGTCTGACCTTCACCAACACATCGCCGGAATCGCTGCTCGTGGTGCCGATCGTGGCGACGGCGGCACCCGCGCCGGTCGCTGCAGTGCAGCCCCCGATCATCGAGGCAACCACAACGGCCGGACGCGAGGTGGTCAAGTCGCTGCAGATCTGCAACACCGGCGGCAGCGACCTGCATTTCACCGCGACCGCAGTGCCTCCGGCGGCGACGCCCGTGGCAACTCACGCGGCACTCTGGCTGCCGAAGGAGGCAACAGATCCCCGCGATGGAATCCTGGGTCACGGCGGCCCGGATGCGTTCGGTTATCGATGGACTGACAGTGACGACCCCGGCGGCCCGGCGTTCGGATGGATCGACATTTCGAACACCGGGGCGCTCGTTCCGTTGCAACCTTTCGCGGACGAGCAAAACGTCGGACCGTTTCCAATCGGTTTCGCGTTCCCGTTCTATGGTGAAACCTTCGCGTCGTTCCGGGTGTGCACCAACGGCTATATCAGTTTCACCAACAGCAACTCGATCTACGGCAACCAGGTGCTCCCATCATCGGATCCGGCGGCACCGGAGAATCTGCTCGCCGCATTCTGGGACGACCTGTTGGTGTCGGCAGCCAATGGGGCCCGCATCCTGTACCAAAGCGATGCCACGCGCTTGGTGATTCAGTATGACAAGGTGACCCGCTTCAGCGGCGGCGCCGGCACCCCCAACACGTTCCAAATCATCCTGTTCGCGAACGGCGACATCGTGTACCAGTACAAGGTAGTGGGCGCTGTCCTGAACAGTTGCACGACCGGTATGCAGAACGGCGACCGGACGGACGGTCTCACCGTGGTGTTCAACGCCCCCTACCTGCACCCGAGTCTGGCGATTCGCATCACCCGGCCGGTGCTCCCCTGGGTGAAGGTGACGCCCACCACCGGGGTCGTCGCAGCCGGCGCCTGTCTGTCGCTGAAGGTAGCGTTCGACGCCGCGAATCTCCCGATCGGTGACAAGAACGCCGTGCTGTTGATCAGTACCAACGATCCGGACCGCCCAACGTTGAGGGGTGCGGCGCGCCTGCACGTCGTGGACGAGGTGAGTACGGGCGCAGCGGTCACGCCGCAACCGCTCGACCTGCGCGTGCGGAGCGGCGACGTCTCGATCCGCCTCGAACCGCCGGCGCCGCTATTGCCGTCGGACGTGGTGGTTGCGAGCCTGCGAGTCGGCGGCGAGGTTGCGCCGCTTGCGACGGCGCCGGTGATCGGCGACCAGGACGGCAATGGGATTCCGGACCTCGTGCTGTGCTTCGACCGCGCTGCCGTGCAGCGGACCTTCAGCGACACCGGATCTCCCGCCCTCGAAATCAGCGGCCAGTACACGGACGGGCGCGGCTTTCGCCGGTCGGCCCCGGTGACCATCGTCCGCCACATCGTCACCGCACCGCGCGGCGGCGAGCGGGTGGCATGCGGACGGCCGTACACCATCCGTTGGTCCTTGCCGCTCGGGTGGACGGGCACTCGTGCCGAGATCTCGTGGTCCCCGGATGACGGTGCGACCTGGGCGACGATCGCCGCCGATGTCACCGGGACGAGCGTCACGTGGACCCCGCCCAATCTGCCGACGACTACGGCGCGCGTGCGTGTGGTCTTGGCCGA
Source organism: bacterium (assembly GCA_031362565.1). GTDB lineage: Bacteria > Krumholzibacteriota > Krumholzibacteriia > JANLSU01. The sequence continues at coordinate 42,759 of JANLSU010000047.1, read as the reverse complement.
TGCAGAGGGCTTCCTGGCCCGCGATGCAACGGACGCGCCGTTCGGACTCGAACGCGGGACGACGGACACCGAGCCGGCACTGCTGCCGCGTGCCTATGCGCTCTTGCAGAACACGCCGAATCCGTTCAATCCGAGCACGTTGATTCCATTCGAGTTGCCGTCGACCGGCTGGGTTCAACTGGATGTGTTCGACGCGGCCGGGCAACACGTGCGGCGGCTCGTACACGCCGCGTACAGCGCGGGACGTTATACGGTCGATTGGAATGGCCGTGATGCGCGCGGCCGGACGTTGCCGTCCGGCGTGTACTTCTATCGCATGCAGAGTGGTGCGTTCACTCAGACGCGCCGGTTGCTGCTTTTGAAGTAGACTCCGCGCGGCCGTATCGCGCGGCGGTTTTGCCTTCAAAAAGGAACCTGTCTGGTGCGCATGCCGGCAATGCAACACGGAGAGGACCTGCGACGCGCCGGCCGCGGCTGGCGGGAGCTGCTGATTGTGGCGATGGGCCTCGCCGGCAGCGGCTGCGGCACGAAGAATGCGCAGCCCATGAGTCCCGCTCCACCAGTCAACGGCCCCGTGACGCTGCTCGCCACCGGGAATCTCGCGGGCCAGGACGATGATCCCACCGTCGCACTGGACGCGGCCGGCAACATCTACGTGGTCTGGTTTTCAGACCGCGACGGCACCAAGGACCTCTATGCCGTTCATTCGCTCGGAGTGGACCTTGTTTCGGGCATCATCACCTGGTCGGCGCCAATCCAAATCACCCACAATTCTCCCGTCGACTTTCCACCGCCCACGCAAGGTGACAACTTCCCGTCGCTGTTCATTGATCACGCCGGCATCCAGCACGTTGCGTGGCATCGTTGGGATCTGAGCAATCAATCGCACATCCTGTACATGAAGAGCGACGGCACGGCGCCAGGGTGGACGGCGGCGATCGAGAGAAACGTCACCACGGGACCGCATTTCGATCGCTTCCCGAACATCGTCAGCGTCGCCGACAACGATCTGCGGATCTATTTCGGGTCGCACACCCGCGGCACCTTCGGCAAGAACGACATGTTCGTTTCCGCTTCGGCGGACAGCGGCCGCACCTGGCAGGCGCCCACCGCGGTCCCGTCGCTTGACACCGGCACCAGCAGTCGGGCCTGCCGTGGATCATCAAACTGGCGAATGGATCGTTCGGCGGGGTGCTCGAGCGCTGGAAGCTCGAACCCTCCAACGATGTGTTGGATCTGTCGGCCGATCTCGTCTACTGCGAATCGAATGACGCCACGGCGTGAACGTGACGCCCGTGACCACCGACCTCGCCGATGATCAGAATGACCTCGCTGCGTCGTTGTTTTTCGATCACCTGGGAGCCGCGCGGATCGCCTGGAGCTCGACGCACTTCGGCGATCCCACCGAGGACATCGTCCAGATGCCGGTTGCGGACCGCGCGACCTACCCGAGCCAGGCGCGCCTTCTCACGTCCACGCTTGGCACTGCGGATCACTCGCCGCGCATCGTCGCGCTGACGATCGAGGGGCGGCAAGTGTATGTGATGATCTGGGTGCGCATCGCCGCGCCCATCACGATGCCGGCGATCAACCAAGTCGTGTACCGGGTGTTCTCGGAGCTGTGAGCGAGGCCGGGGACCGCGACCCTGTGCGTCAGTCGCGGTAGAGCGACTTCACCGCTGACCACGCCTTGCTCTGGACTGCGATCGTGCAGTTGGCGAACACCGGTAGACAATGCGTACAGCAGAGTGGGTGCTCACGGTTGATCCAACCCTCGCCGCTCGTCGAGCACGTTGCATTGTTCGGAAACGGCGGTTCGGGGTTGCGGCAGACGGTCAGATTCGAGCCGACGCACACCTTCGTAAAGACCGGCGCGTCGCACAGAACGACCAGCGGGCACTGGAAGAACGGGTTCGAAGGCGCGTCGTGCTTGACGACCTGGAGACGCATGTCCCCGGAGGGGCAGTCCAGGTTGAAAATCTCGACGGTCTCGATCAGGACCGCGACTCCGATCCCACCACCGGTTTGGCAGGCGGGCCAGGCCACATCGACGCCACGCCCCAACGGGTCTGCGGCGTTGAGGGCACCGGCGCCGATCACCGTCGCGCCGGGATCGAACGTTTCCGAAAAGAGCCAGCCCGGATCGGCATTCGAGTTGGGTCCGACCGCGATCTTGTACTCGGCGCCGGTAATGCCGCCGGCGCTCGCTCCCTCCAAGCGACCGTAGACGTAAAGACGTCCCAGGCAATGGCACGGGATGTTCATCTGGCAGGAGCCCAAGTTGGCATCGAAGTAAAGACCGATGTTACCGTCCGCGGCCCATGCCGGGAGCGCGAGGCAGAGCGCAATGATCGCCGCAATGGCGTGATTTTTCACGGTGTCCCCCACACGCGGATCGGGCTCATACAATTGAACACCCGCAGCAGTCCTTGGTCAAGATCCGATTCCAGGCGCAATGACTCGATTGTCATTCTGCGTTCATCGGCGCGTCAGCGGCGGTCTGGCATGATGGGCGCGGATCACGTGCGCGGCGCTTCGGCGGCCGAGCCTGAGGGACTTGCCAAAGGAAAGAATCATGAAGGCGACACGAGTTTGCAGCGGTCTGTTGGGGTTGGCGTTGGTCACATCGATCGGTACGGGATGCAGCACGGTCCCCGTGACCGGACGCCATTCCTTCAATTTAGTGCCGGACAGCCAGGCGAATGCCCTCGGGCTGGAGGCGTACGCCAAGGTCAAGAAGGACTCGAAACTGATCACCAGTGGTGCGCAGTACGACCAAGTTCTGCGAGTGGGCAAGCGCATCGCCGCTGTCTCGGATGCTCCGAGCTTCGAATGGGAGTTCGTGTTGCTCGACGATCCCAAGACGGTCAACGCGTTCTGTCTGCCGGGTGGCAAGGTCGCGGTTTACAGCGGTATTCTGCCGGTCACCCAAGATGAGAGCGGGCTCGCGGTCGTGCTGGCGCACGAGATCGGTCACGCCGTCGCCCGCCATGGCTCCGAACGCATGACCGACGATCTGGCATTGCAGCTCGGCGGCGCGGGACTGCAGCAATTGCTGCAGACAAAAAGTCCGGTGATGCAGCAAGTGGTCATGACGGCCTTCGGCGTCGGAACGGCGGTCGGTGTGGTCCTGCCGTTTAGCCGCTCCCAGGAGAGTGAAGCCGATCACATCGGTCTCGTGCTCATGGCGAAGGCCGGATACGACCCGCAAGCGGCGCCGGCCTTCTGGCGGCGCATGATCGCGTCATCCAAGGGCGGAGCGCCGCCGGCATTCTTGAGTGACCACCCGTCGGACGAAAAGCGGGTTCAAGATCTCGAGAAGTGGATGCCCGAAGCCCAGGTCGCGTACCGGCAACGCTGAGTGGTTTCGTTTTGGCGGCCGCATCGCCCGGGATCGCCCGGGCTTTGCGGCCGCCTTCTGATTAGTCCGCGAAGAGATAGCGGAAGCCCACGGTGATTGGCATGATGTATTGGGTCTTATCGGCGAAAACCATGTACAGCGCCGGACCGCCCATCAGATGGAAGTATTCGTTGAGCGGGTACTCGAGGTTCAAACCGAAGTTCAGCGTAAAGTCGGTGGCACTGTTGCCGCCACTGGCCTGCTCCGTCGTACCGCCCAGCCCGACATTGCCATGCAGCATCAATTTGTTGGCTGGGGGAAGGAGATCGAACTCCGGTCCGACGTCGTAGTGCCAGAACGTGACATCGGGAATACCGTTGGTCGTGCCGCCCAACAAGTTGCCGGCGCCTCCGAAGCGGAGTCCGACCCGCGGTCCAAACCAGCGTGTCGTGGCAAGCGACAACCCGAGTCCCGGGTCATAACCGTCGCTCAGGCTGCCGACCGGGATGCCGACACCGATCTTTGCCGCGACGTCCCAGGTGTGTGCCGCGGCTATTTGGGGCAGCAGACCGGTACACAACACCGCCGCCAGTGTGAATTTCCAAGCTGCACTCGTTCGAATGAATGACATCTTTCTTCTCCTTTGTTGCGAACTACGCGCCGGACGGTTCAACGTCGTGCATGCGTCCAATCCGTCCAGCCGATGCTTTTTCCGGGATGCGTCGGACCGCCGTCCCAGAACTGCGTACCGTAGGCACGATCGACAATTGGTAGGAGCCACGTATCGTCGCCGGTGGCCGGATAGTTCGCCCTACTCTGCAGCCACAGGAAAGCTCGCAGCAGGGCGCGATCACTCCAAGCCCAGACCGGGTAACCGGCGCGCTCCAACATTACGGCCTGCGCGACAGCGCCTTGCAGCGCTTCGTAGACATAGTTCTCGTGCGGTGGCGGCCACGTGAACGGACTCGCCCGCCGTTGGTCGTCCGGCAGCACGCCATCGATCAAATACCCGTCACGGGTCGCACCGAGCGGGTTGATGCCGACCGGATGCGCCGGATCCGATTGCCACGACAGGTCGCCGAACTCGAATCCGGCGTACGACGCACGCTCGCCGAGCCAGCCGCGGAACACCTGTGCACAGCGTTCGACTTCCGGCGTCCAGCCCACGTACAGCGCGGCGGCGAGCCGGCTCGCTCCGGCATGGGTGCCCCAATTGTTCGGCCGCAGTTCGTGCGTCGTGCGGAGCGTGCGCCCTTCGAGATCGAAATCGAGAGTCGAGCGCAACCAGGTGCGGAAAATGTCGTCTTCGTCGGGCGGCAGGCCGATCAATTCAGCCGCAATGACGTACGAGCCGAGCTGACGCGCCAGCGACAACGTCCGGCCGCCGCGCTCGGTGCCCATCGCCGCACGGATCGCCTGCCGCACTTCGCTGCGATACGACTCGTCGCCGGTACGGGCGAAGACGAAAGCTTTGGCGACGACGATGACGTTGGTGCGATCGTTCTGGTTCGACAGGTCCGGCGGCGGGATCTTTTGGTGGGCGTCACGCTGCAGGTACTCCCAGGCAGGGCCGGACATGGGCAACGCGGCGATTTCCTCACGGCTGATCCAGATGCCGGAATGTGCCGCCAGCGGCGCGATTGCCGAAGCCGGCGCGGGTCCGATGCCAATTCCAACGACGGTGCATCCGAGGCATGCCATCCGCCGCAGACTTCTTCGGTTCAACGGAGTCACCTCGCCCGATTTCTAGACTGGCACGCCCAACGCATTCGCATCCGCCGGCGTGGGCTTTGTTCCGCGTGAGGTAAACAGCGCCGCAAGTTCGGCGGCGTTACGGTACAGATCGAAATCCCGCGCCACCCGGGCGCGCCCCGCCCGGCCGAACGCTTGCCGCAGATCCGGGCTCGCCATGAGGCGTTCAAGCGCCGCAGCCAACGCAATCGGATCTTCAGGCGCAACGAGCAGGCCGGACACTCCGTCCTCGACGAGTTCCGGAATCCCCGATGTCGCAGTCGAGACGACGGGCAGTTCGCTCGCCATGGCCTCCATGAGGACGACGGGAATTCCCTCGCGCCGGCCGGAAGGCATCGGTGTGCTCGGCAATACGACGACATCCGCCTTGGCCATCCACTGCACCACTTCGGCGCGGGTCCGCGCGCCGTGCAGATGCAGCCGGGCGCCTAGATCAGCTGTCGCCACCTGCGCCGCGATGTCCTGCCGCCGGGGGCCGTCACCAATGAGGTGGCAGTCGAAATCCCAGCCGCCGGCCGCCAGAATCCGGCAGGCCTCGATGAGATAGCGGTGCCCCTTGGCGGTCTCGAACCGCGCCACGCAGAGCATCTGGAACCGCGGTGCCGGAGCACGGTCCGCGGCGCGCGGCAAGAAGACGCCGACGTCGACACCGCAATGCACGATATGCGTCCGGTCGGCGAGATCTTCATCGCACGCCGCCAGCATGAGCCGCCGGTTGTATTCCGAGATCGGCACCGAAAATGCCGCCTCGCGCATTTTTTCACGCAACATGTGTCGATCGACATGCAGATCCGCGCCGTGCGCCGTGAAGCTGTAAGGAATGCCCGTCAAGCGGCGGATCACGAATGCCGCGACGGTGGGGTGGCTGGCGAAGTGCGCGTGCACATGCTCGATGCCGAGGCGCCGCATCTCATACGCGAAACGGACCGACTTCGGAACGGTCCCGAGAGCTCCGACGAAGAAATTCGCACTGCCGAAGGTGCGGCGCAGAACCTCGAGCCACATTCCCATGTAGCGGCGCGGTGACCGCGCCAGGAACCACAATTGCGCCCACAGAATGGGCAGCGAAACAAACGGCATATAGTGGGCCCGTTGCATCCAGCGCGCGGCTTCCGGATGCATGACCGTCTCGCGCTCGCGCAGCAACGGGAAGAACTCGACCTGCACCCCGAGGCGTTCCATGGCTTGCATCTCGAACAGCACGAACGTTTCGGTCACTTTTGGAAAGCGCGACACGATGTAAGCGACACGCAGCGGCCGTGGCGCAGCGGACGCACCGTTTCCGGCGGCGGTTGCACGTTGTGGATTCATCATGACGGCTCCAGTCGCATGGCTCATGAACTCGCGTGCGCGTGATGGCGCAAGCGCTCGATCCGCTGGGTCCACGGCTGCAGGCGGAGTTCGAGAATCAGTGGCGTCGTCTTGCGCGTGAGATTGGTTCGACATAGAGCCAAGAGGTCGTGCGATTGCAGGTCGTTGTGGCCGTCGCGCTGCGTCAGCCCCAGTTCGTAGCCGGTCTCTTGCAACTGTGCCGCCACATGTGCGTCATGCGCACCGGCGGGATAGCTCAACACGGGCGGGCACTCCCCCAGTTCCCGGAGCAGAGCGCCGCGCGACCGGAGCAATTCCTCGCGGACCCGGTCCGGCGGCACGCGCGTCAGCACTGGATGCTCGTGTGAATGCGACGCCATCGTGACCCCGGCGGTGTGGAGATCCCGCAGTTCGTCCCAGGTGAGCACGCCGTTGTCGCCCGGATCGACGACCCCCGCTTCGGAACACACGTGCTCGACCCAGCGCATTGCGGCGTCGTGTGAAATCGACTTTAGATACGTTTCGAGCCGCCGTTGCGATTGGGCGCGATGGCTGGGCGTATCCGTCGGCAGGCCGCCAAGCGGCGTGTGGGCGAGCATCGGGGCGGTGGTTCCCTGGAAGGCACGGAAGAGCCGGTCCCACCAGAAATGGAAGTTGCGTCGGCCAGGGAATGCCGTGGGTACGAAGAGCACCACCGGGATTCTGCGGGCCGCGAGAATCGGCCACGCGTGGGTGCGAAAATCGCGGTACGCATCGTCGAACGTCACGAGCACCGCACGATTCGGGAGCCGGCGGGCACCGTGCACGGCCTGCAACACGTCGGCGAGAGACACCGTTTCGTAGTGCTGCGCGACCCAGCGCATTTGCGCCTCGAAGACTTGCGGCTCGGCACTCACCATGCGCGGCGACAAGGTCTCGTCGTCCTTCCGGACGTCGACGCGGTGATAGGTGAGAATGCGCAGCATGAACTTCCCTAGAGATGGGCCAGGCGGTTGGCGCCCGGCGCCTCGAGTGGCTCGAGATCGAGTGGTCGTGGTGCCGGCATAAAGACGCCACGCACGATGCGGCCCTCTTCCACGCCCCCGCCGAGTGCCTTCGTCTCCACGTCCAAAACCGCCACACAACAGCCGCACAGTCCCAGCAGCAGGCCGTAGTACCGCTGATACGACAGGTGCAAGAACACGCCGGTGCCGAGATACGCCATCAATGCCAACAGGCATCCGGCTGCGAGGTCGGCCAGGTCGGGGCGGCTGACACGCAACCGGCGGTGCCACTTCCAAAGGCGTACTGCCAGCAGGACCGGCACGGCGAGAAATGCCGCGAGACCGATGATGCCGGTTTCCGCCGCCATCTCGAGGTACAACGAGTGGGCGCGGCGCGTCTTGTCGATGTCGCGAAACGCGATGCCGGGAGTCGCCATGTACTCGAGTGAATAATATGGCGTGAAATGGCCGGGCCCGACGCCGACGAGCGGATGATCGAGCGCCACGAGACCGGCCGCCAGCATTTCGGTCATGCGCCCGCGGATGGCGTTATCGGCTGGCTTCGCACTCTTCTGATGCCCGAACAGACTCTCGATCCCGCCGAAGGTGCCGAGCCGCGCGACGGTGTTCGGTGCCATGCATGCCGCCGCCACCGCGATGCCGATGCCGCCCGCCAACAGGACGCGTACGCGCACGACCCGCAGGACGGCCAACCCGGCCGCGAGTCCAGCGATCGTAACGAGCGCGCCGCGCGAGTAGGTCAGAAACACGCCGCCGGCGATCAACGTGGAGGCCGCTGCCAGCGTCACTTTCCGGCCGGCGGAAGGTTCGTGGCGGATCCCGAGCAGGCCGAGCGGCAGCAGAAAAAGCAGCGTTTGCGCCCAACGGTTGGGCTCGCCGATGGGGCCCGAGCCGCGTTGCGCGAGCCGCACGCCGCCCGCCGGACGCTCCATCCCGGTCGCGGCGTTGGGGTCGTCGTTCAAGAGCGACAAGTTGCGGTGTGCGAGACCCATGAACTGCTGCGAGTAGTTGCCGCTCACTTCCTGAGAGGCGCCGAGCAGGGCGAGAACCGCCGCCCCGAACACCAGTGCCCGGAAGACGCGCCGCAGGCTTCGGGCACTCCGCACCGCGTTCAAGAGCAACAGGTACAGAGCGACGACTTCGACCGTGAACGTGCCGAGCCACCCGAAGGCGACCGCCGGATCGCGGGCGAAGAGCGTCGACAACAAACCCGCGCCCAGAAACACGATGAGCCCCAAGAACGGCAGATCGATCGCCGGTCCGTCGCGATGCACGACAGCGCGGCCGAATGCCGCCAGCGCGATCAGGGTAACGATGGCGATGCCGACGGCCATCGGGCTGCCGATGCGCTCGCCGAGAATCACGGGAATGTTCGCATAGAGAAGCAACACGCCGGCGATCACGGCAGTGTCCGGCCACAGGAATAACCCGCAGACGACCGCTGCGGCCGCGATCACCATGACAAGAGCACCAATGACCAGTGGGATGCGATCCGCGCCCGGAAACCCGAGCGGTGCCGACCACGCCGAACCGGCGATTGTCAGCACGATGAACGCGGCGCCGAGAGCCGCAATCCAGACCCGAATACGGCGCAGAACCGCCGGCGTGCCGGCGGAGCCAGGTCGATCGCCGGCGCCGCCGCCCGAGCCGCGGGAGAAGAGCTTCAAAGCCGCGCGCCGCACGCGCAGCAGCTCCGGAAAGCATTCGTAGACGCGCAAGCGCCGCCACAATGCGGTCAGCAAGAAGAGCGACGCACCGACTACGATGCCCGCGCTCGCGACCAGACCCGGATGCAACACCCAGCGGGTCAACAGGACGATGCCGACGGCCGCACCGATCGCGCCGTAGAAGCCTTGCCTGCCCGCCCCCCGGCCGACGGCGGCATTCGCCTTCATGAGTAACCCTTGCTTGAGCAGCGTATCGGCGCACATCGCGACCGCGGTGGCGATCGCCGCACCCATCGCCGCTCGCCCAGGAATCAGCAGGAAAGCGACCGCGGTGCCGACGAGTTGTGCCGCCGCCGTGGTCGCCACAACCGCGCGCACCTTGCCCAAGACACGCAGCGTCAACCCGTTCATGCCCAGGGCGACGTGGAAGTAGTAGGCCATGGCGAGGATCTGCAGGACGCCGGCGGAACTCGCATACCGTTCACCGTACAGGCGCACGGTCAGCGGCTCCGCACAGAGAAAGATGGCGGCGAACAACGGAAATGTCGCCACTGCGAGCCAGCTCGCGGAGTGCCAGTACAACGCGCCGACACCATCCGGGTCATCGCGAGCGAAGAGCCGCGACGCGTGCGGCGTGTAGAGCAGGTTGAAGCTCCGCATGATCACGTGAATCATGCCGGTCAAGGGCAGAATGACGCGATAACTCGCCACCGAAGCGTTGCCGTGGAAGTAGCCGAGCACCATCGTGCTGGTGAGTGGAATCAGGGTCGAGACCATGTCGGTCGCCATGAGTGGAATGCTGAACCCGAGGACCTCGCGTACCGGGATCTCGAGCCGGGTGGAGCGCCAGTGGTGCAACAGTCCGGCGCGGTGCAGATAACGCGCGAAGAAGAGCGACAGAACCACGATGCCGATCGCCGAGCTGATGACGTAGCCCAACGCCACGAAGCGCACGTCCTTGGCGCCGGCGATGGCGATCAGGATCACGGCCAACTTCAACACCGGTGCGATGAGACTGCGGCGCAGCAGAATGAAGCGCGGGTTCGCCAGACTGGCGAAGAGCGCCACTAGCGCCTGGTCGAGGGCTTCGAGTGGAATCAAGAACGCGATGACGAGCAGCACGCTCGACGACTTCCCGACCTCGCGTATCAACTTCGCCGGCAAGTCCGGTGACGCCCAGATGGCAAGAATGATCACCGCGCCCATGGCGAGGATCACCGTAACCGTGAGCGCGATCACCCCGAAGAACCGGCCCCAATCGCGGCGCTCGTGATAGATCGGGATGAATCTCGACAGCGCCGTTTCGAGGCCGAGACCGGCGAGGCCGTCGAAGAACGTCACCACCGCGAGCCCGTACGCGAGTGCTCCATAGTCCGCCTTGGCCAGGTAACGGACCAGGAGCACTTGCGCGCACAAGCTCAGCGGCAGTGAAATCCCACGGCCGAGAAGCAGCAGGCTCGAACCGCGAATCTGGCGGCGCCCAGGGTCGCCGGTCTCGACAGCCGCAAACGGCGGGCTCATGACGCGGCCCCCGTACGCTGCGGCTCCCAACGCTCGATGCGCTGTCCGGTGGCGAGCGAACACAAACCGGCGAGCGCCGCGGCATTGGCGAGACAGTAGTAAAAGGGCGCGAGCAGCAGCTTTTGGCGGCCAAACGCCCTGCCTCGCAGCATCCAACCCGCCAGCGCCGTGGCGTAGAACGCCAACTGTGCATAGAGCGCGATCGCGAATCCTGTCCCGTGGGCGGCGAGCGCCAGAGTGCTCGCCAAGAGACTCATGAGAAAGAGCGGCGCCACACGCCGCAGTACTTTGTGCGAGAACAGGATGACCGCATAGAACCCATAACGGCGCGGGTTCAGGAGTTGGCGGCGCAGCAGCACGCCGCGCAGACCGCGATTGACGATGCGCACTTTGCGCGAGAACTCCAGGCCGGCGCGGCCGGCGCTCGGTTCCCACGCCAGCGCCTCAGGCTCGAAGACCAAGCGGTAGCCGCGCGCCACGACGCCGGTCGAGATCGCAAAATCATCGGTCACTGCCGTGTGTTCCGGCCGCGTGTACAGATGGCGCCGGATGGCGTAGATCGCCCCGTCCGCGGCCACGATACTGCCGCTGCGGCTTTGCATGCGTTTCAATGCCTTGTCGAGTTCCCAATACCAGGACTCGCCGGCGCCGCTCGAATCGGCGCGGTCGCGGCCGCGGTCGCGGGAGCGGACTTGCAGATTCCCACACACGCCGCCGACTGCCGGATCGGCGAAGTTGCGCGCCAGCATGCGCACCGCGTCGGGATGAAAGTACGTGTTGGCATCGGAGAACACGAGAATCTCGCCCGTCGAAGCCTCGACGGCGGCGTGCACCGCCGCCAGCTTGCCCTGGCGCGGCAGAGATAGGAGCCGGACGCCGCGCGCCGCGAAGCGGCGCACGATCTCTTCCGTGCGGTCGGTGGAACCATCGCTTGCGAACACCACTTCGATTGCCGCGGGCGGATAGTCGACATCGAGGCAGTTTTGCACCTTGGCGGTGGCACTTGCCGCTTCGTTGTGCGCCGCGATGATCAAACTGACGCGGGGGGTGACGGCAGCGATGTGAACGCGGCGCGGCCGGACTGCACCCCACAGCAGGACCAGAAGTGGAAAGCCAACATAGACATAGGCGAGCACGGCCACCGACCCCACGAAGACGACGAGTGCGACCGCCGGCGGGTTGATGTCCACGTCGCTCTCCTCAGGCAGTCCGTGCCGCGTTGGGCTTCACGGTGGCGATCGCCGCGGCTGCCGCCGGGTATTTCGCGAGCGCACTGATCGGCGTGCCGGCCTTTTCTCCCGCGCAATGGGCCGACGCCAGCATCACCAAGTCCTCGGTGATGAGGCCATCCGCCGGGAACATTGCAATCCCACTTCGGAGGCGAGCCCCGGCGCGCTCGAGGACAATGGCATCGAGACGGGCCATGGCGGCGCGCGCCTGGGCCGGATCGGTTTCCGTGAGCAGCAAGACAAACCTGTTGTCCGCCGGGTCGTACGTGACCACGTCGGTGTCGCGCAGCAATTCACGCATCAAGAACCCGGCCCGCATCGTCGCCAGCTGCCGGCGCCGCGATGCCGAGGCGCGCTCACGGCTCACGTCACCGAGAGAGCCGCTGTCGGTCAGGCGGGTCACGACCACTGCGAGCGGGTGGTGATAGCGGCGCGCGCGGTTCAGCTCGCGATGCAAAACGTCGAGCCATTTGCGGTACGTCGGGAGTCCGGAATCCGGCGTCCAGAAGGCGGCAACGAGATCACGGGCAATTCGGCGCGTCGCGAAGATCACCACCGCGCTGCCAAGAAGCGCAATCACCGAAGTGAGGAGGACGAGGGGTGGAATGTCGCGGAACGTGTTCATGGGACTTGGCACTACCTTCGTGGCATCCTTGGGTGTTTCATCCTGAGGCGCACCAGTTCAAGCCGTCGTTTGGAAGTACGGGCTCCTCTCGTACACGCCGTAGGGGTCCATGTGATTCAGCACCGACCCGACGACGCGGGCCCCGGCCCCATCGAGGAGCCGCTTGGCGTTCTGGAGTTGCTCTGCATCGACGCGCAGGCCATTGACCACGAACAGGACGCGATCGGCGAGCTGGGCCAGCACCGCGGCGTCATGCACGATTCCAAGCGGCGGTGAGTCGAGAATCACGATGTCGTAGTCCTGCTTCAAGGTCGCCAGCAGCCGGGCGAGGTCCGCTGCCCAACGCGAGATGGCTTCATGCACGTTGTCGATCGGGGTTCCGGCGGTGAGAATCGACAGGTTGGGCAGTGCCGTGCGGCGCACGAAGTCGTTCGTCGCGGTCGTAGCCGCCGTAGTGGTCTTGGTGGCCACCGGGCCGCCATTCGCGGCGGCAGAGGCTTCGCGCCAGGGACGTTCGGCTGCTGCATCTCGTAGGCGCGCGTTCATCAGGTCACTGACACCCGGCACGAGATCGACGCCGAACACCGTGTGCATGCCCGGCCGGCGCACCTCGGCATCCACGAGCAGAGTGCGCAGGCCGACCGCCGCCGAGGCGATCGCCAGGTTCGAGGCGGTCATCGACTTGCCGTCGGTGGAACTAACGCTGGTTACGGCAAGGCTGTTGAAGTCCTTGCCGAAACCGCGGAACTGCAGATTGGTTCGCAACATGCGATAGGCTTCCGCCCCACCGCAATTAGGATCGGTGAGCGACAGGAGGGCACGCCGCATGCGCCGGGCATCGGCAGCGCCCATCCCTTTGGCGTGCCCGACGGTGCCACGCGCCAAGTGCTCCACCCGCGGGATCGATGCCAAGAACGGCCATCCGGTCAGCGATTCGATCTCGCCGGTATGATCGACTCCCGTACCGAGATTTTCGCGCGCGAACGCCGCGCCGATTCCAAAGATCAGGCCGAGGACGATGCCAATCGCGAGATTGATCGCCTTGCGTGGCCGCAGCGGATCCTGGGGCAGCATCGCCGCATCCAGGACGCGCAGGCTCGGGAGGTTCTGAGCCTCGTTGATCTTGCTGTCCTCGAGACGCTCGCGCAGCATGGAATACACCTTTTGCCCAACATCGCGGTCGCGCGTCAAGCGCGCCAGGTTGAACTCGCGTTCGGGCAGCTTGCCCATGTCGGCGTCATACTGATGGATGATCTTCTGCAAGGCACCTTCCTGGGCCCGCAGTGCCTGCACCTCGATTCCCATCGACACGGAATCGCTGATCAACTGTTCCATCTGGGCGATTGGGTCGGCCACGGTCAGGCCGACGGCGATCTTGCGAGCCTCCTCCGTGAGGCTCGCCTTGGTGTCTCCGAGCTCCTTCTCGAGCTGCACCATCTTGGGGTGGTTGAGCGCGTAGTTCTGGACTTGGAGATCGGTGTACTGCAGTTGCAGGCCGACGAGCTTCTCCTTGAGGCGTTGGGCGCGCGGCGTGGTCGCCTCGGTGACTGCGGCCACGAGACCCTGGCGCTGCGACTCGATCTGTTTCTGGGCTGCCGTCAATTTATCTTCCAGGGAGCGCCGCTTGGAGATGGCGCCGTTGTAGAGCACCTCGGCATCCGTGACGCGCCGCAGCACTTCCTGCGTTTCGCTGTCGAACGACGTGATTTGATTCTTTTCCTTGTACGTTTTCAGGTCATTCTCGGCTTGCTCGAGCTGCGTCCGGGTGCGCTCGAGCTGTTGCTCGATGAATTGACGCAAACCGCCGACGCCCTCCTGCTTGATCCGCTGTGAACGCAATTCGTAGATGTGTCCAGCGGCGTTGGCGACTTCGGTCGCCAGCTCGGCGTCCGGAAGAACGACACCCAACGTGATGATGTTGGAATTACGCACCGGCTCGGCGGTGATGCTCTCGCGAATCGTATCGATGACGTAGCGCTTCGAATCGAAGTCGGGCTTCGGATCGCGCGGCGGCGGGATGCGCTGCAAGTGCTCGGGAGCGATCGTCGCTGCGACCTCGGCCGCAAACGAGTAGCTCGATAACTCCTGCACCCGGTTAGCGATGGCGATATCGCGGGCCCGCAGTGCTTCATTGCTGCCGGTCGGGGCATTCGATGCATCGTCGAACACGATCGACGTCGTCGCTTCGTAGACGGGCGTACTCAGCTCGTTGTAGGCGACGATCGGCAACAACGTGATGGCGGTGCACGCCACGATCCAGCGTTTGCGGCGCCGGAAGGCCCGCCGCAGCCGGGCCATGATGAGATCTGCTTCGCGGGAACGCATCCACCCTCCTCATCAGTTGTTGTTGTGGGCTCGGAGATAAAGAAAATAGGCCGAAGCCACCACGGCGAGGTCACGCACGACCGAGAAACCGCTGCGCCAGGTCCGCCAGCGATTGCCGGGGACGGAGACAAAGTCGCCCGGTTGCAAGACCGGCGGTGGCGTGGCGGTGCTGTCGTGCAGGTATTTCCCCAAGTTGATCTTCTGAACTGACGGCCCGGCAGCCAGGGCGGCGCCCGGGCCGCCCGGTTGGGTATGGCGAATGAGGATGGCGCCCAGGTTCGCGAACTCCGTCGGGCCGCCGGCTTTGGACAGCAGTTCGAGAGCGGTCGTGTTGTCGTGCACCCGGTACTCACCCGGCGCCTTCACTTCACCAATGATATGGACGATCATTTCGAGTTGCCGGTCCTGTCCGAGCAAATAGCGATTGTCTTCCTGAGCGCACGCACGCGGCGCGCCCTGCAATGCCCACAGCGCGACCGCGCCCACCCAGGTGCGAAGCACCAGAGCGACGGTGCGACGGCAACGGTATTCGCCATGCAGTGCCGTTTTCATGGGCGCACCACCTTGGGAGCGATCTGCATCCGCGGGCCGCGCTCGCGGGCTTGCGCCGGGGCTTGCGACCGGCGAACGGCGCGCGACATGTAGTAGCCGAGCACGGCGCGGAAGGGGCCCATGTCGTCGGCGGCAAACCACGCCGTCTCGCGCACGCCGGCATACGAGCGGAGCCAGGACCACGCCGTGAGTTCATCCGCGCGCCGCAGTTGGTGCGCCGAGCTCAAGTCGCGCATTTCGACCAGCCAGCGGCGCCCCGGAACCGGCGCCGAAGCGGGAACCGGCTGTCCGGTGTGATCCAGGTACTGAGCGCGCGCCACGTCCATGCCGTTGGCGTCGACGAAGAGCCGGAAGGTGGCGCCGATGCGCGGATTGACGTCGAGCAACTTGTAGCGGCCGTCCCGCAGGTCATACCGGAACCCGAGATCGAGGCTGCCCTGATAGCCGATCGCCTTCATGAACCGCCGCGTTTTCTCGAACACGACGCCGTTATGGAGGCAGACTCCAAGCGAGGTCGCGCCGGTATGCGGCGGGCTCTGACGGATTTTTCGGCCGGTGACTCCGAACAGACAATCCGAATCCGCATCGAAATAGCCGTTGAACATCCACACCGACTCGGCGTCCCCGGGAATGTATTCCTGCAGCATAAGGTTCGGATGTCCCGGCACTTCCATCGCGTCATAGGCGGCAAGGAGTTCCGGTGCGGTGGCCGCGATCGTGACGCTCTTCGCCCCAGGACGCTGGCGCAGCAGTGCCGGGTCCATGCTCTTCAGCACGGCCGGGAACTGCCAGTCCTGGAGAATGTGCAACAGATCGCGGCGCGACGTTGGATAGGCACAGCGTGCGGTGTCGACGCCGTGCGCGGCGCAAAGCATTTGCATCGACCGCTTGTCGGCGAGTTGGCGCGGCAGGCCACGCGGTTGGCCGGGAAACCCGAACGTCAGGCGCAAGGTGTCGGCCTGTTCGTCGACGAACAGGGTCGCGACATCGTCGGTCGGGATGAGCAGCGGTACGCCGCCAATATCGTCAGCCCGGTCTCGCAAGTGCCGCAGCGTTGCTTCCCGCGCCGACCGTGCCACATCCCAGGCGCTGCGGCTTTGGACGTAGCGCGACCGGGCGCCGGGAACATCGACGGCATCGTACACACCGTGCACCGCGACGCCGAGCCGCCCCAGGCTGCGCGCGATCGCCACCCCCGACTGCTGCAGAGGGTCCGCGACCCCTTTGAGAAGCAGCACCGGAGTCGAGCGCTGTATCGCACGCCATGGCTCCTTCATGCCGCCACCTCTTGGATCGGCACGCGGTCCGCGACGACGATCTCGTCGTTTTGCAACGCGCACACCAGGTCGAGGTCGTTGATATGCGAGAGGACAAAATGCAGGTCGAAGGTTTGTCCGGATCGACGCAGGTATGCGGCACTCTTGCCATCGGCAATCAGGTGCACCGGCGCCGACTGCCAGCGCTCGATGATGGCGGCGGCCAGGGCGCCGGCTTCGAATCCGTGCGTCACCAGGGTCGCGGCAATCCAGGCGCAGGCCAGCTGGTCTTCCTCGCGGAACTCACCGCGGGTGCCGGCCCCGACAATTGCCACATGGGTATGATGCGCCGCCACCCATGCGGCCGTCGCGCGGGCATTGCGTAGGCAAGCTGCATAGACGGTCGCATGACGCTCGGCAGCGGCGCAAAGGAGCTTGGTCCCCGAACTCGACAGCAAGACCGCCGGACGGCTCAGGTCATAGTCACGGCGGTGCATTTCGTACGGACTGTTCGTGAAGGCGAAGCCGTAGGGCATGCCACCGCCCTGCTCGCCCACGAGCAGGGCATTGGGCAACACGCTCGCGAGGCGTAGTGCGCCTTCGATTGAGGCCACTGGAAAACAGCGGCGTCCCGTCGCGACCGCGGTGACCGCTGTCGTCGTGGAACGCATCACATCCACAGCGATGACTGCGTAGTCGTCGCCGTATAACGGCAGGTCATCGTTGAAACAATCGACGCGTACGATGTGATTCACGCTGGTACGACCCTCCTCCGGGACTCGGTGCGTTCCGCTGGCTCAAGCGCGTGCAGGAGTTTCCTCGCCGGGAACGCGCGGCCGCAGATTTGCCTTCTCGAACGCATCCGAGTGCAATCCCCGCCGGTAGATTTCAACCCGTAACAATTCCTCGAGGCGCACGTTGCTCAGGTGCACTTCGGATCCAAAATGTTCGAGCAGCGCAAACTGGCTCGGCTTGTTCGGCGCTTCGAATACCGCGACCTCGAAACCGAAGGCGCTCACAAAGCGGTCCGCGAACGCCCGGTTCAGGGCTCCAGAAATGTCGAACAGGCCGACACCCGCAGCACTTTCGCGGGCCTCGATGACCAGTTGCACCGCTCCAGCGTCCAGCCAGCTGCGGCCCTGGTCGATGAGGTCGCCGACCATGCCGCTGTCGAACGCCCCGGCATGCTTCTTCCCCAGCTCGAACTGCACCTCGAGCCCGCGCTCGCGCGCCATGCTCATGACCGCGCCGGGAGCCAGCGTCAGGTCCGTGAACCCTTCGCCGGCTTCGATTCGCGTCACGCCGATGTCGGCACACAAATCGAGATACTCGCGCACATGCCCTTGAGCGGCGGCGATCTCGAACGGCCCGCCGCCGGTGACCGTGGGGACACGATGCCGGCGCGCCATGGCGATCTTTTCGCGCGTCACCTGTTCCTTCGCGACCAGCCAGCACGCCATCGAGATCTTGAGCGTCGACATCAAGTGCGCGCTTTGCTCGAGATGGCCGCGCAGAGTCAGAGCGTCATACCCGGGGTCGAACGGACATGTCCGCGGCGGCAAGTCACGGACACCGATTGAACGGAGGTAGCTCGTCGTGTTTGGTCTGGGTGCGAAAGGTTCCATGTCGAGCAATCCTGATGTTTCGGTGCGGCTGCACTCGTGAACCGGTTCCGAGTCGAGAGTGCGCGTGTGTGCAGGGTTTCCGCGCCGACGAACTTCCGTTGACCGCGGCATGTCGTCGCGTCGCTGGTGTTCGCGATCATAGCGAACAGGCGCGGCGCGGTCAAGTTTGCGGCGTGTTTTTTCGCGACATTACACGTATGAAATGAACAATTTGTAATCTTGGACAGGCCTTCAAGCCGCGTTTCGTCGCCCCATCCGTCATGCCATTTGACTTGTGAGTGAAAGCAAGCTTTCACTCGCGGATGTGCGGTGCTATTCTGCACGCGGACGAACGCTCGCTGCACGCGAGCCCACGAAGGTGTCACATGACTTCCATCCCACTTCGTTCTCAGAGCAATGCCGCAACGGGGGTTCCCTACCACACCCGCCGTGGGCCCTGGTACGCGCGCCCCGCCCATGTCGCGCCCGGGTCGGATCGCGCCTATCCGGCCCTCAAACGCGCCCTCGATGTCGCAGCCACCAGCGTGATGCTGCCCGTGGTGCTACCACTTGTCGCGATGTGCGCCGTGCTCGTGAAGTTGGATTCGCCGGGGCCGATGTTCTTCCTGCAGGTGCGAACCGGCAAGGGCGGGAGGCGCTTCAAGATGCTCAAGCTCCGGACCATGCATGCGAATGCCGAGGAGCTCAAACAGCAGTACATGCATATGAACGAACTGAGCTATCCGGACTTCAAGATTCACGATGACCCGCGCATGACACGCATCGGCCGCTTCCTGCGCCGTTCGAGCCTCGACGAACTACCGCAAGTGGTGAACATCCTGCGTGGCGAGATGAGCCTGGTGGGCCCGCGGCCGACATCGTTCGCCTCGAGTACGTACAAGCCTTGGCATACGGCGCGGCTCGAATTGCAGCCTGGACTGACGGGGTTGTGGCAGGTTTCGGGGCGCAATGACTTGGACTTCGATGATCGCGTGCGGCTCGACATCGCCTACTGGCGGCATCGTTCCATGTGGCTGGACCTCCGGATTCTGGCGCGCACCGTCGGTGCCGTCGTCACGGCCCGCGGTGCCGCCTGAATCCGTCGGTGGCGCCTAGAACAGGAAGTTCACGCCAGCTTGTACATTCATCGAGTTGAAGTCGAAATTCTTGACCTGGTCGCTCGTCTGGCTATCGACGCTACGATTCGGATCCAGGAAGATCCAGCGCGCGTCGGCGTAGACGCCGAACCGCGGTTGTAGATTTAGATTGGCCCCCAGGCCGACATGCCAACCGAACGTCGTCTCGTCGTGATCGCGAAGTCCAAGCGCCTCGAGGTCCGATGAGTAGTCGAAGACCTGGTGGTACCAGCCGGCGCCGACCATTCCGTACGGCGTTACCACCGGTGCGATCGGCAGATAGAGCTTTCCAGAAAGCGTGATCGGCACGGTCCGAACGTGTAGCGCGGCGTTCGTTGTTCCCATCTGAACGTCGAACTGCTCGTCGGAGCGGAAATCAACCGAGGCATTGAGGCCGAGCATCGGGATCGGCCGCAGTTCGCCGTGTACGCCGCCCAGGAAATTGCCGTCGTTCGCATCCCGCACCTGATTGTGCGAGACATGCGCGCCGAGGACCGCGTAGGAGGTTTGGCTCCACGCGGTGCCTCCGGCCAGTGGCCCGACTGCGATCAAGGCCACGGCGACGGCCGGTGCGAGGATCGCTTTTTGGAGTACCGAACTCGTACTTCGCATGAGTAATTCCCTTTTCTGTAGTGCCGGAGTCGGAGCCCCCGGCGTGGTGAGTGCTGAAGCGCAGTTTCCCGGCGCGGCGGAGCACCGGTCAGCCGAACCTCGGTGTCTCTACAACTCGGACGGCGGGCGCGGCTTGCCGCCGTGCATCTGGCTGCCACCTTCGGCGTCGAAGCGTTCGCGTGCTCGGCGGTCCTCGTCACGATTGCCGCGGCGCGATTCGTTGGTCTTTTTGGCAGGCACACGCTCGTCCCCGCTTTGATCACTTGACGGGACTGCGTCATTCTCGCGTTTCTGATTCTGCTCTTCGCGATGCTTGGCCATGAAGCAACACCTCACGCCAAACCTACTGCGATCACGATGACGCCGCCGTGACGTCGACATGACAGACTCGTCACGATCCGAGCTGCATTTGTGACGTCGTTCCGTGCTTCGTGCCGCAGCCGTGTGTTAAAGTGCAAACGGAGTCTTGGGCGTGAAGCGTCACGATCAGCACTCCGATGACCCTACATGGAGGAGTTGCATCATGGCGATCGAACAGGGCTCGAGAAGCGGGGCGAGTGCCGCCGCGGCATCCGCGGGTATGATGGAGAACAAGGGACGCGAACTCGGACGCAAGGCCGACGAGGCCGGAGACCGTCTGTCGACGGGCCTGCGCGACAAGGCGCACGAGATCGATGCCACCCGGCAGCACTTGCAGGAGCGTGTTGTGGATGCCAAGGACAACTTGGTCGGCAGCGTTCAAGATGGCCGCGCCCGCGTCGCGCAGGGACTGCAAGACAACCCAACGCGCACCCTGCTCTTGACCGCCGGTATCGGTGTGCTCGCCGGACTCTTGCTGGCGCGACGGATGCGCAAGTGACCACCGTCGACGAGGCGCGCGCCCGCGCCTCGTCGGCACTCCGGGCACGCCCATCGGCGAATGGGTTACGAGGCTGGTGCGATGTGGCGCAGGAGACTCTGCGTGAGTGCCGCAAGGACAACGTCCCGAAGCTTGCAGCGGCGCTTTCCTACCTGACGATCTTCTCGATGGCACCCCTTCTGGTCATCAGCGTCGCACTCGCCGGTCTATTTTTCGGACGCGACGCCGCCCAGGGGCGCATTGTCGGTGAAATCGCCGGCTTGGTAGGGCCCGAGGGCGCCCGTCTCGTCGAGACGGCGATCACGAACCTCTACACGGACCGCGCCGGACCGCTGGCGACACTGGTCAGCATCGTCACCTTGTTCCTCACGGCGACGGCGGCGTTCGGTGATCTCCATGATTCACTGAATACGATGTGGGGCGTCAAGGCGCGCTCAACGGGCAGCTCGATCCTGCGGCTGGTCCGGCATCGCGTTCTGTCGTTCGGACTCGTCTTGGCGACGGGGTTCTTGCTTCTCGTTTCGTTGGTCGCGAGCGCCGGCATCACCGCTCTGAACGAATACTGGGGTGCTTCGCTGGCGTTGCCGCCCGGTGTACTCGAGGGCGCCAACCTCGTCATTTCGCTCCTCATGGTCTTCGTCCTCTTTTCCTTGATGTACAAGGTCCTGCCCGACGTGCGCCTTTCCTGGCAGGAAGTACGCATCGGCGCCATGGCCACGACCGTGCTGTTCGTAATCGGCAAGTGGCTGATCGGGCTCTATCTGGGCAAGAGCGCTACCGCTTCGATGTTCGGCGCGGCGGGATCGCTGGCCATCCTGCTGCTGTGGGTGTACTACTCGGCGCAAATCTTCTTTCTGGGCGCCGAATTTACTTACGTGTACACCAAGCGCTTCGGATCTTGAGCTTGCGGGCGTACTCCAAAGGGATGCGATTCGGCCGCTGAGTCGCTCGAGTTCGGGCGCCGGCTCGGTCGAACACTGGGCCCGGCGCCACCCCCGCGCCACGCATCTCCACCCAGCGCTGCGATGCCCCGGTACACCAATGACAATACCCGGCCGTCAGAAGGCGGCCGGGCATTGCATTCGTTCGCATTCTCTCCGAGTCAGTCCGCTCTCTTGTCGGGAGAAGGCGGAAGCGGACTTCCTGGACGAGCGCAGCCATTCAACAGCCGCCCGCGAGTGTGGTCACTGTACGGACTGTAGATAAGCGCCGGATGACTTCTGCGTTACAGTGCATTCATCGACCGGAATCGCAGTCCAGCAGGCAGTGCGCGATGCGCCTCGTGCAGAAAAAAAATTCTTCGGGCCCAGCAGATTCACTTCAACAAGATCATCTTGTGCGCGGCGCTGAAGCTGGGCGTGGAAATGCGGGCGAAATAGACGCCCGAGCGCACGCGTACGCCCGCACCGTCCTTGCCGTCCCAAGTCACGCCGTGCTCGACTCCACTGCGGACGCGCTCGTTGACGAGCGACCGCACCAAGCGCCCGGCCAAATCATAGACCTGGAGTTGCACCAGCTCGTCGCGGTCCACCGAATAGCGAATCCGTGTCGTGGGATTGAACGGATTCGGTTCGTTGTCGAGAACCCGGGCCACGGGTGCCAGCGGCAGGGCGGCCGTCGGATTCGAGCCGTTCAGCAGGATGCGGGCGTCCGAGGGCTGCAGGAGTTCGCTCGTCACGACCGCGCCGTCATAGAGCGCCGACCCGGGCACGCTCAGGTGATGGAAATTCCCACCCAGGGCCACCGTCTGCGGGATCGTCGTGTAGTTCAGAATGACGGTCCCCTTGTCGAAGTCACGCCGATAGACCGACGTATCGCCCTCACGGAGGGATACGTCGTCGATCCACACCGTCCCCACCGATTGAACGAAGAGGTTGAACCCGGCACTCGCGGTACCCGTCGCCACGAACGGGATCTCGTAGCGCGCCCACGCCGTCCCCAGAGTCACCCACTGGTCCCCAAGGCAACGAACGCTGGGGCAGCTGGGCGAGTAAAGGTGCAGTTCCAATTGTTGGGCCGCCGTGGCGCGGGCCCAGAAGCTGATCGTGTACCCGTGCCCACCCTGAACTGGCACCGTCTCATAGAGTTTGAAGGACCCCCCGGGCAACAGGCTCGTGACGTCGATGCGTGCCGAACTGGGCGCGGTGTGAAAGCTCGCCGTGTCGACACGCCAACTGCCGGTGGCGAGCGTCGCGAGCGACAACCACGGGGCACCCACGCCGTTGAAACTGCCATTGGTGACCAGCTCGGGCCCATTCGGTACGCCGACGCGGCTCATGGGACCCAGTGGATATCCCAGGTATCCCTTGCCGCGTCCGGCGTGGTCGAACTCCGGCTCCCACCAGATGCTGCCGTGGCCGGTTTGCGCCGCGTCGAGACTGTAGTAACCGTCACCGAGCAGCGCCGACGCCAGCGTGAAGCGCTTGTGGCGCTCGAACTCCGCGGAGCGATCCGGCGCCGTCCACGTCCCGGACCAGTCGGCGTTCAGCACCGAGGCCAGATACGGCGCCGGCCGGAACGGCGCCACGAGATAGCCGCCCGGGACGGCAAGCATCTGCTGATTCCAATCGTAGCCATAGGCATTCCCAGGATCGGGATTCGCCAGCGTCGTCGGAAAATATTCGTGCAAGGTGCCGTTCAGCCAGGCGAAGTAATCCGTCGAGCTGTTGCTGATGACCGCGAGTGGCCGGCCGCCACGCTGCGCGACCACCGTGTCGAACCGGGTGCGCGTGTCCTGCGCCAAGGCACGCAGGGCATGGTTCCAGAGCGTATCGACCTGGGCATCGGAATCCATGAGCCCGTTGCACCCGACCGGGTTGTGGGTCGGGTTGCAATCGGAGTCGACCTGGATGGCACCGCCCTGCT
Source organism: bacterium (assembly GCA_031362565.1). GTDB lineage: Bacteria > Krumholzibacteriota > Krumholzibacteriia > JANLSU01. Next base: position 19,101 of record JANLSU010000047.1, on the reverse strand, counting down.
CCCAGCCAATCGACTTCCAAAAGTTGTCGTAGAACACCCCGTCGATTTCCGGATTGTCGCGTACCAGTTGCTCGACGCGGGCAGCCATGAACTGCCGCCATTTGCCCTGCGGGCCGGCGGGACCCAAGTCGGTGATGTTCAGGAGCTGCGCACCGGGCCAATCGCTGGCGATCGTCAGATTCCAGTTTCGCCACCACATGTCGTTGGCGGTGGCATAGTCGTAGTTCACCCGGCGCCAGCTATTCGCCGGCGGCGGCACCGTCTCGGTGCAGTACGCGCACACATAGTAAAACAGCTTGATGTTGGGATTCAGAACCCGCAGCAATTGCAGATTGGCGCTCGACCAGGAGGCATCCAAGATCAAGACGTCCCAGCGCGCCAGAGCGGGAATGTCAGCCGCGTTGACCGCGCCTTGCAGGTACATGTTCGCGAGACGCGGATACGGACTCCCTTGGGCCTGAGAGCGCCCGGGGCTCAACGCAAGTCCAACGGTCAGAGCCCAGACGATCGGAATACGCCATACCGATGCCGATACCAGCCGCATCGCTTCACCTCTCGCGTCACGCCCGGGACGCCGGGATTCGTGCTGTGGATCGGATTAGACGCGAGGCGACGGGTGCCTTGCATCGAGAAACACTGCCACTGGGGTGGCGCGGTTCGATATCGGCAAAACACAGGCCGTGCAAGAAGTTAGCCACATGGTGACGGCCCTGCACCCGGTTATATACGGGCCTGCGTAGAAATGCGCAACAGTATCCCGGAGGTCGCCTGAGTTTTGCGACCGCCTCGAGGTGGCCCCTGGGCCGCCGTGGGCCGTCATTTGGTGCTTAGACGCTCTATGGAGCGTGTGACGGGTTCGCAATCAATTTCAGATTTGGGGGATCAAAAGATCGCGAATCGAGTCCCCCGAGAGGACCGCATGAGTTCGACCCTAGCGCCGCAGCAACAGCTTGCCGGTACGAACCTCGCGCTCGTAGCGCAGACGGTAGAAGTAGATGCCGTTGCTAGAACGCCGCCCGCTGGAATCCTGGCTGTCCCAGGCGACTCGTTTGCGCCCCGCAGTCTCGTTCCCGTCCACGAGGGTGCGAATGAGGCGCCCCGCAACGTCGTAGATCTCGAGTTGAACACGCCCCGACCGCGGCAGCGCATATGCGAACGTCGTCCGTGATGCGAACGGATTCGGAAAGCCGGCAAAGGCCTCGAACCGCAACGGCAATTGCGTTTCGCTCGCCGGTTCGCTCTTGGTCGCGATCGTCAGCGCCGCGGCCGCCGTTTGCAAGACGAGCTCAGGCGCGTGGGCGCCTTCCTTCGAACTGTAGTACGCGCTGCTCGACGAATTGCTGGTGAGCGCCAGGCTCACCGTGCCGTTCCCCTGGACCGCCGCAGTGACATCCCACTCGACCCAGGTCTCTGCGACGACGCGTCCAACGGTCGCGAGCGCCCGCTTCGGCACCGCCGGAGAGTTGTTCCAATTGAGGCCCGTTTCCGTCCACAGCGCGGTACTGCCTTTGTAGGAGTTTCCAACCACGCTCACCGTGCCACCGGCAGAGCTGGCATCGGTCGCGTAGAGGCGCAACTTGGCGCTCGTGACCGCGCGCCCCACTCCGGTCACATCGAACTTCACGTACGCTTTGTAGGAGGTCTTCTTCTTGCGGGCGCGCAAGACCGGCTCGGTGCCGTAGTTCAGGTTCTGGCCGCCCGAAAACACCGAGGCGTCCTGGCTCGGGTGAAAGACGAACGCCGTCGGCGTGCTGGCGATGACCACGAAGTTCGTCGCGCTCGAGGCGTTTCCGGTGGGGGTCGCGACTTCGATCGGGCCGGTGGTCGCACCCACCGGTACCACCGCATGAACCATCGTCGCGGACTGCAAGCTGAAGCTCGCCGCCAGGCCGTTGAAGCGTACCGCAGAGACCGCGCCAAGATTGTCGCCCATGATCATGATCTCCGTACCGGCCCGGGCAGTCTCCGGCGTGAAGCCGGTGATCGAAGCCCGTCGCACCGCTTGCACCACGAGTTGTGGCGGCTGTGCGCTCTCGCGCGCCCCGTAGTACGCACTGTTGGTGGACGGGCTCGAGAGGCCGAAGCTGATCGTCGTGTTGCTCGTGATGACGGATGTCACGTCGAACTCGACCCAACTTGCAGCAACAACTGCGGCGAGTTGGCCGAGTGGGGTGCCGGCCATGACCGGCGCATTGACGGAGTTGATGCCGGTCTCGGTCCATCCATTGGCGACCACGAACAGTTGCCCACCGACATCGCTCGGATCGGTGCAATACAGGCGCAGCTTGGCGGATGTAACGGGTCCACCGAGCACCGGCAGCACGAACTGCAGGAAGCTGTTGTACACCGGGGAGCCGGCATGCACTCGCAACGCTGGTTCCAAACCATGGTTCTTGATCGAGGCGCTCACGGTGAGCGCATCCGCGACAGGCACAAGCGTGATGGCACTCCCGCCGCTCGGCGCCAAGTCGAACGACGACGCCGTCCACGACCCGAGGGTGACGATGACCGTGTGATCGAGACTCGCGTAGCCGGGCGCCCTGGCCGTGAGTGTGTAGGTTCCAGGCAATACATTGTCGATTCGGTAGAATCCAATACTGTTGCTCACCGCACTGCCGCCGGAGTACGAGACCACGGCGCCGGCGATCGCCTGGCGCGTCGTCGCGTCGTGGATCTCCCCCTCGAGATGCGGCGCCTCGCGGGTGAGGGCGAAGTTCGCGGTCGCGACCGCACTCGAGACGACGGCGACATCGCGGGTCGCGCTCGTGTACCCGGTCGACACTGCCGAAAGTGTTTGCGTTCCCGGTGCGATGCCGGTGACCGAGTAGTTCCCATTGCCGTCGGTCGTGACCGAACCGCCGTCCGAGGTAATCGTCGCGGCAAGCGGCAGTCCCGTGCCTGCGTCGGTGACCCGGCCAGTGACGCCGCCGGGAACCGCGAGTGCAAAGTCGAGCGTGACTTGGCTACCCGGAGTCACGATGAGAGGCTTACGGACCGTAGCAAAGCCCGTCGCCGCAGCTGAGACGCTGTGCTCGCCGGGAAGCACGTTACCGAGCGTGTAAGCGCCGGTACCGCTCGTCGTCGTCGAACCGCCCGAAAAGGCAACCTGCGCGCCGGCGATTCCGAGACCGGAGGTGGCGTTCGTGACCCGGCCCGTGACCGTGCCGGGCGAGAGATTCGCATTCGAGTCGAGCCGCAGCCACGCCGCGACCGAGGGCACGCCGGCCATGTTGCGGATCACCAACATGTAATAGCCCGGCGGCGCCTCGTTGGCGTTCGCCGGTGTGGTGACCTGCAGGCTCCCCGTGCCCACCGTAAAGGCAAGCGGCACGTAGCGCTCATTCATGTCGATGGCGTGCGTCGCCGCACAAGGCCGCAAGAGGGCGACACGATCGATACTCGCCGCGTCCGGTGTCTGCAGCGCGAACTGCGATCCGTATGGCGCGAGATCCGGCGACGAAGTGATCGCCGGGCGGGCACCTTTGAATAGATAGGGCGGCGAAAAGATCTGCGCATGGAGACGGCCGGTGGCTTCGCCACCGGCCGTAACTACACGCCCGTCGGGCAGGAGCACCGCCGCCGAATGGTACATGCGTGCCTCGGTCATCGCCGCCATCGTCGACCATGCTTCGGTCACGGGGTTCCACATTTCGGGGGCGAGAATCGCCTTGCTCGCGTCGTCAGCGGCGCGCGTGCCGCCCGTCGCCAGCACACTGCCGTCCGCCAGAATCACCATGTTGTGGCGGCGGCGCGGGAACGCCATCGGCGCGATTTCGCGCCAGCGCGGCGTAGCGGCCTGCATGTCGATTACCGAGGTCCGAGCGAACGCCGGATCACCACCGCCGGCCCGAACGATCTTGCCCCGCGAGTACATGGCCTGGCACTCGGCATACCCGGCGCTCCCAAACGGATTCGTCGGCCCGGCGCTCCAAGCACCGGTGGCCACATCGAGCGATGCCGTATCGGTACGTGTCCCCGCCTCGTAGACCTTGCCGTTCGGCAGTACATACATGAACGGGTAGAGGTTCTGGGTGCGAACGGGGGCGGTGTTCAAGATGGTCCAGGTATTCGTGGCCGGATCGTAGATCTCCGGGCGCGTGACGCGGTTGCCGTTCTCGTCGTCTCCCGAAGCGGCGAGCACTTTGCCGTCCGGCAACACCGTGACGGTGCCGTACCAGCGGGCATAGTGCATGGGAGCGCCGCGCGACCACGTGTTGGTGGCCGGATCGAACAATGCGGTGACGCGCGTTCCGACATGCGGCGTCACGAGCACGCCGCCGCAGACGATCGTTCGCCCATCCGCCAGCATCGCTTGCGCGGCACAATGCAGGTCGCCGAACGTCGCCGGCGTCTGCACAAACGTCCCAGTGGCGGGATCCCACACTCGTGCATCGTCGCCCGTTGGCCACACGAGCACCTTGCCCGTTGGCTGCAACACCATGTGTTTCCCTTGCACTCCCCAGTTGAGCACTGCACCCCATTGCCCCACTTGATCCGGCGTCGCAGCCGGCGCGTTGGCGGCGAATGCGGCATAGATGGCAACAACGGGAACGGCCGTTCGAACGCATCGACGAATGAGATGCTGGCAGCGCGGTGATTGAGGTGCGGTTCCCACGGGGGGCCTCCGTGCAAGTATGTGAGGAACGAAAACGCAACGCAGCTTAGCAGAAGCCCCCATCGTGGCTCGCGCATTTCAGCGTTTGCAAATGAGAAACTATGCGTGTGGTGCGATGTCAGAATCTTAATGAACAAGTTGTCATGCATCGGTCACCAACATGTCATCGTCCAGTGGGCAGAATGCGCGGTAGGAGGTGTTCGTCATGACGACAAAGAAGCACGCCCCGCCCGCAAAGAAACGCCGCACCCCGGGGCCGGCGCGCGACGGCGACACGCACAAAGAGCCCGCGATTCGCCCGGGGCGAGAGGATCGCGAAGATCGCCGCCTCGGAGCCGACGATCCATTTCCCGCGGTTGAGAAACGCCGCGAAGGCGAACCGCGCGAGGGCGAAGGCGATCGCGACGCGGAACACATCCGCGAGGTGCCGCTGCGGACCGCGCCGCGGCCTCTCGGGCCATAAACGGAGAATCGACACGTGATTCGTATTGCGGCGGCGCTGTTGATTGTCACGGGCGTTCTCGGTCTTGTCTTCTTGGGGCAAGAGCGATGGGACGCGGCGGCGTATCAGACCCACGCTGCGCAGGCTTTGATCATTGCTCGCAGTCCCGAGACGCCGGACACGATTAGCGTTGTGGTCCGGGGCGCGGGTATTGGCGAGCCTGATTCCGGCCTGGCGCGCATCGACATCCCACGCATCGGCATCACGTCGATGATCGCGGCCGGCGATGACCATAAGAGCCTGCAGCGCGGCGTGGGTTTCATTCGGGGGACGGCACGCCTCGGCGGGGCCGGTAATGTCGGTCTGGCCGGCCATCGCGACACGTACTTTCGCAATCTGCGTCTCATCGCCGTTGCGGACACCATCGTCATCACGACACCCAAGCACCAGTACCACTACGTGGTGGATTGGAAACGAGTCGTGACGCCGGAGTCCATGGCTGTCCTCGCCCCATCGGACTCGGCGCTACTGACGCTGGTGACGTGCTATCCCTTTTATTATGTAGGACCGGCGCCACAGCGCTTCGTTGTCCGCGCCCGGAGACTCGAGGGCGGGTTCGTCAGCGCCCCCGCGGCTCCTCTCACGCCGCCCTAGCGATGCATCCGCTGAGAACACCTGGCGGCACGCGGCGGAAGAGCGCATCATCCCGTTCACGACAAAACCCGGCGGGGAGGCACGCGATGCGAATTGTCGCAATTGCCCTTGGCTCGTCTCTAGCGTTCGCCGGCCTGGCCCAGGCCACACCCTCCATTGGGATCCACTCCCCGGGGATCCGGTGCGACGGCACGATGACGATCCCGGGGGGCGTCGTCGACATCGACATCACGGCGTTTGCTCCACTCGGCGAGCCCGGCGTTCAAGGCGCCGAGTTCGCGATTGTGGGGGTGCCCGCCAATGTCTTCGTTCTCAATGTCGCAGCAAGTTCCGCGGCGTTTTCGACCGAGGGCACACCGTTCGGTCCGGGTGGGGCCCGTATCGCGCTCTTGGACTGTTGGTCCGGAACCGAGGTCGTGCTGTATCGGGCGATCCTGCTCGCATTCGGTCCCGTTGGCCCGTTTGAACTTCAGGTCGTCGCGCATCCGCAGCCGACCCCACCCGGCACCGACTGCCCCAACATTCGCGGCTGCGACGCGGCTTTCCATTGCGCGCGCCGGGTCCTCCAACCGTCGACCCTCCGAATTGTGAGTCCGCAACCTGCCGACCGGGCGAACGCCGTACCGCTCGGCACGCCTCTGAGTTGGAGCCGGAGCGGCGGCGGGAGCTGCGGGTGCGACGGAGTCGATGACATCAGCATCTATTTCGGGACCGAAACGAACCCGCCGCTGATCGCAAGACCAAGAGCCGAGGTCCCATTCGATCCGCCCGGGCTGCAGCCCGAAACGACCTACTACTGGCGCGTCGTCATCGAGGGCTGTGCAAGTGCCACGAGTCCGGTCTGGTCGTTCACGACCGACCGGCTGCTGGCAGTCGATTCCAGATCGTGGTCGAAGGTGAAATCGTTGTATCGCACGCCGCGCTGATCACGGCACCGGATAGTGCCGGTGGCGCTAGTCGCGGCGCGCGAAGCGCTTGGCGATCGCAGTCACGGCTTGTAGTGACGGCGAAGGATCGGACTCACCGCCGCGATTGACGATTGCCACCGCGACCATGTTGGCCTGCGGGAACACTGCGAGTTCGGCGCGAAACGTGCCGTTCGAGCCGTTGTGCCCATGCCACGGTTCGAGGCCCGGGGTGTTCTCGATCCCCCAACCGCACGCGTACCGATGGCCGGCGGGACCGCCTTCGGGTTCGGATTGATGCAAACGGGCCACGGTTGCGGCCTTCAGATAACCGTCCCTGCCCTGCAACCCGGTGAGGTGGGCCGCGCCGAACGTCGCCAGATCCCCCACCGACATGTAGAGGCCGCCACCGGCGCCCGCGAACAACACTTCGAGCGGGCCACGGAAATTCACCGGCTCGAGTCCCTTTGGGCCCGGCATGTGCCCCGCCGGAAAATCCTTCGGATAGGTCGACGCCGCGATATAGCTGTGTTGCAGGCCGAGCGGTTTGAAGACGAGGTCACGGACGGCTTGCTCGTACGGCTTCCCCAGTTGCAGCTCGATGATGTGGGCCAAGAGCGCGTATCCGGCGTTCGAGTACGCAAACCGCTCACCGGGCTTGGCGATCGGGTCGCGCGACAGAATATCGCGCCCGTACCGGTCGCGCATCTTCACCGGATCGGTCTCGCTGCCGACGATCGCCTCGACTTGCGGCTTGCGCATGCCCGGATCCTCGGGAATGCCGCCGCGGTGATGCATCACCTGCTCGAGCGTCACAGTTTGATATCCGGCCTGCATCGGGATGCCGGGCAAGGCTTGCGCGAGCGTCGTCTCGAACTGCAGCTTCCCCATCTCGATCAGTTTGCCGATGATCGTGCTGCAAATGGGCTTGCCGATGGAACCGATGCTCCACGGTTCGTCGCGCCCGACGGTTTCCGGTTTGCCGAGTTCGCGGACACCGTCGGTCACGACCTCGGTCTTACCATCGCGGATCAATGCGATGCCGATGGCCGGACTCTCGGTATCGGCGCGAATGGCGGCTGCGAGCGTGTGCAGGTCGGTCCAGCCGGTGTAATCGCGGGGCGGCTTCGCGTCCGCATCTTCCGGAGGCCCCAGGCGCATCGACGCCATGCGCGGCGCGTCGGCGCTCCCGGTCAGATTCATGATGAACGTGAACTGTTCACCGTGGCCGTCCTCCATGAGCCCCGTGAGCGCCTCCGCGGTACTGCCCGTGACGCGGATCACCTTGAACGGCGCGCCGTTTTCGGCCAGCCGCCCCAATCGCAACGCACGCTGATCGGCGGGAACGTCCTGAGAGCAATCAGCCGCCGCGAACGCCGTCATCTTGGCTGCATCCTTGGAGTTCACGGCGTCGAACAAGCGCCCGAGAAGTGCCGTGGCGGGCGTTTCTTGCGGCGCTTGCGCGCGCACCGTGACGACCGCGCCCGGTCCGACCAAGAGTACCGCCGCAAGCGCTATGAGAACGACGTTCACGATGCGTCGAGTGCTGACGTGCATTCCGAGTCCTCCTGGGGGTGTTGCCGGCGCGCTGCTGCCCGCTTCGCATCTCAAGACGCGTGCCCGGCCAGCGTGCACGCGAACTGATTGCCGGCCCAGCATCTACGAACCAGCGCCTGGCCGCCACACCGCATTCAAGCGAACTCATTCGAGCCGTTGGCCGATTTGAGGCAAGCCGGATTGTCGCCCGTGACGGAGCTGTCATCGGCGTCCACTGCTTCCGTTCATCTTCGGAGCCGTAGAGTGCCGGCGGGAACAACTGTTGCAACCAAGGCGCTGCAGTCACGATCGGCGGGCGCGAGAGGGAGGGTTCGTGATACTCGTACCTCGAAGGGCGGCCGCCATCTTGCAGTTTGGCCTCTTGTGCGCCGGCTGCAACGCCAACGATCCGGCTGCCGAACGCCGCACTAATTCGCCCACCGCACCGGCCGATGCCGGTGTGGTGCTGAACGAGAATCTGACAGCGCTGCAAGTCTTCCCAACGAGCAATTGGTGGAACCTGGACGTTCGCCAAGCGCCGCTGGATCCGCGTTCGCAGGAATTCATCGACTGGATCAGCGGCCGTTCGGTTGCAAATCCCACCGCGACGCGCGCCCTGCATCCCGACTTCGGCCCGCCGCCCTATGGCATCCCCTACGTCAGCGTTGCAGGTTCACAAACACCCCTGAACGTGACGTTCGTGTCGTACCCGAGCCAGAGCGATGTCGGTGCACCCGGGCAGCCCGCGGGCTATCCGATTCCCACCGAGGCGCGAACGCTGCCGAACTACATCGAAGGAGGCATTCCCGGCGGCGGTCCGAGCGGTGACCGGCATCTCTTGATCATCGACCGCGATCACCGCTGGCTCTTCGAGCTCTATGCGACGCGTTGGAACAGCGGCCTGTCGCGCTGGGACGCTGGATCGGGCGCCGTTTTCGATCTGGCTTCGAATGCGCGCCGGCCGGAGGGCTGGACTTCGGCGGACGCCGCCGGGCTGGCGATCTTCCCGGGGCTCGTACGCTATGACGAGGTCGCGGGCCCGAATGAGATTCACCACGCGTTCCGGTTCACGACCCGCGACACGAACGGCCACGTCTGGCCGGCGTCGCATACCGCGGGCTCCAATCCCGCCGCACCGCCCATGGGCACGCGCCTGCGTCTTCGGGCGAGCAAGAACTTGACGGGCTATCCGCCACAGGTGCAGAAGATCTTCCGAGCCATGCAGACGTACGGGATCATCCTGGCCGACAACGGCAGCGACATGTACATCAGCGGAACGATGGACGCTCTCTGGGACAACGATGTCTTGAACCCGGCGTTCGGCAGCCTCCTCGCCGACGACTTCGAAGTCCTCCAGCTCGGCTGGAATCCGACCACGACCGACCTGCCTTGACTCTGACTCGTCCTCTCGGGTTGCCGGCACAAGACGCAGTGCTCAAGGCCGAGTCGTTCCCGTCTCGGCCGCCCGCGGCCATCCTCGCGGGGCCGGCTTCCGGCCGCCCTGCCACCGCGGTTGGAAACGGAACCGGAACTGCTGCGACCCTGCGTTCACGAGCACTGTGAACGGCCCATCGCCAACCGGCGCCGGGAACCGTAGCGCGCCGCGCGCCGACTGCCCGGCGGCGAGCGTCGTGCGGCGCATCGACGTCGTGGCGGTTTCGCGCCGTCGCGCGTCGATGTCTTGCAGCGTGCGTTCGTGCGCTTGGTCGCGCTCCCGTTGATTCGCCTCCGCCTGCTGCGCCGCGATCTGATCGCGTGTCGCCTCTGCCGCCGTCCGCGGTTCATTCGCATTCACGAATGCCGCCGCCAAATCGAAGAGCCCTGCGACTGCATTCAATCCGGCGCTGTCTGCCTCGAGCGCCTCGACCTCGGCCCGGTGCTCGTCGAGTGCGAGCAATGTCGCCTCCGGATCGATCGCGCCCACGGGTTTGGCTCCGAGTCGATCCTCGAGAAGCAAGCTCGCCTCGGGGCGAAACATCAGATCGGTTGCACTGGCGTTCATGATCTCGAGATCGAAGACCACTGGGCCCGGCGCCGTGTCGCGGTAACCGAGGCGAACCAGAACGCCTTCCTTCTCGGACTGGACCCAAGGTTGGCCACTCACCCATCGAACGGCTGGATCGAGCGGTTCGAGGCGCAGGGTGCGCGCGGGCTCGGCACAGCCTGAAAATAGAGCGAGAGTCGTCATTGCCGCGCCCAGCCGGTGCATCCCGGGACGCGAGAACTCGAAGTCCACAGCGCCTCCTTCCGATTTTTGAGCCTCGTCGCGCCACCGAGCATCCTCCGTGCCGTTCCGCAGAGATCGACGAATCGCCGCCAACTCGCCAACTTGTGGCGCGCCGGCGACCATGGGTGACGAATCGCCGTTGTCACCGTCACAACGGATGGTGTCGCCGGCACGCGGGGGGTGGCGTTGCGCAGTGACCCGCTTTGGGTGTTCCATCCGTGTCAGGCGACCCAAAGGAGCGCGAGCTGAAACACAGCAAATACACCGGTTTCGAGTCTCGGCCATGACAGCCGAATCCAAGGATCCGTTCGCGCGGTCCGAATACCGGAGCGTGATCGCCTGGGGACCGCGGATCGAGCGCGAAGCGCCGTTCTTCGACCAGGTGTTCGCGGCGATCCCCGAGCGCTCCATCGCGGACCTCGGTTGTGGCACCGGCGAACATTCGCGGCACTTCGCGGCCCAGGGCTACCGCGCCACGGGACTCGACACTTCGGAATCGATGCTGGAATCGGCGTTCGACGAGCCGTTGCCGGCGGGATTGCGCTTCGTGCACGGCGATCTGCGGGATGCCGATCGCCTTCTGAACGCGAAGTTCGGCGCCACCATTTGCTTGGGCAACACACTCTCGTTCTTGGATTCGGAAGCGGATCTGCATCGCGCCATCGGTGCTGTGGCGCGGCTCCTGTTACCCGGCGGCCGTTTCTTGTTCCAGATTCTCAATTACGAACGCCTGTACGCGAAGAACGAGCGGTACTTGCCGGTCAACTTCCGGCCCGCGCCGGACGGCGAGATCGTCTTTCTGCGCCTGCTCGAGCTGCGCGACAACGGCCGGGTCATCTTCATGCCAACGACGCTGCAGGTTCACTCCGACCGCGAGGACCCCGTCCAAGTCGTGCGGACGCGCCGCGCCGAACTCCGCGCCTGGACGCGGACCGAACTCCTGCCGGCGTTGGCAGCGCACGGCCTCGGAAACGTCGAACTGTTCGGGACGATGTCGAACACGCCCTTCGAACCACTTGTATCGACGAATCTCGTCATCGCGTCGACCCGGCTCCCCTAGGGAGGCTGCATGCACCGGCACCATCCGCCGCAGGCGGCATGCGCACCGCGCGCGTTTGGCCGCTGCGACACCGTCCTCTCGAAGGATGGTTGGACGGTTTCGTCCGTGACGTTGCCGCCGCGCCTGACTCTCGCACCGCACGCCCATGAATGCGACCAACTTTGCGTCGTCTTGGAAGGCCGCTACGAGGAGTCGACGCCGGACCGCACGGTGCCGCTGGTCGCGGGCAGCGTCCTTTGGCGGCCGGCCGGCGATCCGCATGCGAACACCGTCGGCGGTGACGAGGTTCATGCGTTGTTGGTGGATCTGGATCCCGGCCGTGCCGGCGGGCAGGGCCATGGCGCCCCACGGTCGACCTACTTCGCGCCCGGCGTGTTCGCCGAGATTCATGGCGAGATCGCGCGCGAGCTCAGCCAACGCGACGAATTCTCGCGGCTCGCGTTGGAAGCCCTGCTGCTGCTTCTCACTGCACGTGCCGGCCGCTACGCAGACCTGGGCAAACAGCAACGGCCGCCGTGGCTCGAGCGGGCTCTCGAGTTCGTGCGAGCCTCGTACACGCAGAGTCTTGCGGTCTCGGAAGTCGCGCGCGCCGCCCAGGTCCACCCGGTTACGCTGGCGAGCGCCTTCCGCCGCTTCCTCGGCCGGTCGGTCGGACAGTACATTCTGGATCTGCGCATCGATCAAGCACGGCGTGAATTGCTGCAGACGCACGATTCGATCGCGGCGATCGCCATTCGGGCCGGCTTCTACGACGAGTCTCACCTGGGCCGAGTCTTCCGGCAGCGCTTCGGCGTGTCTCCGGGAGCGTTTCGCCGTTCGGCTTGAAACCTCCCGGATCGGTTCGTCCCACTCGACGCTTCGCTCGTCCTATTTCCAACGGCCGCGATCCGCGATGCTGGTGGCCGGAGGTTGCAATGCAAAGACTCATCGCGCTCCTGCGAAGCATCGCCGCGGCCGTCTGTGGATATGCCGTGATCTTCTTTGGCACAAGCGTCGGATTCAAGCCGCTCGGCACGATCGTTCGACTCGATGCGCCGCTTCGAACTCACATCCTGGCAACGCTGGTCGCGGTCTCGTCCGGTCTCGCCGGCGGCGCGATGGCTGCCTGGGTCGCGGGGCGAGCGCCCGTTCGGCACGCCGCGGCGGTGCTGCTCTTCCTCGTGCTCGATACCGCGGTGGTCTTGTCGCGGCCCAGCTCGCAGCCGCGTTGGTTCGAACTGCTCGGAAGCGCCACGCTGATGCTGGCGACGATCGCGGGTGGAATCGCATATCGCCGCCTCGTGCAGCGGCGGCGGGCTGCAAGGGCATCGAAGCCGCGCTGAAGCCGCGTCATTTCCCGACCAGGATGGCCTCGAAAAAGTCAGCGACGCCGGGCTCGTCGAATTGCGCCAGCCAGAAGAAGGCCGGAGCGCAAGAAATCGCGTGATTCCTGCAGGGCAGCGGCCGCGGCTAGCGACACCGGCCGCGCTCACCCTTCCGGTACATCGTCACGCCACACGCCATGTTGTCACGCCGTCGCTAACGAGACGCACAAGACCCCACGCAGCGTTAATTCCCGTCGTCACTCCCTGGATCGAATCGCCTGCTTGGGCGGCGATCGAGCGAGATCCCGTAGTGTTGGACTCCGCCTTGACAATCAACAAACGCCCGTCACCAGCGCTTGCCGCGGTTGGCAGCGTCACGGCGCCGCTGCTGTTGGTCACGCCGAAATAGATCGTGTCGGACAGTAGGGTTACTGGGGCCGTGCCGGATCGCCGTTCTAGAAAGAGGCCTTTATCGAAGAAAGCCCTGGAGATCGATGCCGAGCCAAAATGCGCCAGCGTGTCGTCGATCTTCTGGTTGCGTACGGCACCCGCCGGAAGTCCCGATTCTGCCATTGTCTGAGCTCCGAGGAAGTACCCCCACGCCACGGTGTTGCCGGTACCCGTTGTTGAAGAGAACTGGATCGCAGGTTGGCCGCCACCCGGCAGATCCTTGTAGTTGCAGAACAGCCACGCGTTCGATGGCCCCGCGCAGACAATCTTGGTGCCCCACGGCGAACTCAGATCCATTCCATAAAAGACGTTCCCGTGGGGTGCATTCGGCTGGACATCGCTGGTGATCAAGATTGCGATACCGAAGTTGGGGTCGGAGACATTTCCGTCGAGCTTCATCTGCCCGCTGATAAAGATGTTGTTTGCGATCACGTCTCCCGGCAATGACGTCTGAGCCCGAATTCCTACCGCACAGTTGAGAGTGCGCAGGTTCCGGTACACGTTTCGAGAATTCCCTGGAAAGACCGGCTGGAACTGGTTGTCTTCCAGCGAGAACCCCACTGCGAAGTTCGAGACAGAGCAATCCTCCAAAACGCACGAACTCAGTGCGACCAACGCGAGGCCAACGAAAAGACGCCCAGTAGCAAGAGTGTCACTATTCGCGTCACGAATGATCGAAATTCCGCTTAGGAGTAGCGGCTGAGGGAGATTCTCAGGATTCTGAGGGTTCCACATCACGGCGCAGCCAAGAGATCCCGGCTCGGAGAGATTCGCGTTGCCAAAGTTGAAGGTCACGCCCTTCGCAATCACACTCACCGCTCCGTGAATCGTGATCGTGGCGTCGACGATGTACTCACCAGGCTCGAAGTAGATCGTCGTGTGCTGGGGCACCGATGCGAACAAGTGTCGTAGATTGTCCGTCATGACGGCGCCCGTGTGCGGCACGCAACCCCACTCGAGGGCGCTTACCGTGGCACGACTTTGGGGAAGCCTGATGACTGTGCCTTCGACTCCCGCAGTCCCAACCGATCCAACTTGCCCCGTCCCAGTCACGATCCCGCCGGCACCAGGGGAGCCGCTGCCCACATCGAGTTGTCCTTCCGCAGCCATCGTGAGCGCTTCGTAAACCACATAGATCGCCCCGCCGCCGCCGCCGCCGCCTCCACCGCCGCCACCAACCTTGACGCCCGAGGCCGCACTGCCCGCCCCATCACCGCCCTTTCCGCCACGTGCTTGAATCGACCCGCCCGTCTCCAACAAGATGACGCGCGCGAACACCCCTACGACGCCACCTCCTGCCCCGCCACCGCCTCCTCCACAGCCGGGAGACGACGTCACAGAGTCGCCACCGCCGGATGATCCACCGCTTCCGCCCGTGCCACCTTGAACCAAATCAAGACCGTGAATGAGGTGCGGTGTCTCGACCTCTACTTTGCGCGTCGTCGTCGTCGTGTTGGGTCCCTGAGACGCGCCTGACGACCGCCCATCGCCGCCCTTGCCCCCGGACCCACCATCGCCGCCAATTCCGGTCGCACTGACCGGCGCGATGCCTTCGCTTCCAGCACCTACAATCCCAAGGGCTCCGGGGCTGCCTGACGTGCCGCCACCAACCGAACCCGCGGCGCGTGTTCCCGCCGCGCCACCGGTCGCTCCGACACCGAGCTGTCCATCCCCACCGTTGTTCTTGATGGTGCCCCATACATCCAGCGTGCCGCGGACAAATAGTTTGTAGCCGTTCGTGCTGATCGTGCGCCCCGTCGGCACGATCAGGTCCTCGTAGTACATGTCCCGCGACAACGCAAGATCGGATGTCAGTGCCGGACTGCCGTCTGAGGCACTTCCGAAAAGCGTCGAAGAAATCAGTGTGGGCATCGACTACCTCGCTCCCAAACGAACCCTCAGCTACTTCCGCGGTTGCGACAACAACGCGTGCACCATTCGTAAAAAAACCTCGCCGGCTCCGACGGTGTGCTGCTCAAGTGGTCACCCAGTTCGCCGAGCTAATTGCCATCAGCCGTGCCCTTCCCCAAGCGCCAAGCGAAATCGCCGCCACACCGTCGATGCTGCCACCGCTGGGCGCCGTGATGGTCGCAGTCACGTTGCCTTCGCACTTGATGAAAAGAAGACGTCCTGGCTTCGTACTTGCTGGAAGCGTCACATTGTGTGGTGTGCCCGTTGATGTCAAGCCAACATACACTTCGGTCCCTCCCAGCGTGACGTTCTGCACCGTCACGGCCGTCCGCGTGAGGCGAACCCCGTCTCGCAGCAGTGTTGGCGAGATCGCTGCGCTCCCGAAATCCGCCTTGCTTGCATCCAGCTGCTGGTTGGCGGCGCCGCTCGAACTCGCCAGGTTCGGAGAGAGTTGCGAGAGGTCGTATCCCCACGCCAGAACATTGCCGGCCGCATTCCCTGTAAATTCAATCACCTGCGAGCCAATGGGAATCTCGTAGCGACACGCGAGCCAGTGGTTGTTCTGTCCTTCGCAATAGATCTTCCTGCCCCATGGATTCTCGATATCCATGCCAAGGAAGAGATTGTTGAACGGGGCGGTACCCATTTCATCCGATTCGAGCCGCAGTGCGTTCGCATTCTGCGGATCGGTCAGCGCGAGGAGATTCCTTCCTCCAACAAACGTGTTTGCATCGACTCTCGCCGTAAGCTGCAACCCCACTTTGCAATTCCGATTGACCAGCCCCACATAGGTATTCGCGGAGTTCGGAACGGTCGGTGTTGCGTCAAACCGATATCCGGTTCCAAAATTTTCGGACTGGCACGCTTCCACTTGGCACGACGACAGGCCCGTGAATTGAAAGCCGATATAGAGGCGTGAGAGGGTCGTGTTGTCAGCGGCGGTACGTTTGATCCAAAGGCCACGCAGCGTCAAGCGCACGTACTTCGGTGTTGCCGACGAGCCCCATTGAACAGCAGGGGAGCTCCCGAGATCCGTGTTGCCAAAATCGAGGGTAACGCCGATCGCGTGAATGTTGAGAGGCCGGTCGATCACCAATGGCGCATGCATCGGATAGGTTCCGGGCTCGATGAAAATGGTGCTGTACGTTGGAGCAGACGCGACCAACGCCTGAAGCGCATCCGTTGCGTCCGACCCAGGCACGACGCCCCAATTCCGCGCGCTCAGAAATGCGTTGGGTTGCGGGAACTTGAGAACGGTACCCTCCGCGCCCACTGTCCCCGCGCCTCCTGGAAGCCCCTGCCCGGTGACTGCGCCCCCTGCACCCGCGGCCCCACCCGTTGCGTCCACCTGCGCGTTCGCCTCGATTGTGAGCGATTCGTACACGAGATAGACTGCGCCACCGCCGCCTCCACCTCCACCGCCACCACCACCGACGTTTAGATTGGGGTCCAAGCGACTCGTGCCGTCCCCGCCTCGACCGCCGCGGCACTGAATCGCACCGCCGGTTTTGACAACAATCTCGCGCGCAAAGATCGCGACGACACCACCGCCACTGCCGCCGCCGCCACCGCCACCGCTCAAAGCCCCTACTTGCCCGCCGCCCGATGACCCACCACGACCGCCAGTGCCGCCTTGCACCAGCGTGACCCCAGAAAGAATGTTGGGGACTCGCGTTTCCATTTTTCGAATCGCCGTGTTTGTTCCAGCGCCTGCCGCGCCGCCCCGGTTTTCCGCCCAACCACCGGGACCACCGCCACCACCATTTCCACCGGCCCCTTGCGCGGCAACCGGCGACGTCGCGACCGTCCCTCGCCCTTCGGTCGCCGCCGCGCCTTGGGTACCCGCAGTGCTGCCGCCGACCGTGTGCGCCGTGGCGCCGACACCGCCGCTTCCTCCCAATTGACCGTCGCTGCCGTTGTTTCGAATCGTTCCGAACACCTCGAGCCGACCTGTGACGAAGAGTTTGTAGCCGTTCGTGCTCAAGACTCGTCCCGTCGGAATTGTGACGTCGTGGTAATACATGTCACTCGGCAGCGAAAAATCGGCGGTCAACGACTTGTCCCCGTCGGATCCATTACCAAATAGATCTGTCGAGACGAGCGGAGACGGCATTGTTCAACCTCCAAGAGCGGACGACCCGTGACATGGATGAATACCGCGGTGCAATGCGCGCACCTTCGAGCCTATACCTCGAGCCAAGTGCTGGAGCCGCCGCTGTACAACCACAGAACCGAGTTTGGGGCCAAGGTTTTTTGGGTGCCGTACTGGTCGATCTGATCGCCTGTTGCCGCGGTCACGGTTACCGAACTGGCGCTCGTATTCTGGACGATCAGGAGTCGATTCGCGACATCGGACACATCCGGCAAGGTGACATTGCCGGTGGCTCCATAGTAGATCGCATCGCCAGGGATAGCGCCCGATCCAGTCATTCGCGCAACACTCAGTCCGTTCTTGGCCTGAGCGCTCAGGATTTTCGCTGACCCGAGCTTGACGAGCTGGCTGTCGAGCTTCTGGTTTTCCAAGAGCCCGTTTGCCACGCTCTCGGTCATCATCGTCGTGTCGAGGTAGGGGCCCCACGCCACGGCGTTCGCCGACGGGTCTCCAGGCGACTGGTCGTTCGTGAAATCGATTGCGCCACCGTCGCTGTACACACAGTTAAACCAGTAGTTCAAAGTGGTGGAGCACTTGACCTTGATGCCCCATGGCGAACTGAGGTCGATGCCGTAGAAGCAGTTGTTGTTCGGCGGATTCAACGCGGTCCCTCCGGTCGACACCTCCCGGCTGACCCAGATTGCCCAACCAACTTGAGGGTCAGTGATCGCGCTGTCCAGGAGCATGGCGCCGCCAACGAAGTTGTTCGAGTTGGCGTAACCAAGGTCCAGTGGCTGCTCCGCAATGTTCGCCGCGACGTGAATCCCGTAACGGCAGTTCCGCGTAACAAGGCTCAAGTAAGCGTTCAGAGTATTTCCGGAGCCGCCAGACAACGGTGGAGCCGGGGGTGGCGATCTGTCGCCTCGCACCCTGAAACCCTCCTTGAAATTCTCGACAACGCAGGAGTCAACGACACATGAGACGATTGAGAGAAACTCTATTCCGACGTACTCGCGACCCATGAGTGTCGCGTCGCTCGGGGTCCGCGTGACACGAAGGCCGCGAAAAAAGAGACGCTGGAACGCATTCGTCGAGGCAAATCCCCAACGAACGCCAAATCCATCCGCCAGAGGGCTCGTCCCGAAATTGAACGTGACACCCGTTGCTTCTAAGCTGAAACGGCGCAGGCCGATGGTTACCGAGGCGGAGAGTATGTACTCACCGGGAGCAAAGTAAACCGTACTACCATCGGGCACATGGTCGAAAAGATACTGAATGGCCGAAGTTGCGTCGCTACCCGTATCCGGAATACAACCCCAATCCGTCGCGTCTACAAGGGCATTGCTCAGTGGAAACTTGAGAGTATTTCCCGGAGCGCCCGCGCTCGCACCTCCACCTTGACCGGCAGAGCCACCACCGACGTCAGTCGTCACTTGCGACGCCAGGGTTTCGTATACGATGTAGATGACACCGCCACCGCCTCCTCCAGCACCTCCGCCTGCCCCGAATCCGGACCCGCCGCTTGCGCCGCTCGCTCCCGCTCCGCCTCGTGCGCGAATCGTCCCCGAACCGGTGATTTCACGAGCGAGGACTGCGACAACGCCACCGCCTCCGCCCCCATTCCCGCCGGTTCCGCCCGCGACCAAACCGCTTCCGCCACCCGAGGAACCGCCGCGACCGCCTGTGCCACCCTGAAGCAACTCCACGCCTCGAAGGAGATTTGGAGTCAAAACTTCCAGCTTCTGAATGTCCTCCGATGTTCCGGCGCCTAGGAGCCTGTCCGAGTAATCCCCGATTTCAGGGTAGACAGACCGGCTGAATTGCGGTTTTTATGCAGCATGTCGAAAACCTTCCGCCCCTGGAACATCGAGCAGGTCATGCTGCTCCCACCCTCGGTCCGAGACT
>JANLSU010000132.1:0-78332 GCA_031362565.1 bacterium | reverse complement strand
GCTCATCACCCGCTACGCCCAACGAATGCTCATCGAGAACGCGCTCTCCGACGCCGTCCGATTCTTTCACATGAATGCCCTGTCCTCTGCCGTCGGACTCAAGGTCGACTTTGACATGGCGTTGCTCGTGGTCGCGAGCGGACTGTATCGACTGCTGGCTCGCCGGATGCGCGGCTACTCCGACGCTCAAGCACGACAAATCTTTCGAGACCTTGTCGATATGCCCGCACGCGTCGACATCACGGACCGCGAAGTCCACGTCAAACTCGAGCGCCGCGCCCACCTGCCCATCGTCTTGGCCTCAGGACTTGTCGATGTACCGGTCAGCGTGCCATGGTGGAATGGACGGGCGCTCCGCATCACAGGCTGACGAAAACCGGCCCGTGTTAGGCGAATTCCGGTCCGTGGAAATCCAGGCTAGAGCTGAGCTGGAGCAAATGATTGTCGAGCTGGTCAGAACGCGAGGAGGTACGGTTTCGTGACAATGCCGCAAAAATTGCTTGGTCAGTTCGGGGCGATATTCGTGGCTCTGCCTCTGCTGCTCTTCACCATCGAGGCAGCGGCGGATGTGGGCATCGCCGGTCATGTAGTCGCGCTCTCCACGGGAGTAGGGCGCACACTTGCGATCCGATCAGACGGAACCGTGTGGTCGTTGTGTTGGAATGATTGTCCGGGCGGTCAGAACTGGGGACTGCATCGAGGCGCCGATGGGCAGCCCCTTGTCGCGCCGGTTCCGACCTCTGAGATTGCCATGTTTGAAGACTCATATCTTTTGTCACGACAGGGCGATGTTTGGTACCTGACAGGGCAAACCTGGATTCACTTGCCGTCGATCCCAGCTCCACAGACCGTCAACACTGTCAGTGTGCCGTGGGGAAACGCAAAGCGCCAGCTCGCCGCTTCCGATCGGAAATAGCCGCGCCCAACAGCGCGTTGCACGCGCTGGGCGCTGTGGCTGGTCAGCGGTAGAATGAATCGTAGGCGTTCAGCGCACGCGCGTGAACGCTATGTCGTTAGGCAACTCGTTTGCGATGCTTGACGACAAAAGTCACCTGGGCGCCAGCATGTCCGAGCATTTCAATGAGGCCGTCGACGCTGAAGAGTTGAACCTTCCCGCGCATTAGATCGCTGATTCGGGGCTGGCTGACCCCAAGAAGTTTTGCGGCCTGTGCTTGTGTGAGGCCCCGAGACTCGATCAACTGGGTGAGGCTGATCATCAGCTCAGACCGGACCTTCAAATTATCGGCGTCCTCGGGTGAGTACCCGAGGTCGCGAAAGACGTTGCCGGAGGATTTACGAACTCGCATCGTCATCTGAGCCTCCCTAGGTATCACGCATTCGCATCAATTCCACGAGGCGCCTCTTCGCGGCATCGATCTCCGCCTTTGGGGTCTTTTGCGTCCGCTTTTCGAACGCGTGGAGTACGTAGACCGCCTCTGCGAACTTGGCCACGTAAAAAATACGGTGCTCGGTTTGGGTGTGGACCCGGATCTCGACAACTCCTGGCCCAACGGCGGGCATCGGTTTCCCGTCGGTCGGCCGCAGCCCCTGCTGGACCCGCCGCAGTTGAAATCCGGACGCCTGGCGCGCATCATCTGGGAAAGCGCGGAGCGCGTCGAGGGATGAGCCGAGCCAAACCAGGGGCTTGTCAGCCATGCGGTCATTATACAAATACTTATATCGCACGTCAAGTGCGCCCAACAGTGCACGCGCCGGGCGCTGCGGGCGGTCATTAGTAGAATGAGTCCTCGGCGTTCAGCGCCCGCGCGTGAACGCTATGTCGTTAGAATGCCTCTGATTATATGGCGGTAGTGACTCATGAAAGCAGCGTGGTACGAATCCCAGGGTGATGCCCGAAACGTTCTCGTTGTCGGCACGATGGAGGATCCAGTACCCGGCCCGGGTGAGGTCCGGATCGCGGTCCAGTGCTCGGGCATCAACCCGGGCGATGTCAAGAAACGCAGCGACGCTTTTGGTGTTGGGATGCCATACCCGAGAGTCATCCCTCACAGTGACGGCTCTGGAAGCATCGACGCAGTTGGCGAGGGTGTGTCTAGTGGGCTGGTGGGTGAGCGAGTGTGGTGTTTCGGCGCGCAGAGTTATCGGCCATTCGGCACGGCGGCTGAGTTCGTAGTCGTGCCGGTGGAGCAAGTGGCGCCACTCCCATCGAATGCTTCCTGGGGTCAGGGGGCTTGTCTGGGCATCCCCGGCATCACGGCTCATCGAGCTGTTCACGTGGGCGGAGACTTTAAAGGTCGCGTGGTCCTCGTCCAGGGTGGGGCCGGTGCGGTCGGGATGGCGGCCGTGGCGATCGCCAAGCACGCGGGTGCCTGGGTCATAGCGACGGTCCGCAGCGAAGCGGACTCGACGATAGCTGGCGGCGCGGGCGCGGACGAAGTTCTCCGGACGGACGGGCTAGGCTCGGAGCAGATCGTAGAGAGTGTGCTCGCCCTGGCCTCGGACGGGGTCGACCATGTCGTCGAGGTGGCCTTCCAGGCGAACGTGGCCGTGGATGAGAAAGTCTTGAAGTTGGGTGGCTCTATCGCAAGCTACGCCACGAACAAAACGAATCCCGAGATTCCGTTCTGGAACCTGGTCTTCAAGAACGCGCGGCTCTACTTCCTTGGGAGTGACGACTTCCCGGCAGAGGCGAAGCGTAGAGCAGCTGCCGACCTATCGGAGATGCTCGCCCATGGCTGGGCTGGCTATCCCGTCGGGCGTGTTCTGCCTCTCGATAAAGTCGCAACCGCACACGAGTTGGTAGAGCAACGTGGCCAAGGAGGTCGGGTTCTTCTCGACCTGACGGGTGAGGCATTCTAACAAGGCAATGAACCTGGCGGTCGCCTGCGGCGTCCGCAGGTTATTGCCAATCCGTTAGGCCGTGCTGGCGGGAGGATGACGTGACGTGCGGTTGGGAATCAAGCTGGACGCAGGCTCTGCGCGTTGGTCGCATCGGGTTCCTGCGTCGTCCGGTTTGAGCTGATGGAGGCGCCATGACAACGCCGCGTACCTTCGCCACCGCTTCGAGGTTTACCGTCTGCGGTGCCGTCCTCTTCGCTCTGACAATGCTCGCGATGGCTTGCACGATTTCAGGCCAGCAGGCCGAGCGAACCTTGGAGAGCGACGCGCGTCGATTCCCACGTACGCAGCCGGCTGATGCCGCCGACCCTGCGGCGCGACAGCGCTTCCTGGAGATGTTCGCTCGGGCGTACTTTCCCGGACGAACCGGGCAACTCCTGATCGTGCCGCGTGAAGGCGACTTCATCACGCGGCCCGACCCGGACGTGGCGTACATGCACGGCTCCCCGTGGGCCTATGACGTCGAGATTCCCCTGATGTTCGCGGGTCCTGCAGTGAGAACGGGAGTCTATTCGATGCCGGCCGTGCAGCAGGACGTTGCGCCAACGCTTGCGGCGGCGCTGGGCGTGTCGATGCCCCCGACTGCGACAGGCCATGTATTGCCGGTCTTGTCAGACCGATCGGTCTTGTTGCGCAGCACGTAGGGCTTCACGCCATGCGCCGGCAGGAGCACGGGTTCGTGACCCAAATCGCGGGCCACGCGACCCCAGTGGTGCGCTGAGCCGCAGGCTTCCATGAGGACTGTCGCAGCGGGCCGCTCCGCGAGAAACCGCTCGAACGCCGGCCGGGATAACCGATGGCGCTCTGCCACGCGGCCCGGGTGCTGAGACACCGCGACTTCGTATACGGACTTGGCAAGGTCGACGGCCAGGGTGGTATTCTTTTCCACGGTGGACTCCTCCTTCAGGTTTGCAGCCTCTGCGAGTCTGGCACTTCGATGCCGTACGATACTCGCGGGAGGAGTCCATCTCATCGTTGCACCCGACCGCCCAACAGCTGGCGCTGTTGGGTTCCCTCCTCGCTTCGCTCGTCGGCGGCGGGTGAAGGCGAACGTTAGCCTTGATGTGTCACAAATACTACGCCGCGGCGGCGAGTTTGTCAGCGATGGTTTCGAAAAGCCTTCGTGTTGGAAGGTTTTTGGAGAGCGTGAGGGTCGCGCGCCCATTCGGGCGTTGCAGGATGCCGGCCCTGTTGAAGAGTTCGTAGCGTAGGGTGCGGATGCTTTTCAGGTCGAAGATCGCAGTTGCCTTGGGCGTCCGCCGTCTTCTCGTCGCACGGGTCGCGATCTGGAAGTTCGTGATGAGGTTGTGAGCGAGGACGACGAGGATCTGCCAAGCGCTGTTGGCGGCGTAGTTCATGGACGGAATCGAATCGAAGGCGAGGCCGGTCTTGAGTTCGGCGAGCGCCTTCTCATGCGCACCGCGCCCCGCCATGAAGAGCCAGAGGGCGCGCATGTCGATCGTCTTGTTGGTCGCGATCGCCGAGTACTCCCAGTGACCGTTGCTGGGGTCGAAGAGATCGAGTTGATAGTTCTTGGGGCTCTTGTGCCGTACCTTCTTGCGATAGATGACGACACGTTCGTGTCGCTTCCAGGGCTGGAGCCAGACCTTGGCGCCGAAGGCTTGAAGATCCGGTCCGACCCAGGTCCATCGACGACGTTGTTCAACGAGCGCCTTCAGTCCCACCCAGTGCCAAAAGGGGACCTTGATGGCGTACTCGGCCCGCGATTCGAGCCAGGTGAGAATATCCCTGCGAAAGAAGGCTCCATCCAAGCGAAACTCGAGGGGGACGTTGCCCAGCGTCGCACGAATCTGCCCGACGACGAGCCGGAAGAAATCCATCGACGCCTTGCCATCGTGGACGTTGCCCGATCGATTCTTGACCCGCAGGATGTGTCCCGTCTGCGCGAGAAACGCCGTGATGGGATAGAAGCTCGGTACCTTGCGACGATGCGGATTGTAGCCGCGCCGTGCTCCCTGCACCTTGAGTCCCGTCGAGCACACGGTGCCATCGATATCGACCGTCAGACGCTTGAGGTGAAGCGGCCGAACGGCGTCCGCCACGATCTCGGCCGTCAAGCCGACGAGTGCGTATCGCACCGAGGCGGAGCAACGTGTGAGCCAGCGACCGACAGTCCTTGCGTTCGGTCGGCAGTACCGCGAGTTCGGCGAAGCGCAACACGATCGGATCGCCGGCCAGATATTGCAAGTGGCGAAGGCGCCGTCCGCCGATGACAACGAGAGCGATCAGCAACCGTACGAGCGCGACCGACGAAAAGTCACCGGCCGGCATGCACTCCCCGAGATGCCGTCGCAGCCGCGCCGAGAAGTCGATGCCGCGCAGGAAGCGCTGGAAAAGCTCAAGGCCGCTGTACGAGCTCAGGCCGTTGGCCGTGAAGCGGAGCGAGAGATTGCCGTTGACACGGGCACGCAGAGTGGCTTTTCTTTGTCTCACTGGGAGTGGCCTTTCGGTTTGCGTGGGTTCGGTTTTGTCACCTCCCAGAAAGCACGCCGAAAGGCCCGTTTTCAAGCGAAAAGGCGGCACCTCAGCACGAGGCGTCGCCTTTTCTGCTTCAGCGTTCTGTCACATCAAGGTTAGCTGTGGCAAGACAAGCCAGTTTTCATAGACCAAAGCTTTTTTTGCAATATGGGGAGCGAGGACTAAATGTTCAATCTGCAAAAGGCCGGCGGCATTGCGGCACTGTTCGAGGCCTTGGCATATGTCGTCGGCTTTGGAGTCATGGCGACGCTGCTCAACCCTGGCAATACCGAGGGTTGGGGTTCCGCTCAAAAGCTGGCTTTCGTACTGGAGAGGAAGGCGCTTTTCCACACGTGGACCATATTCATATACGTGGCCTTTGGCATCGCTTTGGTGATACTCGCCGTGGCGCTGCACGAGCGACTGAGAGACAGGGCACACGACTTGATGAAGATCGCAACTCCATTTGGTCTCATTTGGGCAGGGCTCGTCATCGCCAGCGGCATGGTTGCGAGCGTTGGATTGGAGACAGTGGCGGCGATTCATGCCCGAGATGCCGCTCAAGCGACATCCACATGGGTGGTGATTGACGCCATTCAGAACGGGCTTGGAGGAGGAGTCGAGTTGGTCGGGGGCGTGTGGGTGCTCCTGATCAGCGCCGCCTCATTCCAATCCTCGGCGTTTCCGAAGGGCCTTGGCTACCTGGGCATCGTTGTCGGCTTGGCTGGCGTCCTCACCGTTGTTCCAATGCTCAAAGATCTAGCGATGGTTTTTGGCATCAGTCAGATTTTGTGGTTCGCATGGATCGGCATCGCCATGCTGCGCCGAATCCACAGCTAACCATTCGTTCCAGCCGACCGCCTTCGGCGGCGGCTGAACTCAAACGTTAGACCGCGTTCCCAGCCACCGGTCAGTAGTGCAACCTTGTGGCATGAGCCCGACGGTGTTTCGACGTGGCGGCTTTCGGTTCTTCTTCTTTTCGCGGGAAGAGCCCAGAATGCACGTCCACGTTCACCACGCGACGGGAGAAGCGAAGTTCTAGATGGAGCCGGCGATCGTCGTGGCGCAGAACTTCGGCCTGAGCCAACGCAATTTGTCGGCCGCGCTGCGGCTGATTCGGGAGCATGAGGATGACATCCGAGCCGCGTGGCAAGAACACTTCCCGGGCTGAGGTTACCCACATCTCCGAGCATGGTTTGTGGGTGCTGGTGGCCGGCCGCGAGTTCTTCCTGCCGTTTACGAGCTTTCCATGGTTCCGCGACGCGTCCGTGGCAGCCGTGCTCAGTGTGCAAGTCGCTGGACCGGGTCATCTCTACTGGCCCGATCTCGATGTTGACCTCGCGATCGAGTCGATCGAGCACCCCGACCGATTCCCGCTGGTCAGTCGATCCAAGTCTAACGGTGCAGCGCAGGCGACGGCCGGCAAGAGTCCTCGCAAGAGCGCCACACGTAGGCGTGTTGCCCGCCGGGGGTGAACGTCAGCGCCCAAAGGTCTAACACCGTATTGCACGCTAGCGTGGGCCGGCTGCGTTCAGCACCCGCGCGTGAACGCTATGTCGTTAGGAGTCGGGGGGGCCGAGGCCAGCGGAGTCATCTGTGCTACGATCTTGGGGAGATGTTCCCTGGAGGCCGTATGTCAGAGATCAGCACCCGCATCACAGTGGATCCCGAGCGGTGCGGCGGGCGGCCATGCATCCGAGGAATGCGGATTCGCGTCGCGGATGTTCTAAGCCTGCTCGCAAACGGCCTGAGTTCTACGCAGGTCATCGACGAGCTTCCCGATCTGGAACTCGCCGACATTGCGGCTTGCTTACTGTTTGCGAGCCGACGGCTTGATCACCCGACGTTAGCGGCGTGAAGGTCTGGCTGGATGCGCAGCTGTCGCCAGTCATGGCGCAGTGGCTGACACAGCAGTTCGGCGTCGAGGCCGTCGCGGTAAGGGATCTTGGGTTGCTCCAAGCCAGAGACCGCGACATCTTTTTTCAGGCACGTGCCGCGGGCGCGGTGGTCGTGACCAAGGACCGTGATTTCGTGGCCTTCGCGCCCGCTGCTGCGGGAAAATAGGAGCAGCGCGCCGCAAGAGAGGACTGGAGGAGCCGTTGTCTGCGCAGGAAGCTGCTAGGACCCGTAGCGAAGCAAGCGGAACGATTCTCGCGGGTGGCATCGCTCTAGTGGCGGGCGCGGTGGCGTTTCTCGGGGTGTTTTTTTACCTCGCTGCCCGTTTCAACTATCCTGAAGTCCTCGACGGCAGCGCCAGCGAGGTTCTCCCGGCCCTTCTGGCGACCGGCGCGGCCGGTCGAGCCGCGTGGGCCCTCTACGCCGTTCTCCCACTGGTCTTTCTTCCCGCGGGTATCGGCGCGTTCGAGGCTCTGCGGGAGCGTGCCGCAGGTCCGATGCGTGTCGGGGTGCTATTCGCCTTGGTCGCCGCGGTGAGCATGGTGCTGGGGCTCATGCGTTGGCCGAGTGTGCACTGGGAACTCGCACGCGTGTGGACTGCGGCTGGCGAAGGCGAGCGCATGGTCTTGGCGGCGACGTTCGATGGCTTGAACCGCTATCTCGGCAACTTCGTCGGCGAGTTTCTCGGCGAGCTCAGCTTCAGCGTATTCTTCGTGCTCTCCGGGGTCGGCCTCTTGCGGCATCGGCGGGCGCCGCGTTGGCTTGGATGGTGGGGAATTGCCACCGGCGTGTTGGGTCTGATCGGCATGTGGCGCAACGTTACGCCGGCCGTGAACGCGGTGGCGGCTGCCAACAACTACCTTCTGCCGGCGTGGATGATTGGCTTCGGCTGTTGGCTTCTCGTCGCGAGCCGCAGAACGAATCGTTGGGAGAATCGAGCGTGAGGCACGCAATGCCAAAATCTCCTCTTCGCCTGGTTTTGTTGTTTGCGCTTGCCGGAGCCGCGGGGTTCGCGGTACTGCCCGTTGCCGAGGCCGTCGCGACTCCGGCGGCCGAGACGCTACCGCCGTCTATCTGTGGTTCTTCTGGCGGTACCTGAGCGGCGCAGGGCGCCCAGAATCGACGGCGCAGGAACGGCGCTCGAGTCTCCGGGCGACGCGCGTGCCGGCGCGGCGGCTACGGTGTGGGCCTACTCCAGGCTTGGACACGCGTGCGTACGCAAGGAGAGTCATGCAGACGATCTTCCCCATTCTCCGATACAATGACGCGCGCGGCGCGATACGCTCGCTCTGCGCGACTTTCGGGTTCGTTGAGTTGTTCTCGGTGCCGGAGTCAGGGTCGATGGTTCGGCATGCGCAGTTGAAGCTCGGTACGAACGTCATCATGCTCGGATCCGTCCGGCCCGGCGAGGGCATCGCGAGCCCGCAAGCGGCCCTAACCGCGACGCAAGCACTCTACGTCTACGTCGACGACCTCGACGCGCATTTCGAACGGGCGCGATCGGCGGGTGCCGAGATCGCGACCCCGCCTAAGAACACCGACTTTGGTTCACGCGAGTATCACGTGCGTGACCTAGAGGGGCACTCCTGGACTTTCGGCACGTACCTCCCGGAAATCCCGGCATGATGCGCCGTCACCCATTGGCGGCCTTCTTTGCACTCGCATGCGGCATCTCATGGCTGCTCTGGGCGCCGATTTGGCTCGTTCGGCGTCAACGGCGTGCCGACGCTGCATTTCCAGCACGCACTCGGAGCGTTGGGCCCGATCACAGCCGCCTTCCTCGTGTCCGCGTCGGAGTGCGGCCGGGCGGGGCCATCTGATCTTCTGCGGCGCATGGTCCAGTGGCGCCGACGCCTCGGTTGGGTGGCTGTCGGACTCATTGCGCCGTTTGTTCTCCTCGCGCTTGCCCTCGTTGGGGCATCGCTGCTCGGTGGGGAGAGCCTCTCGTGGTCGCACTTCGGAAGATCAGGTGAGTTCCCGCGGTTTTCGGCCCTCGGATTCTTTGCCTACAACATCGTTTCGTTTGGTTATGGCGAAGAGGTTGGCTGGAGAGGGTTCGCCCTGCCTCGACTGCAAGCCAGGCACTCCGCTTTGGTGTCATCGCTGCTGCTGACATGTGGATGGGCGCTCTGGCACGCGCCACTCTTCTTGTATCGGCCCGGCTACACGCAAATGAATGGGGCAGGTATCGCTGGTTGGTTCTTCAGTCTGGTGACAGGTGCTGTCATGCTCACGTGGCTCTACAACGGAAGCCGCGGCAGCATTCTCGTGGTGGCGCTCTTTCATGCCGCGGTGGACGTAAGTGTTCACGTCGGATCTGTCGTCGCCGTTTGTGGTCAGCGCCGCTGGAGCGGTCATTACGGTCTGGGGGATGATCGTTCTCGTCGCGGCGGGCCCCGGTTTTTTGTCGAAACGCGGCAAAGTGATCAGGCTGTATGATGGCCCTGCCGTTACTGGGTTCGTTGACGCGACGCGAACCGGATGGCGCGAATGGATGAGAACCAAGGGGGCGCGCAAGAAATGAAACCACTTCGTATTGTCATGAGCGGCTTGGCCGCGGCTGCAGCGTGGTGGGCAGGTCTCGTCGTTTTTTTCGGCCCGTGTCAAAGCATCCTTACGGACCCCCGGCGGCAGAGCGCCAAGTTTCTCGCCGCATTCACCGAGCCGCCGCTACCCCGGGTCGCGGACCAGCCTGCAGCATTGCCTCTCGGTCTTCTCTGCATCGGCATGATCTACGCGGTGATTTACGCCTGGGTCGGTCCCAGGCTTCCGGGCCGCGGCTGGCGTAAGGGACTGAGCTTTGGAGTCATCGCGTGGGCATTGATGACGCCGTGGTTCGAGTTCTATCTGCCCTGGAACGTCATGCGCGAGCCGTTGCCGCTGGCTTTGCTCGAGGCGCTGTGTTGGCTCGCCGTTCTCCTTGGGGTGGGTCTCGTCACGGCGCTCGTGCAAGGTCGCTTTGGCGACGATCGGCGGGTGTGATAGAATCGACCGCTGTCCGTTCAGCCTGCCAGGGAGCGTGCGAGCGATGTTCAGCCGTGTACGCCTTGCAATTCTCACTGTCGCGATGCTCGTATTGGGTTGTGGTCCGGACGCCCCGGAACAATGCCTCTGTACCGAGGACTTTCGCTCGGTGCAGTTCTTGGTGATCTCCTCTACGAGGGCACCGGTACCCGTGACGGACGTGGTGGTCGAATTGCTGCGAACCACAGAAACTCTCGCCGTGACTCAGTCCGGCAATCACGCCGGCGTGGTCAATGTCGTCGACGATTCGAACAAGTCCAAACTTTTGTCCGCCGGTGACGCCGTGCGGGTGCGGGCCACGGCTGGAACGCGAACCGTGGATGTGACCCTCGTGGTCGGTGTCGATCAGCCCTGCCGGTGCCACGTGACCAGGGTCTCGGGCCCGGATTTCGTACTCGCTCAGTAAGAAACAGAGCCTCGAGTCGACGATGGCAATCGCAAGGAAACGGCATGCGACGCGCCTCCTCGCCATCCTCGGCGACATGAGTCGGCCGCCGAATCACCGCCGGAATGGGACGCCTCTTCGGTGTCGATACCGGCGGATAGCCTCAGCGCAATTATTGCTCGCGACCCGTGGGCAACCACAGCCGTCGCAGTTGGTGCCCTGGGAGCAGTTGTCGTCATCGGTAGCGCGATTGTCATCGATGCCGTTTTCAACAGTCTCTGAATTCCGTGTGTAGCGCGGGATCGTAGAACAAGGGAGCGCCATGAATTGGGTTGTCGTGAGGATCAAGTGGATTGTGCTTCTGTCGGGCGCGTTGACGTGCACGATGCTCTATGCGGCAATCGCGCCACAGGCGGCGCTGGACTCGACATTCGGGGTCACGCTGGAGGGACCCGTCGCCGAAATCGTGGTACTGTTCATCGCCTATTTGGCCGGCGTACGCGGCCGCCAGTCGTCCCCGGCGTGAGGTCCGTTCGCTGATCGAGGAAGGGTGGGGAAACGAGTGCAAGAGCAGCTGCATCCCGACAAGATTCTGCAGGCGGGCCTGGCCTTCTGGGGCTCGAAGACACTCCTGAGTGCGATCGAGATGGGTCTGTTCACCGAGCTATCGCGCGGCCCGGAATCCTACGACTCCCTCACGGCGCGCCTCGGCCTGCACCCGCGCTCGGGGCGCGATTTTCTCGACGCCTTAGTCGCGCTCGGCTTCCTGAAACGCAGTGGCGATCGCTATTCGAACACCCCTGAGGCCGATCTCTTCCTCGACCGGCAAAAACCATCGTATGTGGGCGGAATACTCGAGATGGCAAACCATCGCCTGTATCCATTCTGGGGCCATCTCACCGAAGCGCTTCGTACCGGCGCGCCGCAGAATGAGGTCAAGGGCGGCGGGCCAGGCCTCTTTGAAACTCTTTACGCCGACCCGGCGCGTCTGAAGGAATTTTTGGCCGCGATGACCGGCATCAGCCATGGCGCCAACCTGAAAATCGCCCGAACCTTCCCCTGGAAGGACTACCGGACTTTCGCAGACGTCGGCACGGCGCAGGGAGATCTCGCGGCCCAGATCTCGCTAGCCAATCCGCATCTGCACGGCTTCGGCTTCGACTTGCCTGAAGTGGCGCCGGTGTTCGAGGAGTACGTTGCAAAGGTTGGCGTCGCAGACCGGCTCCGCTTTGCGCCGGGTGATTTCTTCAAGCAAGACTTCCCGAAGGTCGACGTCGTGCTGATGGGACACATCTTGCATGACTGGGATCTGCCGACGAAAAAAGCGCTGATTCAAAAGGCATTCGACGCCATACCAGCCGGCGGTGCGTTGATCGTCTACGAGGCCATCATCGACGACGATCGGTCGAAGAACGCCTTTGGACTCCTGATGAGCCTCAACATGCTGATCGAAACACCGGGCGGCTTCGACTACACCGGTGCCGACTGTGCCGCTTGGATGAAGGAAGCAGGATTCTCCACGACCCGGGTCGAGCCGCTTGTCGGGCCGGACTCGATGGTGGTCGGAATCAAGTAGGTCCTGGCATGAATCGCGACGCCGAGAATGCCGGCACCGACCCGGAAGATGATTTCGCGGCGAGTCTGCGCGGATTCGGACCGCTCGGCATCGTCGCGATTCTCGTCATTCTTCTCATCGGCAACTATCCGATCGGGCCTATTGGCGCCTTTCTGGTGCTCTTGTGGGTCCGGTTGTCACGCACGCCGTGGCGTGAGATCGGCTACGTGCGGCCCCGCAGTTGGCTCCTTACCGTCGCCGGCGGCATCGTATTCGGCATCGCATTCAAATTCTCGATGAAGGCGATCGTGATGCCGCTCTTGGGTGCCGAGCCGGTCAATCAAACGTACCATTACTTGGCGGGAAACCGGGCCGCGCTCCCGGGAGCCGTGTACATGATAGTCGTGGGCGCGGGTTTTGGAGAAGAGACCGTATTCCGGGGCTACCTCTTCGAAAGATTTGGTAAACTTTTCGGGCACGGTGCTCTTGGGAAGACGTTGACTGTGGTCGTGACGGCCGTCTGGTTCGGGCTTTCGCACTATTCCAACCAAGGACTCGCGGGGACCGAGCAGGCGACGATCGTCGGGCTGGTCTTCGGGACCATCATGGCGGTCACGGGCCGGATCTGGATGCTGATGGTCGCACACGCGGCGTTCGACCTGACCGCGCTGGCGATGATCTACTCGAACCTCGAAACCAAAGTGGCTCACCTCGTTTTCAAGTGAAGAGGATTCACATGTGTCGAAACATCAAGACGCTCGCCAATTTTGCCCCGCCTGCGACCGAGGAAGAAATTCACGCGTCGGCTCTGCAGTTCGTCCGGAAGTTGAGCGGCTCCACCCGTCCGTCGCGCGCCAACGAAGCGGCATTCAATCGCGCTGTCGATGAGGTCACGGCGGTCGCGCATCGCCTGATCCACTCGCTCACGACCGCGGCGCCGCCGCGGAATCGCGACGAGGAGCGGCGCAAGGCCCAGGAACGGGCGCGCGACCGGTTCGCTTGATGTTGTAGAATCTTCTGGTCGATCTCGCCGTCGCCCAGACTTGGAGGTTTCGCGATGCACCCCCGCTTTGCCGCAGCCGTTATATTCGCAGCGCTCTTGCTCTTCGATGCCGCCGTTACAGCCGCCGCAGACTTTACGGTGAGTAACGTAAACTCTACCGCCTACAACATCAGCGGCGCACAGAATCCGACCCTCACTCTGACGCGCGGCGTGACCTACACCTTTAGCGTCAGTGCGATCGGCCACCCCTTTTTCATCCGGACCCTGCGCACCACGGGGACCGGAAGCACGTTCAGTACCGGCGTCACGAACAATGGCATCCAGAGCGGCACACTCACGTTCGTGGTGCCACAAGCGGCACCCAACACACTCTTCTACAACTGTGAGTTCCACAGTTCGATGGGAGGCACGATCAACGTCCAGGCTCCGACGGCAGTCGAAGCCGCGACATGGTCGGCGGTGAAGCGACTCTTCGAGTAGACGGCGTGGCGTCCGCCTCCCGCGATGGGTGCGTCCATTCGGTTGGAACCGACAAACTCTCAGTGGGCGTACGAGATGCAGGTCGAAGATCCGGATAGCCACGTGCTGCGTTTCGGCTCCGATCCGAAGACGGACCGGGTGTTCTCCGCTTGGGTCGTTGTGGCGCGGGATCGCTAGGCGCTCGAACAGGCGCCGAACGTCTGAGAGAGAAGTTTGTGATGGTCGTCGAAACGGCACGGCTGCGCCTGCGTCACTTCACGGTCGACGACGGCGAGTTCATTCTGCGCCTTCTCAACGAACCGTCCTTCATCGAGAACATCACCGATAAAGGCGTCCGGACACTGGACGACGCCCGGGCCTATATCCTGAGCGGCCCGGTGGCAAGCTACCAGCGATTCGGGTTCGGATTGAACCAGGTCGAATTGAAGGAGACCGGTGTACCGATCGGAATGTGCGGCCTGATCAAGCGCGACACGCTGGAGGATGTCGACCTCGGCTACGCATTTCTACCCGAGTACTGGTCGAATGGGTATGCCGTCGAGTCTGCAATGGCGGCACTGGCGGATGGGCGCCGCCTGTTTGGCTTGCGCCGCGTCGTTGCGGTCACGAACGCCGAGAATCAACGCTCGATTCGTTTGCTCGAGAAACTCGGCTTTGAGTATGAGCAAATGATCAATCTGTACGAAAATGAACCGGCGATCAAACTGTTCGCGGTGGCGGTCTAGCCGAATGTCGCCTGGCGCCGGATCTCATCGGAAGGGATGAGCGCGTGGAAATCACCTGGAGAACCATTCTCTGGCAGCAGTTCTGGTACACCGTCTTTCATGCGCTCTTCTTCCTCGACTTCCGACGATCGATGCATTGACGGACGAGGTCCTTCTGCGGCAGAACACCGATTCCGCGCCGGATTGGGTCTCGAAGGTCAGGAGCGGCTGACGCCACGGCGCGCGAGTCGGTGGCCGCCTCTCGGCCATGCAGGGTGTTGTGCTCGGCGCGGGCCACGTGCATGATCCGGCGGCACCCCTCCCGGGTCTCGAGCATCGCAAAACGGCAAGGTCGAAATCAATGCACGGCAAAGAACGCCACCGCACCGATCGCATCGGCTGGCTCCGAGCGGCCGTCTTGGGCGCCAACGATGGCATCTTGTCGACGTCGAGTCTGTTGCTCGGTGTCGTCGCCGCGCATGCGGCGCGCGGCGATGTGCTGATTGCAGGCGTCGCGGGCCTCGTGGCCGGGGCGATGTCGATGGCGGCCGGTGAATACGTGTCGGTGAGTTCCCAGGCGGACACGGAACGCGCCGATATCGATCGTGAGCGGCACGAACTCAATACCGACCGGGATGCCGAACTCCGGGAACTGGCGGCAATCTACATGGGTCGAGGCCTTGATGCAGTACTTGCGAAACAGGTCGCGGTGCAACTCATGGAGCATGACGCACTCGGCGCCCACGCGCGCGACGAACTGGGTATTTCCGAGACGATGACGGCGCGGCCGGTACAGGCGGCGTTGGCCTCGGCCGGTACATTTGCCGCCGGCGCGGCCATCCCGCTCTTGACCGTGGTGCTGGCGCCGCCAACGCATGTTGCCCCGTTCGTGGTTGGAACGTCACTGGTCCTGCTCGCGGTTCTCGGCGGCCTGGCAGCCCGCGTCGGCGGCGCGCGGGCGATCGTCGGTGCACTGCGTGTCACGTTCTGGGGAGCGCTGGCGATGGGAATTACCTCGGGCGTCGGAGCACTGTTCGGATCCGCTGCATAGGAGGACGTCATGCTCACTCGATCCCTTGGCTCCACCGGTCTCCGGGTCTCGACCCTCGGCCTTGGCTGTATGGGGATGTCCGATCTGTACGGGCCCGCGGATGAGCCGGAAAGCATCGCGACGATCCATGCAGCGCTCGATGCCGGGGTCACGTTGGTCGATACCGGCGATTTCTACGGCATGGGACACAACGAGATGCTGCTGCGCGACGCGCTGCGCGGCCGGGCGCGCGAAAGTGTCCTCATCAGCGTGAAGTTCGGCGCGCTGCGTGACGCGTCCGGGGCGTGGCTTGGCGCCGACTGCCGTCCCGCAGCAGTCAAAAACTTTCTCGCCTACACGTTGCGCCGCCTCGGTACGGACTACGTCGATATTTATCGTCCGGCGCGGATCGATCCCGGCGTGCCGATCGAAGATACGGTTGGCGCGATTGCCGACCTCATCAAGGCCGGCCGCGTCCGGCAGATCGGGTTGTCCGAAATCGGCGCCGACACGCTGCGGCGCGCCCACGCCGTGCATCCGATCGCGGATTTGCAGATCGAATACTCGCTCATCTCGCGCGGCATCGAGGCGGCGATCCTGCCGGCAGCGCGGGCGCTCGGCGTCGGCATCACCGCCTACGGCGTGCTGTCGCGCGGTTTGTTCAGCGGCCATTGGTCGAAGGAACGCGCCTTGGTAAAGGGCGACTTCCGCAACTATCTGCCGCGCTTCACGGGCGACAACCTGGACCGCAATCTGGCGCTCGTGGATGCACTACGGGCGGTAGCGGACGACAAACACGCCACGGTCGCGCAGATTGCGATCGCCTGGGTGCTGGGCCGTGGCGACGACATCGTCCCACTCATCGGCGCACGCCGGCGTGACCGTCTGTCGGAAGCGCTTGGCGCGCTCGAAGTCGTGTTGACCTCCGACGACCTCGGCCGCATCGAAAAGGCTGTCCCGCCGGATGCGGCCGCCGGCACGCGCTACGACGCACACCAAATGCAAATGCTCGATAGCCAGCGCAGCCAACCGGCATCGTAGGAGAAACCATGTCGAGACGGGCGTGGGTCATTCTTGCACTCGGCGCGACATGCGGTTGTTCGCGTTCAAGTGTGTTGCCGGACAGCGCCGACTTCGCCGCCGGACAGGAAGTCCGGCCGCTGCCGACGCGATACCTCGCCGACCGCTTTGCCGTCGCCCCGGTCACCGAACGCGGTGATACGCTCGAGTTTTACACCGATACAGGCGGTGGCCTGAACATGCTGTGGGCATCGGCGGCGCCACGGCTCCAAATGAAGCCGACGCCGGCGATCTCGCAGGGCGACACCCTGCACTTGGTCGATCTCCCCGCATTCGCGCCCTCGGCATGGATTCCGCTACCGCACGCGCCGGAACCGCGCGGCGCGCGCCTGGTGATCACGCCGCCCGACAACGGCATTCAGCAGGGCCGCGACGGTTTTCTCGGGCGCCACTGGTTTGCGAATCGCGTTTGGGTCTTCGACTACCCGGGACAGGCGCTGTCGCTTTTGGCGCACGGGCCCAAGGAACACGCGGAACACCAGGTACCGTTGCATTTCCAACACCGTTGGTCCGGCCGGCGCACGACCCAATTCCCCCGCATTCGAATCGATGTCGACGGCGAAGCACTTGATTTGTTGCTCGATTCCGGCGCCACGGTTGCGCTCGCGGAAAGCGCCCAGGCCGCACTCGCCGCCCTGGGAAGCCCGGGTGCGGCGGAGCGCGGCACCAGCTTCATCACCCAAAGTAGGTTCGACGCCTGGCGCGGCCGCCACCCCGACTGGCACGTCGTGCCGGCCGCCGACCGGCTGACGCACATGCCGGTGATCGAAGTGCCACGGGTGACGATTGCCGGCTACGAGGTGGGCCCCGTGTGGTTCACCATGCGCCCCGACCGCAACTTCCACGAGTACATGTCGCAGTGGATGGATCAGAAAATCGACGGTGCATTGGGCGGTTCCGCACTCAAGTACTTCCGCGTCACCGTCGACTATCCGAACGGGCGCGCGACATTCGAGAAGCCCTGATTGGCGGCCTGACAAGCGCTTGCCCGAGGCCGATGCTAATCGCCGCCGGCGTTCGAACCGCCGCTGCCGTTCCGTCCGCCGCGCGGCGCGATGTTGGACGCCGTCAGAAACACCGCAATCAACATGAAGAGCGCACCCACGGGCGTTAACAACACTGCCGGATTGGGATCGCCGCCGAAGACGACGATGCCGCCCAGGAAGAACCCGCCCGGGAGCAAGAAGCTCGCAGCAATGAGCAATGTGGAAACGACCGCCTGCCGGCGCGCGAACGACGGCGCAAGTGCGGGCAGGGTCAGGGCGAACGCAATGTGGACCAGCCCCAAAAGCGCACCGTGCGCATGCGCCAGCGTCCACATGAGGCGGCGGGTTTCGTTGTTGACGCCCAAGTACCAGCCAACCTTGAAGCCGTGCATCGACTCGAGCACGATCCCGAGTGTCAAGTAGCACCACATCGACCACCAACCGAATCGCAGATGGCGGTGCCGGTAGTGCTGCACGGCGTCCTGGCTCTCACTCACCGAGGATGACATCACGATTCTCCCGCTGGTTGAGGAGTTGCAAGAAGGCCGCGTCCATCAAGCGGCCTTCGGCGTCGACGAGCAGCGCTGCGTGGCGCGCCGCCGCCGGAGCACCGTCGCGCCGCCACGACTGCCGCAGCAGTCCCGTGGCGCGCGCCCGCGCCGCTGGTGGGTCCATGAAGTCGTAACCGATCGTCACGCTGCCCGGCACCGTACGCAGGGAACGCTGTGCAACGAAACGCACCAGGTCGTAAGGATCCTCGAGCAGTTGCGCGAAGTAAGGCGCCATCCACGCCGTTCCGCTGGCTTCTTGAGCGTCTGGCCAGCCCATGCACCACGCCACGAAGACCCGCTGGCGTGCGTCTCCGGAGACGGCCCAACGGACGCCCGCCGCGATCGACCGATCCGCCGCGGTCAATTCCGGCTTCGGTGTTTTGTACCAGTCGAACAAGGATGTGGCGGTCCATTCGAGCGTCTTGTCGAGGTGGCAGAGGTTGCAAGCGTTCGGCCGCTCCGTCAATGTGCTCGATTGCGCGACCGGCGAGTCGATGTGATGGTTGCGCACCGCTTTGGAGAGCGCCCAAGTCGTGAACGGCATATGGCAGTTGTAGCAGTTGCTGCCGGAGGAGGCCGCCTTGTGGTGTGTGTGGGCCGTGAGACGCGCCTCGTCGTTGAACTTGGGATGGCACTGGATGCAAGCGTTGTTGCCGCGCATGCCGGGCTTCAACTGATCCTCGGTCCATTCGGCCCGTGGGCGCGCATCGCCCGGCCGTTCGTGCATTTGGTGGCACGACATGCAAGACATGGTGCCGCGTTCGAAACAAGGTGCCGTCTGCATGCCGCTGTATTCACGCCCGGCGGCGCAGACAACACCGTCGGGCCAGAACATCATATCGACGAAGGATGGCACCTCTTTCACAGCGGAACGCAGCAGCGGCGTGTCGTCGCCTTTGTGCACGAGGGTTTGGGTGGCTTCCAGGTCGCCGCCGGGCTCGAAGCTGAAGCCCTGAGTGTTCCAGTGGGCGGTTTCGGCCCGGCCGCGCAATGACACCGCGTGGCACTGGCCGCACACCTCGGACGACCTGCGATGCGACAAACGCATCGGCTGCACGATGGTCGAGTCCGGGCTGTTGTTGGTGTATTCGCGGAAGCGCCGGATCGGATCCATGTTGACCTGCACGTGGTGGTCACCCGGGCCATGGCACTCTTCACACGCAATCCCGAACTCCACGACCTGCGTGTCGACCTTCAGGAACGGCTCGGTGACGCGTGGCCGCGGAAAAGTCGAATGGCAACGGTTGCAGTTCTTGCTCCACTCGCCCGGGGCGGGATTCGAAAGTGCGTCGACGGTCTTGGGTGGCCGCAGGAACAAGGCGTCGCGAGTTCTCCACCGTTGCTCCTGCACGTTCCATAGGAGCGGCAACAATTCCAACGCCCGGCCGATGCCGCTGTCCGCCCAGTAGATCTGTTGGTGGTGCGAACCCGTGGTCATGAGGATCGTACGCTTGATGCCGGCGGTGCCGGGCGGATCGAGCGCGCTCCGAATCTCGACCCAGTAGTCATCTCCTTGGTGCTCGACTTTGTAGATGTAGCCCTCGGTCGCGATCTCGCTGCCGTCGAAGCGCCCGATCACAGCGCCTGGAGCCGCCTTCTGAGTCATCGTGTGGTGATAGGAGGCGTGCCACGTCGCATACTCAATCGGATGGCAGGCCTTGCAGGCGGTCGAGGCAACGTATTGGCCGGCCAGCACTTCGACCGGGCGCGCCGCCTCACCGGGCTCGTGCAGGTGAACGCGATGGTAGCGCGTCGTCGTTGCCAGGATTGCGACCATCGCGACGGCGAGGAGCGCGATCGTGGACACGTTTCGCAACTGCACACCCCCTCACAGGCAGATGCCGTCAAGGGTAGCGGAGCGAAACACTGCGCGGCAATGGGAGGGCCGCATCTAGGCTAGTGGCGGGCAGATGAGGCCGCGAGAGTTTCGATGCGCCAACCATTGCGCGTGAAGAGCGTCGTTGCCCCCGGGAGGGTGCTCGGGGCGACGTATGTCAGGATGAAATCATAGAGCGGTCCACCGTGTTCGAAGTCGAATTCTTCGGGGCGCAAATGTTCGTCTTGAAGTGACAGGTAGGGATGACGCAGATCCCGATAGTGAATCGGGGACGGCAGGAGCACGGCGAAGCTCTGATCCGTCTCGCCGAGCCGGCGTGCCTGATAATAGCTTGCGACATGCAAGAACGACTCAAAGCGCAGGCCCGCCGGATACGGTTTGTAGATGAGGCTCTTGAGCACGCGGCCCGGCGCCATGGTTGCGATGGCGTCGTCGAGCGGCGCGGCCTCTTTGGCCACGTTCGTCAAGACGGCGTTCCATTGCAGCGCGAGGACGATATGGCAGGCCGCGACCGCGGCGGCGAGCAGCCGGCGCGTTGTGCGCCCGGACGGTGCTTTCAAGGTGGGCAGCACGAGCAGCGGTGCAAACACCGCGAAACGCTGGTAGAGAATGAAGAGCCCGTACGTCACGCGGTCGCGTTCGTAGATCGAGTAGGGCAGCGCGCAGTAGGCGACCAACCCCAGTGCTCCGGCCCAACGAACCCAGTTGCGGGGGGCCGAGGCGCCTGAGGTCGAAGCCGGTGCACCGCGAAGCAAAAGCCACAACGTCACGGCTGCAATCACCCAAAGAACCACGGTCTCCGTGCGACCGGGCGAGCTGGCGACGAGCAGCGAACGTCCCAAATCCTGCAGTTTGGTTCCGGGGCCTTCCCAAATTGCGTCCAGCGCACCACCGCCCTCCGGAAAATGCCGGGCAAGCAGCGCGCGGTTCGAGATATTCCACCACGCGAACCATCCGAGCGCGGGCAGGAGTGCCATGGCTCGCCCGACACGCATCCGTCTGCCGGCGCCGAACCCGATCCACAGCGCGAAGGTGGCGAGCGCGAAGGCGAAGACCAGCGTGTGACCGAGGAGGAGCACCCACCACAGGAGCGCGTCCACTGCCAACGTGCGCTTGGTGGCGCGCGGCGCGTGGGCCGCGGCGCTGCCCGCCCAGCGCGACACGAGCAGCACGAAAACCGGCAGTGCCAGGCAGTACGACAGGAACCCATACCACAGGTTGAACTGCACCGCGAAGAGCAACCCGGCAACGGCGCCCCACGCCGGTGTGCCGAGAACGCGCGTCAACCGGTACAGCGAACAGGCGAGGCCGCCGATGTACAGGGCGAGCAGCGCGCGCACCGCGAGCCCCTCGCTCGAGAGGGCGTGAAGCGGCGCCAGCACCAGGAGTGCGAGGACGTTTACCTGCGGAATCAACTGCGATTCGAACAACCGGGCCACGTTCGCGCCGTGCAGATGCAGCCACAGCTGCGCCTGGGCGACGTGCTGCGGCAAATCGACGAACGGCAGGAACGGCGCGCGCGCCAAGACGGACCATTGCAGAATCGCCGCAGCAGCGACCGGCCACCACGCAG
Organism: bacterium; assembly: GCA_031362565.1. GTDB lineage: Bacteria > Krumholzibacteriota > Krumholzibacteriia > JANLSU01. The sequence continues at coordinate 56,891 of JANLSU010000132.1, read as the reverse complement.
GACCGCGCCGCGCCGCGTTCATGGCGCCAGAGTGCGGGCGTATTCCTGGATGCGGTCCATCCACACCTTCAGATGCGGTGCGTACTGGCGGGGGACACATTCGCCACACACCTCACCGGCCAGGGTGCGAACGCTCAGCAAAGTCGTGCCGAGAAGCGGCGAACGCTCGCGAGCTTGCGGTGCCGCGGCGACGAGATCGGCAAGCTCGCGCAGGTCGGCGGCCAGTCCGGCCAGCAATCCCTCGAGCATGTATTCGTCCGGCGCCTGCTGCGGATGGTACAGCAGGTCGTGAATCGTGCGCAGCTCTCCAGCGAGCATCATGGCGACGCTCTCGAGACGGGCGAGGGCACGCTCCGAAGTCGATCCTTGTGTAGCGTTCGTGATGGCGATCGTTTGGAGTTCGGAAAGCACCAGGTGCAGGTTGGTGCGTACCCGTTCCAATCGGTCCTCGAAGGCGGTGCGATGGGTTTCTTCGACGAGCATTTCCTGCCGTGCCGAAACGAGCTTCGAAATGATGCAGCCGAAGAGCAGGAGGCCCGCGGCGCCCTCGACGACCGCCAAGAGACGCAGTATGCCGATCGGGACGACATCGCCAAATCCGACCGAGGTTGCGGTGACGGCGCTGAAATAGAGCGCGGTCAGTAGACCCGGCAACGTGAATTCCACCGGCGCACCGGCATCGCGGAGCGCGCCCCAATGCAAGGCCGGAATCATCCAGTATGCGAGTCCCAACCCGCCAACCATGGCGAACCAACGCCAGATCAGTCCCCCGTAGGACACATTCGCCAGGCGTTCGATCCAACTCCGTGGGCGCGCCCGCAGGCCGCGCACAAATGCGGTGCCCCGGTTGCGCGCCGCGGCGGACGCAACACTCTGGCTCGACGTGTTGCCGCCGGTTTCCGAGGCAGATGCCGATGCCGACGCAGTGACCCTGCGCGGCGCATCCTCCGGTCCCGTCTCCACCGGGCAACCGACTTCCGTCCACTCGAGGATCCCGCCGGGATAGTGGCCGACTTTGTGATAGCCCATCTGCAGCAACTGGCCGACCGCTTGCTCGCTCAGCGGACACGTCGGGCCGCCGCAGTACAGCGCAATCTCTTGATCCATGTCCGGGAGCAGCGTGCGGGCGCGCTGCGGAATCTCGTCGAGGGGCAGGCACAAGGAGCCCGGAATGCGTGCATCCTCGAAGGCGACTCGCGGCAGCACATCGGCAATAGTGAGAGTGGGATCCGCGAGCCGCGCCAGGAGTTCGTCGCGTTGATAGAGACGACCGTGGGCGGCCTCCGGCGGCAGTTCGGTCGGCCCGGCGATCGGAATGCGCGCGTCGCCCAAGATCAGTCCTCCCGCCGCACGTAGATTTCGCTCGCAACCTCGGAATCGAGCGCCAAACTCGTGCCGTCGACATCGAGCACGTACGACGGCCGCCGCTGGCGCAGCCGCACCATGCTTCCCGGCACGACACCATAACTGCCCAGGCGGTCGACGCGCTTGTGGAAGCTTTGCGACATGAACACGATGCGCGCCGGTTTGCCGATTTCGAGATCGCGCAGCGACACGACGACCGGCCGTACATCCCCATGGCGCGCCGTGCAGCAGGCGCCGTCCGGAATCGCGAGCCCCGAGGGACTCGTCGGCGGATGTCCCAGGAAGCCGCACACGGCGTCGGCCACGACCGGCGACAAGACGTGTTCCATCAGGCAGGCGGTCTGCTCGGATTCGTCGTGCGTCAGCAGCAGCACATCGTGCAGGAGGCGTTGGGCGAGCCGGTGGCAGCGTACGATGGTGCGGGCGCGGGCTTCGCCTTCGCCCACGAGTTCGATGTTGCCGTCCTGCAGGCGCAGCAGGCCGGACGCCGCCATACGGCGCACGAGCGCCTCGGTGTCGCCGGCGGGCATGCGCGCCAGGAGCGCCGGCAGATTGGCGCGGTTTTCTTCGCGCAAACACCACAGCGACTCGAGGATCTCATCCGTGGGTTGGGTCAGAAATTCCGGATGCACGTTTCTTCCTTCTCACAAAGCGGATGATTTTCTTCGCGAGGGCCACGGTCGCTGAACGTGGTGCTACGGTCTCGTATCCGCAGTTATCGCAACACAGCATGTCGCAGCCACCATTCATGGGACAAGTCGAGCAGCCGGTGACTTGTTCCCGGAGGGTGCCGCCGCACAGCGGGCAGGGCATGGTCATGGGTTCATGCGCGGCGCTCACTAGAACGTCACCCCCAGCGCGTGCAGGCCGAAGTTGAGCACGCCACCGACGAAGAGCGCCATGGGCACGACGAACGCCGTCATGAGGAGCGCGGTCTTGGCACCGCGTTCCTTGATCATGATGAAGAAGTTGGCGATACACGGGATGAAGAGGGTGATCGTCACCATCGACACCACGACTTGGACGGGGTTCAGGAGGCCGTCGCGCGCCATGTCGTACAGGCCGGCGGCGCCGTAGTCGCGCCGCAAGAAACCGATCAGAAAGGCGTCGGCGGCCTTGGCCGGCAGCCCGAGCACCCCGACGACGATGGGTTCGGAGATACGTTCGATGACGCCCAAAATGCGCAGGCGGTCGGCCAGGAAGAGCACCAAAGTGCCGAGCAGGAAGAGCGGCACGGCTTCTTTCAGATACCATTCGATCCGTGCCAGCGTCTTGACGACGATGTTGCTCAACTGCGGCAGGCGGATGGGCGGCAGTTCCAGAATGAAGTCGGACGATTGTCCCGGCAGGAGCTTGGCCGCGAGCCAGCCGACCGCGAACATGGTCACCACGATCGACCCGCCCCAAACGATCGTGGCGCCGATCGACAGCGACCGGATCATGCCGAGAATGACGCCCAGTTGCGCCGAGCACGGCACGCCGAGTGCCAAGAGCAGCGTCACGATGATCCGCTCTTTTTTGGTCTCGAGAATGCGCGTCGTCAAGGTCGCCATCGTGTCGCAGCCCAAGCCGAGCACCATGGGAAGCACGGCCTTGCCGTTCAGGCCCATCAATTTGAAGAGCCGGTTCACCATGACGGCGAGGCGCGGCAGGTAGCCCGAATCCTCCAGCATCCCGAAGGCCAGGAAGAATGTCGACACGATCGGCAGAATGAGGGCGATCGAATAGGAAAGCGCCATAGTGATCTGGCCGTACTGCCCGACCAGCAAATCGTGCACGAAGCGCGCGACCTGCTGGGCGGTGGTGTACGCCGTCGCCGTCGACGTGTAGTCGGATTGAATGACGCCGTTCACGATGACGTGAGTGTGCGGAAACCGCAGCAGGGCGTCGGCCGCTTGCATGGCCCACGGCGACAAATGGGCGGCGAAGAATTTGTTTTCCAGCACGTCGACCAGAGTGCCGGCGCCCAAGACCCCCACGAACTGGTACATGACCCACAAGACGCCCAAGAGAATCGGCACGCCCCACAAAGGGTGCATGCTGTAACTGCCCAGTTGATCGAGCCAGCCGCCGACCCGGTGCTTGGGCCGTGATTCGACCTCACGCAGCAGGGCATCGACGGCCTGCAAGCGGCTGCGGTTCACGACCACCGACAACGGCTCGCGGATGCGGGCTGCCGTCTGGCGGCGCAAATCCTCGAGCATTTGCACACCGGCGTCACCGATTCGTTCGTGCAGCCACGGCCGGAGTGTTTCGTCACCGGACAGCACTGATACTGCGAGGGCGCGCTTGTCGAGGTGGGTGTCCGGCAGCGTCGGCGCCATCGCGGCAATGGCCTCTTCGAGGGCGGCGGGATAGGGGATCCGCAACGTGCAACGCCGTTGGTTCACGAGCGCGCGGCGCAGGTCGTCGACGCCGTTGCGGCGCGTGGCTACGGTGCGCACGACGTGCACTCCGAGGCGCTCTTCGAGCCGCTCGCGATCGATGCGTACACCCAGCTCGGCCGCCTCGTCCGTCATGTTGAGGTCGAGCGCGAAGGGCACACCCATTTCGGCCAGTTGCGTCGACAAGATGAGGGCGCGGCGCAAGTTCTTGGCATCGGCGACTTGCACGACCGCCTCGGCCGGGGCGCGCAACAGGATGTTACGGGTGACTTCCTCGTCCTCCGACATCGGGACGAGGCTGTTGATTCCGGGCGAGTCAAGGACTTCGAATTCGCGCCCGTCGATCGTTGCTCTGCCGCGCGTCACAGTGACGGTCGTGCCGGGATAGTTCGACACCGTCACGTAACGCTTCGTGAGGAATCCAAAGAGGACGCTCTTGCCGACGTTGGGATTACCGACGAGCACGAGGCGCGGCAGTGACGCCGTACTCTCGCCACGCATCCCGAGCCGTGCCGCGGTCGAAAGCGCGGCGTCGCCGCTTGTCACATCGCTGTCGCCCAGCGCCAAGTTGTGGTTGGCGTCGCTCATGCTTCACGAGTCGCCATCGACATGCGTTTCGCCTCCGCCTCTTGGCAGCTCTTGCAGATGCCGAAAATTTGCATGACGTGATTGGTCGACACGAAGCCGTGTTCGGAACACACCTGGTCCTGCAGCCGCTCGATATCTTCATTCATGAACTCGATCACGCTATGGCAGCGGTCGCACACCATGTGGTCATGGTGGTGCCGTCCATAGATGTGCTCGAACAGCGCGTGTCCTTGGCCGAAGCGGTGCCGCTTGACGAGGCCGGACGCGGTCAGGTGATCGAGGGTGCGGTAGAGCGTGGCGCGGGAGACCGGCATGTGGCGGCGATGCAGGAACTGCAGCAACTCCTCGGCATCGAAATGGCCGTCGCGGGACAGCACGCCTTGCAGCACCCACCTCCGCTCGGGGGTCATGCGCAGGTTCTTGGACCGCAGGTAGTCGCGGAGGCGCTCTTCGGGCTCGGCCGTCTTGGGGTGGCCGCGTTCGGCGCGCCGGCGCGCGGGCTGGGCTTCCATCTTCTCGGCTCCCCCGTGGAGGGGCCGGAACACCCGGCCGCAACCTGTAGTTGAGACTCAATCTCAATCAGAGAATACGGGTCGCCTGCGGGCCGGGTCAAGGGGCGGTCCGTCAGCAAGGCCGTTCCAAGGTGCCCGTAAGGGGCATGCGTGGAACTGTCTGGAATCGCCCGCGGCCGGGATCGGATTGACGGCTCGCCGCCCGGGGCTCTAGCGTTCAAGAGCTCGACCGTCTTGCCGCCGGTTCGAAGCCGGCCGGCCGCAACGGGGGGAAGCCGATGCCACGGGTGCGCGCCATACTCTTCTGCCTGGTGCTGCTCGTGTCGTTCGTGGCCCGCGCCGAGCCGGTGCATGGGCACCACTGCGTCTTCGAGGAAGCAGCTTGCGGATACTGCCGCGTCGTCGCGGCGCCCTCCGGCGCTCCACCCGTCGTCTATGATGTAACGCGCCTGCTCGAGGCGCAGGTTTTCGAAACCACCTGGCGCGTCGAACACCGCCGCCTTGAACCTCCGAGCATCGTTCACGCACCGCTCCGCGCCCCTCCCGGGAATCTCGCGATCGCCTGACACGGCCCGTGCCATGAGCCACACGCAGCGTCTCGACGACCGGCGTCTCAATCGCCGTGCATCGAGCTGTGTTTGCGCATCGCATTAACAACTTGTGCGGTGCGCCGGCGACGATTCCAGGATGATTCCTTGGAGGATTGCACGTGTCTCGTATTGGGCTGATGACCCTGGTGGCATCGGCAACTCTGGCGCTCGCGGCGGCGGTCGCGATCGCCGGCGTGGTGAACCCCGACATTTCGGTGATCGGGCAGCCGTTCATCACATTCACCAACGACCCCGCGGCGGCCGATCGCAAACGGCCGCGCATCGACATCGGCGAAACCGAGATCGTCTTTGACGCACCGTTGAACCCGTATGCACACGGCAACTTCACCATGTCGCTGGGTACCGGCGGACTCGAGCTGGAGGAAGGCTATTTCACGCTGGTGCGCGGCCTGCCCGCCGGGTTGGCGCTGAAAGGCGGGCAGTATCGTACCGCGTTCGGACATCTGAATCCGACCCATCCGCACGCGTTGCCATTTGCGGAGCGCTTCGGCGTCTTGGCGGCGTACCTGCCGGGTGATGAGGCGCTCATTGAACGCGGCGTGTCGTTGTCGCGGCGCGTGCCGGTCGCCGGCGACTTTTCGCTCGATGTCTCCGCCGACTGGCTGCAGGGCGACACATTCCGGATCGCGCGCCTGCCGTCCGGCGATGCCGGCGACCCGCTTGCACTGGGCGGTGACGACGCGGCGGGGGAATCGCGTCCGGCGTACAACGGTCGCGTGTCAGGCTTCGCACTCGCCGGCGATCAATCGGGAATCGAATTCGGTGTGTCGGCGACCGGTGGCACCAACAACGTTGCGGCCGGAGCGCGGACCCGTGTCTTCGGGGTCGATGCCAAAGCCAAGCTGTGGACGAGTCCGCGGGCGTGCCTGGTACTGCAAGGGGAAGCGCTGCACCTCGATCGCGACGTGGCCGCATGGGACCCCGCAACCGGGTACGAAACGAGCGTCGTGACTCCGACCGGCGGCTACATCTTCGCCGATTTCAACTGGGCGACGCGCTACGATGCCGGCGCATCGTACGAAGCCTTCCAACGCCCCACTCTGGGCGAAGAGCGCGATCAGAGCATCGGCGCGTATGCCGGTCTCGCACTGCTCGAAGAGAGCACGGTGTTCCGCGGTGAATGGCGCCGCACCGTCCCCGATGGCGGCGATTCGTTCGACACCTACACGCTGCGCGTCATCTATTCGATGGGTCCGCACAAGGCGCATCAGTTCTAATGGAGGCAACAATCATGCAACGCAATCTTGCCGGCGTGTTTGTGGTTCTGGCCGCGTTGGCGTTCGGGCCGGCGCAGGCCGCGATCCATGTCGCTGCTTCGACGACCGACCTCGGTTCCATCGCTTCGACCATCGGCGGCGACCAAGTGGAGGTGGTGACGATCGCGCGTCCCGGCGCCGATCCGCACCGCGTCGAAGTTCTGCCGTCGTACATGGTGCGCGTGTCGCGCGCTCAGGTGTACTTGAAGGTGGGCTTGGGACTCGACCAGTGGGCGGATCAGATCATCGATGGTTCGCACAACAGCAAGGTGCTTGTGGTGGACTGCTCGGCCAACGTCAATGTGCTCGAGAAGCCGACCGGCAAGGTCGACGCATCGATGGGCGACGTGCATCCGAACGGCAACCCGCACTATTGGCTCGACCCGCGCAATGCGGCCATCGCCGGACAAACGATCGCCGAGGCACTCGCCAGGGTCGACCCGGCGCACGCCGCCGACTTCGACAAACATGCCGAGGAGTTTTCGAAGGCATGCAATGACCTCACTGTGCGCGGGGCCATGCAGATGAAGTCGATGTCGAGCCGCGACATCCTCACGTACCACCGGTCATGGGCCTATTTCGGTGACGCGTTCGGTCTCAACGTGGTGTCGACGATCGAACCCATTCCGGGCATTCCGCCGACTGCCCGGCACCTCCAGGAACTCGTCGACGTGATCAAGCAGAAGAGCATCCCGGTCGTGATCGAGGAACCGTATTTCTCGGAAGACGGCGGCGAGTTCCTGAAGCGGCAAGCCGGGATTCGCATCGTGCACGCCTCCGGATCGTGCGACGACATCAAAGCAGGGTCCTACCTGGCGCATATCCAGGCAATTCTGGACCAGGTTGCGGGAGGCAAATGATGGAGGCGTTTTCTCTGCCTTTTTTCCGCATCGCGCTCTTTGCGATTCTGGTGCTGGCCGGGCTGCATGCCTATCTGGGCTTCCACGTAGTACGGCGGGGTGTCATCTTCGTCGATCTGGCGCTGGCGCAGATGGCGGCGCTCGGGGTGGCGTTTGCGATCGCCACCGGGATGCACGAGAACCCGGTGGCGAGCTATCTCTGGCCGCTCGGCATGACGCTGGTGGGGGCGGCCTGTTTTGCTTGGCTCCGGAGCCAAGACCGTCGCGTGCCACTCGAGGCTTTCATCGGCATCGTGTTCGCGACGGCGCAATCGGCGGTGTTCCTAGTCCTCGAGAGCAATCCCTCGGGCATGGAACACCTGAAGGAAACGCTGGTCGGAACTCTTTACACTGTCGACCCCAACCGCTTGCTGAAGACGGCCGTCCTGTATGTCGCGATTAGCGTCGTGCACGTGCTCCTGCGCAAACCGTTCTTCGAGATCACGAATGACCCGGAGGGGGCGCGGGCGCGCGGACGGAAAATCTTCCTGTGGGATTTTCTGTTCTATGCGCTGTTTGGACTCGTGGTGACACAGTCGGTGCAAATTGCCGGCGTGCTGCTCGTCTTCGGCCTGCTGGTGATTCCGGCGGTGGCGGGAATTCTGGCGGCGTCGCGGCCAGGTGCGGCACTCGCCGTCGGCTGGCTGTTCGCGTTCCTGGCGAGCGTTGGGGGACTGCTGGGGTCGGTGCACTACGACTTGCCGGCGTCGCCGAGCATTCTCGTCATGCTGGCAGCCTGCTTGGCAGTATTGGGAGCGGTGCTGGCCTTCAAGCGCCGTTCAAGGGCGTAGCCAGAAGCAACCGACGACAAGGGCTGCCGTCGCGGCCCCGCCCAGAAGCAGGCGATAGGCCTGCGCGGGCCCGCGGCGGCTGCGCAATGCAAGTGCGCCGACACACGCCGAATAGGCGGCCATTGCCGCGACGCTGCCGGTGCCAAAGCCGAGTACGTAGACGCCGGCCGCGGCCGCGGACGGTAACGCGAGCGCCGGAAGTACACCCAGAAAATGCGAGCTACCGGCGAGTCCGTGCAGGATCCCGACCCCGAAAGCCGCGTGCGAGTGACGGTGCGCGGGCACCGCATTCGCGGCAGCATGCGGTTGTGCATGGGCATGCACATGCGCATGCGGATGTCCCTCGTGCTCGTGCTCGTGCGCATGCACCCGGGTGGAGAACGCAGCGCGCAGGCCCCAAAGACCGATGGCGATGAGCACGATTCCCACCCCACGTTCGCTCCACGATGACAGTCGGTCGAGTGGCAGAACACCGCGCAGCAGAATGCCGAGCAAGGCCACGAGTGCAACGCCGCCCGTATGACCCAGGCCCCATTCCACACCGGCGCGAACGCTCTGACGCGGCCGCGACGCGGCGAGCGGCGTCAGTGCCGCCAAGTGGTCCGGGCCGGTGAGGACGTGGACGAGTCCCGCTGCGATGCCGGCGAAGTAGACGATCAACGCGGACCCCTCCGGGCAGGCGGAACGTGCAGTCGGGTGCGGGCGAGGAAGCGATCCACAGAATAACCGATTTTCGATCCGCCGCGGCCGCCCTTGGTTGGCCGGGATGGCTTCGCGCGCTTCTCGCTCGGCCTCTATGCCGACCGGGCCCGCAGGCTCGCCGCGTTCGCACCACCTCAGCCCACCGGCCGTTAGCGCGATGCGGTACCATCCGCGCCGGTCCCAAGAGCGCAAGGAGCTTTCCCCCGTATGGAATTGCCGGCGGGTTCCTGGATTGTCCACAAGTTCGGCGGCACGAGCGTTACGGACGCCACTGCGATCCGCAACGCGGTGGGCCTCGTTCGCGCCTCCGACCCGGCGCGGCGCCCGTGCGTCGTCGTCTCGGCGATGGCCGGCATCACCGACGAACTGTTGGCGCTGGCGCGGCTTGCTGCCGCCGGCAACGAGGCCTGGATCATCCGGCTCGAAGCGCTCGCCGCGCGCCACCGCGCTGCCGCCGCCGCGTTGCTAACCGGCGCCGACCTCGACGCGATTCTAAAATCCATTACCGCGAACGTTACCGAACTGACGGATGCACTCCGAGCGCTCGCGCTCTTGAAGAGCGTCCCGGACCCAATGCGCGAACTCGTGTCCGGCCATGGTGAGCTATGGAACGCGCCGCTCTTCGCGGCCGCCTTGCGCGCCGCCGGCGCCGACGCGACGGCACTCGACGCGCGTGACGTCCTCGTCGTAACGCAGGGCGAAACCGGTCCGGTCGTCGACTGGGACGTGTCCACCAAGAAACTCAACGCCTGGCTCGGCGCGCATCCGCAGCACATCATTGTCGTGACGGGTTTTGTCGCCTCGACGCCCGAGGGCGCGCCGACCACGCTCGGCCGCAATGGCTCGGATTTTTCGGCGTCGATCTTCGCGGCACTCCTCGATGCCGAACGCGCCATCATCTGGACCGATGTGGATGGCGTATTGACGGCCGACCCGCGGCTCGTACCGGAAGCTTTCGTGCTGCCGGAGCTTTCGTATGACGAGGCCATGGAACTCGCGTACTTCGGCGCCAAGGTGCTGCATCCGCACACCATGGAGCCGGCGGTGCGCAAGAACATTCCGCTGTGGATCCGCAACAGCCGCAATCCCTCGGCGCCCGGCACCCACATTGGCCGGCGCGAGTTCCAGCCGCGCGCGACGCACATCGCGGAAGCGGTGCGCGGTTTCTCCACCGTGACCGACCTGGCGCTGGTGGATGTCGAGGGCAGCGGCATGATCGGGGTGCCCGGCGTGGCACGGCGTATGTTCGGTGCGCTGCAGGCGGTGGGCGTGTCGGTGATCATGATCAGCCAGGCGAGCAGCGAGCATTCGATTTGCGTCGCGGTGCCCGAGGACCAAGCAACGCGCGCCCGGCGGGCGATCGAAGAGGCATTTTTCGGCGAACTGCATCATGGACAGATCCAGCGGGTCGCGGTCACGCCAGGTTGCGCGATTTTGGCCGCCGTGGGTGATGCGATGGCGCACACGCCGGGGGTGGCGGCGCGTTTCTTCGGGGCGCTCGGCAAAGCCGGAGTGAATGTCCGCGCTGTGGCGCAGGGTTCGTCGGAGCGCAACATCACCGCGGTCATCGCCGGCGCCGATGCACCGCGGGCGCTGCGCGCCGTGCATGCGGGGTTCTATCTTTCGGATCAGACCCTTTCGGTGGGTGTCATCGGCCCCGGCAACGTCGGCGCGGCGTTTCTGCAGCAACTGGCGACCCAGCAACAGGCGCTGCACGAACGTTTCCGCATCGATTTGCGCGTCCGCGGCATCGCGCGCGGCGCCCGCATGCTGTTGGAGCCGCGCTGGACGGATCTCACGAACTGGCGCGCCGCGTTCGACGGCCATGGTGTGCCAACCGATCTGGCGGCGTTCGCGGCCCACGTGCAGGCCGATCACGTGCCACATGCGGTGATCGTCGATTGCACGGCGAGCGCGGAAGTTGCGGCGCACTACGCCGAGTGGCTCACCCGCGGCATTCATGTCGTGACCCCGAACAAGAAAGCGAATAGCGGTGCGATGCACGACTACCGACGCCTGCGCGAATTGGGCAGCCGGCATCGCACCCACTATCTGTACGAAGCGACCGTCGGCGCCGGACTGCCGATCATCACGACGCTCCGTGACCTCATCCAGACCGGCGATCGAGTACGCCGCATCGAAGGCGTGCTATCGGGCACGCTCAGCTATCTGTTCAACGTCTACGACGGCACGACACCGTTCTCGCAGTTGGTGCGGGATGCGCGGACCAGCGGCTGGACCGAGCCCGATCCACGCGACGACCTCTCCGGCATGGATGTGGCGCGCAAACTCATCATCCTGGCGCGGGAGATCGGCCTCGATTTAGAGCTGGATGCGGTCGAGGTCGAGAGCCTGGTGCCGGCGGCGCTACGGGGCGCCATGGAGATCGAGGATTTTCTGGCCGCACTGCCGGAGCACGACCGGGCGATGCAGGACCGGTTCGAGGCGGCCCGGCGCTCCGGCCAGGTGCTGCGCTATGTCGGGGTCGTCGATCCGGCGGGTCCGGCCGCCCGGGTGCGGCTTGAAACGTACCCGCGGGAGCATGCCTTCGGCGGGCTCACGGCGACCGATAACCTGGTCGCCTTTACAACCGACCGGTATTCGACCCAGCCGCTCATCGTCCGGGGCCCAGGCGCCGGGCCGGAAGTCACGGCGGGCGGTGTGTTCGCCGACCTCCTGCGGCTGGCCGGCTATCTGGGCGCCCCGTCGCTGGCCGTCCCCGGTGCCCGGTAGGCCCTTTCCAGGCCCGCCCGCTGTCGCGACAGAAAAATTACAAGCCCGTGACCTTTCACAAGGTGCGCAAGTCGTACTCTTTGCTTATCTTGGCGGCACGACGCGGCTGGTGGCGCGCTGCAACCCGAACGGCCCAAACGGCGTTCTCCGGAGAAGCCTGGTCTCTGAAGTGAAGGGGGATCCTATGCGGAACGTTCCGTCTCGCCCCGAAATTTTCGGAAGTCGGACTTCGACGCTGCGTTGGTTGACGGTTGGCCTGGCGTTCGTCGCGTTGGTCGCGGCAATAGCCGCCGAAGCCAAACCGGCCGCATCGCGTCTCGATCCACCGGTTCCATCGCCGCGTCTCACCGCGCCGCAGCGCGAAGTTCCGGCGCAGCTCGACCCCGACGTGACGCCGCGCGATTGCGCTGCCTGCAAACTCGCGGATGGGACGACGGGCCGGATCCCGCTCGCCGGTATTCATCTCGAATCCCAGCTCCTGCCGGATGGGATCGCGGTGCGCGCTACCGCCAACGATCCGGATGCCCGCGAACTCCTCTGGAAAGCGGCCGTGGCCCGCGGCGAACTCGTGCAAACGCTCCGCACGGGTGAGAATACTCATTTGTGTGCCGCGTGCCGGGCGCGCAGTGAAATGCTGCGCGACCTGCACATCTCGGCGCACCGTATTCCGACCGGTGTGGAACTCGTGTACACCTCCACGAGCCCGGAGATCGTCAAACAGATCTTCGCCGCGTTGCGCGCCACCCAGTTGGTTCCGGCGCGATTCTAGAGCGCATCGCCCCCCGGCGCGCCACGCGCTACACTTGTCGCGAGCCCCGCTGGGGCCGAGGAGTGCCTGCGCATGCGCCGTCCCCACCTTCGGATTTCGCGCCGTAGCGTCGTGACGCTGGCCATCGCCGGTATTCTCCTGCCGACCTTGGTGTTGACGTTGGTCGGCTTCGACCTCGTCAAACGCCTCTTCCACTTCCAGAACGAAATCCTGCAGGACTACAGCCGGTTTTCCGTGCAGTACGCCGCCGACGAGATCGTCCGGCAGGTCACCGACGACGAACGCTCCATCGCGTCGTACCTGCAACTCGTGTCGTTTACCGACTCCTTCGTGCCGGAAATGGAACTGCGGCGCGCCGAGCTCGAATACCCGCTCATCGACAACGCGTTCCTGGCTTGTGGCGACGGCAGTGTGGTCTTCGGGCGGCGGGCGCACGTACCGAGCGATAGCTGCATGGCGGCCACGCTCGCCGAACGCAGCGCGCGCGCCGACCGCATCGTGCATCACGTCCTCGACAACGGCGCGGTGCAGCACGTTCTGTTGTCCGGCGACATTCATTTTTACGTTGGCAGCGATGACGGGGCGCCCTATCAGGTCGTGGCTTTCCCAGCCCGCGACTCGAACAACCTGCCGCGCGGTGTCATGGGCTTCTTCCTCAACGAGGACACAGTGCGGCGCGATGTCGTCGGCCACATCCTGAACACGACGATTCATGCGGCGGAGGACCGTTTCTCGCCCGACTTTGGGCGTGTGCTGACGTTCGTCGTCAACGACGAGGCGGGACACGAGGTGTATACGCACCGCCACGAGAACGACACCGACGAAGCCGGCGGCGGGCGGCGGTTTCTAGCCCAGGCGCCGATCACCGACCTTTTCCCCGGCTGGCACGTGCGGATCACCTACACGAAGGCGAGCGGCTTCGCGTGGTCGAAGCGGGTGCTGACGCTGCAGGTTGTGGTGCTCGGGATCGCGGCACTCCTGGCCGTTCTCGGGACGCTGTTCATGATTCGGTTCAGCCTGCGACAGATGGAACTCTCGCGCCTCAAGTCGCACTTCGTGTCCAATATCACGCACGAACTCAAGACGCCGCTGGCGGCCATTCAACTGTATACCGAGACTCTGCGGCAAGGACGGGTGCGCGACCGCGGGGAGTCGGATCGCTTCCTGGACATCATTCACCGCGAGACGGTGCGGCTGGGGGCTTTGATCCATAATATTCTCGATTTCTCGCGCATCGAGCAGGGGCGGCGGCGCTACACCTTCGCACCGGCGCCGGTGGGCGCGGTGGTGCGCGGTGTAGTGGATTCGTATGCGTACCAGTTGCGCGACAAGGGATTCGAGCTGTCGCTGGAGGCCGCCGACCCATTGCCAACGATGTCCTTGGACCGCGATGCGCTGGGCCAAGCGGTTCTCAATCTGCTCGACAATGCCGTCAAGTATTCGGGCCAGGACCGGCGCATCGAAGTGTCGGTGCAGTGGCCGAGCGGTGCGGGCGATGCAGTCGATGCGGGCGGCGCCGTGGCCGCGGCGCCGGCGGGTCCGGAACTCGCGATTCGGGTCCGCGATCACGGCATCGGCATTCCGGCCGCCGAACGCGGCAAGATCTTCGAAGCCTTCTACCGTATCGAAAAGGGCTTGCTGCACGACGTGAAGGGTTCGGGCCTTGGGCTCGCGGTCGTGAAGCACGTCGCCGAGGCGCATGGCGGGCGCGTCGAGGTCGAGAGCCGCCCCGGTGAGGGCAGCACATTCACGCTGTGGCTGCCGGTGCGGGAAGCGGTGGCGCCGCCGGACGCGGTCGCGGCTCCGGAAGCGGGTGAACCGTGGCAGAGGCAAAGCGCTTGATTCTGGTGGTCGAGGACGAGGAGGCGATGCTCCTCGGGCTGCGCCACAATCTCGAGTTCGAGGGTTACGAGACGGTCGGCGCGGTGGACGGCCGCGATGCGCTGCAGAAGATCGAAAAGCTGCGGCTGGATCTCGTGCTGCTCGACGTCATGCTGCCGCAAGTCGATGGGTTCGCGGTGCTCGTCGAGCTGCGGCGCACCCACCCACGCCTGCCGGTCATCCTGCTGACATCGAAGAGTCTCGAATCGGACAAGCTGCACGGCTTTCGTCTTGGTGCCGACGACTACGTCACAAAGCCCTTTAGTGTCCACGAACTCCTGGCAAGGGTCCAAGCGGTGTTGAAGCGCGCCGCGCCGGATGCGGCAGCCGAGGAGACGGTGCTGCATTTGGGCGAAGTCGAAGTGGATTTTGCGCAGCGCGAAGTCCGCCGCGAGGGTGCGACGGTGCCGCTGGCGCTGAAGGAATATGAAATGTTGCGGCTGTTCTTGCGGCATCGTGGCGAAGTCGTCACCCGCGAGCAGTTGCTCCACGATGTTTGGGGCTACCCGGCCGACAACCCGCCGAATACCCGCACCGTCGACAACCACGTCGCCAAGCTGCGCCAGAAAATCGGCCCCGAGTGGATCGAGACCGTGCAAAAGGTCGGTTACCGCCTGCCAGGCTGAATTCGTTCAGGCGGCTTCAACCACACTTCAAATGTATGCAACGGATGCACGGTGTATAGAGTCATTGCTGCGACGGCGTGCGAACAATGTCCGATGATTCCCTGTTGATTCCATGAGCGGCGGTGGATTTCTCGAACGTCTTGCGTGAAAAAAACCAGCAGTGCAATCGTTGGCGACGAATCGGTGCGCTGCGCGGTGTTTACAGCCCGACAATGTAGCGATTTTCGTTTCTACGACTGGAACCGCTTCGGGAATTGGTGTACAATCCAGACATCGCGCGCACACAGGGATGTCGTGTTGCACGCTTGTCATCACAACAATGGGAACGATTGAATCGGAGTCGATCTGCCATGGAATGGGCTCGCAACAAGCTGGCTATACTGCCCGCTGCACTCATCGCCATCGCTCTGGTCGTCGCTCCCGGTGTGGCCGGGGCGCAAGGGGCGATTTTCACGGATACCAAAGGGACGAGCGATAAGCCGCAGTCCAAGCTTTGGACCCAGAACAACGATTGGTGGTGCTGTGTCAATAATGCGACGAAGCTCAGCATCTACAAGCTGGACACCGCCACCTGGACCAAGAAGCTCGACGTGCAGAACGCCGCGATTCCTGTTCTGTTGGGCGGTACCTGTGATGTGCAAGCGGACGGCACCAATCTCTTCGTAGCCGTTTGGGGCGCAGCGACATCGAAGCTGTACCGGCTGACGTACAACCCGGTCACCGACAACTACGCCCTGGTGGCGGGTTTCCCCGTGAACATCACCATGCGCCCGGGGTCGGAAACGATCGTCATCGACAAGGATTCGGTAGGACGCTTGTGGATCTCATACGCGGCCGAGCAAAAGGCCTACGTATCGTACAACACGACGGCGGACTACAAGACGTATTCAGTGCCGTTGGCGCTTGGCACGGGGATGGATCCCGACGACATCACGACGATCGTAGCGTTTGGCAACAAGATGGGCGTCGCCTGGAGCGACCAGCTCGGCGAACGGGCCTGCTTCCGCTATCGGAACGACGCCGACCCGCTCGGCACGTGGCAGCCGCTGGAGATCATCCGGCAGGGCTTTGCGACCGTCGACGATCACCTGAACATGAAGGCCGACGGCCAAGGGCGCGTCTTCCTCGCGGTGAAGGACTTCTTCGACTCCGTCTGGGTCGCGCGGCGCAACACGAACGGCACCTGGACGCTCAACACGGGCGCCAGCGGGCTCGACTGCGGCACCCGCCCGGTCCTGCAGATCGACGAGACCTTGAACAAACTCTATTTGTTCTACACACACTGGGAAACCTGCGTCAGTATCGGCAACCACGCGATCGACGAGCGCGTGGCAAATCTCGATGACATGATCTTTAGTTTGCCCACGCCGGTCATCTCGGCGTCGAACATCGAGATGAACAACGCATCGGGATCGAAACGGCCATTGCCGACCGGCTCACTTGCCATCCTGTGCGAGGGCGGCACGACCAGCCTCAAGGCGTACTGGCGCGGTTGGGGGCCGATCTCGACCATTGGCGGATTGGATCCGGGCGGCCAGCTGGCGCCGCCACCGGTGGCGCCGACGAATCCGGCCTCTGCGGTGGTGACCGAGTCGCCGGCTTCGCGGCTTCTTCTGTGCCGTTTCGATGACGCGACCGGCACATTGGCCACCGACGCTAGCGGCAACAACCACACCTTGACGCTCGGGTCCTCGGCACTCGGAAAGAATCCCCACTGGGTGCCCGGGCTCATGAACGGTGCGCTGTTCTTCGACGGCACCGACTACCTGAGTGCTTCCGGCGCTCCATTCAAGCTCCTGGGCAGCAGCTTTACGCTCGAATCGTGGATCAAGCCCGATTTGTCGAATAGCGCTGGTACGGGCACGATCTTCTGCCGCGCCGACACCGTGCACGAAGAGTACTCGCTGCAGATCAACGGCAACACGCTCCAATGCCAATGGTCCGTGACCGATACCATCGATGTGTCCATCAAGGCGACTGGCCAACTGCGCGACAGTTTTTGGCATCACATCGCCGCAGTGTGGGACGCCGTTGCCGGCGAAGGGCGTCTCTATATCGACGGCCACAAGGTCGCCAACAAGCTGATGCTGGCGCCGGCCTGGGATGCCGACTACCCGCTCGTGTGCGGTGCCCTTGTGCAAGGCGACCGGGTCAAACGGCAGTTCGCGGGAACGATGGACCTCGCGGCGATCTCGAACACCGCCGTCTACTCGGGCGACTTCGTGCCGCCACTCTTGTATCCGGCGGCGGCGCAGAAATACATCCGATTGAGCTGGACGCCGACGTCCAGCCTGGCGGGTGTCGTCGGATATCGAGTCTCGCGCGGCATCAACGGCGGAACGCCGACGAACCTCTCGCCGCCCGTGTTCAACAATCCATGGTTCCCGGACTTCGCGCCGGTGGATGGAATCTTGGGCTACTCGATTCGCGCCCAAGACGCACTGACGCAACAAGGAAGCGCAGCTACCACACAGATCCGCTGGGAAGGCTCACCGCCCGCGATTCCAACGGCACCGCAGGGTCTCGATTGGACGTCGGCGACCGCATCGCTCGACGGCCCCGGCTTCTGGGAAATGGATGACGGTCTCGGTTCTTTCCTCGAGGATGGGACCGAGCTTGGGCACGATGCGCGCCTCGGCGCGCTGGGACTCGCGGATGCGGCCGAGCCGCACTGGATCACCGCCTTCGAAGGCCCGGCGCTGCGTTTCGACGGCAATGACTACTGCGAAGTGGCGGATGCCCCGGAACTGCGGTTCGCTACAACTCCATTTACCCTCGAGGCCTGGATCAAGCGCGGTACGCTGACCGGCACGCAAACGATCCTATCGAAGGATGCCAGTTCTTCGAAACGCAACTACAGCATCGCCATTCTGAGTAGCGGAGCCGTCGAGTTCTCGTGGACCAAGAACGGCAGCAGCACGCTCAAGAAGACGACGTCCACGACGCTCATCACCGACAACACGACGTGGCATCACATCGCATGCACGTACAACCCTACCGGGTCCGTCAGCACGATCTACATCGACGGTGCGGCGGCGGGTACCTCGACGAATTCGGGTCCGTTGTACACCGGCAACGAGTCCGTGTTCTTCGGAGCCCGTATACCCGGGTCGCTCACGAACTTCTTCACCGGCGACATGGATCTGGTGCGGATCTCGAACACCCTCAAGTACACCGGTCCCTTTACGCCGCCGCAGCTGTATCGCGGCGGGCCACGCCGGCCGGTCGTGCGCGTGACGTGGGGGCTGCCGCCGAGTGGTCTCGTGCTCAACTACCACTTGTACCGGCAGCAACTGCCGAGCGGTGCCAATACTCTGCTCGGCACGATTCCAGCGGACTTGCCGGTCTTCCCGGACGCCAACGCCACGCCCACGGTCACCTATCGCTACACCGTGAAGGCGATGAACTCGAGCAACCAGGAAGGTGCAGCATCGGCGCCGCTCGACGTGACGGTGCCTCTGGTCACCGACACGGAGAACGATCCGCCGCCGCCGGCGCACGGACCGCGGCTCCGCATCGAGCCGAACCCGTTCAACCCGCAAGCCATTGTGCGCTTCAGGCTGGACGCAACGGGCCCGGTGCGCCTCGAGCTGTACGACGTGCGCGGCCGCCTCATGGACACGTTGCTGAATGGCGCAATGCCGGCCGGCATGCACGAGGTGCGGTTGGTGCGCCAGAACAGCCAAGCACGCTTGGCGAGCGGCATCTACTTCGTGCGGTTGCGGGCCGACGGCCAGGACACGCGTGCGAAGGCCGTGCTCATCAAGTGACAGGCAACGGGCCGGGCGATCTCGCCGCTTGGTTCTGAAGCGGCCGACGCCTGGCTCCTCTACACAAGAAGTGATCTTCTCGGGTGGCTTGCAGGCTCTAGGGCCGCGAGCCACCCGCTTCGCTTTCCCGCGCCTTGGCCGCTAGAATGGGCCGAGGCGGCGCGCGGCAGAGCGTCGCGCCGAAGCACGCCAAGGGACGCCGCGAGGAGAACCATGCGCCGCACTCCGCTCGATGTCGTTCACGCCGCGGCACCCGTGCATTGGATGGATGCGGACGGTTGGGCCGTGCCCGCCGACTTTGGCGCGCCCGACGCCGAGTACGCGGCATTGCGCGCCGGCGCCGGCCTCCTCGACTTGTCGCTGCGCGGCAAACTGTGTCTCACGGGACCCGATCGCGCCGCTTTTCTCCACAACATGGTCACGAACGATGTGCTGGCACTGCGTCCCGGACAGGGGTGCAATGCCGCCAAGCTTTCCGTGCAGGGCAAGATGGAGGGCGCGTTGCATGTGTTGTGTCTCGAGGATGCGCTCTGGTGCGACGTCGATCCCGGCGCCGCGGTGCGTGTGCTGGAAGGTTTGCGCAAGCATCTGATCATGGAAGACGCGACGATCGAGGATCGGACCGATGGATGGGCGCTCTTGGCGCTGCAGGGACCGCAGGCGGAGCGCGTGTTGTCAACGGCCGGCGTCGCGGCTGCGTTGGTGCCGGGCGCCGCGCTCGATCACGAGGCGGCCCGGATCGGGGGTGCTGCGGTGCGAGTCGTCCGCAACGATCACTGCGGCGGTGGAGGTTTCGATTTTTGGGTCGAAGGCGCCGATGCGCCGGCCGTGTGGCGGGCGCTCGCCGCAGCCGGTGCCCAGCCGGTGGGGCTCGCAGCGCTCGATGTGCGCCGGATCGAGGCCGGCATTCCGTGGTTCGGATCGGAGATCACGGGTGAGCAATTCCCGCAGGAAGCGGGGCTCGAGGCCGGTTGGATCAGCTACACGAAGGGCTGTTATCTGGGGCAGGAGACGATTTCGCGTCTACACCACCTGGGACACGTGAACCGGACGTTGCGCGGGTTGCATCTTGGCGATGGCGCGGTGCCGCCGCGCGGCGCCGAACTGTATGCGGGCGACCGGCGGGTGGGCGTCGTGACAAGTGCCACGCAATCGCCGCACTTCCGCCATGCGGTGGCTCTTGCCTACGTGCACCGCGAGTTTGCGGCGCCGGGAACCGCCCTGGAAGTGGCCGGGGGCACGGCACGCACGGGCGCCGTCGTCGCCCTGTTGCCGCTCGCCTGACAAGATTTCCTGGGGCCGCGTTGGGCCGACGCCATTTCGAGGCACAACGCGCCACATTGCACCCTCTTTGGCGCCAATGCGTGTGGAATCACTCAGTGCGCGCGCGGGTCTGCGTCCGGTACAATCTTTAGGAGTCTCTCGAGCGACTCACTAAATACACGCCCGCGCTTCTGGTCGCCAGGAAGCCCCCGACCACCGCAGGATCCCCGCCGATTACGATATTTTGTTTGGAGTCGCACCCTCATGCGAGCCACTCGTCATTCTATTCTTACCTGTCTCCTGGTCCTTGTTTGCGGTTCGTGGGCGCCGAAAGCGGCCCGTTGCGAGATTTCGAACGCCGCGCCGCAGTCCGAAGAAGCAACGCTCGATGCACTGCTGCAATCCGGCGCCGTGGATCGATGCGGGGCGTTGGACGATGGCGCGTCGAGTGCGTTGCGCGCGCCGGAATTCGAAAAAGGACAGGCACCGCACCTCGAGAATACGATCACGGTGCCGGTGGCGTTCCATGTGATCTCGACCGAAGTCATCAAGAGCGGTGTCCGTACCAAGGTGGGCGACGTTTCGACGAGCAAGCTCGACGCGCAGATCCAAGTGCTCAACAGAGCGTTTGCACCGGTTGGGGTTCAGTTCGCCAAGCGCAGCGTGGATCGCTCGACAAACGCCACGTGGTACAACATGACGATGGGTTCGTCGGCCGAGGCGGCCTGCAAGCGAACGCTGGCGATCGACCCCACCCACGTCTTGAACATCTACACGAGCGGGATTCCGAACGGCCAGATCGGGTGGGCGTACTACCCGTGGGCATTTGCCGAGTCGAACACCCTCCAAGGGCTCGTTGTTCACTACGGCACATTGCCGGGCGGCAGCGTCAGCCACTACAACCAGGGCGACACGGCGACCCACGAGCTGGGCCACTATTTCGGCCTGTATCATACCTTCGAGGGCGGCTGCAGCAGCCCGGGCGACTACGTCGGTGACACACCCTCCGAGGCCACCCCCGCCTATGGCAAGCCGATCAGCCGTGACACGTGCCCGAGCCCGGGAACCGATCCGATTCACAACTACATGGACTACGTCGACGACTCGGCGATGTACGAGTTCACGTCGGGACAAATGGCGCGCATGAACTGGGCGCTGCGTGCATTCCGTTCGCGGCTCACGACACCGTCTTTGATCCTGCCGCTGCTCGGCGCCAACAACGGCGCACCGGCAAAATCCGGCGTCCGTTTCGTGGGTGCGAGTCCGAATCCGTTCAACCCGACGACGATGATCCACTTTGCCCTCGACCATGAGGCGCAGGTCACGCTGCGCATCTACGACGTGGCCGGCCACGAGATCGCGCGCCTGTTGGATGGCGTGCGACCGGCCGGCGAGCATCAGGTCATCTTCGAAGGCCGCGGGTTGGCGAGCGGCGTCTACATGGCGTTGCTTCGCACCGACACCGACTCGGCACGCGAGCGGCTGATACTGACGAAGTAGAGAGCCGCGGCGCCACCAAGCCGCTCAGCGTGCGGTGCCGGGCAATCGCAAGGCTGCCAGGGCGCGGATATGGTCCGGCGTCGTGCCGCAGCACCCACCGAAGATTTGCGCCCCGAGCGCCAATGCAGTGCGGCCCCAGGCGGCGAAATCGCTGGCGGACGCGGCCGGCGGATGGCCGGCGTTGGGGTAGGCGCCGATCAAGGCGCCGCGATTCTCCGCTAACGCCCGCCCGGCGATTGCGGCCGGCGCGCAATTGACCAGCACCCCTGCGACCTGCCGGCCGCTGACTCGTAGTTGGCCGAGCTGCTCGAGAACCACCGCCACGCTTTCCCCCGACAAGAGCTGCTGCGAATTCTCCGCATCGAGGATCACGCTCACGAGCACGGGCCGTTCCGTCTCGAGCGCGAGCTGTGCGGCAATCCGTGCTTCGCGCCCCGTGTTCATCGTCTCCAGCAACAAGACATCGACGCCCGCATCGCACAGGTTGCGGATGTGCGCCGCATGCTCGTGCTTCAACGTTGCGTCATTGGGTACGCGCTCTGGATGAAAACAGTCTTCGAGCGGCGCGACACTGCCGGCCACCAGGCCGCGCCCCGCCGCCGCGCACGCCGCGCGCGCAATCGCTACCGTGTCCCGCGTCAGTGCTGCGGCCTCGCCCGCATATCCGGCGGCGCGGAGCGCATAAGGACTGGTGCGAAACGTGTTCGCGGTTACGACATCAGCGCCGGCCGCCAAGTATTCGGCGTGCACGTGGAGCAAGGTGACGGGAGCGCGGACCGCCGCGTCGCCGGTCCAAAGTGGCAGCGGTGCAGAAAAGCCCCGCGCCTCGAGCACGGTGCCGGTGGCGCCATCCAAGAGCACGAAGCCGGGCTCCGCGAGGCGGGTCGCGAATCGATTCTCCATGCGTGACCGGGCCTCCTTGGGCGCCGCGACGCGGCGGGAGTGATCGTGCAGCGACCATCTGGCGAACCTTCGAGTCTGCAGCTATTTTCTGCCATGGAGAATTTTCGGTCCACCCCTGGGTCGGCTGGCCCCCTCGAGGAGATGTCGATGGTTGGTGCGAATTTCATCCCACACCCTTCCTACCGCGAATACCCGGTCGAGGAAATGCAGCGCCGGGCGTCCGAGTTTTATGCCGACATCCGGCGGCGGCGCACGGTGCGCGAGTTCTCGGACCGGCCGGTGCGGCGCGAGATCATCGAAGACTGCCTACGGGCGGCCGGCACCGGGCCGAATGGCGCCAATTTGCAGCCCTGGCATTTTGTCGTGGTCGCGGCTGCGGCGATCAAGCGCCGGATCCGGTTGGAAGCAGAGAAAGAAGAGCACGAGTTCTATCACCACAAGGCCCCGCCGGAATGGCTCGAGGCGCTCGCGCCGCTCGGTACCGACGCGCACAAGCCCTTTCTCGAAACCGCGCCGTACCTCATCGTGGTCTTCGCCCAGACTTATGGCGAACTTGCGGATGGGCGAAGAGTGAAGCACTACTACGTGCGGGAGTCGGTCGGCATTGCGACCGGCATTCTGATCACCGCCGTTCACCACGCGGGGCTCGCGTCGCTCACCCATACGCCGAGTCCCATGGGGTTCTTGAACGACATCCTCGGCCGCCCGGCGCACGAGCGGCCGTTTCTGATTCTGGTGGTGGGCTACCCGGCAGAAGGTGCGCAGGTGCCGGTGATTTCCAAGAAGCGGCTGGAAGACATCGCGACATTTCTGTAGCCGTAGCATCAAGCCAGCGGCCCTTGACCCTCTTGAACCCCAGAAACGAGCGGCGTGCGAGCGTTTTGGAATCGCCTCCCGGTGGTGTTGCGGGCGCTTCTTATGGGGCTTGTAGCAGCCTCGGCGGGCACCTTGCCCTGGGCCGGACTCGTCGCGCTCAACCTCAAGCATGGGTCGCGGGTGCCTTGGGCGGTGCCACCGACCGCTCTCTATCTGTGGCTGTTGGCGCTACGTGCGAGGCGCCGGTTGGCCGCGCTCGGCGGCCGAGGCGCGGCGCGCGAACTGTCGCGCCAACCATCTCTCGGACGACGTTTGGGGAATGGCGATTCTCGCCGGTGTTCTCGGCCTGGCCACCGTCGTCTTGATTCAGGGTGTCACGAGCCGGCTTGTGACGTTGCCCCAACCACAAGACCTCGATCCGTCACAGTATCCGCTCGCAACCGTGGCGTTGCGGCATACGATTCGCCCCGCCAGGCCGGCGTCCCGAGCGATCTTCAGGCCGCTTTGAACCGGAATGCGACGGCGAAAGCCTTCTTTGCGACGCTCAATCGCCTCAACCGCTATGCTATTCTGCACCGAATACAAACCGCGAAGAAGGCTGAAACTCGCGCCAAGCGTATCGAGAAGTTCGTCGGCATGCTGGCGAAGCACGAAACGTTGTATCCATAAGGCGGAGAGGACAGCAACATGGCGCTCAAGGGGAAGGTTGTGGCCGTCACCGGCGCCCTGGGACAACTCGGGATGGCTGTCGTGCGCGCGTCTCTTGATGCGGGAGCCCAGGTTGCGATGTTGGACCATTCACGGCCGGCTGCGGGTACCGCGGTGCCCAGCGGCGTGTTTGCCCTCGGCGGGCTCGATCTCGCCGACGCTGAGGCCGCCCGGCAAGCCTTAGGCAAAGTCGCCGAACGCTTTGGCGGCTTGGACGCACTGGTGAATGTGGCGGGCACATTCCGTTCTGAAACACTCGAACAGGGCAGTCTCGAGACCTGGGATCTGCTGTATCGAGTCAATCTACGAAGTGCGGTGAGTGCGTCGCAGGCGGCGCTGCCGTATCTTCTGAAACGCGGCGGCGGACGCATCGTCAACATCGCCGCCCTCGCTGCCGCCGCCAAGTCGGGTGCCGGGATCGGCGCGTACGCGGCGTCGAAGGCCGGGGTGCTGAAGCTGACCGAGTCGCTGGCCGAAGAACTGAAGGACCGTGGCATCACGGTCAATGCGGTTCTCCCGAGTCTGATCGACACGCCCGCGAACCGCGCCGCCATGCCCACCGCCGACTTCAGCCGTTGGGTTCCGGCACAAGCCATCGCCGACGTAATCGTGTTTCTGTTGTCGGATGCGGCGAGCGCCGTGACCGGCGCCGCGATCCCCGTGCCCGGCCGTGTCTAGAACGGCTTGGCCATTTGAATCGAGGCTTCGCTTGCTGCGCTCGACTCTTGCACGAGGCGTTCTGACGGGCGCCGTACTCTTGTCCGCGTGTGCGCATCGGCCGCCGCCGAGCCGCATCAACCCGGCGTCGGGCTCCAGCGATCGCGCCGCCGCGGCACGCTTCGCAACCCGTGCCGACTCACTGCGCTCGGCCGCTCACATTCCGGGCTTGGCGATCGTCGTTCTCCGCGACACGACGGTTGTTCTGGCACGTGGTTTGGGCTACGCCGATCTCGCGCGTGCGGTGCCTGTCACACCGGAAACGCCCTTCAATATCGCCTCGGTGGCAAAACCGATCTCGGCGGTTGCCGCACTGCGCTTGGTGGAGCGCGGCCGGCTCGATCTCGACCGGCCCATGACGACCTACGACGGGTTCACGGAGTTCTGCGCCGATGTCCGGGGGAATGGCGGTATCTTTTTCCGCGACTACGAATGCGATCGTTACCCGCTGACGCTGCGCAACGTGTTGTCGATGACGGCAAATGGCGTACCAGGGACACGATTCTTCTACAATCCGCCGTCGTATTCGTGGGCGTCGCGCCCGATCGCGCAAGTCGCCGGCACCACGTTCTCGGAGTTGATTGCGGCCGAGGTCTTTGTGCCGGCCGGCATGACCCACTCGGCGCGGACCAACCGGCGCCTCGCGTTGACGCCCGCGTTGGCAAGCCAGCTTGCGACGCCCTATCACGTCGATTCGACGGGGACGGTCGTCGTGTCCGCACCGCCGCCGCCGCAGGGCGATGGCGCCGCGGGCGGTGTCGTCTCGACGGCGATGGATCTGGCGCGGTTCGATATCGCGCTGACGCGCGGCCGCCTGCTTTCGCCGGCGTCGCTGCATGCCATGTGGACGGCGGGGCGGGCGCCTTCGGGGACGGTCTTGCCGTATGGCCTCGGTTGGTTCGTGCAGGACGATACCGGCGAACCGCTGATCTGGCACTCGGGCTTGTGGGAGGGCGCCTACTCCGCGCTCTATCTCAAAGCGCCGGCCCGTCACTTGACCGTCATCCTGCTCGCAAATTCCGACGGACTGCGTTGGGGCAACGGTTTGGACGAAGCCGCAGTCCAGCGATCGCCGTTTGCAACGGCCTTCCTGGCAGCGTTCCCGCGCTGAGGTGTCGGATCACGGGCCTTACGGCGCCGTTCTGCGTTGCGCGCGCGGTAGGCGCGCCTCGAGATCCCGGGCCTTTGCCGTCCGAGCCGCCGACTGTGCCGCTTGTCCGAGCGAGTCCTGGCAGCGAGCCGCCAAGAGATACGCTCGCACCGCGTTCGAAGCGGGGCCCTGACGTTCGAAGTAAGCAGCGCTCGCGTCCGCCAGCGGTGCCGCCTCTGCACCACGTCCGAGATCGAGAAGCAACCGTGCCAGTTTGAGACCCGCGATCGCGCCGTTGAAGGCCGCCGCGTCGCGATGCACCGTCGCGGCATTGCACAGATCGATGATGCGGTGATATGCGGCTTCTGCATCCGCCGTGGCGCCGTGTTCCGCCTGAAACTGGGCGAGTTCACCGAGCGCCCGCGCTTGGATGTCCGGTACGCCACGCTTGTCTGCAATGCGGACATTCGTCTCGAACATCGCAAGTTGATCCGCATCGCTGACCGTGATCGCGGTTTGTGCCTGGTTCAGTTGAAAAATGCGGACGCGCGCCGCGGCATAAACCAGATCGAGACCGGGAATCGAGTCGGTGACGGCCATGAAACGCAAATCCGGACAGAGATCGAATTCCGGACTGCCATAGGTCACGTAGCGCACTCCGTGCTGGCGCGCGAACTGGATCAACGACTCGAGCGATTGTGCCGCAGCGATGGGGTACGGCTGATACTTGAGCCCGGCAACGAACGCGAGATGGCCCTTGCGCGCCATCAACACGGGTGGGTCATCGCCTTTGGCCGTAGTACCGGCGTGCGTCCGCAGTGCCTCCGCCGCGGCAAGGAGATACAGCGGCTGCCGGGCGCGAAGACGATGCTCGATCGAAGCCATGCGAGGTATTTGAAAGGCGGCGCATCCCAACAAGACGATTCCCACGACGAGCGCGGCGCGCGTCACGGTGGCACCATCCAGAAACCGGGCGCGCCACCGGTTTGCCCATCGGAAGCGCGGTCTTTGCGGCGACCCGGTCAGGAATGAAAACCCGGCCGACAGGTACATCGGAGCAAGAAAAAACGAAAAGCGCGGCGAGTAGAAAAGCAGCCCCATCGCCAGAAAATGGCCGATCGCAAAGCACAAGATGCAGCGCATCGGCGCATTTGGCGGCCGAAGCAGCAGTCCCGCGGCGCCGGCGAGCGCGAGCAGTGCCAGCGGCCATTCGAGCAATTGCTGCAGATCGAGGCCGAAGTGGGTGACGAGATTGCGGACGAATTGGGCGCCGGCGCGCAGAGGTGCCTCGCGCAAGAGCGCGACGATGCCACCCTCATCGTCGGCGTGCACTTGCGACCAGCGCACCGCTCCAAAGAGGCCGGCGACGACGTTTTGGGCGTTCTTCCCCGGCAACAACCGGCCCGTGGCGTGCAGGTTCGCCACAAACCACGGGCTTGCCACCAGCAGAAAAGCGCCCACGAACCATGCGGCTGCCCGGGTGCGCGCCGCCCGTGACCGGTCCTCGCGGGCGACCACGAAGTCGCACGCGAGTGCCGCCAGTGGCAACACCAGGCCGTTGTAACGGGTGAGGAAAGCGAGTCCCGCCAGTGCACCCGCCAGGCCGCGGCTGCGCCAGGCCGGCGCCTGGCCGCAGAAAAGCGCCAGCGAACCAACCGCAAGTGCCAAGAAAAGGACGTCTGTCGTAGCGTGGTGCGCGTGCACGAAGAAATCCACGATCAGAGAAGTTGCGACGCTCGTTCCCAGTGCGGCCCACGACCCGAAGACCTGGCGGGTCAGGCGGAACACCGCGAACAACGCCGCCCCGGCACCCAAGGCGCTGGTCGTGACCGCGGCTCGATACCAATCGCCGACTACGGCGTGGACCGCGGCGATCACCAACGAATACAACGGCCCCTTGTATGGATAGTTCTCCACCGAAAAGTGGCCGCGCACGAGCGCCTGCGCCGCCAAGACCAGGTCACCGTAGAAATCGGTATCGAGATCGAGATCGCCGAGCGCCGGCGCGGTCCACGAGATCGCCAGCAGGAACAAGGTGTACGCGAGTGCGTACCCGGCCGCGAGGAAGTCGGCGGTTCGTGACACAGGCGGGGCCGTTTGCACGCGCTGGTTGGTTGCCGAAGTCATTCTGAAACTATACCAAGGAACACCGGTGGCAGGGCGTGGACCCCCCCCGAGTAAGGCGGTGACGAAAAGCAGTAAACTCGCTGGGACGATGGTCTCGAGCCCAAGGATCCACCGCGTGACGGGCAAACGGACCATGGAACACTAGACGGAGGCGGCAGTGATGAATCGCGCCAGCGGCACGTTCGAAGTGAAGATGACCCCTCAGGCCGCGGAAGAGAACGTCGGAGATCCAACCGTGGGCCGGCTGGGGCTCGACAAGCGGTTTCACGGCGATCTCGCAGCGACGAGCCGGGGGCAGATGCTGGCCGCCGGCACCGACACTCCGGGCTCCGCCGGGTACGTCGCGATGGAGCGCGTCACCGGCACGCTGCAGGGCAAGACCGGCACGTTTGCGCTGCAACACACCGGCACCATGGATCGCGGTACGCCGCAGCTTTCCGTGACCGTCGTGCCGGACTCCGGCACCGGCGAACTCGTCGGACTCGCCGGCAAGATGGCGATCAGCATCGCGGATGGCAAGCATTCGTACGAGTTCGACTACGCGTTGGACCGATGAATCCTAGCCAGTCCATCCAGTCCATCACGACCTTTGTCGACGGCCACCGCCGTTTTGCGCGCCGCGGCGCGTCCACGCATCATTGCGGCGGTCGTTCGGCGCTCGATGATTTCGGAGGTTGGTGCAGCGATGGCATTTGATCCAATCTCCGGGCAGGCGTCCATCTCGGTCGTGCCCTATCGCCCCGAGTTCCGCGCCGCGTTCGAACGTTTGAATCGTGTGTGGCTCGAGGGGCACGACCTTCTTGAACCCGTCGACCTCGAATACCTCCAGGATCCGGAGGGCCGCATTCTGGCAACCGGTGGGCAAGTCTTCTTCGCGGTGGAACATGGCGCTGCGATCGGCTCGTGTGCGGCGATTCGCATCGCACCCACGATCTTCGAATTGGCCAAGCTCGCCGTCGATCCGGCGGCACAACGCCGCGGCCTTGGACGGAAGCTCTCCGAGGCCGTGATTGAATTCGCGCGCGACGCCGGGGCGATCCAGGTCGTCCTGACTTCGCATACATCCCTCGTGGATGCCATCCGCCTCTATGAGACACTCGGCTTTCGCCATGCCGACCTGCCGGCCGACGTGCGCTACCAAACGGCGAATGTCTACATGACTCTCGATCTCGAAGGGTCCGTGTAGCCAAGGCCGTCCCCGGTTGCGGCCCCCGAACGTCTTCAGGTACCGTGGGCGCGCAGACGCGCGGGGACACGACACCTGGAGTGCCCGCAGCATCATTTCCGGAGGGTCCGTGGCAGTCGCGAGCGCCGACAAGATTCTGAACGATGTGCGCGCCGGGCAGCGCCTCGAAGCTGGGGACGCGGCGCGTCTCTACCGGGAGGCCGACCTGCACGCGCTCGGCCAGGCGGCGCAAGCCGCGCGCTTCCGGCAGGTGCCCGAACGCCACGTCACGTACCTCATCGATCGCAACATCAACTACACGAATATTTGCATCACGGACTGCCAGTTCTGCGCCTTCTACCGGCCCAACAAGAACCATCCGGAGTCGTACACGCTGACGCGCGCCGAGTTGTCGCAGAAGATCGAAGAACTCATGGAGGTCGGTGGGACGCGCATTCTCATGCAGGGCGGCCACAATCCCGACCTGCCGCTCGCGTGGTACGAAGACCTGCTGCGCTGGCTACGCGCGACCTACCCCGAGATCGAGATCAATGCGTTTTCGCCGTCCGAAATCGACCACATTGCGACCGTCGAGGGCCTCTCGATGGAGCAAGTCCTCGGGCGCTTGCAAACGGCCGGACTCGCGGGCCTGCCGGGCGGCGGCGCCGAGATGCTGGACGACGAGGTGCGCAAGCGTGTCAGCCCCAAGAAGCAGAGCGCCGCGGGCTGGCTGGAGGCGATGCGGATCGCGCAAAAGCTGGGACTCGTGACGTCCGCCAGCATGGTGATCGGTTTTGGTGAGACGGTCGAGCAGCGCATCGGCCACTTGCAAAAGCTGCGCGATTTGCAGGACGCGAGCCGTGCGGCGCACGGCCACGGGTTTTCGGCGTTCATCGCCTGGACGTTGCAGACGGACAATACGCCACTCGGCCGCAGTAAGAATCGCGACTCGTATGGCGCGAGCGCGAACGAATACCTGCGCTTGATGGCGGTCGCCCGGCTCTTCCTGGACAGCTTCGCGCACGTGCAAGCGTCGTGGCCGACGCAAGGCCTGCGCTTGGCCGAGGTCGCGCTCGAGTTCGGCTGCGACGACTTCGGCAGCACGATGCTGGAAGAGAACGTCGTGTCGGCGGCCGGCACGTCACTCCGCCACGTCGCGGAGATCACCATGCAACGGCACATCCGCGGCGCGGGTTATGTGCCCGCGCAACGAGATTCGCGTTACAACATCCTCCGCGTCGTCCAAAGCGTGCCCGAGCCCGCCGCGGCGCGGCGCTGATCCACCACCGCGGCGTTCCACCAATCGCTTACGGTTTCGCGGGCGTGATCGTGATGCCCCAGGCGCTCGGGTCGTCCGGACGGCGGTCGTTCCACGAGCCGTAGGCGTGCGAGCCGTCGGTCTCGAAGTGCACTTCGTAGGTGCCGGCATCCAACAGCACGTCACCGTCGAATTCGCGGTTCTTGCGCGCCCCGCCGGCTTCGTGTGTCTTTCGCCAGGTCATTTCCCAGACCACTTCGCCGTTCTTGTCCTCGATCCAGCCGTAGTCGGCCATGTCGCGATCGACACCTTCACCGAGTGCATAGATGTGAACCTTGGTGGCCTTGGTGAGGGTGAATTTGTCGTGCTCGTGGGCATGATTGCGCACCCGCGTGATCGACGCGAGGGCATCCGCCGGTTTATCGTACTTGTCCGCCGAGCCGTCGTCGTTCTTCCGCAGTTCGCTGACTTGGAAGTCGTGGGCCGTCATGCCATGCGCCGGGTAGACCGCCAGTCCCCAAGCTTCGCGGTCGTACGGCGCCTCCGAGTTCCAACGCCGGTACGAATGTGAGTCGTCGGTCTCGAAATGTGCCACATAGTCGCCGGCCGCGAGCTTCACCAAGCCGTCGAACATACGGTTCTTTTCCGCGCCGCCGGCGTGGTGCGTGTTGCGTTCCTTCATTTCCCAGACCACATCGCGGCTGCCGGCGCGCGTGATCCAACCACGGTCCGCGAACTCGTCGCCGTTGTCGTTCCATTCGCCAAGGGCGTAAACCAGCACGTCGCCATCGCGGTTCACTTTGAAGCGGCGCTCGAGGACGTCATTGTCGCGGACTTTGGTGAGATCCACGACCGGCTCGCCTCTAACCGGCGCGTCTTCCACATGGAACGCGGCGGCGTCGAAGCTGTGGCCGGGCAGGACCTGCACACCCCAGGCCGCCGGGTCATAGGGCGGTGCGGCGTTGAATTCGTCGAAGGAGTGCGAATCGTCGGTGCCGGCGCAGAGAACATAACGCCCTGCATCCAGGTGCACTTCGGTGTCGAACGAGCGGTTCTTCTCGGCCCCGCCCGCGTCCTCGGTGTTACGGCGGCTGAGCTCCCAAACACGCTCGCGCGTGTCGGCGTTGATGATCCAGGTCGCGTCGGCTGGTTCGCGCCAGTCGTTGGGCCACTCGCAGGTGCCGTACAAACGCAAGTCGAGCGGTTTGTCGACGCGCAGGCCCTTCTCCACGAACGCATGATCACCGAGACGGTTGGCGCGGAACACGGCACCCGGCACTTCACCCGTCGGGTCGAAGTTCTTCACCTCGCTCTTTTGGATGTCATTCGAGGCGAGTTCGACGTAGCAGTCACGCAGCGCCGTCTTGAACCGCCGGTCATCGACGTCGCCGTCATCGTGCGAGTCGGCGAGATCGACGAGATCGCGCAGCTTACCGAGGCTGCTGAAATGAAAACGGAAGTTGTTGAAGTTGCCGTTGTACCCGAGCCCCGCCCATGCATACAGCTCGTAACGTCCTGGGCCAAGGTCGACGGATTCGTGGGTCCGCAGCATGCGGCGGTCACGCCGGTCGCGATGCCCGCCGCGGACCGTGGTGCCGTCACTGTCGTCCTGCGACCAGACGACCTGGCGGGTGTTCGCGTCGATGATCCAGGCGTATGCCGCGTACTCGTCGGACCAGGGGTTCCGGACCCCGAGCGCATCGATTTCGACGTGTGCCTTGCGGGCGAGCTCGAAGCCCGCAGTCTTCAGGTCCTTGGTGTCGTAGTCATCCAGACGGAGAAATACCGCCGCGCGCGCGCTGCCTGTCCCCAGGAGCGCGAGGCAGAGCGCCAAGCAAAAGGTTGTCCGGGTCATGGGATTGGCCCTTCCCGCATTCGAGGTGATGAGGCAATCGGCTCTGGCGGCGAGTAAGAGCCCGGTTTGAAAGGGCCTACGAAATTATGGCGCCGCAGGTTACGGCACCGGGCGGCAATGGTACAATTGCGGTGCCGCCCCCTTTTCCCGCCTAAGGGTTCGCGCGCTGCCCGGAGGTCTCTCGAACATGCCCGACGCCCTGTCTTCCACCTCGCGGTCGCGCTTCTGGCGCTTGTCGCGCTTGTCGCGCCAGGCGCAGCTGGCGCGGCTGGCGCTGGCGGTGGGTTTGCTAGCGGCCGTGTGGGCCGCGACCGGGGCCTGGGGCCTGGGGCCGAGGAAGATCGGGCGGATGGTGCGGGGGTTTCCGTCGCCGGGCGACTACCCCGAGGGTCTGGCCTGGGACGGTCACGCTCTGTGGTCGAACAACTTTTCGAATTCCACCCTGTACAAGGTCGATCCAGCGACGGGCGCCACGCTTGGCGCCTACACCGACCCGCTCCTGCCGGTGCACCCGGAGGGCCTGGCGTGGGATGGCACCTACTTGTGGACCTGCGACCACGATAACTTGAACGGGCGCAGCATCATGAAGGTCGCGGTCACGCCGACCGGGGTGCGGGTGGTCGCGAGTTACGACAAGCCGCCCGGGGCCGGCAATCCCGTCGGTCTCGAATGGGATGGTTCGAACCTGTGGCTCGCGTGCTTCGGCGCCAACGTCGGTGACACGAGCGAACTCTGGAAGCTCGATCCAAAGACGCTCCAAAGCGTCGGTTTTCTTCGCCTGCCGGTGTACTGGGTCGAAGACCTGGCGTGGGATGGGATTCACCTGTGGAGCGTCGACTGGATTTTCGACCTCGGGTTTGCGATCGATGTCGCGACCGGTGACACGTTGAACACCTACAAGCCGGCCGGACCCCATCCCGTGGGACAAGCCTGGGACGGCGAGTATCTCTGGTTGAGCGACACGGTCCACGACTCGCTCTACGCCACCGACATCTCCGATGCGCGCACCGCCGTCCAACACACGACGTGGTCCGACTTCAAGCGCCTGTTCGGCGGGCAACCGGCCGCCCAAGGACGCTGACCGCTCCGCTGGATTCACTCTGGCGCTGTGCTTGCTAGTACTGCCGGCTATCGCCTTCGCGCTCCGCCAGCGCGAACTCGGCGGCGCTCACCCCGATGCACGATCCACCTCCCATTCACGGTCATGGAAACCGCGTCCAGTTTGGACGCAGGATCGAAGGATCCGGGAGAGGGACCGCCTTGCACTACAATGCCAAAAATGGCATAATATGAGCATCGCGCCGGTACCCAAGCCGCTCTTCTGGGTGGGGTCGGCCCTTCACGACGTATGTGGATTCCCCAGGGAAGTGCGATACGCGATTGGATTTGCGCTTTTCCAAGCACAGAAGGGCGGAAAGCACATCAGTGCGAGGGCTCTCCGGGGTTTTGGTGGGGGTGGGGTGCTGGAGGTGGTGGACGACCACGCCGGCGACAGCTACCGGGCTGTCTACACCATCAACTTCCAGGGCGCGGTCTACGCGTTGCATGCGTTTCAGAAGAAGGCGAAGAAGGGCATTCAAACACCGAAACCGGAGATGGACCTCGTGAGACGGCGGCTCAAAAGGGCGGAAATGCACGCAGAGTGGTTAGCAAGGAGAGAGGGCAGTGGGACGCAAGGCAACGACTGAAGTTCGAGAGAGCAGCGGCAACGTGTTCGAGGACCTCCAGATTCCAGAGGCCGCGGAAGCCTTGGCGAAAGCGGAGATCGCGGAACGCATCTGCGCAATCATCTCGAAGCGCAAGCTCACTCAGGCCCAGGCCGGCGATGTTCTTGGCATCGATCAACCAAAGGTGTCAGCTCTCATGCGCGGACACCTCGCAGGTTTCTCGTCCGACCGGCTCTTTCGCTTCCTAAACGCGCTCGGGCAGGACGTCGAAATCGTCATCAAACCCAAGGCGCGCTCCCGCAAAGCCGGCCTCATTCGCGTTCTCGAGAAAAAACTCGCAAGCTGAGACTGCCGCTACTTGAGCAACACCGCGCGGCGCGTTTCGGTGTATGAACCGGCTTGCAGGCGATACAGGTACACACCCGAGGCGACCGTGGCGCCGGCGTCATTGCGGCCGTTCCAACGCGCGTCGTAGCTGCCACTGGGTTGTAGCGCGGCGGTGACGAGTTGGCGGACGCGATGCCCGGCGGCATCGTAGATGCCGAGTTGCACCGGCGATGCGTCTCGCAGGTCGTAGCGAATCGTGGTTTCCGGATTGAACGGATTCGGCGTATTCGCGTGTAACCGCGCGATCGCCAGCGGCGAACCGGGCGTGAGCGCGACGTCGGTCGCCGTGCCGGCAGGCCCGAAGATCGTGAAATGAAACGCTGCGGTCACCGCGACGCCGCCTTCGGCGCCCGGGTCGGCGATGAACCAGCGTCCAAAAAGCTCCGTACCGACGGCCCCCGGACCGGCGGGAATCGCCAGGCTGACGGATGCGAAACCGTTTCCGGCGCCGACCCCGGACAATTGCACCGTCGTCCGTGCCAGAGATGCGGCGGCGGGAATCTCCGGGCCGGTGCCCGGCTGCGTCGAGTCGATGACGAGTGTCGCTGTTGCGCCTCCCAGTGCCCCATACACACCCACCGTGAAGTTCGGATTCCCGGCGATCGGCGGCTCGAGGGCTTCGGCCTGCGGGACGAGGCCGTTTGAACCCCCCGTGCCGGTGCCGAGGATCTGCGGTACCCGCGTCGATTGGCTGTAGAGCGCGGGGGCGTCGAACGGTGCCGTGGCAGCAGCAACCCGCGCATCGGTGAGCGGCCGCTTCAAGAACGCCGCCAAATCGGCTTTTTGTTGCGCGTTCAAATTGAGCGGTCGAATCGCCGGGCTCTTGTTGGGGGCGTTGAAATCGCCGCCGCGGTTGTAGAACTCGACGACTTCCTCGAGTGTCGCGAATCGGCCGTCGTGGAAATACGGTCCGCGCAACTGCACGTTGCGCAAGCTCGGGGTGCGGAAGGCGCCCATGTCGCCGGGATTGCCGCTGATGGTGAACCGGCCTTGATCCTCGGCCGTCGGGCGCACGCCGATGTAATGAAACAGATTGTCGGTAAGGAGTGCGCCGCCGTGGCACACGCCGCAATTGATCGTCGTGAACAGCAAACGTCCGGCGCGTTCCTGCGTGGTGAGGGATGGAATCCCACCATTCTCGCTATCGAACGGCGTTTGGTTCGAAAACAGGGTGCGTTCGAAGGACGCGATGGCGAGCGCGATGCGCGACGGCGTGACGTCCGGCGAACCAAATGCTTCCGTGAAGAGTTGCGGATAACTGCGGCCGGCGATCCACGTCTCGAGCGCGGCCGGAATCGTCGGCGCGAGGGCCAACGGATTGGCGTTCGTCATCTGGGCCGCGACCGCGTTCCAATCGCGGCCGACATGCGCCATCTCGGTGCTCGAAACGGGCGGCCCTACGGCCTGGCTCTCGAGCGCGCCGCCATTCGTCAAGACAACCGCGTTGGTCAGTGGATCCCGGAATGTCGACGTCGCCCGCCCATCCCAAAAGAGCAGCGGGAAGTAGGCGGCGTTGATCGACGACGGCGACTTGCGCGGTGTCACTTGGCTCTGTAGTCCGAAACTCGCCGACCAGTCGTAGGTGCCGTCGGCGAGGTTGAGCGGCACGCCGGGCGAGGCCGCGATGTCGTCGTCGGTCCCAAAGAGGCCGTCCAAACCGGGGTTTGTCGACCCGGCGGTGCCTACGGCGGCGCGCTGGTCGCCGCCCCCGTGCTCGGCCTGATGACAGGTTGCGCAAGCAACGGTGCGGGTCGATGACAGCTGCTCGTCGAAAAAAAGCGCCTTGCCCAGGTTGGCCTTGGCCGTCGTCACGAGGTTTCCCGCCGGCTGCGGTGGCGGTCCGAGTGGCGGTGGCGGGGGAGGCGGGGGCTGTGCAAGAGCAGCCGAGACCGGAAGGAGTAGCGCAAGAGCCAACGCGACCGATCGCATGTCCCCGTCCCTTCGCAGGCGAGTTTTGGGAAGCCGATGATTCTGCGGTAGCAAGCAATTGGTATTCTAGCATGCGCCGTCTTGGAAACTTTGCGATAAAACACTGCTGGTGCAGGACTTAACTATCGCGCTGAAGGATTGCGACTGCACTGCCCGGGTGCAGTTGCCCGCACCGGTGCACCGGGGCTGGACTTCTCGGTGCAGGTGCCGGTGCACCGCACCGGTGCAGTGGGCGGCACCACGGGGCACGGGGCAGTGCGACGGCTCTCAGTCGGCGCGGCCGAGGCGGCGAATCGACAGGGTAAGGGTCACCACCGCGATGCCGAGGAGCACCGCCAGATGCGGCGCGATGTCCGAAAGACCGCTGTTGAGCGCCATGACTCGATTGAGCCCGTCATACCCCCAGCCGGTCGGCAGCAGGAAGGCGATCTTGCGCATCCAGCCGGGGACGATTTCGAGCGGCCACCAACAGCCGCCGAGAGCCGCCATCGCCATCACGATCAGACTGCCGAAGCCGCCGGCCTTGTCGGCGTTGCGGAAGAGCGTCGCGAACAAGAGGCCCATGCCGGTCGCACACAAAGCGAGGGCTGCTAAACATGCGAAGAGTGCTTCGGGATGGGTGCCGAAGTGGACCCGGAATCCCAAGATGCCGACGCCCAGCATGGCGGCGATCTGAATCCACGCGAATCCGAAGCGCGACAGGAATTTGCCGCACAGGATTTCGCTCGCGGCGGTGCTCGAAACCTGGGCCCGCCGCAGTTGGCCGGCGCGCCGCTCGGCGATCAAGATTTCGGCGCCGCTCGTCATCAAGGTCATCAACAGAAACATCACGAGATACGCCGGCACGGTGTGCTGGAAGCCGAAGGACGGCGGCGCGTAGTC
This sequence comes from bacterium, assembly GCA_031362565.1. Taxonomy (GTDB): domain Bacteria; phylum Krumholzibacteriota; class Krumholzibacteriia; genus JANLSU01. The sequence continues at coordinate 19,737 of JANLSU010000132.1, read as the reverse complement.
CAGCGTTCGCTTGTCGAGTCGAATCGCCGGCTCGTAGGTGACGCGGGCACGGACGGCGGCCTCGTCGAGGGTGGCGTGAATATCGGCGGGCGTGAGTCCCAAGAATGCGCCGAGAATGGCGCGCAGCGTTTGGGCGCGGAGCGTCTGCTCACGCGGCGTTGGATTTTCTTCCGGCGTGTGGAGTACGAGGTGCGGCAGCCGGCCGGCCAGGAGCGAGTCGCTCGAACCGGGCGGAATCACCAGGACAAAGGCATCGGCGGGATCCGCACCGTTGGCCGCGTTCTTGACGCTGATGCTGTCGTCGCGCCGGAGGACGGTGAGCGCGGTGGCGAACGCCGGCGACACATCCGCGTTGCGGATCGTCAGCCTGGTTTTCACCGCCGGCGAGTCGCGGAACAGCAGTCCGAAAAACGTCATGAACAGGAACGGACCGACGAACGACCAGAACACCGTGCCGCGGTCGCGCAGCATGAGCCGGACATCATTGCGGGCGACGTGCGCCACGGCGCTCCACCTAATGCCGGGCATGCGTCCTCCACGAGATGGCGACGCCGAGGACGCAGAATCCGATGCCCCAGGCCCACATGCCGAGCACGTGGGGTGCGGTCATCGCGAGGCTGTGGTTGTGCACGATTGCATCCACCATGCTCGAACTCGCGCAGCCCACCGGTGTCGCCGCCGCGAATGGCCGCACCGAATTGGCGTAGATCTCGATCGGCGCGAACCCGCCGCCGATCAGCGTCGACAGCAGTGTCACGACCGATCCCAAGGCCTCCGCCGAACGCTTCGTCTTGGCGGCGCCGTATAACATCTTCATGAGCCCGACGGCATACAAGGAGAAGCCGACGAGCGTCAGTCCGATGACGAGCGGCTGGTGCATTGGAATCTTGAACAGAAGCGCGCCGAGCACCAGGATCACGGCGCCGGTCGTGAGGGCGGCAATGAGCGCCGCAACGGCTTGTGACGCGAGTACCGTACCCGGCCCCACCGGCGCCGCCGCCAGCCGCCGCAAGAGACCGCGTTCGCGGAGCGCGAACGCGCGCCGCTCGAATCCTTGACTCACCATGAGCAGGCTGAACAACAACAAGCCCGGCAAGAAATAGGCGAAGAAATTCACCGCGTCACCGGCGGTCGCCGGCTGTCCCGGCTTGGGTGCAGGGCGTTGCACCTTGAGATCGAGGCTCCGGAGCGCGCCCAACTTCGTGAAATGTTGGCCGGCGTCGTAGAACGCGGCGCTGATCGACAGCACGGCGGCGCGGTTCGGGGCGCCGGCGACCTGCGACTGGGAGCGCACGAGCGCCATGGCGTCGTGCGCCTCGTGCAGGAAACGATTACCGATTTCCAGGAAGGTGCGCAGCGCGGCATCGATCATCGCCGGACGGATCTGCTGGCGAGGGTTCGGCACATATGTCAGGCCGGCGCGGCCGCCGGCGAGAATCGAATCCTGGAAGCCGGCCGGCAACAGCAGGGCTGCCGAAGCGTCGTTGTTCGCGAGCTTCTTCTCGAAGACATTGGTGGTGTCGAGCCGCACGACTTCGAAGAATTCCGACAGCGGCTCGCGAGTCAGCGCTTGGGCAAACACGCCGGACAACAATGTGCGGTCGTGGTCGACCAGAAGCAGCGTGCCCTTCGGCAGCCCGTTGGCACTGCGTCCCACCTGTCCGAAGGCGCCGTATTCGATGAGCGACAGCGCGAGCGGAAAAGCCAGCCACAGCAATGGCACGCTGGGCGTTTTCAAGAGGCGCCGCGCGTCAGTCCGCAAGAGATGCAGAAACAATCGCATGTGCACCTTCACTCGCGGAGTTCGCGGCCGGTGAGTTTGATGAACAGGTTCTCGAGGCTCGGCTGGCGAATGTTGATCTCGCGTGCTTCGCCGCATTCTCCGAGGCCGCGCACCAGGCGTCCGAATGCGTCGCCGCCATGCCGCATCGCGAGCTGCACCTCGTCTTCCTTGATCGACAGGATCTCGGTGCCTTCCAAGCCTTCGATGAGCTGGCGCGTCGCCGGAACATCGAAACGGCCACGCAAGGACACCAGGTCCCGCTCACCGACCTGGGCCCGCAATTCCTCGAGCGTGCCCTCGGCTAGGATGCGTCCGTGATCGATGATCGCGATGCGCCGGCAGAGTTCCTCGGCTTCCTGCAAATAATGAGTGGTGTAGAGCACCGTCGTGCCTTCACGCGCGATGCGCCGCACCATCTCGAGAATGTGCAGGCGGGCCTGCGGATCGATCCCGACGGTAGGTTCGTCGAGCAAGAGCACTTTGGGACGGTGCACGAGCCCGCAGGCCAAATTGAGGCGCCGCTTCATGCCGCCCGAATAGGTTTCGACCGCCCGCTTGGCATTGTCGCCCAGGTCGATTTCCACCAAGAGTTCGGCGACGCGCGTTCGCAAGGCCGCACCACGCAGGCCATACAGGCCGCCAAAGAACTCCAGGTTCTCGGCCGCGTTCAGTTCGTCGTACAGCACGACGTCCTGCGGCACGAATCCAAGCGCTTGTTTGGCGGCCATCGCGTCGGTGGCGACGTCGTGGCCGGCGATGCTGGCGCGTCCCGAAGTCGCCTTGACGAGCCCTGCAAGGATGGAAATCGCGGTGGATTTGCCGGCGCCGTTCGGCCCCAACAATCCATACACCGCGCCCTCGGGGACCGCGAACGACACTCCATCCAGCGCCTGGACGTCGCCATACGTCTTGCGTAGGTCGAGGACCTCGATCACGATCGCCTCCCGTTCGAAGCGCGCCGGCAGCGCGTTGGCCCGTCCGCTCGCCCTTGGATCTTCTGCAGGATACGAGATGCAGGCCGCCCAAGTGGCCCCGCTCAGGTCCCAGGATCGCCCGGTCGTTCGCCCTTCTCTGCCGGTCGCCCGAGGGGGCGGCATGACTGCGTGGTATCGTGGCCGCGAGGGGATGCCGTGAGCGCGAGACTTGGAGCACCGGCCCGATTGCACCCGAAGTCGAGCCGGGTGCGCGTCGCATGCGGTGCGGGATGTCTGTTGTTGATTTGGGCGCTGGCGGTGCCCGCCGGCGCGGGGCCGGCGCCGGAGCGCATTCGCTGGTCGAGCGGTCCGCCGGCCGCGGCGCAGCTCGACGAATGGACCGCCTTTCCAAGCGACACCATGCGGGCCGAGCCGGTGCGCCGGTGGCGGGCGCGCGCTCGGCAACCGGGATTCACGTCGGGCGACGTGCTGGTCGACGGCCACACGACGTGGGTGGCGGCCGGTTGGCGCTCGCGGCACGGTACGGGCGACTCCATCTCCATCGTCCAAGTGCAAACCCCGGAGCGGTCCTCGGTCTTGGCCCGGTTTCCAGGCCGCAATCCGAGTCTCGAACGGCTTGCGGACGGCAGCCTCGTTCTGGTGACAATCACCGGTGATTCGACGTCCCGAGCGCTCATCGTCGTGCGGCGTGGTTCACGTGATGGCCGCACCTGGAGCGACCCGGAGCCACTCGGCGCACGAGACGCGACGACGACACTTGCCGCCGGCCGGTTGGCGCGCGATCACAACGGTGGGCTCGTGCTTCCGGTCTGTTCTGTGACGGCAGAGCGCGGCACCGAGATTGTGTGTTATCGCAGCCGCGATGCTCGCACCTGGGATGAGATGGCGGTCGTGCCGGTCGAGCGCGGCGAATGCGATGCGGCACTTGCAGGCCGGTCGAAAGGCGAATGGCTTCTCGTCAGCCGGCTCGGGACGCACTTGCGATGCCGGGTTCTCACCAAAGAGGCCGTCACCTTGATCCGGCCCGGCGGTCTGGCCGTGACCGCACTCGCAGCGCCCTTCGCACTCCGGTCGTTCGAATCGGGTGATGGGATGGCCATCGCGTGGAACGATCCGGTGCCGGACACCCTCGTGGCACTGCCGCCGCTGCAAGCCTTACGCGCCGCACTGAGCGCGGATGCGGGGCAAACGTGGACCCCACTCCGGCCGCTTGTCGTGCGTCCGGGTCGCGTCGCTGTGGCACCAGCGCTTGTGGCGACCGGCGATCGCATCACGGCGCTCTTTGTCGAGGCTGCGGCGCCGGACACGGTGGGAGCACGGCCCGATTCGACCGGCCGCCTGCAATGCCTCGACTTCGAGGTGCGAACGTTGCGCGCCCCGCAAGCATGGCCGGCGCCGGAGGCCAAAGGACCGTATGCCGTCGACCCGGCGGCGGCGCGCCGCGCGCTGCGGCTGCTCGTGGCGCACACACTGTCCCGTCCGGCGGCGCCACGGCGATTGTTCGTGGAAGGGTACTTGGCGCGCGGCTTGGCCGGCGCGACCGCGGCGTTGGGTGCCGATCGCGATGCGGCCGAGTGGTTCGATGCCGGGCCGTGTCGTGCTTGGGCGCGCGGCTTTGCCGATCAGCTTGCGGCGCATCAGGACAAGACCGGGTATTGGTCGATCGGGTACGGCGCGATCTACATCGCCGACATTGCGGCGGCGCTTGGCGTGTTTCCAAGTCTCGAGGCAGACGCGGACAGCGTGCAGTTACAACGCTGGCAGGCCGTGGCGGAGAAGTTCGTGCACTCGCTGCAAGAGGATCTGATGGTGCTGCCGTCGGGCGCTTTCGGGATTGGCTGGCGGAATACCTACGTGCCGCGTTCCAACAAACGGATCGCACGCGATCCGTATTTGGTGAGCACCGCGCTGGCCGGAATAGAACTTCACGGCTGGCTGTGGAAGCGTACCGGCAATGTGGCGTACCGCGACTGCGCTCTGCACGCCCTCGAGTACACGCTCGCGCAGTTGAAACCCGATGGCTCGTTGCCCGAGCACGCGAGCGGCGAAGGTGCACTGACGACCGCCGCCTACGTCGAGGAAGGCTGGATGGCGGCCGACGTTTTCTTGGGCGATTCCAAGGTGCTCGAGCGCCTGCGGGCCGCGCTTCCGGCCCACGTTCAATGGTTGCTCTCGACGCAGCATCGCGACGGGACGTGGGATAGCGGCGCCAATGGGGAATTCGCCCGCACCCCGGCGATCGTCAACTTCTTGATTTGGTACGATCAGCGTTGTCGCCACAGCGAGGGGGTGCGCCAGGCCATCCGGCGCGCCAGCGTTCCGCTTCTCGATCCAGGCCGCTGGCGCGAGACCGGCCTGTTCGACGCCGGCTATCATCACGAGGTCCAACGCGCGCACTCTCTACGCGCGCTCGTCGCACTCGTCACGGGCACATTCATCCTCTGACCGGAGGCTGGCCTTATCCGAACTCGAGGCGTCGCATGGCGGCGGATGGCCGCCGTGCTCTTGGGCCTGCTTGCGGTCGAATCGTGTGGCGGGCGCCGCGCAATTCAAAGCGGCGATCCCGGCGCGGTATCGAATGGTGTGGCGAGTCGGGCGCTGCACCCGGCGGGGGCAGCGGAATGCGCCGTGTTGCGTGCCTGGATGCGGCATACGCTGGCGCGACCCAAGCCGGCAACACGCCTTTTCGTCGAGGGCTATTTCATGCGCGGACTCGCGGCGTCATCGTCGGCGCTGCAAACGGCCTGCAGCTCGCTGGCGCCGGACCGGGGGCTCGCGGATTCGGCGCGTGCATGTGCGCAAACCTTCGCCGATTCACTCGTGCATACGCAGGGTGCGAATGGTTTGTGGGCGATCGGTTACGAAGGCGGCTGGGTCGCGGACATGGCGGCCGCCGTCGCGGTATTCGGTGCGCTCGAGGCCGCGGGCGTGGCGCCGGAAAAACTGCCGGCGTACGAATCGGCGGCGGCGCATTTCGTGACCGCGCTCGAGCACGAGGGACTCGTGCTGCCCTCCGGTGGGGTCGGACTCGGGTGGCCGCTGGGTGAGAAGGCTGCCGGTGCAACCCGTGCTTGGCGCTCGGATGTGGGTTGGTCGGACGATGAATACATGGTGAGCACGGCATTGGCCGGAATCGAAATTCACGCCTGGCTCTTTCACCGGACACAAGACGACAAGTATCGCGCCCGGGCGCTCGCGGCGCTCCGGGTCACGGTGTCGCGCCTGAAAACCGATGGATCTTTGCCCACCCGCGGCAAACAAGAAGGTCCGCTCCAGGTTGCGGCGTACGTCGAAGAGGGATGGCTGGCGGCGGTCGCGTGGCTCGGGCCCGAGGCCGCCGTGCTGGTCCGCAATGCTGCCGCGACGCACGTCCCCTGGTTGCTGGGATTGCAAGGTGCAGATGGCGGCTGGAACAACGGCAACCCCGGCGATGCGGCACGCACGCCGCAGCTGGTGAATTATTTGTTGTGGGTGGCGCAGCAAACGCCAGCCATTGCCGGCGCCGAGACTGCCGTCGGGCGCGCGCGACACTACTACTTCGATGCGAAAGCACTCCGGGCGCGGGCGTTCTTTGCCGACGGCGACCTGCAGGAGATCCACCGCGCGCTGGCCGGGCGCACGTTGGCGGCGCTCGTGACCGGGCGGTACGTCCAGTGAGCGCGGCACGCCAGAGATGGATGCGCGGGCTCCTTGGAATCGCGCTCGCAATGACCGGCTGTGGACGATCACCGTCGTCCTCGGCGGAGAAGGCCGCGGAAACCCTTCTGTGGACGATCGGCGGGCCGGGCACGCCGCGCACTCCAGCGCGTCACTTGACGATTGGAATTGCCGGCGGCAAGAACCTGGTGGCATGGACCGAACCCAGCCCGTCCGGCAAAAATCGCATTCGCGTCTCGACGTTCTTGACCGCGGGTACCGGTGCGGTTTCTCAACCGTTGTCGATGGTGCTCTTCGATGGTACGAACCCGCGCCTCAGCGCCGCGCCTGATGGCACCCCGGTCATTCGCTACAGGTTGGAATCGCCGTCCGGCGCGCCGCTGCAGGCCATTCGACGACTCGCGGCCAACGGCACCGAATGGACCGAACCCACGGCCGGGCTCGAAACGTTCACTACACCGAGTGGAACGATTGCACCTGCCGTCGTGAAGACGGCGGACGGCAGGCTCGTTCTCGTCGAGCGCGTGGCGCGCGAACTCGTGCGGCGGGTGTCGATGGACGACGGCCGGTCGTGGTCGGCGGGTACTCCGCTCGGTCTGGCAACCGACTCGCTGCCGCATACCTTGGCGCGCATCCAACAGGGCTTGCTCTTGGCGTGGACGGAAGGCCCGGCCGATAGCAACGCCGCGTTGCCGGGCGTTTGGACGTTGCGGCTCGCAGTCTCGAAGGACGACGGGGCGACGTGGACCCGCTTGCCGCCGCTGGCTCGCGCCGCCGGCGAGGTTCCAGTGAGCGTGTCGTTCGTGTCCAGGCAAGACACCGTCATTGCCGCCTTTGCGATCGAGAGCCGCGATGGCAACGACGCACTGTCCTGTTCGCGGTTCGACCTCGACCGCCGCACCGCCGCACTGACGGCACCGCCGCTCGATGCGCCACGTGGCCGTTACGCGCTCGACACACGGCTCGCGGCCGCGGCTCTCGAACTCTGGGCCGCACACACCCTCGACCGGCCGGAAGTGTCGAAGCGCTTGTTCATCGAAGGCTACTTTCTGCGCGGGCTCGTGGCGGCGCATGACGTCCTCGCGCCGCGGCCCGGAGCTGCGCCACGCCGGCGGAGCGCCGACACGGAACACGGTGTGCTGCAAGCCTTGTCGTTCGCAGACTGGATGCTTTCGGGACAAGATGCCGACGGTTACTGGCCGCTCGGTTACAAGGCGGTGTACATCGCCGACATGGCGGCAGTCGTCGGATTGTTTTCGGCCTTGGAGCCGCACGCGGCGCCAGCTACCCGCCAACACTACGTCGCGGCTGCCGCCCGCTTCGCACACGCTCTCGAGCGTGACGGCATGTTGCTGCCGAATGGCGCCTGCGGCGTCGGCTGGAAAGCGACGCGGGTGCGAAGCGAATCGACCGCCGTTCGTGAACCGTATTTGGTGAGCACGGCGCTGGCCGGCATTGAAACCCACGCCTGGCTGTACGTGCACACCCACGACGAAGCGTACCGGGTCCGGGCACTCGCCGCACTCGACTACACGCTCAGCAGTTTGCAACCGGATGGTTCGTTCGCGTCGTTCGTTCACGACGGACTTGTCGAGTGGCCGTTCACCACGGCCGCCTATGTCGAAGAGGCTTGGATGGCCGCGGACCGCGATCTTGGAAAAGTCGCGCACGAACGCTTGAAGCGCGCTCTCCGGCCACACGTCGCCTGGCTCCTACGCAACCAGCGCCCGGACGGCACCTGGGGCAACACCGGCGTGTACGGCGAGTGGGCCCGCACCCCAGCGATTCTGAACTTCCTCATTTGGTACGATCAGCGCTGTGAGTCGCGTCCCGACGTGCGGCAAGCGGTACAGCGTGCGAGCGCCCTGTTGATCGACCCGGACAAATGGTATGAGTCGGGCCTCTTACGCGCCGGGCTGAACGAGGAAGTGCAGCGCGCGATCGTCGGCCGGGTGCTGGCGGCGCTCGCCTCGGAGCGGCCCATCTACTGATCGCAAGCGAAGGGGGAAGCGCAAGTTGGACCGCAAGGAGATCGCCGCCCGTTCGGCCGTGGCACAGATTCAAAACGGCATGGCGGTGGGGCTGGGCAGCGGATCGACGTCTTTGGTGGCGGTACGCGTGCTCGCCGAACGCGTCCGCGACGAAGGGATTCGTATTGTCGGTGTCGCGACGTCGGTTGCAACCGAGCGCGAGGCGCGAGCCGGCGGCATTCCCATGGCCACGCTCGACGAGCAGCCAGTGCTCGACATTGCTATCGATGGTGCGGACCAGGTCGACACCCAGCTCGCGTGTATCAAAGGCTACGGTGGCGCACTCCTGCGCGAGAAAATCGTCGCGCTCGCGGCGGCGCGGTTTCTGGTCATGGTCGATGCTTCGAAGTTGTCGCTGCGGCTCGACAAGCCGGTGCCGGTGGAGTTCTTGCCGTTCGCGCTGGGTGTTGCACGGCGTGGGCTGGAAGCCTTGGGCGGCCGCCCGGTGTTGCGGTACGACAAGGGAACGGGAGCGGCGTACACGACCGACAACGGCAACCACATTCTCGACGTCGACTTCGGCAGCATCGCCGACCCCGGTGCCCTCGGGGTGCGGGTGGCGGCGGTACCCGGTGTCGTCGGCCATGGCCTGTTCGTGGGGATGGTGCACGAGCTGCACGTTGGCGATACCGGCGGGTCGCGGGTCTTCAAGCCGGGGCAAACGCCGCGCTGAGGGCAAGCCCGCGTCCGGTGGCGACTGGAGTTGCAAGTGCTACAATGCAGGCGCCTCGCAGGCATCGCACTTCGGGCGGTTCGTGTGTCGCAGACCACGCCCCGCCGATCACCCGGCGTTCGACGGGAGGAACGATGAAACTGCGGTTCAACCGCGGCTTGGCGGCGCTGGCCGTCGCGGCCGCATTCGCACTGCCTGCAGCCGTGGCGGTTGCCGAGCCGGCCACGAAATCCGTGTTGCCGTTCGTGGAAGACAACTACGCGGCCGCTCTGAAACAAGCTCGGGCCACGCACAAGCCCATATTCGTCGACGTGTGGGCTCCCTGGTGACACACGTGCCGCTCGATGCGGGCCTATGTCTTCACGGACAAAGCCCTCGCGAGCGAAGCCGGACGGTTCGTCTGGCTCGCGATCGATTCCGAAAAAGCTCAGAACGGTCCCTTCAAGGCGCAGTTTTCGTTCACGGCGTTGCCGTCGTTCTTCGTCATCGATCCGGCCACCGAAAAACTGGTGTTGCGTTGGGTGGGCGGCCTGACGGTAGCCCAAATTCGTGGCGTGCTCGATGACGGTGAGGCCCTGGTGCGTGGCACGACCGGCAAGGACGCTGCCGACGTCGCGTTGAAGCAGGCCGACGCTCTGTACGGCGAAGGCAAGTATCCCGAAGCGGCCGCTGCCTACCGTACAGCGATCGCCGCCGCTCCCGCCGGTTGGACGCACTACGCGCGCGCCGTGGAATCGGCGCTGTTCGCGCTCTCGTCGAGCAAGGAATACGAGACCGCCGCAATGTTGGCGCGCGAAGCGTATCCCAAGGTTGGCCGCGGTGTCTCGATGGCCAGCATCGCAGCTTCGGGACTCGACTGTGCCTTGCAGTTGCCGCCCGAACACGCGCATCGCAAGGAGTGGGTCGAGGCTTTCGAAGCCGACTCCCGCAGCGCCGTCACCGGCCTGGCGCTCGAAATCGCCGCCGACGATATCTCGGGCGTCTATCAGACGTTGATCTCGGCGCGTGACGATGCCAAGGATTCGACCGGCGTGCACGACTATACGGTGCAGTGGGCGGCATTCTTGGATGGCGCGGCGGCACGCGCTGCGAACCCGGACGCGCGCGCCGTGTTCGACTCGCACCGTCTGGGTGCGTGTCTCGACCTGGGGACACCCGAGCGAGCAATTCCCATGCTGCAAGCCTCGGAACGCGACCTGCCGGACGACTACAATCCGCCGGCGCGGTTGGCGACGATCTACAAGGTGATGCACCAGTGGGACGACGCGCTTGCGGCGTCGGATCGAGCGCTGACGAAAGCCTACGGCCCACGGCGGCTTGGCATCCTGCAGACGCGCAGCGACATCTACAAGGGGCGCGGCGATCTCGACAAGGCGCGAAAAACGCTCGACGACGCGGTTCACGAGGCGGAGGCTCTGCCGCCGGGGCAGCGCAATGACGCGACGATTGCCGCGCTCAAGAAAAAACGCGACGCGTTGGCGGTGCAATGAGTGGCGAACGCCGGCGTGGTGAGCCGCGAACCGCGCTTGTAACCGGCGCCAACCGCGGTATCGGGCTGGCCGTCGCCTGTGAGTTGGGGCGCCGTGGCTTGGATGTCGTGGTCACGGCACGCCGTGGCAGTGACGCCGAACAGGCGGCACAGGATGTGCGAGCAGCGGCACCGGCCGCCCGGGTGCTCGCCGCCGAGCTCGATGTGGCACGCGCCGGTGCGGCCGAGGCGTGCCACGAAACCATCCGGGCCACCGGCATGCACGTCGATGTGCTCGTCAACAACGCCGGCATCTATCCGCGCGGCGATGTTCTCGAACAGTCGGACGCGGTGTACCACGAAGCTTTCGCGGTGCATTTCTTCGGGCCCTTGTGGACGTGCCGCACGTTCATCCCCGGCATGTTGCAGCGCGGCTACGGCCGGGTCGTCAACGTCTCGTCCGACTGTGGTTCCTTTGGAGCCGGTCTCGAAGGCCCCGGTGCGTACTCGATCTCGAAGGCGGCACTCGACGCTTTGACCGTCAAACTCGCCAAGACCCTGCGCGGTGATGTGAAGGTGAACGCCGTGAACCCCGGTTGGGTGCGGACCCGCATGGGCGGGCCGACCGCGACGCGCACTCCGGAAAAAGGCGCCGAAACAATCGTGTGGCTCGCGACACTCCCCGGCGACGGCCCGAACGGCGGCTTCTTTCAGGATCTCGAACCGATTCCGTGGTGAGAATCGCGGGACGTCAGCGGGCGCCGACGGCTTCGAAGTCGAAGGTGAGTTTGTCGGCCACCTTGATGCTGCCCAAGGCGGCGCTGTACGGCTTGATGCCGAAATCGCTTTGCAAAATCGCGAACGTCCCCTGGGCCGAGAGCTTGTCGCCTTGCTCCTTCAAGACCACGTCGACGCTTACGGGCCGCGTCTGGTCGAGCAGAGTCAGGTCGCCCTCGATCCGCACGCCGGTCGCCGTCCCCGCCACCCGGCGCGACGCGAACGTGATGTTGGGGAATTGTTTGACCTTCAACACCTTGGTGAACATCGTCTGGCGGATTTTGGCTTTGTCGGATTCTTTCGCCGCGGTCAGGACCTCGAGCCCCTCTCCCGCCACCGTGATCTCGAATTTCGAATCGCCGGGATGCTGCGCGTCGTAGTTCATCACGCCCACGAAGGTTTGGGCCCGGATCACATGGTTGTGGGCAAATCCGCCCAAGACCCCGGCCTTCGCGGTCTTGACCTCGAAACGGCTTTCCGGCGTCAGCGTGTAGGTGCCGGAATGCTTCGCATCGCCGGCCGCGGTGGTGTCGGCGTTCACGGCCGCGTGTGCAGTCACGGGTTTCGCGTTGTGGCTCTGCCCGGGGTCTTGCGAGCAACCCAGCACGGCAAACAGCGTCAAAGTCAGAAATACCCAGCGCATGATTCTCCTCGCGTTTTCCGCAGACTACGCACGTCTTCATGACGCCGGCGTGAACGGGAGATGACAGCTTCTCAATGTTGGCGCCCGGCGTCGATGCGGTTGCATCATCGCGTCCCGGCCGCGGTCCGATCAATGGGGTCCAGACTCGAGAAACGGCAGCAGGTGGCGGCTGTAGAACGGCTCCTTGGTGCACCAGAAGATGTAGTCGACCCGCAGGTAGTCGGTGGCGAAGGCGACCAGCTCGGCGATCGAGACCGGCCGGCTCGTCTTGGGATTCTGGTACGCGTAGTTGCCGTCTTGGACGGCGATGCCCGTCGGGACGATACCGTGCGACGCTTGGATCAGCCCGTAGGCGTGATTCATTTGCGCGCGCCGGTAGGGTAGCAGCTCGGGACCGCCAACCCCGGCGCCCAGATCCCGAGCGTGCTGGTAGACATCGCGCAGAAACGAACGGTCGTCGCCGGGAAGTCATTCCCCAGGCATGAAGTTGGCGTACTGCATCGCGACCGATTTTGGAAATGCAAGCCGGAGTGCCGCCATGTTGGCAATCACGGCATCACGATAAGCCGCGAATGTGAATCCGCTTGGAAACAGCCGGCCGCTCGTGCCGAACTCGACCGAGGTCTCGGGGAGGTTGATGCCCGCGATCTTGCCGTCGAATTCGGCGCCCAGAGCCGCGAGAAGGCGCTGGAAACGCGCCTGCACGGCAGGATCCCAGCGCCTCGCGACCCAGCCCGCGGGAACGGCATGGGATTCGTCGTCGCCCTCGTATTCATATTGCGGGTCGGCGCCGCCGTGGTATCTCGGGGTCACGCGCAGATACTCCGGAACGAGCACGATCGACGAATCGAACGACACGTCTTGAAGCTGCACGAAGAGGTTTTTGTGGTGCGAAGTCAGGAAGGCCAGGTCGTGGCGAATGGCGTCGAAGGTGTAGGCGTCCGGCTGCGGCTCGAGTTCGCGCCAGGTGTATTTCAACTGGGCGCCTTCGAAAACCTTGGACTGAACGAAGGTCGAATCGGCGATGCGCGCGCGGTCGAGGGCGAAGAAGACGTAGTGGTGCAGCGGGCTCGCGGCGGCGGCCGTGCTCCAGGCGAAGACGAGGCCGGCGCCCCAAACAATGCGTCGCACGATGCTCCCCGGAGGCCGCGCTTCAGCGCGGACGGCCGGCACCGTTGCCGCTTCGGCCACCGCCCGGTACCGGCCCGCAACCGACGGTGCCGGAACCCAGGAGCCCGGCGCGCGGGTTCGTGGGATTGCGGCCTGGCGCGCAGGGTGAATCGGATTGGAGCCGTAAGTCAAGGGTCGCGCTTGCATCGTTCTTACAGAACAGCGGATCGGCGGTGAAGCTGCCGCCGCGGTCGATGCCGTGCAGGCTCGCGCCGATGGAGGTCGCGAAGAAGCAGCAAAAAGCCGTCGAAGTACTCGGGCTGACCGCCGGGCCGGTCGTTCCGTAGAAGATCGTATGGTCGACGCTGCCACCGGACAGATCGATGCCGCCGACGGTGAGAATGCTGTCGGGTTCGATGGTCGCGGCGTGATTGCCGTACAGCGTGCAGTTGGTGACCGTAATAGCGCTTCCGAAGCCCGAGATTGCGCCGCCACGCGCTGCGACGTTGCAGTCGGCGGTGTTGTCGATGAACGCACAGCGTGTCACGAACCCAACTCGATCGATATGCAGCCCGCCGCCGAATGCCGACAGGTCGGCGTCGGCACGTACCCGGTTCCCGCGGAAGGTGCAGCCGTTGACGACGCCGGCGCCGATGCGTGCGCCGCCGCCCGCCGCGAACGACCCAACAATGATATTGCGCTCGAAGTTGCAATTCGTGAGGTTGGCATTCTCGGCGCAGACGCCGCCGCCATCCATGGCGTTCACTCCCAGGACGATGTTCTGCGAGAAGAGACAGTTCGTGGCGACGATAATGCCGCATTGGATGCCGGCGCCGCCGATGCCGCCGGACCTGTTATCCGCGACACGGGAGTTCGAAATGGCGACGAATGTCGCGGCGATGCCACAACCACCTCTGCCGCCACGGTCGCCGTTCGGTGCGGGGAGGTTGCCCCGGATGACGCAGGAACGGATGTACACCGGTGTCGAGTCCGCCGCCACTCCGGCGCCATTGACGAAGTCGCCGGGGTCCTGGCCATTTTGAATCGTCAATCCTTCGAGCATCACCGAGTCGCAGCGCGTGATCCGCAGGATGCGGCCGTGACGCTGCGCGTCGAGAATCGTGGCGTCGCTGCCGGCCTCACCACGCAATGTGATTGCCTTCGAGACTTCGAGCATGGACTCGCCGCGCGCTTGTTGCGACGCCCAAGTGTATGCACCGGGGCCGAGCAGCACCACGTCACCCGTCGCCGACAGATTCACGGCGGCTTGGATCGTCGGAGCGTCGCCCGTGCCGTCGGGGCGCACGCGCCACACCCTGCCGCTGGCCGAACGGACCGTTGCTTTGGACGGTCGTGTTGGAATGTCAATGTTCGTACACGCCAGGAACCCGAGGAGCCCGACGACGAATAAGCCGAATCGATTGGGTCGCACGAACCCCCGGTAACTGAGGCGTTGGACACCAAGATTACACGTGGGCCCGGTGTTCTGTAAAGGTTTCGTGCGGCCGGGCGGCCGATCAAACTGCTGAAAAAGCCCCACATGCGCCGGCGTGCGCACACCGGACCGCCGAAGCGCCGGTTGTGGACCGCTTGCGCGCCCGGAGGGCGGCGCGTATCTTGATTGGAACCTCGCCGGTTGCTGGGTCGGTGATTCCCCGATTCGATTCCACCACCGATTCGTTCGGAGGTCCTCGTGACCGTCGGCGCGCTCGCCATGGCTCGGTTTCGGTTCTCCAGAAGGATTCTCAGCATCATTGCGATGGGGGCGGCTCTCGGCTTGTCCCTCGCCGGTCCGTCGATCGGGGTGCCGATCGCGGTTTTTGTGCGCGAATGGGGCCCGGAGGGCAACGCGGCGGGGGAATTGAAGCAACCGCGGGGGATCACCGTCGACCCGCAAGGCACCGTCTACATCACCGACTCGATGAATCACCGCATCATGACCTACGACAGCACCGGAACTCTGCTTGCGACGTGGGGATCTTTCGGCACCGGTCCCCGGGAATTCGACCACCCGGTCGACATCGAGGCCGACGCCTTGGGCCACCTCTTTGTCGTCGACGAGAACAACCGCCGGGTGCAAAAGCTCACGACGTCCGGCGACTTCGTGCTTTCTTGGGACGGATCCGGCGTCACCCATTTCGAATTGCCGTTTGCCGTCGGCGTCGCACCGGACGGCAGTGTGTGGGTGAGTGAGAATTTCGACGGCAGCATCCAGCACTACACCAATGACGGCGTCTATCTCGGCCGGTTTGGTACCGATGGGGGCGGCCCCGGGCAGTTCGATGCGGCGCTGGGAATTGCCGTCGATCGTTCCGGCAACGTGTTCGTGTCTGACGTCGGGACGAACTACGTGCAAAAATTCTCGCCGGCCGGCGAATTGTTGGCGCGCTGGGGCGGTTTCGGCGCCGCCCCCGGTCTCTTCAAGACTGCCTTTGGGATCGCGATCGACCCCGGGGGCAACGTGCTCGTCGTCGATCACCACAACTTCCGCGTCCAGATCTTTTCGAATGCGGGCGACTATCTGGGTGCTTTCGGCACCAAGGGGTTCGGCCCGGGCCAATTCGATTCATCGCACGGGATGACATGCGACGCACGCGGTCAGATCTACGTGCTCGATTTTCAGGGCAGCACGAACTGCTGCTATGTCCAGAAGTGGGCCGGTCCCACCGTACCTTTGCACGCGGTTTCGTGGGCCGATGTCAAATCGCTCTACGGCGGCAAGGGCCAGCGCCGGGCGCCCGCCAAACGTTGACGTGCGCCGGCGCCGCCATTGTCTCATTCGTAGAGCGATTTCACCTGCGACCATGTTGTCCGTTCGATCCCGACCACGGCGTCGCACGGCAGCGGCCCCGGTGGCACATTGATTCCGTAGCACCCGCCCGAAACGCGAACGATAGAGAACACGGGCGCATCGCATTGGACGAAGATGGGTGTGTGCCAGAAGGTGGGGTTCGTTGTCGGGTAACGCCGCTTCAGCGTGATGACCTTGTTCGAGATCGGCGTGAAGCTAAAGAATGAAATTTTCACCAGGGCGCGATTGCCATCCAGGCAGCCCGGCCAGGCGATATTAATTCCGCCCGTACCGACACTCGTCGCGCTCGTGTCAGCCGGAGAGGGTATCGTGCCGATGGTGACTGCTCCGGGGGCAAGCGGTTCGAACGCTAACCCGATGATTCCGTCTACGTCGCTCCGAAGTCCGGTAATGCTGAATTCGATGCCGGAGAGTTGAGAAAAGCCACTGCTGTATTGGATGCCGACGTAGATGTCTTTGATAGCGAACGGCAGGACCGTGCCGCGGTTCGACGTCATGGTTGCGTCATCGAAGATTCCAAGATTGCAGCCAAAACAGTTCGAGACGAGCGTCGATTGTGGCAGTGGCGCTGCGGTGGCCTCGGACGCGAACGTCGTCGCCAGAGCGAGAACCGTCCCGCCGGTGAATTGAGCAATGCGGCGACAAAGGCGTGGGTGTGCGATGGCATTGCGGTTCATGGCGTCCTCCCGCAAAAGGAAACAAGCGCGAAATGTCAGGCCCCAGAGTATGCGGCGCGTTGGGGGCGAGTGTCAAAGGCCAAGGGACTCTCCTTCAGCCGGGAGATGCTGCGAGGGCGGCGCGAACGTCGGCGGGGGCGGCCTGGCCGGTGAAGCGTTTGAGCACGTGGCCCTGGCTGTCGTAGAGGATCGAGTAGGGGATGTTGCCGGGCATTTCGAAGGCGCTGAAGATCGCGTCCTGTGAGCCGCTGTAGATGACGTGCTCGAGCGGCGCTGGGTGAGCGTGGAGGTAGTCGCCGACCACTTTTTCGGTGGATTTGCCCGACAAGAAGAAATCGAGACTCACGGCGAGAATCCGCAATCCGCCCGGCGACTCCTGGTCGAGGGCGACCATGTCCGGCATCTCGGCGACACACGGCTGGCACCACGTGGCCCAGAACACAACGAGCAACGGGTGGCCGGTCGAGCCGGCCACCCGTTGTTGCAATGCTGGAGCGTCGAGCACGCGCGGTGCGGCATCGCCGGTGCGCGGCCCGCAGCCCAGACCCAGACTGCTCGAGAGCATGAGCGCCGCCGCCGCGGTGCTCCACCAGCCTCGGTTCAGGACGCCTTCTTCCATTTGATGCCGCAGCCGAACGCCTTGGTCTCGGCCATGTCGACGGTCTTGCCGGCGAGCACGGCGTCGATGGCGTTGATGAGGTCGTTCGACTTCACTTCGGTTTGATCCTTAGCGTCATTGACGCGGCCTCGGTAACGCAGGACGCCCTTGCCATCGAGAAGGTAGACGTGCGGTGTCACCAAGGCGCCGTAGGCTTTGGCGGTCGCCTGCGACGCATCGAAGAGGTACGGGAAGGGGAACTCCTTTTCCTTGGCGCGCTCCTGCATCTTCTCGTACGAGTCGGCCGGGACGATCTTCGGGTCGTTCGAGTTGATGAACACGAACGCGACGTTTTTGTCGGCGAATTGCTTCGAGATGTCGAGCAGCACCGGTTCGTAGGCGATGGCGAACGGACAGTTGTTGCACGTGAACACGACGACCGTCGCTGCCGCCGGTTTGCCGTCCTTGCCGACGGCGACATCCGCCAGGGAGCGCTGCTTGCCGTCGACATTCATGAGTCTGAAATCAGGTCCTTTGGCGCCGACTGCGAGCTCGTCGGCAAAAGCGAAGCTGGCGGCGCAGAGAGTGACCGCGGCAGCCAAAGCGCGGACCGTGGTGTTGCGATTCACAAGCATTCGAACCTCCAGGAACATCGGACTCGACGGAGAGTGGCGCTCACTGTGCAGAGACGGCACGATTCCCAAGCCCGAAGGTAGGTGTTCCGTGCTGCCGGGGTCAAGCATGCGCCCAAAGCGCCGGCAAACCTAGCCCATGGGTGCGTACACGGAGTAGCCGCGGGGCGCGGCAAAGAACTGCGCACGTCCGTCGGAGCCAACGTGTTGATCGTCCGGGCGGCGCCGGTCGTTCGTACCCCACCAAGCGACCGGTGTAAAATTCTTGTCTCGCCATTGCGTCGTGACCCATTCGCCATGCCACGCGTCGCGCCGGTTGTTGAGGACGTAGATCAGGCCGGGTGCCGTGCCGTAGCCGCTGCGTTGCATGATGTAGAGGCCATCGTCGATCCACAGGACTTGCGTGCCGCCGCCGGCGTACTTCTCGTGCGCGATGGCGAGGGCGGCGATGCCGTTCGGCGTGCCCTCGAGCCCGAGGCCGTAGTTGTAGTAATCCTTCCAAAAGACGCACGGGTAGCCCTCGTGCGCCAGGATGAAGCTGTAGGCCAGCAGCTTGTCGTTGGTGATCGTCCGGCCGTCGTCGCGCAAGTCGTGGTTCTCCACGAACGTGACGGTCGACTGCGGTTCCCGCTGCAGCAGCGTGTCGGCTGTGGTCAGATCGCGGAGATTGAAATTCTGCTGGTCGCAGAGCGCCTTGAGCGTCTCGCGCAACGGAAAATCGAAGGCGTCGACGGGATTGGAATTCGAGAAGTTCGAGGTATCCACCCAGCGCGCGATGGCGCGGGCATCGTCCCAGAATTCGGCGACACCGTAGGGCTGAAACGGCTTGCCGTCGCGCATGTACCGGTACTCTTGGATGGACGTGACGGTATTCGCCCCGTAGCCGCGAACGAAGTCGAAACGGAAACCGTCGAAGCCGATCTCCTCGACGAGCCAGCGTGCCAGCTTTAGCAGTTCGGCGAAGACCAGCGGATTGCGATGCGAGAGATCGGGCATGTCACCAAAGACACCCTCGTCCCAGGACTCATACATGCTCGGGTGGAAGCATCCCCAGTCACGCGGGAATTTGCCGCTCGCAGGATTGAAGACCGTCCAGCGATTCTGATTGTTGATCGGGTTGACCTCGGTCGCATCGGCGCCACTGTTGTGGTTGATGACCACGTCGGCGAGCACCGTCATCTTCTGCACATGCGCGTCGCGGATCAAATCGAGCAGTTCCTGCTTGGAGCCGAACCAGGTCTCGACCCGGCCCTTTTGGTCGAACTCGCCGAGGTCGTAGTAGTCGTACGGGTCGTATCCCATCGACGGCCCGCCGATGTTGGCGGCTTTGTGCGCCGGCGGCAGCCACAAGGACGTAAAGCCCGCTTGCGCAAGCGCCGGAAGATGAGAGCGCACATGGCTCCACCACGCGAATTCCTTTTGGTCCACACGCGGGCAGTCCCAGTGGAAAGCCTGCATCAGAACACCCATGGCGATCAACCCCCGAAAGAGAACGCTAGGCCGTCAGTCTACACGCACGAAGATCCAGGCGGCGATACATCCCACGGCGAAGGTCCCGGCCCAGGCGGCGTCGGCGCCCCAACGCTGCAGCACCCAGGTGCCGAGAAGTGGCGCCAGCATGCAGCCGACGCCGAAGGTCGCCGTGTAGAGGCCCATCGCTTCGCCGCGCCGAGTGGGCGGCGTGACGTCGACCAGCAATGCATTGGAAGCCGGAAACAGAATCATCTCACCGAAAGTCCAAATGACCATCGTGACTGCCGCAGTCTTGAAGTCGTGTGCAAAGGCGATCGCGCCCAAGCCCGCCGCGATGAGGATCGCGCCGACCGCCATGACGCGATTGTGAGGCCGGTGCGCCAAGCGCACGTTGAGCGGCACCTCGAGGAAGACGATCATCACACAATTGATGGTGAAGAGGAGCCCGTAGGCGGTCTCCGGCATGTGC
>JANLSU010000084.1:0-1990 GCA_031362565.1 bacterium | reverse complement strand
GCCCTGCTGGCGGTAAGAGGGGAAGCACATGTCTTCGCGTTCGAGAGCGGCGGCTTGGGCAATTGCCACCGCCTCTTCGCCGGTGCATTTCATATAGAACGAGGTCTTGCCCTGGCGCTGGGCGAGATACATGCGGTTGTCGTACGTGCGCGTGACCAACATGTGGCGCAGGCCGCGCAGGAGCGCGTCAGCGTCGAGTTTGGGATCCCAGGGGCCGGAGGCTTTGCCATCGTTGTCCAAGACGCGGATCAGCTTATAGGCGAGATCGCCGATGTCTTTTGCGACTGAGTTGATGTCGGGGCGCGGCACGGCGCCAGGCTTCGACACGTCGATACTTGAGAAATCGGGCAAGTCGCCGGGGCGGTGTTTCGGTTCCGGGATGCGCAAGCTGAGCGGGGTGCGGTTTTTGCGTAGGGGTACTGCGGTGGTCATCGCGACGCTCTGTCGATTATGGTGCCGTTCGGGCCGCAGTGGATAGGCGCGCGGCCCGCGAGCGTCAATGACAGGGTGGGCGTACGGCAAAGAGATCGTTAGGTGGCGAAGTATTGCTCGCCCGTGATGGCAGGCGGTCGGAATTGTTCAAAGCTTCGCGACGCGACGAAACTTTCGGAGTTCATTGTGCAGTGCACCTAGGAGGTCTCGGCAAAACGGGCGTGCAGCTCAGGCAGCAATGAGCCGAGGTGGTTCATCTCCTTTGCGCAATGGCGCAGCAGGTTAAGTCCCGCTTGATCCGGCAGCAGCTTCAGGCGGCGGGCGCGCGTGTTGAGAAGCGGCGATAGCGCACCGCCGATCAGCGGGATTTGGGCTTCGATGTCGCCGAGCCAGAAGCGGCTCAGCATTTCGGCGCCGGTGGGCGTGCGGCGGACGAGATGGATCAGGCTGCCGGTGTTCATTGGCGTGCCACGAATGCCGGCGCGGGCACAGATGGCGGTTCCAAGCTTGTCGACTTTCGCTTCCTCCAGGCCGAAGGAGGCGGGGCGGCGGAAGCTGATCGTCAGTTTGAGGACTTCGGGAGTGGCGATGCGCTCGTCGACGTAAGACTCAACGTCGATGTAGCGATCGCGGAGGTTCGGGCGCGTGCGGCGATCGTCGGACACGCCGGCCCACACGTGATCTTCCGGATGCCACAGTCTGTAGCGCTCGGCGGAGACGCTGTGCCAGCCGAACCACCAGTCCCACATTTCGGGCGTGTTGCCGGGCAGGTCGGTCAGGCAACAGACGACGAGCATACCGTCGCTGTTGCGGACGACCGCGTCGGTCATTCCGTCGGCGGCCGGTTCGAGCAGCTTGGCTGCGTTCGCGAACAGCAAATCGGGGCCTTGTGCGACGCCGCGCGCGACCACCGCTTCGACGCGGGCCGGGATCGGCTGCATTGGACGGCGAAATGCTGTGAGGTTGAGTGTTTCGGCGATACTGATGGTGCGTGGCATACTCAGCAGCTCAGCGCGGTGGTGTAGGCGCTGGAAAGGTCGGCTGCGTTGCCGGCGCCAAACGCGTAGCGGTCGGGCCGGACGAGAACCGCGTCCTCGCCAAAAGCGTCGAGGAGGGTGTCGAGTTTTGCGGCGAACGGCTTCAACGCGGCGCTGTCCAGAGATTCGAGGCGGGCGATGTTCGGGTTCTTCAAGCCGTTGAGGTCACTTTCGCGGCGGGCGATTAGCCAAGCGCCGGGACCTAAGACATCGTCGAGGAATGCGCCACCGATCTTGTCTTGCGGGAAGATCGTGCCCGCGCCCGGCATAAAAACGCCGGGTCCGACTTGGGAGTCGGCAGGGGGGACAGGTTGTTGGCCGGCGGCGCGGGCGGCGAGCATGGCGGCGTCACGCTGCGCGGCCGCGTCCGGGTCCGCGATGCACACGACGCGGCCCATCGCGATTGCCGTTTCGGTGACGGCGCGGACGTGGGGTTCGCGTTCGGTTTGGTAGGTGTCGAGCAGCGCTTGGCTCGCTTCGCCGCGCAGGACGTGAGCGAGCTTCCAGGCGAGGTTCACCGC
>JANLSU010000083.1:0-25611 GCA_031362565.1 bacterium | reverse complement strand
GCCCGCACGAACTGAGTTTGCCCGAGTTCGTTTTCGTCGACGCTCGTAAAGAGGTGCTTGCGATCCATTTGCAAGTCCCAGACCACGCGGTTGACGCCCTTGCGGGTTGTTGCGGTCAGTTCCCGGACCGTGAAGCCCGTCGAATCGGCGATCGAGACACTCAAGGCCTCGCCGGCGGCATCGCGGACCCAGACATCGAAGATCGCACCCATGGGGCCGTTCTTGGCGCGGAAGAGCCCGTGCCCAGCCCCGTACGCGCGTCCCGCGTAGAGGCGCGGCACTGCGGGTAGCACGTCGAAAACCGCGATCTTCTGATTGCGGACCGCGGCGAGCTGCCCCAGGAACCCGGCGTTGTCGAGCACCCAGATGCTTCGCCCGTGCGTTCCAACGACTAAGTCACGCTCACGCGGTTGGATGGCGATGTCGTGCACGGCGGCCGGCGGCAGCGACTTGCCGTTCAAATTCAACCAGTGGGCCCCACGGTCGAGCGTCACGAAGCAGGCATGCTCGGTGCCGCAGTAGAGGACGTCGCGGTTCCCTAGGTCCTCGGTCACGGATTCGACGGGTTCGTCGGCCGGCAGATCGCCGGCAATATTCGACCATGTGGCACCGTCGTCCTGGGTCATCAGAACAATCGGCGTCAGCACGTCGCTCCGGTGTCCGTTCACGGCGACATATGCGGTGCGCGCATCGAGCCCCGAAGCCGCGATGCGCGAAACATACATGCCGTTGACCGCAGCCGGCGTCACGTCCTTCCAATTCTTGCCCTCGTCGGTTGTCACCTGCACGCGGCCGTCGTCGCTGCCGGTCCACAGATGTCCCTTGGCGAGCGGCGATTCGGCGAGGGAGACGACGGTGCCGTAAGTCTCGGCATCCGAACCCACGGTCGCCGTCTTGTCGGCTTCGTTGCGGGTCAAATCGGGGCTGATCGCGAACCAATGGTCGCCGCGCTCGGTCAGTTTGTAGACGCGATTGCCGGCGTGATAGAGCACCGACGGGTCGTGCCGCGAGATGAGAAACGGTGCGTTCCAGTTGAAGCGCAGGCGTTCCTGGCCTTCGCGGGGCGTTGGGCGCAGGAAACGCTGCACGTTGTCGTCGAGCCGGAGGCGGCCCAAATAGCCGCCTTGGCCGGTCGCGTACATGCGATTCGCGTCAGCGGGATCGAAGGCCACGGTGAAGCCGTCACTGCCGAAGACCATGCGCCAATCCGAGCTCAAGATGCCGTCCTTGGCTTCGTCCATGGTCTGCGACAGCGTCTCCGATGGGCCGACCCAAGAACCGTTGTCTTGCAGTCCGCCCGCGATCCGATACGGATCGCTGTTGTCGACCGCGATGCGGTAGAACTCGCCGACCGCCATATGATCCAGGAAATCCCACGTCGCGGCCCGGTCGTGCGAAATGTAGACCCCGCCATCGCAGCCGATCAGGATCTGATTTGGATCGGCGGGATTGACGATGATGGCGTGCATGTCGACGTGAACGTTCTCGCTGCCGCTTCGCCGCACCGTCTTGCCACCGTCATCCGAAATGCCGAGGTCCCAGCCCGGCAGGTAGACGCGCTGATCGTTGTCGGGGTCGATGGCCAAACGCGAGAAGTAGAACGGCCGGAAATTGAATTCGGAAGCCCGCACCCAGGTTGCACCGCGGTCCTCGCTGCGGAAGAGTCCGCCGTTTGGCGAGCGGTCATCGAATGGATCGCGTCCCGTGCCGCCGAAGTCGCTTTCGACCTCGGCGTAGAGGATTCGTGGATCCTTGGCGTAGACGGCGAGTCCAATGCGGCCCGTGCGCGGCGGAAGTCCTTGGGTGAGCTTCTTCCAGGTACGCCCCGCGTCATCGGAGCGAAAGATGCCGCCCTTGTCGGAGTTGCCGGTGTAACTCCACGGGGTGCGGCGGCGCGCGTAGAGCGCGGCGTAGACCGTGTTGGGACTGGCAGGATCGAGGACGACATCACAGGCGCCGGTTTCGGCATCGACCTTGAGAACGTGCTGCCAGGTGGCGCCGCCGTCGGTCGTTTTGAACACGCCGCGTTCGGGATTGGCGCCCCACAGGTGACCGAGTGCCGCGACATAGCACACGTCCGGATCGCGTGGATCGACGGCGAGATGCGGAATGTCGCGGGTTTCTTCGAGCCCCACCGACTTGAACGTCGCGCCGGCGTCGGTCGAGCGGTAGACACCATGGCCCCAAGATGAACTATTCCGGTTGTTGCCCTCGCCCGTGCCGACCCAAACAATCTTGCCCTTGCCGCGCTCGGTGCGATCGTCGTCGGCAGACTTCGCGGTGTCCTTTGGCTTGTGGGCGTCGCGTTTGGCCTTCTTCGTGTCGGCGGCCGCTGCGGCATCCTCGGTCTTACGGTCCTTGTCCTCGGCAGCCCAACCGCGCCAGTTGGCGGGCGCATCCGCCACCGCAATCGCGCCGATGGAAGCGATTCCCGTCGCGTCGAACACCGGCTTGAACGTCACGCCGAGGTTGTCGGTTTTAAAGACGCCGCCGGTGCCAAAGCCGACGTAGAAACTCGTGCGGCTGCCGGGAATGAGCGCGATGGCCGACGCTCGGCCGCCCATGTTGGCGGGTCCGACCGAGCGCCAGGCGAGCCCCTTGAAGTCGTCGACGGTGACGACGCGATCGGTGGTCGTGCCGGGCGCGCCGGCCGGAGCCGTGTCGGCCGCAACTGCAACCGCAGTCCACGCAATCGATGCGAGCCACAGTCCGACATGCTCCAAGGGGACGCGACGTGCACGCACGGAGACCTCCAAGATCGGGCAAGGCGGGGAAGTCCGCTCCAGCGAACCTCCGCCTTGGTGTGAGAGCGGACTCGAGGCCCGCAGTCTAGGTGGAGGTCGATCTTTGGAGCAAGCCAGGGCGGCCGGACGCGGGGCGCGACGGTGGCGGGGCCTTGATCAAGCGGGAAATGTGACCGAGGCGTCTGCGTCAGGAACCCTGCGGACCTGTCGCCAAGACGAGCGCCGGCTTCGCGGCTGGTGCCGAGGCGTCGGCGTCTGCAGCCGATTTGGGCACACCGCGGGGCGGTCGCGACAGCTTGTTCAAGCCATCCAGCGCTGCCACCTTGTACGCTTCTGCAAACGTCGGGTAGTTGAAGACCGTGTCGCGGAAGTACTCGATCGTCGCACCCAACGACATGACCGCCTGGCCGATGTGGATGATCTCGGTCGCCTGCTCACCGATGGCGTGCACACCCAACACCTTGAGCGTCTCGGGGTCGAAGAGCAGTTTGAGCATGCCCGTCTGATCGCCGACGATCTGGCCGCGCGCCAGCTCCTCGTACTTGGCGATGCCGAATTCGTACGGGACCTTCGCGTCGGTGAGTTGCTGCTCGGTCTTGCCGAGCATCGAGATCTCGGGAACCGTGTAGATGCCGTAGGGAAACAGTTCGGGCGAGTGGCGGCTCGGAAGTCCGAACATGTGGCAGCTCGCAAGGCGGCCCTGTTCCGCAGACGATGCCGCCAGGGACGGGAAACCAATGATGTCACCGGCCGCATAAATGTGCGGCACTGCGGTCCTGAGATGTTCGTCGACCGTAATGCGGCCACGCCCATCGGCAGTCAATCCAGCCGCTTCCAGATGCAAGAGATCGGCGTTCGTCTGGCGCCCGACGGCGTACAAGAGGGCGTCGCCGCGAACTTTCTTGCCGCTTTCGAGCACCGCGGTGACTGTGTCCTGACCATCGCCTTCGATGCTGGCGACCTTTTCACCCAACCGGAACGTCGCACCCGAGCGCCGCATGTGGTAGCAGAGCGCGTCGGTTACTTCGCGGTCGACGAATTCGAGCAGGGTTGGACGCTGGTCGATGATCGTAACCTCGGTGCCGAGAGCGGTGTACATCGATGCGTACTCGAGCCCGATGACACCCGCTCCGACGACGATCATCTCGCGCGGTAGACGTTCGAGCGAACAGAACTGATCCGAATCGAAAATGAGCTTGCCGTCGAAGGCGATATTCGGGTCGCGTGCCGGTCTCGTACCGCAGCCGATGAGAACGAAATCGCCCCTGAGCGTCATCGGTCCGTGGTCGGTTTCGACGAGGACGGTGTGCGGATCGACGAAATGGGCCGTTCCCGCTAGGAGTTCGATGCGGTTGCGTTTGAGCTGGGCGCGAATGACTTCGGTCTCGCGGCGAACCACCTGAGTCACACGCGTCGCAAGGTCGGCGACCGTGATCTGGTCCTTGACCGCATAGTTCTGGCCGTAGAAGGCGCGTTGCCGCAGCCCCGATAAATAGACGATGGCCTCACGCAAGGTCTTACTCGGAATGGTGCCGGTCTGTACGCAGACGCCGCCCACCATGTGGCCGCGGTCGATGACGACGACGCGTTTGCCGAGCTTTGCGGCCGCGACCGCCGACTTTTGGCCCGCGGGCCCGCTGCCGATCACGATAAGGTCGTAACGCACCGCTTCCATAGTCCCCACACCGATCTGAAAAGGTCGCGCCGTCTTGCGTGTCGGTACGCAGTGAGGAGAAGCCGATCTCGTGCCAATGCACCGCATTTCGTGCGGCAGAAAACCCGACGCTGGAACGCACTAGTTGAAAAAGGCGAGAACCTCAGGCGGGAAAAACGCTGCTGGCCGCGATGAGCGCTGCACGGACGGGTGAGGCATCGGCGCCTTCCAAACGCAGCGGGAGGGCGACGAGCGTGTACAGACCTGGATCGACGTGCGCGAGGACAAGACCTTCCAGGATCGCCATATCGTGCCGTGCAACCGCCTGGTGGCTCTCCAGGACCGGATCGTGACATGGATCGATGGACGGCGTATCGATGCCGACCAGACGCACCCCGCGCTCCGCGAGCCAGTCGATGAGCGCCGGCGAGAGGCTGGCGAAGTCTTCGTTGAAGGTGTTCGGGTCCGGAAACGTCGCGGTCTGGAAGAGGACGCGCGGCGCTTCAATCTCGACGCCGAGGTCGCCGGGTTGGATGCGTACTCCACGCGCCGCCTGGACCCGGACCACCTGACACGGGCCGTAGTAGAGGTCGAGCGGCCGGGCGGCAATCGGCGCTCCGCCGGCAATGTAGTGATTCGGTGCGTCGGCGTGCGCTCCAACATGCAGTGTCGAATGCAGCGCTGAGAGATCGATATTGGCGCCATCCGCGATCCGCAGGCTGACGTCACGCCGGTACGGCACGTCGCCTGGGAAGACGCCGATGCGGTCAGAAATGAGCGGCGAAATATCGATGAGCCGCGTCATGTGGATGTCTTTCCCGCCGCCGCAATCACCTTGAGCTCGACGGCGATCGGGGTCGGCAGCGCGGAGACCGCAACGGTGGTCCGGGTCGCGCTGGCATTTGGGAAGTACTCCGCGTAGACGCGATTGAACACCGGGAAATCCCGCTCCATATCGATGAGGTACGCCGTGACGTCGAAGACCTGATCGAGCGACGAACCGGCTTTTTCGAGGACGTGCTGCACGTTGGCGATGCACGCGCGGGTTTGCGCTTCGATATCGTAGTCGAGGGGCGCGCCACCGGCGTCGCGCACCGGGCCGCCGGGAATGGCGTCGTCGCTCGCCCGGCGGGGGCCGATGCCGGCGAGGAAGAGCAGATCGCCGACGCGGCGTGCGTGCGCATAGGCGCCCACGGGCCGCGGTGCGGAATCGACCCGGATCGCGCCCGTTGGCGCTGTGACCGGCACCGCAGGCACGGCCGCAGTCCCAGCGCCGGTTGTGGATTCGCTCTCTGTTGCGGCATCCGCCGCCGACAGCACATTGCGATCGCCGCGATACACATCGACGCTTTCCTCGTCGAACTCTTGATCGGCGGCGGCGCGGCCCGTCGGCACGAGACCAACGAGTGCAGCACCCGTGCCCCACACCGGCTGGTAGTCGAAGACCTGCCCGTCGTAACGGTTGTGTTGTCCCATGGTCGCCGCCAGCCACCAGAGTGCTTTCATCTTCTGATCGGCGTTGGCTTGGGCGGTGAATTCACGCGCCAGTTGCGACACGTCCTCCAAGCGGCCTTCACCCAGAATCTCGAGAATCTTGCGATTCCACTCGTCGTCCTTGAGAGATGCGATGTGGTCCTTGGCAGGATCGATGGCTTCCGTGAAGAGGCGATTCGAGAGCAGCGTCACCGCGATGGCGATGCATTTGCGTCCGGTGGCCTGCACGGCATCCGCGGCCGCCTTGCCGAGGACGAGCGTTTCGCCCCGGTCCGCGTACATGTTGCACGACACGACGCTCGCAGCGCGGCGATTGCCCGGGTTCAGGAGCTGCAGCGCGACGACGGTGCCGGTGTCGATCGGGAAGCCGTGGTATGCGACGGTACGCGCTTGCAGGCCGCGGGCGCGCGCCGCGGCTTCGTAGGCCGCACCGAACTCGGCGTCCATGCGGAACCGGTACGGCATCGAGCCGAGCGCATGCCACTCGGGATCGACATGCACCCATTCGGGCTCAGGGTCGGCTTGGATCTGATGGCCGATGATGCTGGTCCATTGCGTGCTGTAGAGAAGCAAGAGGTCGGCATCCGAGGCCTCGATCTCCTGCCGCACGCGCTCGAACGAGTCACGGAGCGAACGCCATCCCGGCGACTGATCCGGCACCAACAGCGGCTGCGGCATGCCCGGTACGATGTAGCCGCGAATGACGTGGCCTGTCCCCGCCGTCATCGTTTGCCTCCTGCACGCGTCGCCCCAGCTGGTGCCATCGCCGCGTCGACGTCCCACTCGACGACCGCATTCCCGGTTCCGATGACGGTGCCGTACGCATGCACGGTGGCAGGCCAGGTGGGGAAGTCGAGGGCCGACAAAAGCCACGCCAGGCACCCGGCCTTGGCTTCGCTTTCCGACTGGTCGATGAAGTCCGGGAGCTCATCGAAGAGTTGCCGGGTCTGGCCTTTGCGCATCAAATCCAGCACATGCATGTCCCACAGGTACTGTCCATGGTGGTAGATGCGTTCGTGCGACATGTCCTCGGGGGTCTCGGGCTCACTGGTGAAATGCCGGTGGCTGAGCGAGTTGCTGGCCAAGAGCAACGCCTTGCGCCCGGTGGCTTCGATGGCTTTGCGCGTCGCCTGCCCGAGCGCCTGCATCTGCGCCTGGCCCACGTCATTGCTGTAGTAGAAGTGCGCGCCGTTCGAAGAAATACCGACGATCGGGATGTCCCAAGCCGGGTGAATCAGATGGCACGCGGCAATGGTGCCGTAGTCGAGCCGGAAGTCCGGGTTGCGCATCATCTGCACGCCGAGTCCCGCGTCCCGCGCCGAATCGTGGATCGCTTCCGCAAGCTGCACGTCGACGTCGCACTTGTAGTGGTAGCGAAACAGATTCGGGAAAATAGGATCCACTGACAGGCTCTCAAAGTGGGGCACACCTAGAAAATGATGCCCGACGAAGGTGCGCCAGTGCGGCGAATGCACCACGATGACGTCGAAGTCCTTGGTCGCCAGGTTCTGGCGGCAACGCTCGTACCCCCAGCGCAGAACTTCCCAGCCGCACTCCGAGCGCGGCTCGTTCTGCGGCGGGTTTTCGGCATAGACAAGATGCGGCGGATGCGGCGCGAGATACCCCGCGACGATACGTCCCTTGCCGCCCATTCCAGCCTCCCTCGTAGTGCCCGTTCGGAACCGGGAGTCTACGAAAGATTCGCTGGATGTGCCAGGCTCCGGCCCGTTTGCAGCACGCGCATCTCATAGTGGCTTGTCGTCGTAGAACCCTGACCCATCGCCCCCCATGTCCTGGTGCTGCATGCGAAAAGGCCTCCTACCACCGGGCGGCAGTAAGAGGCCTTGGAACGGGTCTTCCATATCAACGATACAATGCCTTCACACGGCCCCAGTCGCTCGGCGCGACGGAGACAACGCCATCTCCGAAGGTGATGTCGGTCCAATCGGCGACGATGCCATGGGGTTGACCGGCGGGGAATTGGAACGCCTTGACATGGCCACCGGCGTACCATGGATTGAGTGCTCCCCAGAGCCCGTGCGGCGGATCCTCCGCTGCATTCCCCTGGTCGAAGTCGAGCGGCCCGCTCGTGTAGTCGACGTTGTTGTACCGAACCGTATAGGTGACCTGCGCCGGGGACACCGCCGAAAGCCCGCGCGGCACATAGTCGATGCCGAGAGTGATCGGAGTGTTGTTCACGTACACGAGACCAAACGCTCCAGTGAACGTGAAGAACGGCATGCGACCTCCGAAGCAAGCGATCTCGCCGTCCGTCGTTCTGACACTGAACAAGCCATCCGCGTCCGGGCTGTACCAAGGCGCCATCGACAGACCACCTTCACCGCCGCCGTTCAGTACGAGCGTTGCCTTGTAGTGGAAGCCATCGCTGTTCACGAATTGCTCTGCGTTGACACCGTCGGTCGAGAATCGCCAAGTATGAAGATTCGCGAAGCCGGCGCAAAGAGGTTGTGGCGGTTGGTTTTGGTCGTTGATTTCAATGAGGCTTGGAAAGAGGTTCGTGGTGGAAAGAATCGAAATCGGACAATCGTCGAAGACTCGCGTGTGAAGAACGGCGCTGTTGGGAATCGTCGTTGCACTCGCGGCGGCAGCGAGTCCCAATGCTGTTACGGCGAACACCATCGTTCTGCCGATATGGGCCCATCTCATGTCCGTACCCCCAAAGGTGATGAATCAAACGGCCTCACTTCTCTATGACGCCGCAAGCGTTTGAAGCTGCACACCGGCATGCGGGGCTTGGTCCCCGGATTGCTTCGAAAGAGCTTCTGGGACGTGGCGCGGATCCCCTGGCGTTCCACGGCAGCCGCGGAACCCGGTCACGAACAAAGACACGGTTGATTGACCCTTTCATGTTTGCATGCGCGGCCCGGGGCTGTCAAGCATGTCAACATATGTGCTTACAGCATGTTAGTGCTTGCACTTCAGAAACATGTGCAAGTATGGGTCGCCGGTGCCCTATCGGTCCGACGAGTTCGCGGCTCCCGGCACGTCGCGTGACACCGGTTCGGTCGGAGCCATTTCAGCTCAAATTGACTCAGTCCAGCTTGATACACACGTTGCGGGACTCGCTGAAGAACTCGAGCGAGAAGTCGCCGCCTTCGCGGCCGACGCCGCTTGCCTTGACGCCGCCGAACGGCACTCGCAAATCACGCAAGAGCCAGGTGTTCACCCACACCATACCGGTGTCGAGGGCCGCCGCGACGCGGTGGGCGCGGCCCAGATTTCGCGTCCACACCGATGCCGAGAGTCCGTAGCGCACGCCGTTCGCAATCGCGATCGCTTCCGTCTCGTCTCGAAATGGGTGCACGGTCACGACTGGCCCAAAGATTTCTTCCTGCGCGGTGCGGCAGTCGGGGCCGAGCCCGGTGACGACCGCTGGCGACAGGAATGCGCCGGCATCGAAGGGCGGCTCGAGCGTCGGACGGATGCCACCGGTCACGGTGCCACCCTCAGTGCGTGCGAGTTGCAGATAGCCCTCGACCTTGTCGCGATGCGCTGCCGAGACGAGGGCGCCGAACTGCGTCGCCGGGTCGCTTGGGTCGCCGATCCGGAGCGCCCCGACGCGGTCACGGAGGGCAGCGGTGAATCGATCCGCGATCGAGGCCTCGACCAGGACCCGCGAGCCGCAGAGGCATACTTGCCCTTGGTTCTGAAATCCGGCGCGCACCGTCCCCTCGACGGCCGCTTCGAAGTCGCAGTCCGCGAACACCAGGGTCGGATTCTTACCCCCCAGTTCGAGCGATAGCTTCTTGAAGAGCGGTGCTGCGGTCGCAGCGACGCGAGCCCCGGTTGCGGTACCGCCGGTGAATGAGATGGCGCGCACGTCCGGATGCTCGACGAGCGCTTGCCCGGCCTCCCCGCCAAGCCCGTGCACCAAGTTGAAGACGCCGTTCGGCACGCCAGCCTCCGCCATGATTTCGCAGAGTGCGGCGGCGGTGAGCGGCGTCAACTCGCTCGGCTTGGCGACCACGGTGTTGCCGAGCGCGAGCGCTGGTGCCGCTTTCCACGTCAACAAGTAGAGCGGCAGGTTCCACGGTGTCACGAGGCCCGCGATTCCTACGGGGCGGCGGAGCGTGTAGTTGATCGCGCCGGGCATCTCATGGCAGCCCGTCGAGTCGTGGCGCACGGCGCCTGCGAAAAAGCGAAAATTGAGCACGGCGCGCGGAATGTCGACGCTGCGCGCCAGTTGGACCGGCTTGCCCGTGTCGAGCGACTCCAAGGCCGCGAGTTCATCGGCGCGTGCCTCGATGCGTGCCGCGACCGCATCCAGAATGGCGGCGCGCTCGCCGACGGAGCGTCCCGACCAGCCGGGGAACGCGGCGCGTGCGGCCGCGACGGCCGCTTCGACGTCGCGCGCGTCGCCGCGCGGCACCCTCGCAACGACCGCTCCCGTCGCCGGTGCGATGTCATCCAGATACGCACCGCCGGCGGGCGGCACGAAGCGTCCCCCAATGAACTGCGCGAGGACCGAGGGTTCGGCCGGTGTCATGGCGTTCTCCCGTCATCCGAATCGTCGGTGCCGAAGGCGTCGGGATAGCGATGAAAGTCGTAGTACCACCGGTCGCGATCCGGATCCCATTCATCCCACGTCGGGATGGCTTCGATCTTGGGCAAGAGCCCAGGCGGCACGACGCCCGGCACCAGGAACGCCTTCTGCCGGTGCAAGGCATAGGGATTGCGCAATTCGAATCCGAGCACGCCCAGAACGGCACGAGCTACGTACCACGTGGCGCGCGGATTCCATCCGTGCGCGATCTTGATGACGACACCCAGCCCTTGTGGATAGTCCGGATGCCGGATCGCGAGCCCCAAGAGCCCGTCGGCGCCTTCTTTGGCGATAACACTGCCGCCGCAGGCTTTGATGACGGTGCTGTCCAAGCGATTGAAACCGCCGATGAGATCGGGGTAGCGCACCATGGACTCCCAGATCCAATCCTCGTCGTGGGTGCGCGCCAAGCTCGCGTAGAGCACGGCCAATTCGCCGACCGTGTTGGAGATCGTAGGCAATCCGCAGCCGTCGCGAGCGATGCGCAACGGCTCCCAATCCGCTCCCAGGTGGCGGCGCACCTGCTCGAGATAGCCGCGGAAGAAAGGATGCTGGGGGAGCGTGTAGCCGGCGCGGCTCCAGCCGCGCAGCCGGCAACCGAGCAGGATGCCGGCGTGCTCGCCGGAACAGGTGTGATACCAACGGCGCGGCCGGCGCACCTGGCGGCCGAACTGTACGAGCGGCACATCGAGCGGCGTTTGCATCAAGCCCCACTCGCTCTCCGGCAAGAGCGATTGCGCCGCTGCGACGTGTTCGGTGCTGCCATTGTGGCTCGAGACCGCGATCGCCTTCTGCCGCCAGTCGAGCACCGGGTCGAGCGCCGAGGTGAACACCTTCATCATGAGCGGCTTCATCATGCTGCGGCCATAACAGAGCACATTGCCGCCGAAGGAATGCATCACGCGGTCGCCTGCCGCCCAAGCGAGCGCGCCATGAATCGTCGTCTCACTGACGCCGTTCCGCCGGTAGTCGACGAGCGGCACCCATTCGACGTCGCGGCCGGTCGGAATGCGCGGGTCCGATTCGCCGAGCGGCGAGCGCGGGTAGATGTCACTGCCGGGCTTCCCAGGTGAAACGGCGCTCGGCAGTACCTTGTCTTGTTTTGGACTCATGCGCCCACCGCTCGCTCGACCCGTGGCGCGACCTCGCGCATGAAGGCTTCCATGTTGGCGATCACGCGCCCGCTGTCATGGTTGAAGAAGTCGAACCACAGCATGAGCCGGTCTTCGGGATGGAAGCGCTCGATCATTTGCTGCGCGACGTCTTCCGCGTTGCCGATGAGAGCGTTGTCGGCCGCATTGTTGACCTTCGAAGGATCGAGCGTGCCTTCGAGTGCCGTCCAGTAGGCACCGAGCGCAGTTCGCGCCTCGTCTTGCGCCGCGACACGCCGTCGCTCGGCCGACAATCCGGGCTGCTCATTCAGGAAAACGAACACGGTGCGCGGCATGTAGGAGCGTTGCCACGGCCCGCCACTCGGGTGATAGGCGCGCGCCAGCCGCGTGTGGGTGTCCTCGATGATCTCGGGCCGCGTGATCGAGAGATTGAACACCTGCACCGGCAGGATCGCGTTGACGGCCTCCTGCAGGCGCGGTTCATGGGAGCCGATGAGCAGTTGCACGACATCGCGCCGCCATTCTTGCGGCACGATCTTGAGCGGTTCGAAGACCCAGCGCGGTGCGATCTCGACCGAATCTGTGACGCTTGCACCGCGCGTCTCCGCGGCCGCCCCCTGAACACGCTGCCAGTCCTCGTCCGTCCGAAAGTCGCTTCGCGTAAGCAGTGTCGGCGTGACGTCCGCACTCGCGAGAGTATCGCCGCGCAGGAGGCTCAGGAAGATCTCAGCGGCTTCGGTGAAAACCTTGCCCTTGAGCGCTGGCCACGCCGCCGCCTCGACCGCGTCACGCGGCACGATGCCGGCCGCCCGATTCATGAATTCGAAACGGCCGGCGGCGAATCCCACATGAATGCGGCGGTGCTCGGCGGGATCGAGCCCGTGGAGGGCCGCAAACGCCGCGACACGCTCGGCGTGCGCGATCGGCCCACCGTTGCAAATGATGTTCATGACGGCCGAGCCGGCTTCGATCCGGCGCGTGCGGCGGAAGATGTGCTGCGCCAACTGCAGGAAATCGACATTGAGACCGACTTCACCCTGCCAGTGGGGAATCACCGGTTGTTTGTGGCGCTTCTGAACCTCGGACGATAAGTGCGACTCGGCGATCCAAGCGGTGCCGAAGCCCAACTCGTCGGCTGCCTGCACCTGATCGAAGAAATTGCCGAACATGGTGGCTTCGGACGGGACGACGCCACCGACTGGCGTCTGCGAGATCGAAAAGAAGATGTCGAAGTGCACGCCGCCTCGCCCTCCTCAGATGCTGCGCATGCGGCCGCCATCCACGGCGATGCTCTGGCCGCGGACGTAAGCGGCGGCCGGTGAGCACAGGAAAGCGATGACGTTGCCAATCTCATCCGGAGATGCGAGGCGCCCCTCCGGGATCTCGCGCGTCCAGTCGGCGTGAATGTCGGCGACGGTGCGGCCGGTGTTGCGGGCCGTGAGCTCGGCCAGTTCTTGCAGACGCTCGGTCGCGGTGTAGCCCGGCAGCACGCTGTTGATGGTCACTCCGGCGGGCAGTTCACGCGATAATGTCTTCGCCCAGCCCGCCATCGCACCGCGCACCGTGTTGCCGACGCCCAAATTTGGAATCGGCTCGCGCACCGACGTCGACAGCACGTTGACGATGCGCCCGAAGCCTGCGTCGCGCATTCCCGCCAGGCACAGTTGCACCAGGCTCTGCGCCGAATACAAAACGCGCGCGAATCCCGCGGCGAAGTGCTCGGACGAAGACGCGAGAACGGCGCCCGGTGCCGGACCGCCCGAATTGTTCACTAAGACGTGGACGGGCCCGCCGGTTGCCAAGAGGGCCCGCACCGCGGGTTCGAAAGACATGGGGTCGTCGAGATCGGCGGCGACTGCCGCGGGCGAAGCCGCGCCGGCTGTCCGCAATGCCGGCAGGAGCGCCTCCAGTACATCGCGCCGGCGCGCGAGCACCGTGACGCGGGCACCGAGTGATGCGAGAGCGAGCGCCGACGCGCGCCCGATCCCGGCCGAGGCGCCGCAGACGAGGGCATGCCGCCCGGCAAGCGAAAGTGTCCCACCCAAGGGTTCTGAAACCGACATGCGCCATCCTTATCGGAACGAGCCCCAGCGGTCAACCGGGGACCCCGAGCCGCGCGGCGGGGTGCATGAAACCCGGCGCTGCAACACCGAAGTTTTGCAGGATTGTAGGTGCGATGTCGAGCGTCGACACCTGCTGGGTGGCCCCGGTTTTCGCAGCTTTGTCGCGCGGATCGTAGATGAACAAGCAGCCCTGCGGGATGTGATAGGCGCAGGTTCCGGACTTGTCTTGGATTTCGGTATTCGAGAGACCCAGGGCGGCGAAACTCGTGGTGTCGCCGTCGAGTTCGGCGTGCGCCGTGGGTGCAAGGTTGTAGTGGCCAAAGTCGAGGCTCACGAAGCCGGCCGCCGCAACGCGAAACACCAGTGGGTCACCCGCAATGCGGAGCTGCGATAAACGGTCAGTGAAGGCGTGCTGCCGCTCGGGTGAGACGACGACGTTGAACTGCGGCAGCATGGCAGGACGTGGTTCCCACTCGCCGGCCGTGAATCCAAGCGCTGCCATGAGCCGTCCGGGATCGGTCACGTAGAGCTGGGTCTCGACCGGTTGGGCGATCGTTGCCTCCTGCCCCATGCTCGTTGCGATCCACACCGTGTACTCGGGATGACGATCCGCGAATTGCAGCACGCGCCCGATCATGGCGCTCGCCTTGTCCATGGCGAAGCGGATCTCGTCGCCGTAGGTCGCGATCCACTCGGGCGTGAACTCCATCGTGTCGTAGTCGCCGGGAAAAGTGGCGGCCCAGTAACGGTGCATGGATGACGCGACATGATTGGTAAAGAACGTCGCGAACGCCGGCTCGGTGCGCGCCAGTTGTTGCATGAAGACGTCGAACGCCAGAACGCTCTGGTAGGTGCGGCGGCGCACGCGGCGCTCCGGCGCGCCGCGTTCGGCCATCAATTGCTGTCCCAGGTCGAGCAGCGTCGCGGGCTTGATGCCGAGACCAGGAATGTTGGCGAGCAGACGCAACGCCGCGGCCCACGGCACCCGCGTGCTGACGTTGCGCGCCGACTCGCGCGCCATGATCAGGTTGAATTCCTGGAATGACTCGAGGACGGCTGGGAAGCACTCGGCGCCGGCCGCGAAGGTGTCCGGAAGATAGAACGCGTAGCTGGTCAGGTCCGCCGGCATCGGATAGGTGTGCAGGGAACCGCACACCCCCACCGGCACGCCATGGCGCGCCAAGAGACTCCAGAGCGGCGGGTAGGCGGTGTCGAGTTCGGCAGTGTTCTGGCCGAAGTCCGACAACTGATGCTGTGCATTGCTGACGCCGCGATGCAAGCTCGGCCAGGTCGTCCACGGCGAGAGGTTGCCGATGTCTTCGGTGACGGTCTCGTAGCGTAAACACACCGCGAGTTGCCGGGCGAATGCCGAGTCCGGCTGCCAGCGGCAGTATTCCTCGACGATTCGGTTCGGAACTTCGTTCAGTTCGAAGAGAATGATCTTGCGGGCCATGCATTTTCCTCTCGAACCCTTGCCGGGCGCCTCGAACGCCGGAAAATACCACGATTGGCGATGCTTTGGGCGCTTGAGCCACGCCCGCCGGTCTGCGATACTGCACCGCTCGAACGAACGAACCGAACGGGAGCCCCCATGGCCGCGCCGCAAGTTCCCACCTACTGGGACTACCTGAAGCTCGACCGGCTTCTCGATCTGCAGAGTGGACTCGGGGACGACGATGCGTCGCTCATGCCTGACGAACTGCACTTCATCGTCGTCCACCAAGTCTACGAGCTATGGTTCAAGCTCATCCTGCGCGAACTGCGCCTGGCCCGCGACCACCTGGCCGCACCACGGGTGGCGGAAGAGACCGTACCGCACGTCGTGCACCACTTGCGGCGCATCAACGAGATCCTCAAGCTCGCGGTCGACCAGTTTCGCGTCATGGAAACGCTCACGCCGCAGGACTTCCTGGGCTTTCGCGACAAATTGACCCCGGCGAGTGGCTTCCAGTCGTTCCAGATGCGGGAAATCGAGATCTTGCTGGGATTCGAAGAGGCCGAGCGCGCAACTGAAGCGGTCGCGGCCATGCAGCAAGTGAAGACGCTTGCGGCTGCGACACCCGGTGGTCACCTGGCCATGGAGCGCATCGCCGCCGCCGGGCAAGAACTGACGTTGCGTGCCGCGCTCAACGACTGGCTCTACCGCACGCCCATTCACGGTTCGGGACCGCAGGATCCAGGCGACGCGCAGGCCGTGGAGGCATTTCTCCACGACTATCTGCGGGCACTCGAAGCCCTGCAAGCAGAGCAAGCCGAGCGTGTTCTCGAGACGCAGGGTGGCGATCGCTCAACGGTCCAGTGCCGCGTCGCCCAGTCAGCGGCCGGCGCGCGTGCCTTCCTGCTGGCCGAGGATGTCGATGCGCCGCTCCGCCCGCGCGCCCAACGCATCCGCGCTGGCCTCCTTTTCATTGAATCCTACCGCGAGCTGCCGCTTCTCGCCTGGCCGCGCCTGCTCGTCGACACGGTCGTCGAGCTCGAAGAACAACTCGTGCTCTGGCGCACCCGCCACGCGCGCATGGTCGAGCGCACGATCGGCCGCCGCATGGGCACCGGCGGCTCCGCCGGCGTCGACTATCTCGATCAAACGACCCGCTATCGAATCTTCACCGAACTCTGGGCTGTGCGAACGGTGCTTCTGCCGCGCCGGTCGTTACCAGCGCTTCGGAACGCGGGCGCCTACGGCTTCGCCCGCTGAAGCAGGAACGTCGTTGCAACGGCGGCGTAATTGCAGGCAACGGGGCGGTCTTCCGGCGCGGGCGAGCGCGGCCTTGCTCAAACAGCACGGACCGCGCCGCGCGCTTCGCGCGCAAATTAGATGCGCGAGCCCGTGAACTCGCCGGCCACGCTCGCCCGCACCGGAAGACGTGCGACCAACAAGGCTTGAACCTCACGACGATGAGCCCGCAACTACGGAGCGCGGTGGGGCGCACGGGTGTGGGCGGGCGAGTCGGGAGGAGCCGGAGGCCTGGAGGGCCGAGAGGCGACGAGCGAGGGAGTGAGCCGACAGGAGGTTGGCGAACGACCGCGAGCCCGCCCGCACCCGGGCGCCCCGCCGCGCGCCAAACTTGCAACTCCGACTCCGTCAGAGCGTCGGCTTACGCGCCACGGGTGGAATAAGCGGCGTCGAAGCTCCGACCGCATCGAGCACATGCCCGAGCAGCGCGTGCACGGTGGTGTCGAAGTCGCGGTTTTCGAGCACGGGCACGGACTCGGCGTGGGCGCGCTCGACCAGGTGCGCTTGGATGGTGCGGATGGCGTCGAAATTGTCGAGATAGCGGTGCCCCGGCCGCTCGCGCGCGCCGCGGCCGCGTTCGACGAAGCGTAGGCGATGCATCGTTTCGTCCTGCACATGCACGACAATGTGCAGGAACTGCAGTGTCGTATTGCTCGCGAACCGCTTGAAGAGCCCTGGCACCAGGTGCACGCCTTCCAAGATCATCGACAGATTCTCCTGCACGGCGCGTTCGAGCACCGCTTCGACGGCGACCGCGACATGCTGCGTCTGCTCGCGAAAGGCGCCGACGGTCGGATCCAAGTTCGGCAGCGCGATGATCGCCGGGTCACGCCAAGCCTCGAACGACGAGCGGTGAATAGACGGCAACAGCCGGTCGGAGATCATCGCCCGCATGACGTGGCGCACCGAATCGGTCGACAAGATGCGTGTGACATCGAGACGGTGCGCGACTTCGGTCGCGAGCGACGACTTGCCCGAACCGGTCGAACCGCCGATCAACAGCACCAACGGCCGCGGACTCTGGCGGAAGTGCCGCATCTTCTCATAGCGCATCACCATGTCTGTCGGCGCATAGCGGCCCAGGCGTTCACTGACGATGCGCGACAGGTGGGCCGTGGTGACGAGCGACATACCGTCGTTCTGCAGCTCGGAGTGCAGGTGGGCGGCAATGTCGTAGGCGCGCGTCGCATCGAACCCGAGCTCCAAGAGCGAGCGGGCCAGGATGCCGCGCGAGAATGGAACGACGGACGTTCCACGACGCACGAGCAGTTCGGTCACCGCACTCAGCTCCGATCGCCGGCATCGAGCGCCGCTCGCTGGCGCAAGGGTTCGAGATCGAGTGCGTCCACGAGCCAGCCATCCAAGTCGATGCTCGAGTCGCGCGCCACCGGGATGTTGTCGAGGAAGCCCACCTGGACGCCGGCCTGGGTTGCGACCTCGGCCACGACGTCGATGGACGCCGCCTTGATCTCGGTCAGCACGACGTCCGGATGCGCTGCTAGGCCGCGCGCCAAGTCTTCCCGCAGGCGCTGGCGATCGGCGAGGGCATGCGTCACGCCGATGACCGTCATCCCATGCGTGCGCTCGAGGTGCGATGCGAGCGTCGTACCCATGGATTCCGGGGCCGTGAGCGCCAGGAAGACCCGGCGCCCGGCGAGCGACCCCGAAAACCATGGGCGCGGCCGAAACACAGTTTCAATGCAGCGGGCGCGCGGCTGAATCGACGCTACCGCGGCGCGAATTTCGGCGATACGTGCCGCATCGGCGAGCGGTTCCTCGCACATCGTCAACAGAACGACGTCAGCAATGCGAATACGATACGGGCCGAAGTAGCTCCGCAGCGTGTCGAGTTTCTGGTGTGCGCCCATGACCAGCACGCGGCGGTCGACGGCGACCGGTGGAATCGCCGCCCCGCTGCCATCGAACAAGATGGCCCGCGGTGCCAGACGGTCGGCAACGCGGCCCGCTTCGACGACGTTCGACACGTACGGGGCGCCTGCGAGTCCGCCGCCACAGCGCCGCGATCCGACCGCAGTCACGCGCGACAAGAGCGCATTCTCGAAATGATCCGAAGACGCGTGGTGGCCGGCGCGGCTTGCACGCAGCAAGGACTCGACGTCTAGGCTTTGGGCCGCACCATCGACAATTTCTGGAGTTTCGGGACCGCCGCGTCCCATGGCGACAACGACGGGCGTGAGCCCCTGGTCGCGCAGCCAGCGCGCCAGATATCCGGACACGGCCGTCTTGCCGATGCGCTTGCCGGTGCCGAATACGGCCAACGAAGGCCGGTTCGTGACGCGCTCGAAGCGCGGTGGGCGAAATTCGAAATCGGCGCCGCGGTAGGCGGCGCCCGAAGCGAGTGCCGCCGCCGCATACGCGAAGCGTTCTGCGTAACCGGTGATCGGTTCGTCGGAGAGGTCGATGACGACTTCCGGGTGGTACTCGGCGAGACCGCGTTCGACACCGCGCAGGAGCACCGGTTCGTGCACGATCGGCAGGCCGAGAGCTGCCAACGCATCCGAAGTCTTCAGCTTCTCGGTGCCGCCGAGGAACACGGCGCCGACAAACTCCAAACCTTCGGTGTTCGTGAGAACATCGAGCGCGTGCCGAATCACGGGCGGATAGTGCTCACCGTCGATGAGCGCCAGCGCGCGCATGTTGTCCTCCTCGGTGCACTCCGCAAACGGCACGTTGCAAAGACCGCGGCCCGATCACGTCGCCGGGGCCGTCGCCCTATGCGTCTTGGAACCGGTGGTCGTGCCGCCGCGTCCAGCGTCCAAGCGTCACGTCCATGCGGCGCGCGACGGGCAAGAGCCGGCTGCCGCAAAGCGCCAGGACGGGCGCCGTGTGCCGGGTGTCTTGAACGCCGTACAACGCGGTCACGCCTTCGGCGGCCAGGAACGTGACAATCGTCGCCGGCATCGACTCGCGGCGCGGCGACACACGCAGGTCGAGCGCCAGGTACGAGTCGGTGACGACAGCCGCGCCATCCGGCAGTGCATCCTGGAAGCCGGCGTCGTCGAGCGCCGCGCGCGCATCACGCGCCAGCCACACGAGTGCCACGGGCCGGTCTTGCCAGAGCGCCACAACCGCACGCTCGCCGCGGCGCAGCTTCTCGAGGCAAGCGATCAGGAACTGCTGATGCAATCCTTCGCGCCGGGTGATCATCTTGAGATGTGAGTACCGCGCCCACTGCGCGCTGAACTCCGACGGCACGGCTTGCAGCGGTGCGGCGCGCCACAGAATGCGCGACAGGACCGAGACGGGAGCCGCCATGCGCCTCCGGATCGGCGCCTGCTGCCCGGGCTTGAACGTCGACACCACGTCACTCAGGTTGTCGGACGCCACTGGGATGCGGTGCAGATCGTCACGCGCCGCTTTCAGGCGCAGGAAGAGATCCGGGTTGCTCGTCTTGAGCCAGCGCTTCGTGTCGTCGTTCAGCCGCTCGCGCATGCCGCGCTTGGAACCGCGCACGATTTGAATCTTGAGGTTCTCGTTCTTCACATTGGCAAAGCGCTCTTTGAACGCTTCATCGCCGACCGTGAAGTCGAACACCCGCACACCGTTCTCGAGCGCGTCCTCGAGCAGGCACTTGAGAAGCACCTCGCCCGGCGAATAGCGCGCCCAGTCGACGTTGAACGTCGGCTTGTACCACGTAAACACACCGTCGTAATGGAATCCGAGGTGATAGGCCAGCACCTCGTCCTTCCACTGCAGAACACCGAACCGCAGCAAACCGGCCTCGAGCATGACCGGGATCATGCGTTCGTAAAAACGTTTGTGGCGCGGGTCATCGAACAGACTGTGGTCGCCGGCCATGAAGCGCCGGTCGCGGTGCTGTTCGATGAACTCCGGCAAGCGGTCGAGAATCTCGTCCGCATCCAGCGCATGGTGGAACCGAAGCGGCGCTAGGCGCTCGAAATAGCGCGCATGGCGCACCAAGCTCTTCTTCTGGGCGCAGCTCTCGGCGAAGACGCGGCTCGCCTCGATCGACAGTGCCGGACAGGTCGCTTCGA
This sequence comes from bacterium, assembly GCA_031362565.1. Classification (GTDB taxonomy): domain Bacteria; phylum Krumholzibacteriota; class Krumholzibacteriia; genus JANLSU01. Next base: position 5,230 of record JANLSU010000083.1, on the reverse strand, counting down.
CTTCCTGCAGGTATTCCCACCCCGCCGGCAACGGCAGGGATGCGAGGCTCTTGGCGGTATTGCTGTGCGCCGGCAAGTAGCGCAGGCGGATCCGGTCCCAGCGATCGCGGCGCTTGAAGAGTGCGTCGAGTACGGCGCGCAGCACATCGGCCTTGTTTTCTTCCAGCGCGATGACATCGCAGTAGTCCGACGAGCCCATGCCGAGGAATTCGACATAGCGAATGCCGTTTTCGCGCCGCACCATGAGCGGCGCGATGCCGACGAGTTCGTTGTCGCGCTCGACGGCGAACGTGAAGAGGGTCGCACCCTCGTCGAAGCACTCCCACCAGGTGGAGAGCCATTGCCAGGTCAGGAACACGCTATGCGTCTCGCTGCGCGCCAAGAGGCGGTTCCACGCCGACTTGCCGAGCGGCGGGTCATTGAAGTTCTGACACAAGCGCGCCTGGCATTCGCGTCCGACGAGAAGTGTCTCCGTCATGGGTTCCTTCCACAGCATGGCCCGTTGCGACTCTGACCGAGAGGGTCTGAAATCCAGTTCCATGCCAGGTGACGCGGTGGCTGGAAACGCCTCTCCAGACGGCGGTGCGGTCCATCGCGGCGGCGCCCGAGGTGCGATGCGTCGCTCGACCCCGGGCGCCGGGTCAGGGAGCACGAGCGTGTGGACCTTGCCGTCCGCGACCGCGGCAATGGGTTCCGCAACACCTGCCCTGCGTGGCCTTGGTGCTCTGGCGCGGGCTCCCCGAATGCGTTAGGATGGGCCTTCAGTCTGGAGTCCGCGGGCGAGGTCTATCGCGAGGGGAGCAAGGGTGCTGTTCGATCGCCGGCCGTTCTATTTGATCGGGAGCGCCGTGGGGCTCGTTTTCGCGGCCATTTTGTATTTCGCGGTCCCCAAGATCACGCCCGAAAAGCGCGTCCACGATCAGTTGGCGCTCTTGTCGCGTGAGCCCTGGACGCACGTCCGCATCGACGGCGTGCAGTACGTGGGGAGCGGCGAGCCGGACCAAGCGATCGTGAGCGGCGTGCGCCTCGACACCAATGCGCCGGTGCGCATCGAGTTCATCGCCAAGAGCCCGTACACGTCGCCGTCGGCGATGAAGCGACTCACAGAGCGCGGTCTCGAGGGCCAGGTTGCGGACATTCTCATGCTGCCGCGCTCGATCACCTTCGAACCGTACCGTTCGCAGTTCCTGCCGGCGGCGACGCATGCCGGCGTGGCGGTCTTTGCCGGTTTCCCGCAGGCCCCCGCCGCGACGGTGACGCCGTCGACCGGTGACATGGGTGTCGAAACGCCGGCGGCGCCAGTTGCGCCCAACGCTCCAACCGCGGTTCCTGAACCTGCCGCACCGACGCATGGATGAGCGGGCGCCCATGACCGCCCCGGACGATTGGCAAGTCGCGCGACCGGCGCGCTTGCATCCGGGCGTCACGGTCGATGCATTGCCCGCACCAGCACCCGATCACTCCGGAGCCACCGGCAGCACCGCGCTCTTGCGCGGCCGCGCGCTGGTCATTTGGGACAAGAAGCGGCCCGGCCACAAACTGGACGCCATCGACACCGATCAGATCACGCCCGCCGCGGACTGTGTTTCCGAGAGCCTCGAAGCGCTCGACGAGCGTTGGAAGGCGGGAACGTTTCGCTATCTGATCCCCGATTTTCGCGCCCGCGTCCATCGCGGTGAGACGTTCGTCGTCGCCGGCGACCGGTTTGCGATCGGCTCGTCGCGGGAAATGAGTCCGGCGGGTCTCAAGGCCATTGCCGACGAAGCCGGGCTCGAGATGGTGATCGTGTGCGGCGACAACATGGGCGACATCTTCCGGCGCAATGCGTTGAATTTGGGGTTGCACGTTGTGCAGTGCCGGGCGGCGGTCGATGCAGCGCAGGATGGCGATACCTTCACGTTCGATCCGAAGAGCCGGCAAATCGTCAACGAAACGCGCGGTCAGGCCTACGAGCCGCTGCGGCTGACGCCGAAGGAAGACGAGAACCGCACGAGCGGTGGCATCTTTGCCATCGGGCGACGCGAGTTCCGGCGCGCGGTCGAAACGGCGCCGGTCGTCGAATGGCCGGGTCCGGATGTCGCGCGACATCTCACGAGCACCGAGCAGATTGTTTGGGCGCACCGCGTCAACAAAGATGCAGTGGTCAAGCCCGGCACGACGCTGCGCGTCTATGCCGATCTCTTGCCGGCTTCCGACGGCACGGCGCCGTTCGCGATTCATACGTTCAATCAGATCACCGGCGGCAAGTCGATCTATCCGCGCCAAGCGGCGATCGCCAACGATCACTTCGTGTTCACCGGCAAGGAGGCGGACGACCGGCAGACGGCCATCGGCCGCCAGTTCGCGGAGCTGCAGCAACTCCGCAAGCCGCACTACGCGACGGCCGGCGACGGTATCTTTCATTTTTATTTTCCGGAGCAGGGGCTCGTCTTGCCGGGGCAGTTCATCCCGGGCGCCGATTCGCATAGCCGTGCCTATGGCGCCTATGGCGCGCTCGGCATCGGTGTCGGGTCGACGACGCTCGGCTTCGGTTGGGCGACGGGGGCCGTTTACTTCACGCCGGCCAAGGCGCGGCGCGTGACGCTGCGGGGCAAGCTGCAGCCTTGGGTATCGGGCAAGGACATCGTGCTGCGGCTTCTCGAGCGCTGGGGCGCCCAGCAATCTCAAGGCATGTCGGTCGAATTTGTGGACGCGGCGCAGCAACTGCCGATCGCCTATCGCAACACAATTTGCAACATGATGGCCGAGGCCGAAGCGCAGAATGGCATCTTCGCGCCGGACGAAATCACCTATGTGTGGTACCGGGAGCGCGGCGCCGGCCACCTGCCGTATCCGCACTTCAGTCCGGGCGTCGATGCGGTCTACGCAATCGACGAAGAGTTCGATCTTTCCGACTTGATGCCGATGATCGCCAAGCCTTTCAGTCCCGGCAATGCGTTTCCGGCGGAAGAAGTCGCCCTGGAGCGTTGCACCTTCGACAAGGCCTTCATCGGTTCATGCACGAACGGCAGCTACGACGATCTGCTGCAAGCCGCCCTCGTGTTGCGCGCGGCGCGCGGTGCCGGGCATACGCGGGCAGCGAAGGAATTCGTCATTTTCCCCGGTTCGGGCGGCGTGAAACGGCGCATTGAAACGCCGGAGGCGCGCCTCGCGGGTGAGTCCATCGCGGACGTGCTGCGGGCGGCCGGCGGACAGATTCGCGACTCGTGGTGCGGCCCCTGTTTCGGCCAGGGCCCGGACGCACTCACCGCGGGACAGCGCGCGATTACGACGTTCAATCGCAACTGGCAGAACCGCATGGGGCTGGGCGGCGAAGGCTACCTGGCCGGGCCGGCTGTGGTCGCGGCATCGGCGCTGCTCGGCTACATGGCGCCGCCCAGTGCGCTCGGGATTCCCTGGGAGCCCGAGGCGTTCGAGATCTAGGGCGGCAGGGGGTACAGCATGGACACCGCCGTCGAACAGGCGGTTCGCGCTCAGATCGATCGCCTGCCGTCCGGCATGCGCCCCAAGTTGTCGCGCGATGAACGCATCGTTATTGTCGACAATCCGAATGCGAGCGGCGGACGATACGCGGCACACGGGCAGCGCGCCTATCAAATCTACCGCTTGCTCGGCTACGACTGTGAAATCGTCTCGACCGAAGGCCCTGGCGACGCCGTGCGCTTAGCACGCGAGGCGGCGGAACGTGGCGCGACGCTCGTCATGCCGTGTTCCGGTGACGGCGGGGTGCGTGAGGTCGCGACCGGACTCATGCAGGTGCCGGTCGAGCGCCGGCCCAAGTTTTCGGTGTTGCCCAAGGGCACGGTGAACGTCTTCGCGCGCACGTTGCAACTGCAGGTCGGCCCGATTCCCGATACGTTTCATGCCTGCATGAAGCAGATTTTTTGGGCGCGAACGTCACGCGTCGATGTGGCGCGCATCGATGGCGCGCCGTTCGTCTGCTTTGCGGGCTTTGGCTACGACGCGGCGGTCATCGAAAACGTGCCGCCCGGCGAGAAGCGGATGTTTCGCGAGTGGGCCTTCGTGACTTCGGCGTTTCGCACCTTGTTCGAATGGGGGCCGCCCGAGAAGCGTGCCGAAACCTACGTGCCGACACCCATGCGCGTGACCGGCCCGACGGCGCTCGGCGGCATCGCGGACGAGAGCGGCTACCTGGTGGCGGTTGGCAATGTGCAGGACTATGGCCCGGGCTGGTTTCCGTTCCATCCGCTGGCGCGCGTCGACGATGGACTCTTGGATGTTTTGGTCGTCACGACCCGCGACAAGAAGGAGATGATGCGGATCGGCGCCGAAGTGTTGCGGCACACGCATCTGCGGAATCCGAACGTGCGTTACTTCCAGAGCCCCGGCCCGATTCGGCTCGAATCGCTGGGCGAGCCCGTGGCCGCCCACGCCGACTGCGAACTGGTGGGCCGGCTCGCAACTACCGAGCTGACGCTGGAACCTGCCGCCCTGACCGTGCTCTTCTAACCGGTCGCCCGAGCGGCGCGGGTTCGATTTGTCGCCCGCCGATCCGCGTTCCCGCGGTCCGTTTCGTGGCAACGGCGTGCCGGCATCGAATGCGTCAACAACATTGACAGTTCTGCGGCCTGCCGGTTGACGATTCGCGCGCCGCGTTTTCGAAATACCGGGGCCCGTAGAGCCACATTCCGCCATCAGGCTTCATGGCCCGCCGATTGCCAAGATCGGTTCGACCGCCAATCCACCCGCGCCATGAGCGCCGGTGTGGTCTTTGAAAACGAGGCGAACTGGCGAGGAACGCTTCGCGGCACCAAGGGGTGTTTGCATGGCCCCAACAGGTCTGCTGGCTGAGCGACGAAGTTGCTGTCCACGGCGTTGACACACCGCCAAACAAACCGCACGAATCCAAGGAATCAACGACAAGTTGCAAAAACGTTACTCGTTCTGGAACGAGTGAAATCACCTTCGACTGGTGGAAGGTGCGAAGCAGACCAACACGATCCAAACAACCGTGCTCCCGGAGCCCAGCCAACGTGCCTTCACGAGATGGACCCAGTGACTGTCCGGACGTTTTCGCGTCTCGCGAGATCGAACCACAGACCGTCCCGACGTTTTCCGTCTCCCGAGATTGTCGATTTTCAGATGCTAGGGACCCTTCCAGACAGAGTTTTTCAGATGCTTTCCCCCCTTGAGGGCTGAGTTTTTCAGCACCTTTCCCCCCCTGTCGGCGCGGCGAAACCGGGCAGACGCTGGCGATCCCACGGCCATT
>JANLSU010000070.1:0-111607 GCA_031362565.1 bacterium | reverse complement strand
CCCTGAACAAGCGTGATTCGCGGGCGCAAATAGTAGAAAGAACTCGAAATGCCCTGTCTGAGGGGATATGAAGGAGGTAGCAAACAACCCCACATCTCCATCAGGAGGGCATTTCAAGTGAAGAGAGAAAACCACAGGCGGGAGCGGAATCGCAAGCGCCGAATTGCGCATCGCCTTCGGGACAAAGTCTGGTCGGAGCAAGGGGCTCCGATGCTCTCGGGGCGCAACAATCACTACGAGTTGAGCGAGCGAACGCGGGGCTTGGACACCGGCGGGATCGGAATGATGCATCGCCTGTCGGTGCAGACGGGTTTGGCGGCGGAGATCGATGGGCGGGTATCGGTTTTGAAGGTGCACTTGCCGTACCACGAGTCGGATCACGTGTTGAACATCGCGTACAACGGGCTGTGTGGCGGTACTTGCCTCGAGGACATCGAGTGGCGTCGGACGAACGAGGCGTACTTGGACGCGCTCGGTGCGCAGCGGATTCCCGACCCGACGACGGCAGGCGACTTTTGTCGCCGCTTCGCGGCACCGGACATCGAAGCCTTGATGACGGCGATCAACGAGACGCGGCTGCGAGTGTGGGCGAAGCAGCCGGCGGAGTTTTTCGAGTCGGCGACGATTGAAGCAGACGGCACGATGGCGCCGACGACCGGCGAGTGCAAGCAAGGGATGGACGTGTCGTACAAGGGCACGTGGGGTTACCACGCATTGCTGGTTTCGTTGGCCAAAACGGCAGAGCCACTCTTCCTGGTGAACCGTAGCGGCAACCGTCCATCTCACGAGGGAGCGGCGGAGCGATTCGATCAGGCGCTGGCGCTGTGTCGTCGCGCCGGGTTTCGCAAGATCACGTTTCGCGGCGACACCGACTTCTCCCAGACGCAGCATTTGGATGGCTGGGATGCCGAGGGCGTACGTTTCGTATTCGGGATCGATGCACGAGCGAACCTTGTGAGCGCGGCGGAGTCCCTGCGGAAGCGGGTTTGGGAGCGGCTGCAGCGGCCGGCGAAGTACGAGATCGCGACCGAAGTGCGCCGGCGGCCGGAGAATATCAAGGACATCAAAGTGATCGAGCGCGACTTTCGGAACACCCGGCTGCAGTCAGAAGACGTGGCGGAGTTTCCGTACTCGCCGGTCGCTTGTAAAAAGACTTATCGCATCGTGGTGGTGCGGAAGAACTTGTCGATCGAACAAGGTGGCTGGTGCCTGTTCGACGACATTCGCTACTTCTTTTACATCACCAACGACCTGGAATCCCCGGCGGCAGAGATTGTCCTCGAGGCGAACGCACGGTGCAACCAGGAGAACTTGATCGCGCAGCTGCACGGCGTCCACGCGACACGGATGCCGGTAGACACACTGCTCAGCAACTGGGCCTACATGGTGATGGCGTCGCTGGCGTGGACACTGAAGGCGTGGTTTGCACTCTTGTTGCCCGAGCGCGGTCGTTGGCGCGAGAAGTACCGGCAAGAAAAGCTGGAGGTGCTGCGGATGGAATTCAGAACCTTCCTCAACGCCTTCATGCGTATCCCAACTCAAGTGGTGCGAACGGGCCGGCGCATCGTGTTCCGACTCCTGTCCTGGAATCGCTGGCAGCACGTGTTCCTACGCGGCGTGGAACAACTCGCGGCGCCGCTCCGCAGTTAGATCGAGATCGCTGAAGCCGGGATAGAGAGGCCCGGTCCCTTCAACCCCTTGCTCGATGAAAGGCGGAACCCTGATTCACCGGCAAAGCTCGCGACTCGGGGACGGAAACGATCCCAGGTTGCATCGCGCCCTCGCCAGCGACTCGCGATCTGCCCCAAAAATGGCCTGCGCATTCGCTTGTTTTAGGACTAGAGTGAGAAGTTGGCGTTCAGTGCTTGGTCGCTGTCGAGCGAGGTCCGCTCCTCCGGGTAGTCGCACGTCTTCGGAGGTGTGGGACCCCCGACCGCGAGTTAACGGGCTCGCGCATTCAATATTGCGCGCGAAGCGCGCGGCGCGGCCCGTTCTGTCTGAGTGGGCGGGGGTCCCACACCTCCGAAGACCCGCACGCTCATGCGTACGGCTTCCGCTTTCCGCCTTCCGGTCCTAGAAGTCGAAGCCAATCGAAAACGTGCTGATCGCCGGCGCCGTGCGCACCAGATCCGTCGGCCAGGCGATGTCGATCCGCAGCGGCAGTCCGACGAATCCACGCACGCCGAATCCGTACGCGAGATTCAGATCGCGGAGCCGTACGCCGGCCGGGCCATCGCTGGTCGCCAGCTTGACGCCGCGCGTGTCGTTCCAAGCCGCCGCGCCGTCCACGAAGGTCACGCCGCGCAGGAGTTCGGTGAAAATGGGGAAGCGGAATTCGAGTGACGAGGTGGCGATCTTGGCGCCCACGAGGTCGCCGTAGTCGGCGCCGCGGAACGTATCCGGGCCGCCGACCCGCAGCCGTTGGCGTTCGGCGCCGGTGGAAGCTGCCAGGAGGCCGCGCACCGCGATCGCCGCGTGAGTCTTGATGTTGAAGTACTTGCGATAATCACCTAGGCCGAACGTGTAGTCGATGTCACCGAAGGCCTGTTCGACCGACAGGCGCCAGCGGCTGCCGGTGACCGGCGTGAAGCCGGCGTAGGATGCGTTGTCGTGCACCACGCCGATGCCGGGAATCAGGTAGAACACCCTCGACCGGTGCACGCCGCCTTCGAACGCGGTGTTGAAATCGAAGAGCACATCCGCCACCCGGTCGGTGACCGTCTGCACATCCAAGCCGACTTCGAAGCGGTTGAAGCGGCTGAACGGATAGGCGAGCTGCGCGCCGACGCCCAAGCGGATCAAGCTGCGAAACTGCACGCTGTCGGTCGGTGCCGTGAAGAAGCCCAAGTCGTCGCGGTACTGGTACCCGGCGACGCCCCACTGCCACCGGTGTCCCAAATTCGCGTACTGCACCTGGAACTCGCTTTGATCGAGTTCGCTTCGCAAATAGCCGCCGAGCTGTAGATAGTGATTGCCGAGCATGTCGCCGAGCAGCAACTGGCCCGACCCGGCGGCGCCTGAATTGCCCACATAGAGGGCCCCGAGCACCGCGTACTCCGGCGTTAGGCGCGTGTGGTAGGCGGTATCACGCTGGACGGCGTTGGTGTTCGCGACCTCTTGAATCCCCGGCGGAATCGCGCGCGTCAGCGCCATTTTGTCGGGCTGCGGTTCGCCCGGCGCGGCGTCGGGGAAGCCGTGGGTGCGGTAGAGCGACCAACCACCATTGTGGAAAACGGAGTACGCCACGTCGCCGTTCGGCGACCAGGAGAAAGCCGGCCCGGTGGGCACGATGCCCACGACTCCGGCGTCAAAGCGCGTGCGGCGCTGCACTTCGCCGGTGGCGACCTCGAGCGTGTAGACCTGGTACGTGCCGTCACGGTCGGAAATGAAGGCGAGCGCCGACCCATCGCCGTTCCATTGCGGCGCGAAATCGTTGGCGTCGCTTTCGATCATCGGCTCGATGCGCTCGCACGCCCAACCGTCAGCATCGCGGCGCAGCCACATGCGGTTGACATTCCAAGGGCCAAATCGCAACTCGCGCGTGTCGGTCTTGGGGCCGCGGTCGGTCGCGAAAACGATCGCATCACCCTGCGGTGCGAAGCGTGGTGTGCGCTCGGAGTACGCGTCCTGGGTCAAGCGGCTCAGACGTCCCGTCGCGACCTCGATGAGGAAGAGGTCTTCTTGCCCGCCGTCCAGCGCCGAAAAAACCACGTACTGGCCGTCCGGCGACCAACTGGGATTGGAGATCGCCAGCAACTCGGTGTGCAAGCGCTTGACGATCCGGCGCTTCGCGACGTCGAAGATCTGCAGCGCGTCGCGGCCCTGCTGGGTCCCGACGAAGACGACCTGGCGCCCGTCGGGCGACCAGTCGGCCGAGGCCGAAAGGAGCGGCAATGCTTCGAGCTGGGGCGTTTGTTCGCCGGACACCAGACTGCGCCGCACCCACTTACCGGCCTCTTGCTGGGCGATGAACAGCTCGTTGTGAAAGCCACGCGACGAGTAGTAGAGAATCTTCGAACCATCGGGTGAGATGACCGGGGCTAAGTGGAACGACCGGCCGTATTTCGTCGACGGCTCGGAAATGCGTTCGGCGATCGAATCCGGGTTGACGAGATTGCTGCCGAGAGCGTGTGCCAGGCTGTCCGTGTACGCCTTCCAACGCTTGTCGAGAGACGCGCCGGACGTCGTTCCCGATGCGAACAGCAAACTGTCCGGTGGCGGCGGCGCGGCATTGCTGTTGGTCGTGACCCCCGAGCCCTGCGGCGGGTCGAGCGGCCCCCACAACGAGTCGCGCATTGCAGCCCGCATCTCGGGCCGCTTCAGGATGCGGCGAATGCGCTCCTTACCGTGGGTGGCCGCCACGACTTCGAACAAGGCCTGTCCCATGCGGTAGACACGAATGTCCTGGATCGTGGCCATCTCCTGGACGCTGGGAATCTGATTCTTGCCCTTTTTCTTCTCGCTGTGCACCGCGTCGATGATCCACATGGCGGTCACCGGATCCATGCCTTGCGACACCCATTCCGCCATGCCCTCCATCATCCAAAGCGGCAACGGTCCGAGTCCGAGCGCGCCCTTGACGCTGCGCTGCAAGAGATCGAACTGAAAAGCATGCACGAGTTCGTGCGTCAGCACGTGGTTCAGCTCGCCGTAGGAGCCGGTGAGCGGCAAGGTCACGCGGCCCTTCAGAGACTCCGTGAAGCCGCCCGTGCCTTCGCTGACAAACCCGCCGGCCAAATTCGACTGCTCGAAATCCTGGTGGCTCGAGTAGAGGATGACGGGGATTTTCTCGGTAAACTCGTGCTGATAGAAATCGCTCAGATAGTTATAGCTGCGCTCCGCCATGCGCGCCGCCTGCAGCGCCGCTTCGCGCTCGTCCTCGTAGTAGTGGATTTTGAAGTGGGCGGTCTCGATGACGCGCCACGTGAAGTGGCGGTACTGCACCTTGTTCTGCCCGAACTGTGCCCGGGCAGGGGCGGCGAGAGCGGCGGCGAACAGCACCGCGACCGCCACACGGCTCAGGAACGGGAGGAGCTGACGCAACCTGGGTTCTCCTTCGCCACACGGCGGCGAGGCCGCGGGGCCGGCAAACGTCCCACGGGCGGGCAAGCATAACATAAGCCGTTTGGGCGGGCGCGCCAGTGGCGAATTGCCGTCCCCGGGGCGCGGTGCGCGCCGCCGGTGCCATGGACGGGGGACGACCCACCGGTCAACGACCCTCAGCCGCGGTACTCGGCCCACAGGTCGTCGGTCTCGTAGAGACGGACCGCGTCCAAGAGTCCGGGCGGGAGCTGCGGCGCCAGCGTTTCCCAAACGAAGCCGGCGAGGTTTTCGCAGGTCGGTTGCTGGGTCGCGAATGCCTCGACCTCGGCATTCAGGTTGCGATGGTCCAGCCGTTCGAGAACCGTCTCGTGCACGATACGGTCCAGGGTTCGAAGATCGAACAGCATGCCGGTTTCCACCGCCGGCACACCCCGCAGCCGCACCTCGCATCGGTAGTTGTGACCATGCCCGTGCTGGTTGGCGCACTTGCCGAACAGGCGCGCGTTCGCCGCGTCGTCGAGGCCGGGATCGTGGTAGTAGTGCGCCGCCGAAAAGCGGTAGGTGCGCGACAAGGTGACGATTCGCTGGCGCATTTGCCCCGGCTTTTCACGGCGCAAGCCCCGTGCGGCGCCGACGGTCCAGGGTAGAGGTGACGCCTCGGGATCGTCCAGGGGGACCGTCCGTCTGGACTCGGTCCCGGGCCGTCTGCTACAATAGGCAAGCCCCCTAAGCTCCGTTCCCAAAAACCTCAGTGCGCCAACAAAGAGGCTGGCATGGATGCCTTGCTTCGTGCTGCGCGGCAGTGCGCCCTAGTCATATTTCTGGTGGCCGCCCTGGGTCCCGGCCGCGCGCTAGGCGCCGGCCAACCCGTCGGCTCCTGTCCGGGCACGAGCGACAAGCCGCAGTCCAAAATCTGGTACAACGACGGCTTCTACTGGGCGGTGCTGCAGGCGCCGGACGGCAGCCATTTCTACAAGCTGGATGCCGGCACCTGGACCGAGGGGCCGCGCATCGACGCGCACATCAACCTCGGCACCGACGGGCGCGAAGATGTGCTGTGGACGGGCAGCGTCCTGTTTGTCCTCGTGTATTCGAGTCTACCCAAGCTCTACAAATTCACCTACGACACGGCCAGCGACACCTATCCACCGGTCGCCGGATTTCCGGTCACGCTCGACATCGCCCCCGGCTCCGAAACCATGGTGATCGACCAGGATTCGTCGGGGCGGCTTTGGGCGGCCTATGAAGGTGGCGGCAACGTCTATGCGGCGTACACGACGAGCGCCGACCATCGGAGTTGGCAGTTGCCGGGTGTCATTTTGCGCACCGGCCTCAACGACGACGACATTGCTTCCGTCCTCAAGTTCGGCGGCAATCAAGTCGGCGTCTTTTGGTCGGACCAGAACCGCTGGGAATTCGGCTTCCGCGTCCACGCCGACACCGATCCGCCGGACTCTTGGTCGGCAGTCGAAGTCGTGCGCCCGGGCGTCGGCAACTCGGACGACCATCTGAATCTGTGTGCCGATCACACCGGGCGTGTGTTCGCGATCACCAAAGACGTCAAGAACGAGTTCGCGGTGCATCGGCGCGACGTCGACGGCACCTGGACGACGCGCGCCAACATTACCGGCGGTCAGAACGGCACCCGTCCGCTCCTGATGCTCGATGCGTCGGAAACCCAACTGTACGCTGCCTATACCTGCTGGTCGTGCGGTTCGCCGGATCCGATCCTGTACCGCGTCGGGTCCACGAGCACGCTGGCGTTCGGGAGTGCGACGGTGCTTCTCGACGCATCGTCGGCGCCGCTCAACGATGTGACCGGCATGAAGCAAACGTTGCCGCCGGGAAGTTTCATGGCCATCGCGGCGACGGCATCGACCGCGTACTGGAACGGTTGGGGCGCGCCGCCCGCCGGGAATGGCTTCACGACGGGCGGTGGTACGCCACCGCCACCACCACCACCACCGCCGCCCCCGCCGGGACCGCCGACGGCGTTGACGGTCTCGCCCGCCGTGCGGCATTCGCAGCCGGGCATCGTCGGCACGTATCTCTTCGATGAATCGACGGGTGGCAACGTCATCAACGACGTCGATTCTGCCGACCGCGGCACGTTGGGCGCGAACGGTGCGGATTCGGGCGAACCGGCACGGGTCGCCGGCATCGAGAACGGCGCGCTGCACTTCGACGGCGTCAACGACTACGTCGAGATTCCGGCCGCACCGGCCCTCGACTTCGCGGGCAGCTTCACCGTCGAGGCGTGGATGCGGCGCAGCGTGCCGGGGAGCGCCGATGTTCTGGTCGCCAAGGAAGGCAGTACGCGCCGCAACTACCGGCTGCGCGTCACGACCGGCGATGTTGTCGAGCTTGCGTGGACGAATACCGCCGGCGCGAGCCGGACAACGCTCGGGCTTCGCAAGCTCGTCGACGGCCAGTGGCATCATGTGGCCGCGGTGCACGATCAGGAACACGGCGAGGACCGCATCTATGTCGACGGTGGACTCGATTCCCGGCGCATCGATGCGACGTCCCCGGCGCTTTGTCCCGACGCCGTGCTCTGCGGGGCGCGGCGGACGACGAGCCTCAAGGACCCGCTCGCCGGTGACCTGGATCTGGTGCGGCTGGCAGCACGCGCAGTGTATGCGGGGGATTTTGCGCCGCCGACCCACTATGACCCGGGAGTCGAACAATCGTATGTGGCGCTGAAATGGGGCGCGCCGGCCTCCGGCGGCACCGCGACCGGTTACCGGGTGTTTCGCAGCACGAACGCCGAAGACGGGCTGGAAATCACCCCGGCCGCGACGGCGGCTCTGGGGTACGCGGACCTGGCGCCGGTGGACGGCGTGCTGGTCTACACGGTGTGCGCGGTCAATGCGCAAGGCGAGAGCGCCGCGACCCCACCGGTGCAAATCACCTTCGGCGCTGGGCCGCAACCGCCGCTCGCACCGGGTGCGACGCAAATGCGTGTCATGCATCAGGTGTTGCCGCTCGCCGGCAATGCGCTCTACCGGTTCGACGAGTTGGCGGGCGCGACGAGCGTCGACGCGACCGCGAACGCCAACGGCCTCGTGCTTGGTGCGGACGCGGCCGGTGACGCCGCCGAGCCCACATGGACGGATGGGCCCGCGACCGGCGCGCTGCGCTTCGACGGCACGAATGACCATGCACGCGCCATCGATGCACCGAGCTTGCGTCTTGCCACGAGTTTCACCGTCGAAGCATGGGTGCGCTTCACCCGCACCGGCACCTACGGTGTCTTGGTTGCGAAGGAGTCGACGAGCGGAGCGCGGAACTACCGCTTGTCGTTGACGGCGGCCAGCAAGGCCGAACTGCAGTGGAAGAACACTGCCGGCACGACCCTCACCGTCGCCAGTCCGGCAGCGCTTTCGGCCGGCGTGTGGCACCATGTGGCTGGCGTCTACGATGCAGCCGCCACCGAGAGCCGCATCTTCGTCGACGGCCAACTCGTGGCGCGCGCCTCGACCACCGGCCCGCCAGCGACCGGCAATGCCATGCTGCGTCTCGGTGCCCGGCAAACATCGGCAACGACGTTCAAGGACTTCTTTGCCGGCGATCTGGATCTGGTGCGCGTCACGGGTGCGGCGTTGTACGCGGCCGCTTTTCAGCCGTCCCAGGACTTCGTGCCGGTGGCGCACCAATGGCATCGCATCACATGGACCGCGGCGACGCCGGGAAGCGCACGTCTGACGGGCTATGCCATCGAGCGTCGCTTGAACAACGGCGCGTGGACACGCCTCAATGTGGCGCCGTTTGCCGGTTTGTCCTTCGACATCGACGAAATCGAACCGACGCTTTGCTGCTACCGTGTCCTGTCTCTCGATCGGCTCGGGCTTACGAGCGCGGCCTCCGGTGACGCGTGCGCGTACGATCGCCCGAGGCCCGAGCCGGTCGCTTCCGAAAAGGCCGCAGCGGCGGCTCCGACCGCAGTGACTGCTGGTCCGAATCCATTCAACCCGTCCACGGCCGTCGTGTTGCGCCTCGCGTCCGAAGCGCGCGTCGAGGCGCGCTTGTTCGACGTGCAGGGCCGGCTCATCCGCGCTTTCTTGACGGGCCGGGTGTTGCCCGCCGGTGCGCATCGTCTCGAGTGGGATGGGCGCGACGCTGCGGGCGAGCGCTGCGCGGCCGGTGTGTACTTCTTCCAGGCGCGCATCGCCGCCGATGCGTATCGCCTCAAACTCGTCTTGGTGAAGTAGTCGGTCCTGACGAGCCTCCAGCCAAGGCGGCGCGAACCGCTCGGCCGGCGCGCGATCCATATGCTATTCTCGCCGGCTCGTGGAGGTCCCATGCGCCGGGTGGCATCGCAGAAGGCCGCACGCTTCACCGAATCCGTCATCCGCGACATGACGCGCCAGGCGCGCCAATATGGCGCCGTCAATTTGGCGCAAGGCTTCCCCGATTTCGGTGCGCCGGATATTCTCAAGCAAGCGGCGTCCGAAGCCCTCTTTGCCGACATCAATCAGTACGCGATCACTTGGGGCGCGAAGCGCTTGCGAGACGCCATTGCCGCGAAGGCGGCCCGCGACCTCGACCTCGCGATCGACCCCGAAACCGAGATCACGGTGACCTGCGGCGCCACCGAGGCGATGATCGCGACCATGCTGGCGCTCGTCGATCCGGGCGACGAGGTCATTATCTTCGAGCCGTTCTACGAGAACTACGGGCCCGATGCGATCCTGTCGGGGGCCGTGCCGCGCTTCGTGCCATTGCATCCACCGGACTGGACGTACGATCACGCGGAACTCGAACGCGCCTTCGGCCCGCGCACCCGGGCCGTGGTGCTGAATACCCCCAACAATCCGACCGGCAAGGTGTTCACGCGCGACGAGATGCAGGAGATCGCTGCCCTCTGCCTGAAATGGGACGCTCTCGTCTTTACCGACGAAATCTACGAACACCTGGTGTATGACGGCGCGGAACACGTCGCCATGGCGACGCTTCCCGGCATGCGCGAGCGCACCGTGACGATCAACGGCCTGTCGAAGACGTATTCCGTCACCGGCTGGCGGGTGGGCTGGACTCTCGCGCCGCCCGATCTCACCAACGCCATTCGCAAGGTGCATGACTTTCTCACCGTCGGAGCACCGGCACCGCTCCAGGAGGCCGGGGCGCGGGCGCTGGAATTGCCGGCGGCGTACTACCAGCAACTCGTCGCTGGTTACCGCGAACGGCGCGACTTCCTGCTGTCGGCGCTCGAAACGGCCGGCTTCGGGTGTTGGAAACCACGCGGCGCGTATTACATCATGACCGATATCGCGTCGTTCGGTTTCTCCGACGACGTGGCGTTCTCGACCTGGCTGGTGCGTGAGATTGGTGTGGCGCCGGTGCCGGGCAGCAGCTTTTACAGCGAGCCCGGACGCGGCGCCCGGCAGGTGCGCTTCTGTTTCCCGAAGCAACGCGACACCCTCGAAGACGCCGCCCGCCGGCTTGCGACGGTGCCGGCGCGCTTGCCGGGCCGGCGCCTTTGAAACGCATGCGCTATCGCGACTACTGGAAGATCAATTGGCCGCTGACCGCGCGGCGGGTGTGGGCCGAAATCGTCCTGGACGACTGTTTTGGTGCGTCCGCCCAACTGGCATTCTATTTTCTGCTGGCCTTCTTCCCGTTCGTGGCTTTTCTAGCGGCCACGGCGACGCTGATCGTGCACATGCCCCCGGGCCAACTCGAAAAGACGACGATCGGCGCCCTCGCCGAGGTCATGCCGGCCCAGGCACTGCACTTGGTGGAAAACAACGTGGCGCAAATTCTCGGTGTTCTGCAAACCAAGAACCTGCGCGTTCTGGCGATTTCGATGCTGCTGTCGCTGTGGACCGCGGCCGGCGGCATGCGGGCCGTGATCACGACGCTGAACCGCGCCTACAACGTCCGCGAAGGACGCGGCCCGTGGCGCCTGTACGGCGCGTCGCTCGTGCTGACGTTGGCGTTGTGGCTGACACTCCTGGTGGGCTTGCCCCTCTTGTCGCATGCGGATGCGATTCGGGACTGGATCGTGAACTCGGCGGGCCCGAGTGCGGCGACCGCGTGGCACTTGTCGGGCCGGGTCGTGGCGGCTGCGGCACTCGTTCTCGGCGTCGAGATCGTCTATCACTTCGCACCGAATGCGCGCCGCCCCTGGCATTGGATCACGGCCGGCTCGATTGTCGCGGTTCTGCTGTGGATTCTGGCCACGTGGGCCTTCACGAAGTACGTGTCGCGATTCGGGCGCTACGAGGCGTTGTATGCCGGGCTCGGGGCGCCGGTCGTGCTGCTCTTGTGGTTCTATCTCACGGGACTGGCGTTGCTCGTGGGCGGCGAAATCAATGCCGAGATCGAACGCCAAAGCGGCATCATGCCGATGGCGCATGTACCGGCGCCGCCCACCGTGGATGCGGCGGGACATGACACGACGGTGCGCCAGCAGCCGGAGTAATACGTTCCGCTTGCTGGACACGGTGACCCGGCTGTGCAAGACTCCCGCCCGATTCGCGAGCCGGCGCGCGCTGGCGCATGCCGCTTGCACACCCCAGAGGCGAGGATTCCGCCGCACCGGAGCGCAACATGAAAGACCTCCAGCGCCAACGCCGTGCCCCGTTTCTGAGCGTTCTCGCCGCGCTGTCGGCAGCGCTTTGGGCCGTCGCGGGGTGTACCGACCAAGCAGTGGAAGCGCCGCCGCGGTTCGCCTGTTTTCGCACCATCGATCCGTACGCCGGTGCGGGGGCGTGGCACCGAGGCAATTTTCACATGCACTCGCGTCACAGTGACGGCGCCGAGCCCGGAGACAAGTTGGTTCAGCTGTACCTCGCTCAGGGCTACTCGGTCCTGTGTTTGAGCGATCACAATGAATACGGTGACCAGGACGGCGGCGTTCTTCCCAGCCTGCAGGGCGACTCGTTGCCGCACGACTGGAACAACGACGGCATCGCGCAGCCGCTGCATGTATACGGCAGCGGCACCGAGGCCTACGTCCGTGACTGGTCGAAACCCGGTCCGCCGTGGTCGCTGGACCAGTGGGTTCGGGACGCGTCGATGGATTGGTCGGCGATGCCGGTCCTGTTGCCGGGCGCCGAATTCACGAATAACGGCTTACATGTCGGCCTGGTCGGATACCCCGGCGGCGGCATCGAACCGCCGTCGCAGAAGACCGTCCGCGTGCTTCCGGCCGCGCAGCGCACGCGGCTCGCAGGCGGCTTCGTGTTTTTGGCGCATCCGGCCGAATGGACGCCACAGAACCTGGAAAAGGAACTCGACCTCGGGCTTTTGGATGGGATCGAGGTCGCGAACGGCCTGCGCCTGACGCAATCCGTGCAGTCCGAACCCAACAAGCCCGGGGCCGTCGATGCCGGTTGCTCGGCATCGCTGCCTTGGGACGCGACACCGCTCTGGGACGGCCTGTTGGCGCGTGGCCACCGGTTGTGGGGCCTGGCGAACGACGATTCGCACACCTGGGTCGGAGCAGCGACCGCCTATCCGTTCACGGCCTTCGACATGATCCGCACCGATGATCCGACGGCGACGGGGTTCATGAAGGCACTGCACGCCGGGTCGTTCTATGCCAGCACGGGCCTTGTTTTCGCGGAGATCGGCGTGCGTGACGGCACGATCGTCGCTTTGGCGCCTGAAGCCACGCAGATTCGGTTCATTGGTTGGGGGGGGCGGGTCCTGGCGCACGCCGACGCGGGTCGCGGCGAGTACCGGCCGCGCGGCGACGAAGGCTACGTGCGCGTCGAAGTCTCCGGCACTCCGACGACGACAAAGTGGGCACCGATGGCGTGGTCGCAACCGTTTTGGATTGAAAACGCGCCCTGCGGCGGTGCTACCTCGCCGCCGCACCCATCACCGAAATAGAGTTCGCAGGGAAGGCGAACGGCAAAGCGCGAACGAAAGGACGACGACGTGAGCTTGCCGCTTCTCTCCGCCCTCGTTCTCGTCGTCTTGGGGTTGGGCTATCGCCTGTACGGCCGCGTCCTGTCGCGCATTCTCGGGCTCGATGACCGGCGCGTTACGCCGGCGACGGAGCGTGAAGACGGCGTCGACTACGTGCCGACCGGACGCTTCTACCTCCTCGGTCAACACTTCAGCGCCATCGCGGCGGCCGGGCCGATCGCCGGACCCATTCTCGCGTGCCAACAGTTCGGGTGGTTGCCTTGCATCCTATGGACGACATTCGGGGTGATCTTGATTGGCGCCGTGCACGATTTGGCGACGCTCTTCGCGTCCGTCCGGCATCGCGCCGGTTCGGTGGCGGAGATCGCTCATCAGTACTTGGGACGGCGTGCCTGGATTGCGTTCACGCTGTTCATCTGGATTGCCCTCATCTACGTCATCATCGCCTTCGCCGACATTACCGCCTCGACTTTCGTCGGCAAGACGGACGAACTCCAAGGAGTGGCGTTCAATCCGGGCGGCGCGGTGGCGGCGGCGAGTCTGTTCTATCTCTTGCTGAGCGTCGTCATGGGGCTCGTGCAGCGGAAATGGAATCCGCCGTTGTGGCTGCTCACCATCGTGTTCGTACCGGCGACACTCGTCATGGTATGGCTAGGAACACTGGTTTCGACATCGTTCGTGTTCGCAACCGCGAACCCCGCCAAGGTCTGGGCGCTCGTCATCCTGGCGTACTGCTTCGTGGCGTCGCTGGTGCCGCTCTGGGCGCTCTTGCAGCCGCGCGGCTACCTGGGCGGTTTTGTGCTCTACATGTCGCTCGCGGTCGGCGTGATCGGCGTGTTCTCGGGCCACTATCCGATTCAGCAAGAGGCGTTCAAGACTTGGGCTGCCCCAGGCCCCGGCGGCACGACCGTACCGCTCTGGCCATTCTTGTTCGTCACCATCGCCTGTGGTGCCTGCTCGGGTTTTCACGGGCTCGTGTGCTCGGGAACGACGTCGAAGCAGATTGCCCGCGAATCGCACTGCCGGTCGGTCGGTTACGGAGGCATGTTGCTCGAGTCCTTCGTGGCGCTCATCGCGTTGTCGACGGTCATGATCCTGGCGAAAGGCGAAGTACAGGGTTCGCCCGGGCGCATCTACGGCAACGGCATCGGCCGCTACCTGGCGCTCGTCGTGGGCCAGCAGCACCTCGTGTTTTGCACGACATTCGGTGCCATGGCGTTCTCGACCTTCGTCTTCGACACCTTGGATGTGAGCACGCGATTGGGCCGCTACTTACTGCAAGAACTGTTTCCGTCCAAGCGCCGCATCTGGGGGGCGGTCGCAACGTTCCTCACTCTCGCGCCGCCCCTCATCGTGCTGAATACGGCTCCCGCCGTGGTGCCCGGGCAGCGCCCCGCCTACATGGAGTATTGGACGCTGTTCGGAACCAGCAATCAATTGCTGGCGGCGTTATCGCTGCTTGGCGTGTCGGTGTGGCTGCACCGCACCGGCCGGCCGGTATGGTACACGCTCGTTCCAGCGGGTTTCGTCTTGACCGTCACTCTATGGTCTCTGGTGCTGGGCATCCTGGCGAGCTGGCGGGAGATCGGCGCGACCGGCGTGCAGTTTGCGCCGGTGACGATCAACGGCATCGTCGGTCTCGCCTTGTGCGGTCTCGCGGTGACGCTCGTCGTCGACGCGTGGCGTGCGTTCCGGCGCTCGGCGCCGGCCTGATCCCTCATAGCCAGCCGCGCTTGCGAAAAATCCACAGCATCCCGCCGCCGATCAACAGCATGATCGCGAGGATGGCAGGGTAGGCCCAGCGCCAGTGCAGCTCCGGCATGAACTCGAAGTTCATGCCGTAGACGCCGGCAATGAACGTCAACGGGATGAAGATGGTGGCGATGATGGTCAGCACCTTCATGACCGCGTTGAGGCGATTGCTGATCGTCGACATGTAGAGGTCCAGCATCCCGGCCAAAAGGTCGCGGAACGTCTCGACGGTTTCGATGACCTGCATGGCGTGATCCTGGATGTCGCGCAGGAAGAGGCGCGTCTCGGGTTGGATCAGATCCGACTCGGTCCGCCCGATCGCACCAATGACTTCCCGCAGCGGCCACACCGCCCGGCGGAGAAAGATCATTTCGCGTTTCATGCGATGAATGGCCTGCAACGTCAAGTGGCTCGGCGACTGGGTGAGTTCCTCCTCGAGTTGCTCGATGCGTTCGTCGAGCTTTTCCAGTATTACAAAGTAGTTGTCGACGATGACATCCAGGAGCGCGTAGAGCAGGTAGTCCGGTCCCAGTTTGCGGAGGCGGCCGCGGTTGGCACGCAAACGCTCGCGAATCGGGTCGAAGACGTCACCGCCCTGTTCCTGAAACGTGAGCAGGAAATGGGGCCCGAGAACGAAACTCACCTGCTCGGAGGAAACCGACTCGGCCGCCGCGTCCCACGCCATCATTTGCACGACGAGAAAGAGATGCGATTCATAGTCTTCGAACTTGGGACGCTGGTGGATCGACAAGACGTCTTCGAGCGCCAGCGGATGCACGCCATAGCCGTTGCCCACTGCGGCGACCAAGTCCACGTCGTGCAAGCCATCGACGTTGATCCATGTGACGCTCGGCGCGTCCCGGCGGGCCAGGCAGCCGGTCAGCGTCTCGGAGGCCACTTCGTTGAGCGTCTGGGCGTCGTAGTCGATGAGCGTCAGGCGGGTCTTGTCGAGCTTGCGTTCGCCCGTGTACACCAAGGTGCCGGGGGGCATCCCGGCTTTCGAGGTCGGACGGGTCGCGCGTCGGTGCCGGCTCATCGGAGGCCTTTCTCGAGCTCAAGGCGCCCGCACGGCGCCGCTTCCGTTATAGCGGGTCGTCCGCAGCGCCGCCAGGAGGCATCAGTGCAGGACCCCGATCTCCGAATCCCTGACGCGCACTGCCACTTGGACGCTCTCGCCGATCCCGCTCAGGCACTCGACGAAGCGCTTGCCGCCGGCGTCGGGCCGGTGCTCGCGGTCGGCATGTGTGCCGCGTCGAGCCGGCGCGCCCTCGCACTGCGGGCCCTGCATCCGCATCAGGTCCGCGCCGCGGTGGGCCTGCACCCGAGTGAAATCCCGCGTCTCGATGCCGGAGCGCTACAGCGCGAGCTCGATTTCGTGCGCGATGCACTCGGCACGGCCGACGCACTCGGCGAAGTCGGACTCGATTTCAAGGACGCGGTCGATGCGGTACAGCGCGACCGGCAGCGCCAGGCGTTGCAACAACAACTCGAGTGGGCCGCGGCACTTCGCAAGCCCGCCAACGTGCACTGCCGGCGCGCCGAGCGCGAGATCTTCACCACCGCAGCGGAGTTCGTCGCGCGCACCGGCCTCGGGGTGAACCTGCACTGGTTCACGCACTCGTTGAAACTCGCCAAAGCTGCTGCCGCGAGCGGCCTCTTCATATCACCCGGGCCGTCGATCCTCGACGATCCCGAGCAGGCCGCCGTCGCCGCGGCCATCGACGGCGACTGGCTGCTCGTCGAAACCGATAGCCCCGTCAAATTCGGCGGCCAGCCGGCGCGCCCCGCCTGGGCCCGCCAGGTTGCCGAACGCCTCGCGGCGTTGCGTGGCGAATCGCTGCCGCAGGTTGCGGCGCGCCTGCAGGCGAATTTCAGCCGCTATCTACACGGCGGCTGAGAGTGCTTGGAGCCGCGCCGCGAGGCGCGTCCAGCGTTCCTGCACGCGGCCATTGGAGAGCGCCGTGCGCAAAGCGCCCGATTCGCCCAGCACGACGACCTGGCGGCGCGCCCGCGTCACTGCCGTATAGACGAGATTCCGCTGCAACATGACGTGATGCTGGCGGTGCAGCACGAGAATGACGACCGGGTATTCGCTGCCCTGTGATTTGTGCACCGTGCAGGCATAGGCGAGGGCCAGTTCCGGCAGGTCGCTCGCTTCATACACGACCCGCCGCTCGTCGAACCGCGCGTACAACGTGCGGTCGGCCTCGTTCCAAGCCTCGACGATCCCAAGATCACCGTTGAAGACTTCGAGATCGTAGTTGTTGCGGGTTTGCATCACCTTGTCACCGACGCGCAACCCGCCCGCGCCCACCGGTGCGCCGTCCGGGTTCAGGGCATCCTGCAGCGCCGCATTGATGGCGGCCGCACCCAGCGTGCCGCGGTGCATGGGAACCAGCACCTGGATGTCGCCGCGCGGATCGACGCCGAGTGCGGCCGGCAGGCGGTCGGCGACGAGCGTCCTGAGAGTGCCGAGAACATCGTCCGGCGCATTGCGTTCGACGAGCACGAAATCGCCGCGCTCACCGGCGGGCGGCAACAACGGCGCCTCGCCGTCGCGAATGCGGTGCGCGTTGGTGACGATGCAGCTCGCCTCGTCCTGGCGATAGATCTGCTGCAGACGCACGAACTCCACCACGCCGGAGTCGATGCAATCGGCAAGCACCGCTCCCGGGCCGACGGACGGCAGCTGATCGGAGTCGCCGACCAAGAGCAGGCGCGCCTGGTTTGGAATCGCGTCCAGCAACGAACGCAGAAGGGCAAGATCCACCATCGAAACTTCATCGACGACGATGAGATCGGCTTCGAGCGGCGAAGCCGCATCACGCTGGAACCGCAGTTCGCGCGGATTCCACTCGAGGAGCCGGTGAATCGTTTGCGCTGGGTGGTCGGTGGTCTCCGAGAGGCGTTTCGCGGCTCGTCCGGTGGGTGCCGAGAGCAGCGCCCGCTCGCCGCGGCGTTCGAGGGCGTGCAATACGGCGCGCACGAGGGTCGTCTTACCTGTTCCGGGCCCACCGGTCACGACCAATACGGGCACTTCGAGCGCGCGCGCCACGGCGCGCCGTTGCGACGGGGCAAGCTGAATGCCCTCCTGCGCTTCGTACTCGTCGAGGGCGGCATCGATCTTCGACGCTGGACGCCGCGGGGCGCGGAGCAGCCGGTGCAAGCCGCGTGCGACTGCGGCTTCGATGCCGTACAGTGTCGCGTCGTACACCGGGCAATCGTCTACCTCGGGCTCGGGTTTGACCTCGCCACGCAATGCCAGCCGGTCGACCGCTGCCTCGGCCGCGGCCGTTTCGCACTCGAGCAGCGCCGCCGCGGCGAGCACGAGCCGCTCGCGCGGCAAGTAGCAATGCCCCTCGTCGCGCGCCGTCTCGAGCGCGTGGAGCACGCCGGCTTCGATGCGTTGCGGCGCATCGACCGGGGTGCCGAGGGCGCGGGCGATACGATCCGCCGACAAGAATCCGATCCCCGCGACATCGCGCGCCAGTTGGTACGGATTCTGGCGCACGATGGCGTTGGCTTGGGCGCCGTAGCGCTTGTAGATGCGCCGGGCCTGTGCGGCGCCGATCCCATACGACTGCAAGAACACCATGACGTCGCGGACGCCGCGCTGCTCGCGCCACTTTTCTTGGATCGCCTTGATCTTGGTACGGCCGATTCCCGGCACTTCGTGCAGGCGGGTGGCTTCCTCGTCGATGACGCGGAGGGTCTCGAGCCCGAAATGGGCCACGAGGCGGCGCGCGGTCACCGGCCCGATGCCGTGCACCAGCCCCGATCCGAGATAGCGCTCGATGCCGACGAGCGTTGTCGGCTGCACGCTCAGATAGGATTCGACCCGGAACTGGCGGCCGTACTTGCGATCCTCGACCCAACGGCCGTTCAGGCGCAGGCTTTCACCCGGTTGCACCCCGGAAAGCGTCCCGACGATGGTCACCGGGTTCGGGTCGCGGGTCGAAATGCGCGCCACGGTCCAACCCGTCTCGGGACTCGAATAGACCACTTGCTCGAGGACGCCCTCGAGGGATGTGTTTTCGTCGTCGGAAACGAATAGCGAGCCGGACAAACGTCGCACTCCCAAGGAGGCACAGGGGCCCGCGCGGGTCCGCGGAACTACTCGGCAGAATGGCGGCTCGATTGGTCCGGCGTCAATCGGCTGCGCGGTGGCCCGCGCGCCGCAGCCGCCTGGGGCGTGGAAACTCGAAGGACAGCGCGACTTCCACCAGCCCGAGCGCCACGAGCCAAAGCGCCGCTGCAAAGAATACCTGCAGGCCACGTCCGGGATGCACGGTGGCAATCGGCAGGATGCCCAAGCCCCGGATGCCGGCGTCGCGCACCATCGCGAAGGCCTGCCACGAAATGAATCCGAGGAGGGTTCCCGTCGCGAGATGGACCACGGCCGCCAAGCGCAAACGCCGTCCCGTCCATGCCAGCCAGGCGCAGGCGGCGAATGCCACCGCTAGACCGGCGGCCACGAGGAGGGTGGCCCCGATGCTGCGTGAGATGCCCCAAAGCACGATGACGCGCGCCTTCGCCCACGGCTCGGAAAGCGAATAGAACGCCGCCGCAAAGGGCGGCAGGAGCGCCGCGACGCCCAGGGCGCGCCACAGTCGGCGGGGCACACGACGCGGGCCGGGGTCGGAGGCGGTCATGTGGTCCCTTCAGCGGACACGCCACATGGTCAACGCGGCCATCGAGCAATGCGCGATCGAACTTTGTACCGCTTGGGGTCGCGGTGCGGTCGCGCGGCAGGATATACTAGCAACTCACACAGTGCACCGCATCTCGAGGAGGTCGAGCCGCATGAAATTTGCTCTTGGGACGACGTTCGCTTGCTTGATGGTTCTGGCTGCGCACGCGGCCTTCGCCGACTTCGCCGCCGTCGGCGCTTCGAAGGACAACACCCTCTATTTGGACGGCACGGGCGGCCTCAGCAACGGCGCCGGCGCCTATTTGTTCGCCGGCCAGGCCGGCAGTGTCCGGCGCGGTCTCTTGGCGTTCGACGTTGCGAGTGCCGTTCCCGCGGGGTCGACGATCCAGTCCGTGACCCTGACCTTGCATTGCTCGCGCGCGCCCTTTCTGGCGCCGGCAGTTGCCTGCACGTTGAACCGGGTGCTCGCCAACTGGGGTGAGGGTGCGTCGGACGCCGGCGATCCGGGCGGCACGGGCACGGCTGCGGCACCGGGCGATGCAACCTGGATTCACACGTTCTTTCCCGGCTCGTTGTGGACGACCCCGGGCGGTGACTTTGATGCGACCGTCAGTGCGTCACAGAACGTCGGCGACGCCGGCACATACGTGTGGGGATCGACGGCGCAAATGGTGGCTGATGTGCAAAGTTGGCTCGACACGCCGGCGACGAGTTACGGTTGGATCGTGCGCGGTGTCGAGGGTGGCGGATCGAACGCGCGCCGTTTCGATACCAAGGAGAATGCGCTCACCGAGAACCGGCCGATTCTTGGGATCCAATACACGACCGGTTTGGTCGGCGTCGAATCCGCGCCGTGGTCGGGCGTCAAGGCCCTGTACCGCTGAGCGCCGACTTCGCGGCGTCCGTTCCCGATCGCGGCCCCTTGCCGTTCCTGGCGGCAAGGGGCTTTGCTTTGGCGGCCGCTTCGGCCCGGTCGTTGCTTTGCTTTCGAGGTGCGATCTCACGATATCCAGACTGGCTGGCGGCGCGCCTCGGCGCTCGCGCTCTGCGCACTGTTGTCGCGCGCCGGGGCCAGTGTGGGCGTGGAGTTGGCACGGGCTCCAGGTTCCGAACCCGCCATGATCGATGCGGTTCCAGCGTCGATTTCTCCGCACGCACGGTTTGACGACGATACGCCGCGTCCCTGTCCACTGTGCCGTCTGGGCCCGCAAGTGCGCATCGTGCGCCTGCGGGCCTGTGACGTCGATTCGGTCGGCCAGACGCTCGCCGACGGCAATGAACGCGAGCTCGCGCGCGTGGACTCGTTGTATCGCGCCGCTCATTTCGGCACTCCAGGTTCGAGCGCCGCCCGCCACGCGGCGCACTTGTTGGCGCGGCTCGCAACCCGGAATGCCTACAGCTATGTCGCCGCGTTCGCGACCGACACGACGTGCGTCCGCGAGGCCGACGAAGCGGCACTGGCGGGAGCCTTTGCACGCTTCTCGGACCCGGGTCTGTATCCCATCACGCGGTTGCGCCGGGCGCGGATGGGATTCGGGCACCTGTGCCTGACGTACGACCTGCGGCACGATCTCGATACGCTGGTTGCCATGGGCGGGAAGCGCGTGCGGGTACGCATTCGCGACTTTCAAATCGACGGCCAGCGCCGCCGCATGTTGAGCATGCTCCTGCCGACCGGCCTCGACGATGTTGTCGAAGTGCTCATGCCCGAACACTATTCCTGCAAACTGGACCGCATCCAAGCGGCGGGCCCACCGGCGCCGTACGAGGCGATCGTGTTGCACGACATGAACGGGTTGTTGCTCCGCAAGTGGGGCGTGCACGAACCGCGCGCGATTCTCTTCTGGACATCGCCTTGCGGCCCGGAAGGCGACGTGTCGCCGGAAGTCGCGCTCACCGGTGTGCGCATTTACATGCCGCACCTGCGGCTCAAGGTGCCGTTCCTACCCGACGTTGGTTTCGACGATCTGCGTGAAATCGACTTGCCGCAGCCCATCGTGCGCCTCTCGTACCTGCGAGGCGCGCATCCCGAATGGCTGGTAGCCAAGCCGGCCGGCTTCGTCGGTTGGTGCGGCCATGGTCCCGTCCCGGATGAATTGCGCGGCCAGTTCCCCGACGAATGATCGCCGCTCCAAGTCGTCATCGTCAGGCTCAGGATCACGAGCACTTCTGCACTGACAGTGCGCTGCTCGCGCCGTTGCAGCTGGAAGGCGTGCATTCCCAGCAGAAGAATGCCTGCCGCAACCATGGGCACAAGCGCGACGAGGCGCTCGTGAACCACGAGCCACACTCCGCACGCCAGCGCGACCCCCGCCTGCAACGCGAAATCTCGAACCGCCGGCCCGACAACTCGGCCGCGCCGGCGTTTGCGCACTGCGATGGCGAGCGACTCACGCGAAGTGAATGCGACGATCGCCGCTGCCGCGACGACGAACACGCGCGATTGCCACGTGCCACCTACCGCGATGCCCAGCACCAAGGGCACGAGGAGCATCGCCCAAGCGCCGTGTTCCTTTGGAATTCGCCAGCCCACGTTTCGGAGGATGCTCCCGAACTTCTGCCATTGACTTCGACGCCGCGTACTTCTCGACAAACGTGACTGCGAACTCGGCAGTGGTCGGCGATGCGGGCACGGAGCGCGGCGTGCAGCGTGTGGTCGTTCTCCCGGCGCACGATCGCTGATGCCGCGATTGCCACGAGCGGTCAATCGGCGCGCAACGTCCGCACTTGTTGCAGCAATGCCGCATTGCCTGCGCCCAGATCATCCCACGGACTGAAAGTCACCCGCCTGTGGAACGCCCCGCGTTGAACCTCGATCCATTCCATCGGACCGTCGGTGCAACCGGGACAGCCGATGACCTCCGGCAATGCGCCGAGCGCGCTTTCGTCGACGGCAGCCACGAGCGCGGTCCGGGTTGCGGTGTCGATCCGGATGGTTGCGGTCGTATGCGGCGCGCCACGCCCAGCCCATGAGTCGCGCTCTGCGACCACAGGTCCGACGCGGATTTCGTGGCCGGACCCGGCCCAGCCGTTTTCCAATCCACTCACGATCTGGAAGTTCGTCGGCGCCGGGGGCGCCGTGGCGTGATCGCCGCAATTGGCGAATAGGAGTGCCCATCCGACGATGAGCGCCGCTCCGGCGCGACGGCGGACCAACACGAAACGAGGTACGGACGGACGCATTCGACATCGCCCTCCACAGAAGGCCGGGGGCCTGATGCGCAGCGGACAGGTGCCGGAATTCTGCTCCGTCGAAGGCGTGCGCGCAAGCCGGAGAGTTGTGCCGAGCGGGCGGGTACCGCTCCACCGCGCCGGGCGCCGGAAGTGCTACAGTGCGGCCTTCCAAAAGGGGGTTGTTGCGTGGCGTTCGCGCGCGAGGGCATTGCCGAGTTCACCTTCAAGGCGGTCGTCACCGGCATTGTCTTGGGGCTGGTGTTCGGGGCCGCAAATGCCTACTTGGGCCTGCGCGTCGGCATGACGGTGTCGGCGTCGATTCCGGCGGCCGTCATGGCGGTCGCGGTCTTCAAGGTCTTCCGGCTGCGCGGTACGATTCTCGAAGCCAACTTGGCGCAGACGATCGGTTCGGCCTCGACGTCGCTCACCTCCGGCACCATCTTCACCATTCCGGCGCTTTTCCTGTGGGGCATGGCGCCGCCCTATTGGCAGGTCGTCGTGCTGGCGTTCCTGGGCGGCGTGCTCGGGCTCGCGGCGATGATCCCGTTGCGGCGTTTGTTGATCGTCCAAGGCGCGAAGGAGCTGCCGTACCCCGAGGGCACGGCGTGCGCCGAAGTGTTGCGCGCCACGACCACCGATGCCTCGGGCGGCGTCTGGATTTTCCGCGGCATGGCCGTCGGCGCCGGCGTGAAGGTCTTGATCGCCGTGCTCTTTCTCTCGCCCGGCATCGTCGCCGGTGCAGTGCCGTTCTTGCCGAAAGCCGAAATCGCGATCGAACTCGCACCGGCATTGCTGGCGATCGGCTACATCCTCGGCTACCGCCAGTCGGCGGTCATTGTCGCGGGATCTGTCGTTTCAGCGTTTGCACTGACGCCGCTCATTGCATTCATCGGCGTCAGTCTCACGACACCGCTTTTGCCCGAAACACAGAAACTCGTCGGCGACATGACGTCGGGGCAGATTTGGTCGCGCTACGTGCGTTTTGTGGGCGCGGGCGCGGTTGCGACCGCCGGCATTGTGACCGTGGTGCGCAATTTCCCGACGATGTTCGGCGCCTTTCGCGCCGTGGCGCGTGGCTTGCGAGCCGAACGGCGAACGGCCGGGCCCGATGCGGGCGGCGGCGAGTCCCCGGCGGGGGCGGTGCTCAATCCGGATGCCGATCGCGATCTTTCCGGCCGCTTCGTCATTGGCGCCGTCGTCGCGGTGATTGTGGTCTCGGCGCTCGTGCCCGGTGTCTTCGCCGGTCACATGGGGCTCGGGGCGCGGCTCGTGTGTGCGGCTGGCGTCGGCCTGTTCGGTATTCTTTTCGTGGCGGTTGCGGCGCGTATCGTCGGAATCGTCGGCGTTTCCTCGCAACCGACTTCGGGAATCACCCTCGTGACGCTGCTCGGTGTCGCGGCGGTGTTCGCGGCCCTCGGATGGCGGGATGCGAATGCGCGCGCCGCGGTGCTCACCGTCGGCACCATTGTCGCCATCGCCGCTTCCAAGGCCGGCGACATTTCACAGGATCTCAAGACCGGCTTCTTGGTCGGCGCGACGCCGGCCAAACAGCAGCTCGGGCAGCTCATCGGCGCTTCGTTCGCCTGCTGGGCGGTGGCCGGCACGGTGTTGCTGCTCGGCCGCACCTACGAGTTTGGTTCGGCGGAACTGGCGGCGCCGCAAGCCACCCTCATGAAGACCATCATCGAGGGTGTGCTCTCGGGCGATCTCCCTTGGGGGCTCGTGCTGAGCGGTGCCGGCGTTTCGGGCGCCGCGATGCTCTGCGGGGTTTCGGGCCTGGCGTTCGCGATCGGGGTGTATTTGCCGCTCTCTTCGATGCTGCCGATTTTCGTCGGCGGCTGTGTGCGGGCCCGCGTCGAACGTTCGCGCGGCGAGCGCGCCGCGCAGTCCGGCGGCGACGCCGGCGTGTTGGCGGCCTCGGGCTTGGTCGCCGGCGAGGGACTGGCGGGCGTCCTCGTGGCCGCCCTCGTGGGCTTCGGCGCGATTCCCAAAACCCACGACCCGCTCGTATCCGGTACCGCCGGCAAGCTCGTTACGCTGGCACTCATTGCGGTCGTTTGCTTGTTCCTGGCGCTCGCCGCGCGCCCGCGCACCGTCAAGGCGTGAACCCTAGCGCCCACGCCCTTGATCATGTGCTGTCGCGCCGGCGCAACACGAGCCAGGCTGCAACCCCGTACAACCCTGCGGCAAGTACGGCTAACGCCGCCCACAACGCGGCGTTGGAGAGCGGCATCGCGCGCCAGAGCCACGGTCCCCTTTGTCCTGCCAGCAAGTGCAACAGCGGAGCGAAGGCCCAGTCCAAGTACAAACGATTGCCGGCGAACAAATCGGTGCCGCGCGGAATGTAGACCGCGAGCAGACGCCAGTAGTACGAGAACGGTTCACCGACGACGAAGACGAGTTGCTCCGCCACGCAGGCCCATGATGCAATTGCGAAGGCCACGATCGCCCCCTGCCGCCGTTCGTCCAACATCCGGTCGAGCCACGGCACGATGGGCAACAGCAGGAGTGGCACGATCATGAGCAGGAGCCGCGGCCCGAGGCAGAAGCCGCCGTGCCAATCGCTGCGCGCCGCAATGAACACGAGGCGCGTGATCACGCTTGCCGTGATGACGAGTCCCAGCATCCGATGGGTGCGCAAGAAGCGGGGCAGCAGCGCCAGTCCGCCCAGCACCGCGGGGATGAAGACGAACAGACTCTTGCCGCCACCGACCGCGAAGCCCGCGAGCCCGGCCCACGGCGCCACCGCATGGCCGTAGCCAAAATGTTGCGCCAGCGTCGCATCGACGGTTCGGCCGGTCTCGAAGGGGCTGCCGAAGCGCAAATGGTTGAAGAGGCCGAGCAGAATCAGCACGGCGCCGAGCCCAGCGCAGAACTCGAATCCCCGCCGCCGGCGGCGCTGCGGTTCTGCATCCAGGAACGCAGCGGCTGCGAAGAACGGAATGAAGAGCATCGCGGTCACGTGCGTCGCAACGGCAAAACCGAGCGCCAGCCCCGAGGCCAACGACGCAAAGCATTGACTGCGCAGCAACCCGAGCAGCGACAGGAGCACGAAAAGAATCGCCAGGGGCTCGCTGAAGCAGCCGCCCGAGTAGGACCAAGACAACGTCCCAAAGGCGTAGAGCGCGGTCACTCCCAGGGCTGCAGCCGAATGCCGCGCCAGGCGCCGGGCGATAGCGAAGAACACCCAGGCGCCGAATGCACTGACGAGCACATTGAGATACGCGACCACGAAGCGGTCGCCATGTGGCCGGCGCGGTGCGGCGGGAACACCGTCCATGAACTGCTCGCGGCCCTGACCGACGTAGAAGCTGGGGTTGATACCCGCCGGCGCTCCGTCGCCCGCGAGGCCCAGGGCCCGGCCCGCCCACAAGAACGGCACGGAGGCCAGTGACTGGCCGACGCCGAACACCGAGTACATCCGCCCGTCGCGCCCTGGCGCCAGCCCGAAACCCTCCCACGCCGATACGCCCTCGACGGCGAAGGTGCCGTGATCGACGAGCGCCTCACACACCTCGAACACGACTTCGCTGTCCGGCGAGCGCAGCGCGCCGAATGCGGTGATGCCGTAGACGAGCAGGCACACGGCGAAGACCGCAAGGCCAAGCCCCTGGCGCCCGGTCGTCGTGACTCGGGCCGCTCCATCCGGCTTGCTGAATTTTGCATCGACGGCTTGCAAGAAGCCTCCGGTGTCGCACGAAAGGGTCTCTCGACAGCCCTCTTCTAACACACGGAGGCCTTTTCATCTGCAAAGTTGTGATGCATCGTCGGGACCGGATGCGGGCCGCTCCCGCCCGCTGCATCACTGGTACAACGCCTTGGTGGCTCCCCACGTCCGTTCTTGGACCGCGAGGACCGGCGGGGTTTGCGGCAAGAAGGCGAGCGCCTCGATGTCGACTTTGCCGGAGTGCACGGCGCCGACGAAAGTCGCGACGCCGGTTGTCCGGTCGAGGCGCGCGAGGTCCTTGGTTGTCCCGCGATCCCCGGCGGTCAGGAAAGTGCCACCCTCGTTCCACCACACGAGCGACTCGAGGCTCGAGGCACCCGATAGCGCGACCTTCGAAATCCGGACTCCGTCGCTCGGCCGCAACTCGACCAGGCTACTGGACGTGAGGGCGTACAGCCGGCCGGTCGAATCGAAGGCGAGATCCTCGGGGCGCGAGCCCTCCTCGATGTGACCGTTGATCATCGTCACGGCGCCGGTCTGTTTGTCGATAGTGAACAAATCGTTGCCGCCGTACGTGATCCCGAAGAGCGTGCCGGTGCCTGGCTGAATCGATAAACCGTCGATGTCACCCAAACCGGTGTCGCCGATGGTCACCGCGTCGAAGGTCGTGGTGTTGATTCGTACCAGGACACCGCCGTTGGTGGCCCACAGTACGGCGTTGCGCGCGTCGTAGCAGAGCGCCTCCATGTCGTTCAGTGCCGCCGCGAAAACGTGCAGGTTTGTCGCCACGCCGGTCGTGAGGTCGACCTGCACGAGTTCATTCGCAGTGCCGTCGTGTGGATGTTCCACGTCGTTCATTCCCACCAGCACATCGGCGGCGGCCGGCGGCATTGCGGGCAACCAGCGGCTGATCCCGCGCGGCGATTGAGATGCACCGAATGTGCTGGTGACGACTACGGATAATGCGATCGCTAGCGTACGATTCATGATGTCTCTCCCCATCAAATAGATGTTGGCGCACTGTGGGGCGTCTTTCGTTGTGGTCATTGTTGCGCCAAGAGCATGACGCCAGCATGAATCGCGAGTGACGCATTCGACATACATCCGAGCGGGAAAGCGGCAAAGGACCCAAAGCGTCCCAGGATCGGCACTGAAGGACGATTCGGGATCACGCTGCGAGATGAATCGGTGCTAGCGCAACAGGCGGCCGCGGACGATCCCGACCAGGCGGTCGAAGCTGGCGTGAAATTGCTGCAGAGTGTGGATCGAGGGGCCGAAGGTCTCGAATTCGGCCGGCGACAAACCCTCTTCGTCCATGGCGCGGGCGAAATCGGGGAACAGCGCCAGAAGCGTCGCGACGACGCGCGGCTCGACCGGATCCGCGAGTGCGACGCGCGGCACCAAGTCCGAGGCATCGAACTGGGTCCAGAATCGGTACGGCATCGACAGGACGACACCCGGACCGACGAGTTCCGTCCAATGCATGCAGTGCCGGTACGCGGCGGCGAGAAGCGTGCTGCGATAGCCGCGGGCGCGGAACAGTGCGGCGGCCTTTTTGAAGACGGCGATGCCCGCCCAGTCGAGGAATCCCGGCTCTACGGTGACACGTTCGCGCTCCATCACACGCCGCAAGTGATCATCGAGACGTCCCACCATGAGTGTCACCCAGGGCTGGATGGTTGCGGCGTCGCCGCGCCCGGTGCGTTCGGCCGCGGCGAGCCCACGTTCGACGGCCGCCGCGCATGCCAGGGCTTGTGACACACTGAAACTGACCGTGGCATTGATGCGGATGCCTTCGCTGGTCAGCGTCTCGATGGCCTGCAGGCCGGCGGCCGTGGCCGGCACCTTGACCGCGACGTTGGCTGCCAGCGCGGCGATTTCGCGTCCATGCGCGCACATGCGTTCGGCGTCGCGGAAGAGCCGTGGATCCGTTTGCACGCACAACCAGCCGTGCTCGCCGCCGGTGCGGGCGTGCACGGGCGCCAGAATCGCTGCTGCCTCACGCCCCATTGCCCCGACCAGCCGCCAAGCGATTTCGTCTTCGCGCCCAGTGGGGTGGTCGCGGAGCAAGGCGTCGACAACCGGCAGCCAGGTCGCGGGATCGGCGCTCACCGCTTCGGCGACAATGACCGGGTTCGATGTCGCGCCGCGTGCCCCCGCGTCGACGGCGTGGCGCAATTCGCGCAAATCACACGAGTCGTTCCAGAACGACGCGCCCAATGCCAGCGTCGCTTGCATCTTGGACGTCACCGCGTGCGGCTGCTTCGCCATCACACACCCGCCACTTTGCGAACGTAGTCGCGGGCCCGCGCCGCGTACTGGAAGGGTGGCGCGAGGCTCGGATCCTGTTCGGCTTCGACCACCAGCCAGCCCCGGTACCGCGCTTGGCGCAGGCGGGCGAGGATGGGCGCGAAATCGATGCCGCCGTCACCCGGCACCGTGAACACACCGGCGCGGACCGCCTGCGAAAAACTCCAGGCGCTTTGGCGGGCGCTCTGGACCACGTCCGGCCGCACATTCTTGAGGTGGACGTGAACGACGCGCGGCGCGTGACGTTCGAGCATGGCGAGCGGATCGGCGCCGGCGAAAGCCAGATGCCCGGTATCGACGAGCAAACCGAGATCGCGAGTTTCCGCCATCAGCCGGTCGACCTCGCCGGCTGTTTGCACGACCGTACCCATGTGGTGATGGTAGGCCAAGCGCATACCGTGTTCGGCGGCGCGGGCCGCCAAGTGGTCGAGACCCGTGGTCAAACGATCCCACTCGGCGGACGCGAGCGCGTCGCCATTGCGTACGAAGCGCAGCGGTGCCTGCGGATCGGCGTAGCTGCGGCGGGTGCATTCGGCGACGATCGCAACGTCGGTTCCGAGTGCCGAGAGCAGTTCGAGATGGGTTCGAAGGCCCTGCCACACGGTCTCGATGTCCTGCTCCAACACGTTGAGGCTATGCCATCCCGAGACGAGCACCAGGCCGTGCGCCGCGAGTGCGCTGCGGAGCGCTTCCGGCTGGCGTGGAAACTTGCGCCCGAGTTCGGTGCCCGCGAAGCCGGCGGCACGCGTTTCCGACAAGCAACGATCGAGCGACGTGGCGTTCCCTAAGTCGTGGAAGTCGTCATTGGTCCACACGATCGGGTTGATGCCGACCCGTGGCGCCCAATCGCTCAGGAAGGGGGCTTGGCGCTCGAATGCAGTCATCGCGTCAACTCCGTTCAGTAGTAGAACCGTTGCGCGACCCGCGCCGCGTCGTAACGCCGGCGTGCGTCTCGTACGGACGGGATGTCGGAGACCTCGGCGGATGGGACGTCCCACCAGGCGAAGGACGGCACCGGGCGGGGCTCGACCGGCACATGAATGAGACAGGTCCGTGGCTCGGCGCCGGCTGCCGCGAGTGCTGCGCGCAGTTCGGCCGCGGTTCGGGCGTGCCACGCCGCGGCCCCCAAGCTGCGGGCATTCGCGGCGTAGTCCACCGGCACCGGGGATCCGGCGAGGCGGCCACCGGTGCGGGTGCGGAACTCATTGCCGAAGCTCCGCCCACCGGTGCTGCGCTGCAACCCATGAATGCACTGGTAGCCGCCGTTGTCGACGAGGACGATGGTGATCTTGAGTCCTTCTTGCAGCGCGGTGACGATTTCCGTGTGCAGCATGAGGTAACTGCCGTCACCCACGAATGCATACACGGCGCGCTCGGGATCCGCCAGTTTGACGCCGAGCGCTCCCGCGATCTCATAGCCCATGCACGAGTAACCGTACTCGGAGTGCAACTGCGCTGCCGACTCGGAGCGCCAGAGCTTGTGCAGGTCTCCCGGCAGGCCGCCGGCGGCATGCACGACCGTGGCGCGCGGGCCGACATGCTCGTTCAGGAGTGCGAGCACCGCCGCTTGGTGCAGTGCACCGGTGTCGCCGTGGGTGCGATGCACGATCTCGTCCCGCATGAGGGCCCACGCCGATTGTGCTTCGGTGATTTCGCGCCGGTACGGGCTCGACGTCGAATAGCCGCCGAGTGCCGCGCCCAGATCCTCGAGCCCCGCCCGGGCGTCGGCCAGAAGCGGCAACGCGCCCTGTTTGTGCGCGTCATAGGGATCGATTTGGATATTCACGAAGCGCACGTTCGGATGCTGGAAGAGCGTCTTCGAGGCGGTCGTGAAATCCGCCAAGCGGGTGCCGATCGCGACGACGACATCGGCCTCCGCCGCGATACGATTCGCGGCCGCGGTGCCGGTCACGCCGACGGCTCCGAGACAGAACGGGTGCGCATCGAGCAATGCACCCTTGCCGGCTTGCGTCACGCCGGCGGGAATCCCGGTGCGTTCCACGAACGCGGCAAGCGCGTTGGTGGCGCCGGCGTAGTGCACGCCGCCACCGGCAATGAGAAACGGCCGCCGCGAGTTTTTCAGGAGCGCAACTGCGGTTTGGAGTTCGTTGGTGTCCGGGCGCGGCCGCAGCACTGCATACACCCTTTTCGCGAAGAACTCGACCGGCCAGTCGTAGGCTTCGGTTTGCACATCCTCGGGCAAGCAGATCGTCACGGCACCCGTTTCGACCGGCGATGCCAGGACGCGCATCGCTTCCGGCAGCGCCCGCAGCAATTGCTCGGGCCGCATGATGCGATCGAAGCGGCGCGACACCGGCCGCAGGCAATCGTTGACGCTCGTGTCGAGCGACTGCGGATGCTCGAGCTGCTGCAACACCGGATCGGGGAGGCGGCTCGCGAACACGTCGCCCGGCAAGAGTAGAACCGGCAGACGGTTGATGGTCGCGCCCGCGGCACCAGTGACGAGATTCGTCGCCCCGGGTCCGACCGATGTCGTGCAGGCGAGCGTGCCGAGCCGAGCGCGTGCCTTGGCGAACGCCACCGCCATGTGCACCATCGCTTGCTCGTTCTTGGGCTGATAGAAGGGCAGGCTCGAGCGCTCCTCGATCGCTTGGCCGATGCCGGTCACGTTGCCATGTCCAAAGATGCCTGCGAAGCCGTGGATGATGCGATGCTCGGCGCCGTCGCGCGCCATGTACTGCTGGGCGAGAAAATCGACGAGCGCTTGGGCGACGGTCAGGCGCACGGTGCTCATGAGCGGCCTCCAGCGTCCACGCCGGGCGCCCAGCCTTGCGAGGCCGGATCGAGCAACCAGGTGTGCTGGGGGTCGTAGGTGAAGCCCTCGTACGGGGCACCCGGCACGTGGCGCACCGCCCAGAGGTACCACATCGCATAACCCGCGGCGGCAACCTGCGCATGCGTCGCGTGCGGTGGAATGCAGAGCGTGTCACCGCTTTGCACTCTGAAAACGGCGTCGCCCAATTCGGCGTGTCCCCAGCCCTGCGGTGCCGAAAACCGGTAGTGATACAGCTCCGGCTGCGCATGATGATGCGGCGGATAGCTCGACCAGCGTCCGGCATCGCCCACGACTTCGCCGAGGACGATTGCCGATTCGGGCCTTGTGGTGCGATCGAAGACGAGGCGCACGGTGCGGACGCAGGCACCCTGCGCGAGCCCCGCGCCGCGGCGCTCGGCCGTCACATCGGCGGCCGTGAACAGGCGGGGCGCAAAGCGGCGCGCATTCGTGGCCCGCACGACCGCCCATTCGACGCGATCGGAGTGCGCCACCAGCTTGGCAGCCGAGCCGGCCGCGAGATGCAGGACCGCGGGTGCGGCATCGAAGAGGGAATCGCGCTCGACAACGTGCGATGCGGCATCGAATGTCACTGCGGCGCGCCCGGCAAGGAGCACCCAAGCCGATTCCTTGGCGTCCGTTGCATCGGTCGCGTCACCGCGGTGTTGCACGACCACATCGAAATCGAGCCCCGGTGCGAGCGGCCCCGCATCGCTTTCACGAACGATGACCGTGCGGCCGCGGTCGAAGCCGGCGCGAAACGCATTCACGACGGGCGATAGCATCAGCCGACCTCGACTGCGACGGGGCGCCGTTCGGCAAGCGAGCGCCGCGCCGCGAGCGCGATGCGTGTCGCTTGCAATCCATCGTGGCCGCTGACGGGCGGCGGCCGCCGGCCGCGCACGCAATCGACGAAGGCCTGTAGCTCGTCGACATAGGCCGCGCCGTAGCGCTCCAAGAAGAAGTGCAAGGGTTTGGCGGCGGTTTGGCCGTTTACATCCCAGCGGCTGACACGGTCCGGGGTCACGTTGGCGGCGCTCAAGCAGCCTGCCGATCCGAGGACTTCGGCGCGCTGGTCGTAGCCGTAGACCGCGCGGCGCGAGTTGTCGATGCAGCCGAGCGCGCCGCCCGCAAAGCGCAAGAGCACGGCCGCGGTGTCGACATCGCCGGCGGCGCCAATGGCGGGATCGACGAGCGCTGCACCCATGGCCTGCACTTCGACGACTTCATCGGCCATGAGATAGCGCGCCAGGTCGAAATCGTGAATCGTCATGTCGAGAAAGATCCCACCCGAGACGCGCACGTAATCGAGTGGTGGCGGGGCAGGGTCGCGGCTCGTGATGCGAACGAACTCGGGGCGCCCGACCTCGCCGCGTTGGACGCCGGCGGCGATGCGCCGGAAGCCCGGGTCGAAGCGGCGGTTGAAGCCGACTTGCAGCAGCACGCCGGCCCGTTCGACCGCCGCGAGTGCGCTCCGAATCCGTTCGGGATCGAGATCCAGGGGTTTTTCGCAGAAGATGTGCTTGCCGGCCGCGGCGGCTTGCTCCAGGAACCCGGCATGCGTATCGGTCGACGAGCAGATGAGTACGGCGTGGACGCCGGGGTCGGCGAGGAGTGCGGTGGGGTCGTCGAACACGCGGCCCGCGCCGCAGGCCGCTGCCGCCTCGTGGGCGCGCTCGACGCACGGGTCGGCGAGGGCGACGAGGCGGGCTTCCGCCAGGCGTGCCGCATTCTCGGCGTGCAAGCGCCCGATGCGGCCCAGCCCGATCACACCCAGTCCCAACACCTCAGGCACCGCGATTCCTCCAGGCAGCATTCCAGGGGCGGGGGCGCTTCGATCCGTGCCGCCGCGCCGCCGGACGGCATGGCCGATTCCGGACCGGCCACGGGCGAAAACTCAGGCGGACCGGTCGCGGGGAGTCGGCACCGGCACGCCCAGCCCGGGCGTCCCGCATCGCTTTCGCCCTGTCCGGTGACACTGCAAGCGCGGTGCCGCGGCTCGCGCCGCGGCGACTGCAGGAAACATTTGCGCCGCCCCCGGGGGCCGGGTGTAGTCTGGGGACATGGCAAACGTTCTTCGCGATCGACTTCTCGCCTCGCCCGCGGCCACGCGGGCGCTCGATCGCGACGAAATGCTTGCCTTTGCGCACGCCGTTGACATCGCCGGGCTCGATCTCGAGTCTCACAAGGAATTTTGTGAGACGCGTTACGCCCGCAATACGGTGTTCAAGAACGACCACTTCGAGCTGGTCGTCATTTGTTGGCTCGCCAAACAGGCCAGTTCGATCCACGACCACGGCCGCAGCAATTGCCTGTACATCGTCGTCGACGGCGTCATGCAGGAAGAAATGTTCGAATTGGACGCCGCCGGCAAGCCCTGCCGGACCACGGCGCGCGAATACACCCGCGGTGGGATCACGATCGCCGCGCCCAAGGACGTGCATCGCATCGTCAACGTCGGGGACGCGGGGCTCGTCACCGTGCACGTCTACTCGCCGCCGCTCGACACCGCCGTTACCAACTTCACGCCGATCCCCGAATACAAAGCCAAGTCGCCGGCTGCCTAGCGCGGCGCGGATCCGGCCGGCAAGAGCGGCCGCAACTTTTCCGCCATGATCTCGCCGAACAGCCGGTGGCCCCGCACGTTCAAGTGATCGTCCTTGTGGAACCAGTAGTCGCGAGCCTGCGGCAACCCGGCGCGGAAGGCGGGGATGGGGTCGACGCGCGCACAGCCGGCGCGCTCGGCGACCCAATCGAGGTAACGGCGCACGCCGTCGAAGTCCGGTGCGGCTGCGGCGTCGGCGGCGGTCGATTTCAGCAGTTGTTGGCGCAGCCAGTCCTGAGCCGGCGGCGAAATCTCCAGCCGGTGCGGCGCGCCGGCGAGGACGAAGCGCGCCCCGTGCACGCGGCACAGCGAATCCATGTAAGCGATGCGCTGGCCGGTCAAGACCGCCGACGCGTCGGTCAAGTATGTCGTGGTCGTGAAGAGCGCGTAGAGACCGCGCGGCACATAAACGCGTTCGTTCTGCTTGTTGTCGGTCTGGCGGCGCAACGTGATCTGCTGTTGCAGCAACTGGAATCGGTACGTCAGGTGTGAGTAGGCCGCGATCCGCCCGGCGAGTCCCGACAGGGTCAACCCGCGCGACCAATCGCTCGTCTCCGGACTGAAGTCCGCGTTCGCGGTCAAATCGTTGTCGACGAAGGTGTAGACGACGAGGTCCGGCTCGAGGCCGATGCCAACGTTCTGCAGGAAAGCCAGGACGTTGTCGAGGTTGTAACCGCGGACGCCGGCGTTCACGACGTCGATGTGCGGCGCCCCGCCCAAGAGCCGGCTACAGACCGCCTCGAAGGTGTCGTTCTCGTTCACTTCCAGGCCGGCGGTCATCGAATCACCGATGAAAAGAATCCGCGCCACACCGGGCGGCTTCGGAACCACGACCGGACCGCCGCGCAATCCCAAGGCGTTGGTGTGCACGGTGCCACGATAGCCGTGGTACGGATTCGCGAACTCGAACGTCAGGTTGGGCTGCATCTTGTAGGCGTAGTCCGGCGCCGGTTCATAGAAGTCCTCGACCACGCGCACCGGACCTTGGACGAGCAGCAGCACCAAGTCCACCGCGACGAGTGTCGCGAGTGCGCTGCCGAGCGCCAGGGCAATTTTGGCAAGAATCGAGCGCAAAGCTTTCATCCGAATCAGGTGCCGAGTTCGTCGCGTAACCGCAGCAAGTCCGGTTGACGCGGATCCTGGGCGAGCGCCCGGCGGACGACACGCCGCGCATCGTGCAATCGGCCCACTTGCCGGTAGGCGCGCGCCAACGGTACGAGCACCTCGGGGCCCGTCTGCCGGAAGTCGACCAGGCGTTCCCACCAGGTGATTGCTTCCGGGTAACGTTGTGCCTGGTATTCCAATTCCGCAAGCACTCGCCAGGCTGCGGTGCACTGCGCGTTGATCGCGAGGGCGTCTCGCGCCCGGGCCGCCGCCGTCGCCGGATCGCGATGGGCGAGTGCGGCGCGGGCGACGAGGGCCGTGAGGCGGGCACGCAATGCGGCATCGAGCCCCGGTGCCGCACCGGGGTTCTCGGCTGCCACAAAGAGTGCCGCGACGAGTCTCGACGCGCTGTCGGTCGAGCCGCGTTCGAACGCCGCTTCGAGAAGCTGCAACGCGAGATCTGCCGTGTCGCGCTGCAGGAGGGCGCGCGGCGCACCGGCGCGGTCGAGCCACTCGCTAGCAACCGGCTGGCCTTGCATGAAGTAGAGGCGCGACAATTCCTGTACGGGTTCGAGCCCTTCGGGGGCAAGCCGCACCGCGGCCGTGTATTCCTGCTGTGCCGCGGCCGTCGCACCGCGCGTCATGGCGATCCGCCCGGCCAAGAGTTCCGCCGCACCCGCCGGCAGCGAATCAATGGCGCGCGCCCGCCCGAGCCAAAAGGCAGCCTCATCGGTGCGGCGCGTCGCGAGTGCGGCCCGTCCGACATCCAACCACTCGGCGCCGCGCAGGGTGGTCACGGCGAGCGGCGGCAAAGGCGTCCGGCGCGCCCGCGCCAAGAGGGCGGCATTCGCGTCGCGCGTCGACAAATACAAACTGCGCGGCGCGGCGAACTCGAGCCGCGGCCGGTCCTCGGTATTGAGTTCTGTGCCTGCCACCAGAGGCGCGATGTCGCCCTCGCCGAGGGCGAAGAAGCCCAGCAACCCGGCCGCTGAATGGACGCCGAGCACGTCGTGGACTTGGGCCTCGAGCCCCCACTCGTGGAGCCGTGCGTCGGTGCGGGCGACATCGAACGGCGCAAACGGCGTGCGGCTCCCGAGCACGATGAGGTCGCCGTAGTGGAAACTCCACACTTGCAGGTGCGGGAACACCTGCTGCATCGACCCGAGCACCATGCGCACGAGTTCGGGGCGCATGGCGTAGGTCTGCAGCCACTGCGTGATGATGCCGTCCGGCGCCATGCGTGCGGCGCAGCGTTCGTAGTGGTCGACGCTGAAGAGGTTGGCGATGCCGGCGATCCACGGGTTGGACGGCTCGGAGACCACGATGTCGTAGCGCTCGCGCGTCGTGCGCAGGAAGGCGCGCGCATCGTCCACGACCACATGCACCCGCGCGTCCTCGAACAAGCCGGAGTTCACTTCGCCAAAGTACCTCTGCGACGCCTCGACGACCGCCGGCTCGATTTCGACGACGTCGAGCCGCTCGACGCTGGGAGCCCGCGCCGCGGCGCGCGCACTGGCACCGGTACCGAGCCCGACGACGAGAGTCCGAACCGGCGCCGGGTGCACGAGCGTCGGCAGCAGGCCCAGCATGAGCTGGGTCGGCATGTCGCCACGTGTCGTACCGTCCGTCTTGCCATTCGTCTTCAAGTAGAACTGGGTCTCGTCCTTGCGCACCGAGATGTTGGCATTGCGGCCTTCGCGATAGAACAGCATGTCGGAGCCGCGCGCGATGTCGCGCGCCGTCGCCCCGGCATCACTGCGCGCCAGTGGCGGGCCGCCGATCGCAATGCCGGCGTCGAGCACATAGGGGTCCCAGGCGGGAGTTGCGAGTCCGACGACCAGCAGGCCAACGGCCACTGTCGCCATCGCCACGCGTGCAGGCGTGAGGCGTTCACGCCACGCGGGCGCCGGTGCCGAAGTCTGGCGCCCGAATCGGACCAGGAGCACCAAGCCCGACGCGGCGATTGCGGCGTTGCCGAGGAGCGCCAAATCGAGGGTGCGCTGCGAGCCGAGGTGGGGGATCAACACAAACCCCGCCAAGATCGAACCCACAATGCCGCCGACGGTGTTGCCGGCGTACAAGCGGCCGACGGCGTGGCCGACGTCTTGGCGCCCCGCCGCAACGAATCCGGCGACGAGCGGCAAAGTCGCGCCCATGCAGAGTGTCGGCAGGAGCACGATGCCGAGACAGAGCGCGAATTGCAGTCCGAGCACGCCTGGGATCGACTGCACACTACCTAAACCCTGCAGCAGCAGATCCGGGAGCCGAACGAAGAGCGGCACGACGGCGGCGGCAGTCGCGCCAATACCGAGCTCGGCGGCGCAGAATCCAGCCAACCCGGCGCGATCGCGGCCGCGCCACCCACCGATCGCCAGACTTCCAAGTCCCAAGCCCAGCAGGAAAGCCGTCAGGATGAGACTGAAAGCGTAGGTCGAGCTGCCGACGATTTGCGTCAGCACGCGTGTCCACGCGACTTCGTAGACGAGCGACAGGCCACCCGAGACCGCGAAGGCGATGATCGCGAAACGCCGCAGCACGAGTGGCGGTTCGCCGGCAGAGAGGGCGCTCGCGCCGGCACCGGGCAGCGAACCCGCTGGTGCGGCGACCGCAACGGGCGGCGACACCTTGCTGCCACGCCACACGCACAAGGCTCCGAGGACGAGATTGGCGGCCGCCGCGATGAGCGTCGTGCGGCGCAATCCGACCGCCGAGAGCAGGACGAAGCCCACCAACGCCGTGCCTGCCACCGCACCCAACGTGTTGAGACCGTACAAACGCGCCAAATCGCGGTGCAGCGATGTCGAAGGCGGCGACTCGCGCCGCAGGAGCACCGTCAGTGCCGGCAGCGTGCCGCCCATCAAGAGCGTCGGCCCCAAGAGTGCGACGAGTGCGAGCCCGAGCCGCAGCGCGGCGAGCGCAA
Organism: bacterium; assembly: GCA_031362565.1. Taxonomy (GTDB): domain Bacteria; phylum Krumholzibacteriota; class Krumholzibacteriia; genus JANLSU01. Next base: position 73,709 of record JANLSU010000070.1, on the reverse strand, counting down.
CGGGTGCCTCTGCCAAGCTCGGGTGCAGGGCGACATAGATGCGCTCGATGCCCGTGAGGAGCGGAGCGACGAGCGGCGCCAGAATGGCGACGCCGATTTCGAGCCAGCCGTACAACCGCAGCGGATGCTTGCTGCGATCGGCAATGCCGCCGAACACCCAGGCTCCAGCCGCCAGTCCACCCATGAAGGCCGCGACCACGACCGCGAGCGCTTGGGTGGTGACGCCGAACAAGGCTTGGAGATGCCGGAACCAGATGGCTTGATAGGCGAGCCCCGTAGCACCGGAGAGGAAAAAGCACCCGAAAACCACGGCCCGCGTCCGTGCCTCGAGGCGCATCACTCGTCGCGTTCGATGGCCGCGACGCGCACCGCTCCCGAAGGCTGCAGGTACAGCGTCACGTCGACCTTGGGAGTCCAGGTCGGCAAGTCGGGCAGGCTCGAACGAATCGACAGCCGCACGAGGCGTCCGTTGACATCGTCCGCGGCCGGCGTGCCGAGGGCTTGGATCCACGCATCGATCGCGACGGCGTTCGAATCGGTCACGATCATGCCGAGCCGCTTGCCGTGCGGGCCGATGGCGAGCACTTCGTAGCGGCGGGGCGGCACGAAGCCATGGATCAACGCCAGGTCGGTGAAGCGCAGGGAACGTGGTGCGGCGCTCCGGGCGCCGGTCGCGCCCGACAGGACCTTGCCCAGAAGGCCGGCGCCGCCGGCGGCCGACGGTGCTTCGACAATCTCGAAGTCGTCGAGCGGATTCACCCGTCCGAACCAGAAACGTCCGATGCGGTCGCGCCGCGCACCCAGAGTCTTGACCATGTAAGCGCGCGCCGCGGGATCACTGTACTCGGCGGTACTGACGGCGGTCTCGAGCAGTGCATCGTCGAAGCGCATGATGATCTTGGCGGCCCAGAACGCATCGCGCGACGTCATGTTCTCGAACGGCGGGCAGGGATAATTCGGCTTCCAGCTGAACGGTTCGAAATGCGCCGCCTCGAACTTGCCGACGCCGCGCAGCACCGGGAACTCGAGCTTCGTCCACGGCCGCTCGTACAGGCCCAGCGTTGCGAGTGACTTGCCCATTTCACCGAAGTCGACGATGTATTCGTAGCCTTCACTGCGCAGATTGGGGTAGATGCTGGCACTGCCCAGAGTCGCATTCAGATCCTGTACGTAGTGCTTCACGAAGTGGCGGCCGTCCTCGTTCACATAGCTGTCGAGCGAGTTGATCTCGCGTGAATCATTATGATTGAGCCAGGCGCAGAACACCTTGTAGCCACGCAGCTCGCGCCGGTGTTCGTGCCGGATGACATCGTTCGGGTCACCCTTCCGCACGCCGAGAAATGGAATCGAGCCGACGATCTTACCGGCAAGGAAGCGGCTTGCCAGGACCCGGATGCTGCCATCGGGTTCGCGCGGACAATGCTGCAGGATGCGGTCGAGATCGGCGGCGGTGAAGGGCCGCTTCTTGCCGAGTTGGAGTTTCACGGACGCTTTGGGCCCGATGTCGAGCTGTTCGGGGTGCACGCGTACCAGATAGTCCTCGGTGACGTTGTAACCGGCGGCCCAGAAGAGGCGCGTCGCGATCATATCGGCGCCGGTCGCCAGCTCGGGGAAATCCATCGGATCCGGCTTGATGACGTAACGCGCGCCGCTCGCGTCTTGAATCGTGAACCCAGGGGTGACCCCGGTTGCTTTGCCGGACACGATCGTCCAGTGGTGCGCCATGTCGGGGCCTTCGGGCCGGTTGCCGCCCTGTGCGATCTCCGGTGGGGTGAGCTTCCGGCGCCCCATCCGATTGGTGAACCACGAGGAATCCTGGATCTCGTCGAGCGGCGTGACGTTGTCGGCTTGTTTGGGCTTACCCGCGAGCCGGCGCAGATTGCGTGGCAGATCGGCGGCTTGCTCGATTTGCTTGAAGAACGTGTAGTCGACCAGATCGTAGTAGTCATCGCGAACGAGGGCCGGTGGTTCCGGAATATCGTACCGATCATCGTCTTGCAGCGGCACGGGATCGAGTGCGAGACGCGGATGCGGACCGCAACCGCCAAGCGCCAGCGCCAACCCGAGACACGCGGCTCGCACCCAGGCCCTGTGTGTGGCGTGCCCGGTCACAATGTGCCTCGCAGTCCAAAGTGGAATCGATAGCCCTCGGGGCTCCAGGCGTTGTCGATCTTGAACACCAGGCCGCGTTTGCTGAGGACGCGTATGCCAATGCCGGCGGCGCTTCGGAGGTCGCGCTGTTGCAGATCGAGCAGGTCCGGAACCGCGGTGCCGAAATCGAAGAACGCCACCCCATCGAGCGCTACCCCGCTGGCCGGTTCGATACTCCAGATGGGGAACCGGTATTCGAGCGTGCCGATGAGCGCATCGTGTTCGGTGAACCGGTAACCCTGATATCCACGCAGCGAACGGCTGCCACCGATGCGCTCGAGCCGGAAGAGGGGCACGTCGGCGCTGCCGCCGCGGTTGTCCGTCACGACGGCTCGTACACGCCCGGCAAGCGAGCGCCGGAAGCCCGGCAGGGCCACGAATTGCTGCGCTTCGACGCTGTACTTGGTGTAAGCGTTCTGCGTGCCGCCCAGGCCGTCGGTGAGTTGGACGCGGGCCGCGAGCCACTCGCCGTGGCGCGCGTACGTCGCGACATCGCGCGAGTCATAGACGAGGCCTGCTCCCCAGTCCAAGAATTCGAACCGGCCTTGGACGCCGGCGAAACTGGCCGGAAAACGCTGCAGAACCGTGGGGAAATCGGCGTCGCGGCCGCGCCCGATGTCATGCCGCGTGAGGCCGATGTCGGCGGCCAGCCGCAGGCGCGACGCGAGCCGCACGGATCCTTGGGCTTGCGCGAGCCACTCGTCTTGCTGGTAGGTCGTGCGGTCGGTCTTGGCGCTCCGCGGGCCAAGGCCGAAGAAATCCTCCTGTGGGCGCTCGCTGTATTGCAGGCGCACGGCGCCCAATGCGGTGCCGATGTGCAGCGAGTCGAGGCCGATCGCAATCTGGTCGTAGCCGCGCACCGTCGTCGCTCCCGAGATTCGGAGCGGCACGCTGGCGGTCCATCGGCCCGGGAACTGGTACGCGACCAGCGCGCCGACTCCCGAGCCCGAGCCTTGACCCTGCAGACGCACGTCGACACCGTGCGTACCGATTTTCGTCACGAACCGGCCGGCGTACACCGTTACCGGGCCGGGTTCCTTGTGAATCAGATAGTGCTCGAGCGGGTAGTTGACGATCTTGAAGGGCAGGCGCAGCAGGTGTGCCGGCAAGAGCGCGATCTTCTCGTGCGTCGGCCGCGCGTAGCGCCGGGCGCGATCTGCAAGGCCCGGCTCGACGCGCTGGGGAATGGAATCTTTCGCAACCGCTGCCGTGGGAGGCGCGGCAGTCTGTGCCTCGCCTGCAGACGGCGCCAGCGCCAAAGCGCCGATCAGGATCGCGACGGGGATTCGCACGCGCGGCGCCTTCCTAAGTCCGTTGCAGGAGCTCGGCGGCGCGCCCGAGCGTGAGCGAGGCTTCCGATTCGCCGCGGCACGCGTACCAGCATCGCGTGCAGTTCGTCGGCCGCATTCCCTTGTACTCGGTGTAGTGCACGAAGGGCGCGAAATCGGCGCACTGGCGCACTTGGCCGTCCGGCGTCAATTGCACGAACTGATTGCCGGCTTGGCAACCCTGAATCCCATCCGGATCGCTGAAGTATGGGACGATGCGCTCCAAATAGAAGCGGGAATTCGTGATGTTTCCCACGGTGCGTTTGTGCTCGACGAGCCGTGCCACCACCGCTTTCAGGCTGGCGACCTGGGCCGGCGAAAAATAATGGCCGCGATTGCCGTTCTTGAAATGGGTATAGCAGCTATATGACACCTGCGCGCCCCACGCCTGCGTCTGTTGGGCCATCGGCGCGATTTGGTCGAGGTTGTCGCGCATGATCACGGTGTTGGTGAGCACCGTGTGCCCCTTGGCCGCGAGCACCGGAATGAGCGTCGAGATGTGCTTCCACAGGCCCGGAATCTTGCGCTCCGTGTCCTGCCGTTCGTCCAGGTAATTGAGGGAAATGGACAATTGGTCGAGGCCGGCGTCAAACAGGTCGCCGGCACGTTGCTCGGTGAGCAACGAGCCATTGGTGACGATGTACGTGTAGACAAAACGTTGCGCCTGTTTGACGTCGCGGATGATCTCCGCCAAGCGGTTCTCGAGCAGCGGTTCGCGGCCCGTGAACGCCAGCACCATCGGGTTCAGCCGGCGCACCATATCGACGACATCGCCCAGTTTCGGACTGTGCTTGGTCTTCCAGTCATCGCAGAAGTCGCAGCCGGCATTGCAGTGCTTGGTCATTTCGATGGTTACGAGCATCGGGCGCCCCTGAACGCGATTGCCGAGGTACTTGGCGGTCGCGATCACTTTTTGGCGCGCGCTCAGCTTGCGAATGACCATCGGAACCTCCGGACGGCTGCGGCGTCGAAGGGCAAAATGTAGCAGATTGCGGTGCGGTCGCCGCGGGTCACTGGGGCAGTCGGAGCTTGGCCTTGAGCGCGCCGAGTTGGTCGGCCATGTTGTGCGTCAGCGATCCGCCGTCAGCAAAGGGCGCGGTCTCGCGGTTTGGCCGTGCGTTCCGATCACGATCTCGATCCCGATCGCGGTCTCGATCCCGGTCCTGGCGCGGACGGCCGGCGTCGCGCGGCGGGCGGGGCGCCCGCACTTCGTGGGCGACGTCGCCGTCGCGGTCGCGCATCGCGGCGCGCGGCGGCGGCGGTTCCAGCCGCAGCGACAACGACACACGCCGTTTCTCCGGATCGACCCGCGTGACTCGGATTTCGATTTCCTGTCCCGGCTCGAGCGGCGGACCTTCGCTCTCGGTGCGGCGCTCGAGTTCGGAGACATGCACGAGTCCGTCGATACCCGGCACCAGATTGACGAAGGCACCGAATTCAGTGAGGCGCATGACGCGGCCGCGCAAGACGCTGTTCTCGCGCAGGGTCTCCGGCAGCGCGGTCCACGGATCGGGCCCGAGATCGGTGGCCGCGAGCCCGATGCGTTCCTTGCGTGTGCCCGGGTCGTCGATCTTGGTGACCTTGACGCGAACCGGCTGGCCCGGCGCGACGATCGCCGCCGGATCGGTCACATGGCCGCGGCCCATGCGCGACACATGCAACAGTCCTTCCAGCCCGCCGATATCGACGAATGCACCGAACGGCTGCACGCGGGTCACGACGCCGTCGAATTCCGCGCCGACTTCGAGTTTCTTGCGCGTCTCGGTCGATTTCACGGCCGCTTCTTCCTTGAGGATGGCGCGCCGCGATAAAATGATGCTGCGGCCGCCGTTCTCCCAACGCAAGATGCGGAACGCATAGGTTTGGTTGGCGTGGCTCTGCGGGTCGGCGCCGAGTCCCGAGTCCATCTGCGACAGCGGACAGAAACAACGCACTCCGGCCACCCGCACTTCGTAACCGCCCTTGTTCAGGGCCCGCACGGCACCGGTCACCGGTTTCTTCTCTTCGTGGGCGATGCGCAAACGCGCCGCATTCAGGATCGCGCGCCGCTTGTCGAGCGTCAGCACGATGGGCACGTCGGCGGTCTGTACCACGGCTCCGACCGAGTCGTCGACGCGGAGCAACAGCGTTCCGTCGGCGGTGCGGAATTCACGCGTCGCGAGAATGGCATCCGGGCGGCCGCTCAAGCTGACGATGGCGTGTTCCTCGCCCACCGACAAGATTTTGCCGCGCACCTTCTGCCCGGCGGCGAGCACGCCAGGCAGCGGCTCCGGCGCGGCGCGCACTTCGAGTTCCTGGACGAACGGTTCCTCGATGGGAGCGGCTTCGGCGGTCGCGGTGGCGCCATCGTCCAAGGCAATGGCGGCGCTCGGGGCGGGATCGGCAGGCTTGGCCGCATGCACCGACGGCGCCGGCTCCGCGTGCGTCTCGCTCGCTGCTGGGTCGTTCGGAACCGCTTCGTCGGGCGGTGGCAATGAAGACTCGGACATGCTTCTCCGCGTCCGGATTGGGCTGAAGGCAACGAGTGGGAGCATACCTGACGGGGGTGCGAATTCCCAAGGGGGTCGGCCAGAAAAAACGCCGGCCGCGAATCCCTGCCTTGCCTCGACCGTGGCCGCCGCACCGAGGTGTGCCGGGCGCGGGCCTTTTTTCCACACGCCGGAAAATGCTCCGCCCAACGGGCGCGCGTGCCGCCCTGGAGGCCGCGTGCCCCTGCTACACTGTCGGCTCGAGGAGGCGGCATGTACCGGATCGCACGCGAGCTCGGATTCTGCTACGGGCACCGTTTGATCGACTATGTGGGCAAGTGCGCGCAGTTGCACGGCCACAATGCGCGCGTCGTGCTGCACCTCGAGGCGCCGGACCTCGATGCCCAAGGCATGGTCGTCGACTTTCTCGAACTCCGGGACCGGCTCGGCCGGTGGCTGGATGAGGCGTGGGACCACCGGATGATCCTGCACGAAAACGATCCGGCGCTGGCCACGCTGCGGGCGCTCGGTGAGCCCGTCGTTGTTCTGGACTGCAATCCCACCGCCGAGAATTTGGCGCGGCTCGTGTACGACCAGGCCCGCGCCGCGGATCTGCCGGTCGTCGCCGTCGATTTTTGGGAAACACCCGCCTGCTGCGCCACCTACCGTCCGGAATAGGCGGCGCCTGCCTCCACGGCGTAGTTCTTGCGCATGACTCCCGAGCGGCGTCCCACGGGCGCTCGCGTGGAGGCGCATGTCGGCGCAAGACTACAGAATCAACGCTGAAGTCCGGCGCTACCTCGTGAGCCGCTGGGTGGATGTGTCGCGCCTGCAGATCGGCACTACGAACGGCGTCATCTACATCCTCGGACACTTCGAGACGACGATGGAGGACCCCCGCCGCCGTCTCGATGCGTCCGTCGAAGGTGGCGCCATCGAGCGCTTACTGTTGCTCGCTCGGCACTTGGAGCGGGACGTGCGTCGCTTGCGCGATGTCCGCGACGTCATCTTCAAATTCGACAACATCGCGAAACGCGGTGGCAAGTGGCGCGCTGCGAACGGCGCGGCCCTCGGCATGGACACCGGCAGCAACCGGGTGTATGCCCTGCCGACTGCTGCGGCCGAGCGGGTCGACGTGACCGCCGAAAAACCGGACGACGACGAGAAGATTGGGATGGAGTCATGAGCCCCCGCCCCTTCGGTGACTTGCAGGCGTTGTTGCTGCACTTGGATGCACGAGTCACCGCCTGTCCGGCATACGCTGACTTGCGCAACCTGCGCGGCCTCGTGCGGGCACATCACGGCGACGCACATGGTGCACGTAGTGATTTCGAACAGGCGCTGGCCTTGAATCCGCAATACGCCACGGCACGCTTCAATCTCGCGTGGCTGCATACGAAGTTCGAAGGCGCTTCCGGCACGGGCTTGGCCGTGGCGGTCGCTCAGTCGCTGCCGGATGCCGCCCGCGCCCAAATTGACTTCGTGCGCCGGGCCCGCCTTGGCGGCACCGGCTTGTCGCCTGATGCGTGCGACACGTTGCCGGTGCCGGTCGCATGGCGTGAACTCAACCGGCTCTGGGTTTGCGTGCAGAGTGCCGACCAGGCGGCGGTGTCCGCGCAATTGCGGCGCATCGGCGCACTCGACGGCGACTTCCCGGCGCTGCTGCACGCGGCCGGAATCCTGCGTGACGGTGTGCAAGATGAGGCATCGATGCAAGCCTGGGCGGCGGCGTATGACGGGAATCCCTACGTCGATGCGGTCGGACGTGTCGCAGCAGATCTGGCTCTGGCCGGCGGCGATGAGGTGGGGGCGCGCCGGGCGCTCGCATGGGGCGCGTCGCTGTCGCTCGATCTCGGCGCGTACTGGGTCGCGCTCGGCACGCAGTACGAATCGCGTGGCGAAGAGCACGCCGCATTGGTGGCGCTCGGCCGCGCCGTGCGGGTCGACGGGGAAAGAGTCGAGGCGCGCATCGCACTCGGATTTCTCTTCGCGGCGCGTGGCCAAGTCGCCAATGCCATCGAACAGTTCGAGGCCGCCTCGCGCCTCGCGCCGGGCTACGCCGACGTGCGCTACGAACTCGGGCTTCTCTACACGGCCGACGAGCGATTCGATCAAGCCATCGCCGAACTCGGCGCGGCGCTCGCGGCGCACCCTGGATACGTGCTCGCACAACTCGCCCTCGGCAACGTGTTCGCGGCCACCGGCCGGGACGGGGAAGCAGTGCAACTTCTGCAATCGGTACGCGCCACCGGCCTGCGTTCGGCGGATGTCGAAGCGACGCTGGCGCAGCTGCACGAGCGCCTCGGCCACCCGATCCAAGCCCGCCGGGCACGCGAGCGCGCCCGCGCCGTAGCGCGCGGCACGTCGCGCGGCTGAGTCGCGCGCTCCGCAACGACGGAACTGCACTCCGCAAGGGCGAGCGCTGGGGTGCGGCCGCGGGTGTGGGCTCGTCGGGACATCGGGCGGGGGAGCGCGGCGGGTCCGGAGATTGCTTGTCCGTGCGATGGTGCCGCTCGGCACTTGAACGCCCGGGGGCGTTCGGACGCGATGGGACGGGAGGCGGAACCCATGCAGATCCAGCCAATTCGGAGCCGGTTTTTCAGAATGCGTGTCGATGGCGCCACACGCCGCGCGGGCCTGTGGGCGAGTTGCTTCATCGTCGCCGCACTTGCTACACCCCATGCCGTGCAGGCCGCTCTCGTGCGGGTCGGTCCGGGCCGCACTTACCCGACGATCGATGCCGCAATCAACGGCCATACGTATGGTCCTGGCGACTCCATCGTGTTGGACGCCGGCACTTTCGCACCCACCGCCATGCTGAAGCCGTTGGGCAGCGGTGCAGTCGGCCGGCCCATCGTCGTCCGTGGCGCCGGGATCGGCGCGACGATCGTCAGCGGCGCCCAACTCACCAACTCGAAAGCCTTGTGGGACGTGGAGCAGGGCAACGCGTGGTGGGTCTTCGAAAATTTCACCGTCAGCGGCATGCGCGGCGCGCAGACCAACGCGCGCGGTTTCTTCCTGGTGGGTTGCGCCGACGTCGTCGTACAAGAATGTGAAGTCACCGACTGCTGGAACGGCTTCATGTCGGCGTCCGGCGCGACGCGGGTCACCGTCCAATTCTGCAACGTGCACCACAACGGCGGGCTGCAAGGCCCGGCGCACGATTTCTACATGAGCGGTGGCAGCGACTTCGTCATCCAGCACAACTGGATCCACGACTCGCAATACGGGACCTGCTACAAGGACCGCACCCACAACCTGCGGCTGCAATACAACCGTATCGAGAATGGGGCGATCGAAGGCTACGAGGTGAGCCTGGCGGGCGATGGATCCGGCGATCAAGGTGAGACGCTGTTGCTCGGCAATGTGATCATCAAGAGCGCCACCTCGGCCCAGCAAACCCACTTCGTGCGTTTCGAAGACGGCCGCGCTGGAACGCTGCGCATGGCCTACAACACGCTCGTCGGCCAGCCGACTCGCAACGTCCTCGTTTCGAGCATCGCGGCGCGCAACATCCTCGACAACAACGTGCTCGCGGGCGGCGCGACGGTGTTCTCGGGAACGGGGAGTTTGGAAGGGCGCAATAATTGGCTCGGCAATGGCCGCGTCGTGCCCGGTCTGGTCAACAGCCTGCAAGGCAGTTCACCGAAGTTCCAGAACCCGACGGCCGGCGACTACCGCCTGGCTTCCGGCTCACCATGCATCGACGCGGCCGATCCGGCTGCGGGCCCGAGCCCCAACTCACAGTGGAGCCCGCCGCTCGGCGCCGATCCACGGGGTGTGGTTGGACGAGGGCCGGACGTCGGGGCCTTCGAATCCCCTTTTACCTCGACCGCCATCCGTGACCTGAGCTGGAGCGGGCTCAAGACACAGTACCGGTAGCGGTCGATCCGGAATCGCTCCTTGGCGCTCCGGCGCCGATGTTCGTACACTCCGGTGGGCTCGATCGGCTCGTTGACCGTGGAGCGCACGCCGGATCCACCGGCCTGCCCCCCAGTCCGAGTTCGGTTCACCCGAACGAGGAGTGTGGGGCGGTGCAGCTGCGGCAACTTGCATTCGTAGCCGGCGCAGCGATCTCGATAGGGCTCGGCGCCAACGCCAGTGTTCAGGCCGAGATCGATCTGACGCGCTGGTTTCCGGCGGATACCCGCGTGCTCTTGCAGATCGATCCCGCCCGCGCGGCGGCGCAGCCGCGGACGCGTGAGGCACTCGGCATCGACGCCGTCATGGCGCCGTTTGCGTCGCCACGCCTCCAGGGTGGGAAGTTGCAGCGGGTCACGGTTGCCTATGTGGCGGAAGCCGGCGCCGTGCAGCCGGTGGCCTTCAGCCAATCGGCGGCGTCGTTGGCCAAGGAATTCGCGCATCTGCACGGTGACGGCTTGGAAACAGCGGCCGGCCGGCGAATGTTCAAGCCGGCTGCGGGCAAAGCGACGGGCGCGCTGACGCTCATCGAACCGGAGTGCATCGCGGAAGGGCCGCGCCGCGCTCTGCACTTGGTTCTGGCGCAGACTTCGACCTTGTCGCACTCGCTGGCCGGCGACGGCCACGACTCGGTTCGAGGCCTCTTGGTGCCGTCGGCAACCGATCCTGCCGCCGTCTCACTCGTGTACGTCGCGCCCGGTGACGGCAGCGATCTGTTCTCTGTACTGCAGGACCTCGACCGGATTCTCGGCCTCGACATGAGCGCCGGACTCGAGCAATACCAGAAACCGATGCAGCTCCTTGGCACCCTGAATGGCGCCCGGCTCGACTTGCGGCAGGACGGCGAGGATCTCGCCACCACGTTATGGCTCGCGATGCCGAACCCGATGGCGGCGCAGATCGCCAGCGTGTCGCTGGATGCCGGCAAGGACATGGCACGGGTCGCGGCCCAGAACGCCGTCAAATCAGGCAGCATGTCGAAGAAGGATGCGCTGGTCCTGGGATCGGCCCTCGACACCATGCGGACGTCGTCCGAGGGCGATGTGGTGCGTGTCAGTCTCCGGGTGCCGCGCGACGCGGGTACGGTGGGGAGTCACTGACCGCGGATTCCAGACGCCCGGGCAAGGCGGTCAACGCGCGGCCCGCGTCAGCTTTTCGGCACGTAGTCCGGCGGCGGCGCAGTGCCCGGGCCGAACAGGAACTTCTCGCACTGCTCCATGAGGTAGGCCCGGGATTCCGGCATCGACAGGTTCAGCCGGTTCTCGTTCACCAGCATCTTGGACTGCTCGATCCACTGTCCCCAGGCTTCCTGCGACACCTGGTCGTAAATGCGCTGCCCCAATTCGCTCGGGAAGGGCTTATAGGGCAGGCCCTGCAGCTCCTGGCCGAGTTTCACGCACAAAACCCGGCGTGGCGCTTGGGATCCACCCCCGGACGTGTTAGAATGAGACATCGAGAGTCCTCCCCAGGACGTCGGTGCTACAGGACAAACCATTGCGCGACCGCAAGTTGGGTCCGGTGAGGGTCCCTGGGCGAGGTGCCTGGAGGACCGCTCTGGGGACCGTTGAAACTTCCCCACGGCCGACGGGGTACATTACAGTATGAAACAAGCAACCGCCGCCGCGAAGGTCGCGGCAAAAGACAAAGACAAGGAACTCGACCCGCTGGGTCCGCGACTGTCGCAAATCCTCACCCACGCCATTGCGCCCTGGAAGCGCGAGAAGCTGGGCGAGGAAGAAGCGCAGCTCGCTGAAATCAAGCGGCGTCCGGTTCGTAACCGGTACGATGCCGAAGAGGCGAAGCGGCGGCTCGGGGTCAAGCCCGTGAAGAAGATCCGCTCCGCCAAAACCAAGCCGGCAACTGCGGCGTAAGGCATCGCGACGATTTCAAGGCCGCGCACGTGTGGGCTCTGTGGGCTCGCGACGCGCGCGGCCTTCGTCTTTGGGGCCCGTCTTGGCAACGGTTTGGCGCCCATCGACGCCACAGGCCGGCGCTCCCATCCACAGTGAAATGCGATGCCGATTGCGCGCCACGAAATCGTAGGCACGATCGGCAAACCACACCACGCCCGGCCACGCCATCGCCCGCAAGGGGTGATAGGGGGCGGGGAGCGCGCGGATGATCGCTGCCGCGGCCCGCGCCTGGCGCAACACGGCACCGCTTGCGGCATCCACCACCACGACGCTCGTCTCCAAATCCGCGGCGGGAATCGGGTGCAAGTGTGCGGCGCGATCGCCGGCGCCGATGAACGTCAAACGCCCGGCACCGTCGGCGAGCGCCAGCCACTGGCAGCAGCGAAAACAGAAGCCGCACGAATCGTCGTAGTACACCCATGCGGCGCGGGTCGGGCGGAGTGCCGCATGCGCCGCGGCGTTCCACTGGCGGGCGCCCAGGAGAAGCAGGATTGTTGCGAGCAGCACGAGGAGCAGCAGGTCATACCCGCCGCCGCCGGGCATTGCCGAATGCGCCGCCGCCCAGAGCACTACGGTCCAGAGTCCACCCGCCCCGGTGATGACACCGAAGGCGATGGTTCGGCGCGACGGCGCCAGGGTCGTCGTTGCGGGCACACCGTCGGCCGGCCGCCTGTCGAGGCGAACACCGCGCCGCATCGCATTCGCCACCGTGTCGAACGAAAAGCGCGCCGCAATCGGCACCTGGAACATCGCGGCAAGCATCGCCACCAGAACACCGCCGTTGAGCGCATCGAATTGCGGCGCGAAGGCGCTCCACGCGACGAGCGCCGCCAGCACTACACCCAGTGCGCCCCGGGACCGCAATCCAACCAGCAAGCCCAAGGCGCCAAGGGCGCCCACCGCGCGAGTTGCACCGGCGAGACTCGAATGGTTCAGCCCCGCAAGACCACAGCGGAACGCGAGTCCCGAGACAACGTCCGGCGGCGCGATGAAGAGAGCGCCGAGCAGGAATGCGACCACGATTCGGAACAGGCCAAGGGACCGCGCGTCGATCTGTGGCAGGCGGCGTTGGCCGCTCAATGAGCTTGCTGCAGGCGCGTTCTCTCTGCCGTTCGTCACGTCGCGCTCCCGGCTTTCGAACCCTACGGACCCCAGGACGATTGTATGCCGTCCGGGAGCGGAACAGGGTTCGGCTCGACGCTCGTCGCTGAATGCGCTGCAGTGCCGCGTCCGGACGCTGCAAGCGCGAGAGCACTCGCAGCGCGCAACGTGTTGCAGTGTGCCTCGACCGTGTCGTTGACGTCGCGGGCATACCCGCCGCCGAGGGTGATCACACAGGGGATGCCGCGCCGCCAACACGCACTCAAGACGAGCTCGTCCCGGCTCCGCAGTCCATCCAGGGTGAGCGCGAGACGCCCCAATCGATCGTCGTGGTACGGATCGACGCCCGCTTGATAGAACACGATGTCGGGCGCAAATGCCGCGAAGAGGCGGGTGAGTTCACGTTCGAGCGCGGTGAGATACGCCGCATCCCCGGTCCGGTCGGGGAACGCGACGTCGACCGTGCTGGGTGGTTTGAGCGCCGGATAGTTGCGTGCCGAATGCAGCGACAACGTGTATGTCGCGGGGTCCGCCGCGAAGATCGCCGCCGTGCCATTGCCGTGGTGCACGTCGCAGTCGACGACCGCAGCGCAACCAATCCGTCCGGTGGCGCGCAGGGCGCGAATGGCAATTGCGATATCGTTGAAGACGCAAAAGCCTTCGCCATGATCCGCGAACGCATGATGCGTTCCGCCACCCAAGTTGGCGGCCACGCCGTTCTCGAGCGCTGCATGCGCCGCCGCCAACGTGCCGCCGACCGACACCCGGGCCCGCCCAACGAGTGTCTCGGACCACGGCACGCCTAAGCGCAGTTGTTCGGGGCGCGTCAGTTGTCCGGCGACGAAGCGATCGTGATAGTCGGCCGTGTGGGCGAGCAGAATCGTGTCGCGGCCGACAGGCGCCGGCTCGGTCACGTCGGTGGCGCGCAGTGTTCCTTCGGCGACGAGGCGATCGCGCAGCGCAGCGTATTTCTGCATCGGAAAAGCGTGCGCCCGCGGCAGCGCCAGCACGTATCGATCGGAATAGTACGCACGCACGTTGCCGCAGCCTCCACCGCCGCATCATCATCCGCCCGCGAGGTCCTGGTCAGGCGGCTTGACGCTCCAAGATCGCCTTCGCGATCTCCTTCTTCGTCGTTCCGAGCTGGAGCAAGGCCCGCATGAGCAAGTCGATGGTCACTGACGGATCACCAGCCTCCATCTTCGCGATACGAGACTGACTTGATTTCAGCAGCTGGGCTAGTTGTTCCTGGGTAAGATGCTGCCGCATGCGCCGCTGGCGCAGGAAAAGCGACAGTGCAAGTTTGAGCTCCAGAAACAGCGCCTCGTCCTCGGACAGTCCGAGGAAGTCCTTGGCATTACCGACTTCCCATCCTCTTTGCGTTAGCCTCTTGCGCTTCTCTTGCTTCATGATCACATTCTACTCTCTACTGTCGGTGTCGTATCTCGCCAGCCGTTGCTTTGCGTCATCAATCACGCGCTGCGGTGTTTTCGGCGATTTTTTTCTCGAACACCTCGGCGATGACGATCGCGTCACGGTCGATTCTGTAAACGATTCGCCAGTCGTGGTCCCGGTCCCTGATCCTGAGTTCGTGACAGCGCGGCCCGATCGTAGGCATCGGCCTGGAAGGTGGCATTGCCGGTCTCTCGCCTCGCTGTAGCAACCGCAACAGAAAGCCCGCTTGCAGGCGTGCCTCCTTTGAGAACGGGGGAGTTTTGACTTCCCCTCGCAGCCACACGAGCACCTTTTCCTCGCCACCCATAAGCAAATATTATGTCAGATTCGACATGGTGTCAAGGTCGAGGATCAGGTGGGTCTCATCGGCATCGCGGAGGAAGCGCGGCGCTCACCAGCCGGGTTTTCCCGCGACACTTTTCGGAGCGCAAGGACGGGATAACGAAATGGCCCCGGAAGCCGTGCAGGTCGAGTGCCTACCAGGCTGCCGAGGCCATCTCTGAAAATTTGGTAGCGGGGGCAGGATTCGAACCTGCGACCTTTGGGTTATGAGCCCAACGAGCTACCAGACTGCTCCACCCCGCAACAAAGCGAAGCCGAACGTACGGGAACCCAAGACAGCGCGTCAACCCCCCACAACGATGGCATTTTGCAGCTCCGAGCCACGTGTGGACGGCGTCCGTACTGGCGTGCGGACGACCATCCGGGGAACGCAATCGGGTTCTCGCTAGCCCTTCTTGGCGCGGGCCGCAACTTGCGGGAACAAGCGCGGTACCGTATTCGTTTGAGGGTGCGAAGGGTGCTAGGTAGGGAGACAGGAACCTTGGAGGAGGACGCCGTGATCGCCGCCGCAAAGTCACAGACGCCGCCCCAGGTCGTCGATTTCTATCTGGGGTTCGAGATCCGTCAAATCGCCACTGACGCTCTGGTCGCATTACCACGCGGCTGGTCGCACGAAGACATGGTGATGCTCGAGGCTCCGGATATGCCGGCCATGCGCAAGCGCATCTGGGGCTGGTGGCACCGCCTGCTCGATTGAGCAAGGACGGTGGGCGGACCGCGGCGCTCGGCGCCGCCGGCTCACGTCCCGGCTGCCCGGCGCATCTTTTACACACCTGGTACAGACCTCCGACTCGCGCGTGACACCTTCGCACGCCCCCCGCGCTACCTTCTTGTTGACGGACGCGTCGCCGTCGCAACAGCTTGAGCAGAGGCCCCTTCCCCGAGTTGGGTTGCGGCCGAGCCGAGAGGCAGCAGGCGGCGACGCGAACGGGATCGGGCGCCAACGAGGCGCCCGTCGTCGGCGGAGTCGAAAGCCCTCGCGCGGTGCCGGTGCACCGCCAAGGGCGCAACACAGGTGGTTCAGCACGCGTGTCGCACCACACCTGGAAACGTTTCTTGTTGGCCGCGTTCGCGGTCTCTCTCCTCACAACCGTGGCTTTTGCGGCTAAGGAAGACGAGGACGAGAGGCCGAAGCGCAAGAAAAAGAAAAACAAGAAGCAGTCCCAAGAAGTCTTCGCGCCGTTGCCCGCAGGCGTGCTCCGCATGCCGTACCTGCAGGGACTCGCGACCGACTCGGTGCTCGTGGCGTGGATTGCGACCGCCGACGGAGTTCCGGCTGTCGACTACGGCACGAGCCCGTCCTTTGGCGCCACCGCCACCGCGACGTCCGACGGTGCCCGGCGCGTGGCGGTGCTGCGCGGCCTCGCACCCGGTGCGACCTATTTTTACCGGGTGCGATCCGGTGAAACCACCCTGGCCGAAGGCCCGGAATTCACCTTTCAAACGGACGCCGGGCGCAAAGACGGCCGGTTCACCTTTTTCGTCACCGGCGACGTCGGGGATCCCGACGGCGAGCACGCCAAGACCGCTGCCTCGATCCTGCGCGCCACACCGCACCCCGAGCTGGGACTCATTTGCGGCGACGTCGTCTACGACGATGGGCGTTCCGAAGACTATGACGTCAATCTGATGCTGCCGTGGAAGGGCCTTCTGTGCCGGATCCCGGTCTGGCCGGCGCTCGGCAACCACGATTGGCATGTGGACCCGAACGAGAACTTCCGCAGCGAGTGGTACCTGCCCAACAACGAGCACTACTATTCCTACGACTGGGGCACGGCACACTTCATCGCGCTCGACACGCGCGATTCGGAAATCTACGACGTCGACAACCAAGTCCGCTGGCTCGAAGAGGATTTGCAGTCGCATCGCGGCGCCGACTGGACGTTCGTCTACTTCCACCACCCCGGCCTGACCTGCACCTACAAAGGCGATACCGCCAAGGTAGTGGAACGGCTGCTGCCGGTGTTCGATCGCTACAACGTCGATGTGGTCTTCAACGGCCACGCCCACACGTACGAACGGCTGTATCCGATTCGCGACGGCAAACCGGTCGATACGTCGGAGGACCCGAACTATGTCGACCCGAAGGGCACGATCTACATCGTGAGCGGTGCCGGGTCCAAGGTGAAGTCCGGGCAACCGACGCGCCGCTGCGGCCCGACGGCATTCTTTCGCGATGAAACGGTGCTTTGGACCCTGGTCGATGTCGATGGTGGGCGCTGCTCGATCCGCACCCGGACGAGCGACGGCGACCAACCCGTCGACGAAGTCACGATTACGAAAACGCACCTCACGCAGCGCTCCTCCCAATGACGCGGTGACCCCCGAAGTCTTTGTTGGAGCGCGCTCGCCCGCCGGCCCATGCCCCGGCGGGCGTTTTCATGTGCAGCTCCTGCGCGTCACCCGCAATCCTTGCAGAGGCGGGCCGCGGTCTCCGCCGGGATTCAAAAGTTAATCTCATTTATTGCAGTTGATTGCGGGCACATGCCGGAGCGGCCCGGCACCTGCTTTAACACTTCATCACGAGGCTTACCGCCGGCCAGGACACCGGCGGGATGCGAGACGGAAGGTGGCGACCGGGGCCCACACCCCCCGGGCCCGGTCAGCCGCCCCCCGACGCCCGGAGCCCAGAGACAAACCCGACGCACGTCGACGATGTCGACGAGAGAGGTGAGAGAGATGTTGCGCGAACACCGCACCGCAAGCCCGATCACTCGCTGGACGATGACTTTGGCCCTCGCACTCGTGGTGCTGGGAGGGTTCGCGTCCGTTGCCCAAGGCGAGGAGGGATCGCTCGATCAACGTCGCTCGCCGAGCCTGGAGATTCCCAGTGCGCCGCTGGGGAGCGTGCAGGCGCCGGCGCCAAGCAACCGTGGCGGCGACGTGATTCCGCTGCCGACGCTGCCCAAAGGTCCTCCCGGGCCGCGCATTCCGCCCACGTGGTCGGCAGGCGCCACGGACGCCACGAACTCGACCATCGGGTCGGCCTGGTTCCGTCTGCTCGCATTGATTCGCGGCCGCAGTGTCTGATCGCGGCCCGCAGAGTTTCACCGTCGTCGGAGCGTGGGAGGTGGCGCGTCACCGTGGTGGCGCGCCTCACGCTTTTTGGTGACTGGGGCTTTGTCCGCCGCCTCGGCCGCACCCGCCGCCTTCGCCAGCTTACGCTGCTCGCGCGCAATCGCGCGGCCCTTCTCGGGTGTGATCTCGACGATCCGATAGACCGTCTCGCCGGGGAGCGCCATTCCGTATCGCTCGCGCGCCAGCCGTTCGAGTACGACGGGGTCCGATTCGCGATGTTCGATGGCTTGCAGGAGGACGGCCTGGCGTGCTTCCAGACGCACGACCTGGCGCTCCAACTGCCAGAGGTGCACGCGCCGCGCGACGATGGAGAAGAGCCCGCCGTCCGCGAACACGAAGGCCCACACGAGCACCGGCACGAACGACCAGGTCACGGCGCGTTGCACGCGGCGCCGGAACGTGGCCCGTTCTTCATAGAGGCGAAGGAAGCGTGGCGGGGTGACCGCGCGCGCCATTTCGACCAGGCGTGAGCGTCCCGGCAACGTCACGTCGTCGGTCGTCTGCATCCCCGCACCCTCCCAGCGATCCCGAACCGGAACCGCGTCCCGAACGGCACGCTACCGCCTGCCGCGTTCGAGTGTCAACGCGCGGCACCGTGGCTCTGGGCATGGGTGGCGCGACGATCCGCTGTGCCGGAGCCGTTCGCCCGCCGCGATCAACGCGCCGCGCCGCTCCGGCCGCCGCGTGCGCCGCGGGCGAGCACCGAGCGGCCGCCGAAGCGCCCGGCGTCCGCCAACTCTTCTTCGATGCGCATCAATTCGTTGTACTTGCAGATGCGGTCGGTGCGCGACATCGAGCCAGTCTTGACTTGGCCCGCATTGGTCGCGACCGCCAGGTGGGCGAGTGTCGTGTCCTCGGTTTCGCCCGACCGATGCGACACGACGCAGGTGTAGCTGGCGCGCTTCGCCATCTCGATGCAATCGAGCGTCTCGGTCAAAGTGCCGATTTGGTTCATCTTGATGAGAATCGAATTGGCGACACCGGACTCGATGCCTTGGCGCAACCGTTCGGTGTTGGTGACGAAAAGGTCATCGCCGACGATCTGAATGCGGGCGCCCAGCTTGGCGGTGAGTTGTTTCCACCCATCCCAGTCGTCTTCCGCCATGCCGTCTTCGATCGACACGATCGGGTAGCGCTCGCAAAGCGCGGCGTAGTACTCGACCAGCGCCGGTGCGTCGAATTTCTTGCCGCCTTCGCCCTGCAGCGTATAGGTGCCGGCGGCAAAGAACTCGCTGGCCGCCGCATCGAGCGCCAGGACGATATCGTCGCCGGGATGATAGCCGGCCCGTTCGATGGCCTTGCAAATGAGGTCGAGCGCCGCGGCGTTGGTCTTCAAGTTCGGCGCGAAGCCACCCTCGTCGCCGACCGCCGTATTGAGGCCGCTCTCGAGCAGCACCTTCTTCAGGTGGTGGAATATTTCGCTGCCCATCCGCAACGCCTCGCGCAGGTCGCTGGCGCCCACCGGCATGATCATGAATTCTTGCAGGTCGAGGTTGTTGTCGGCGTGGGCGCCGCCGTTCAGAACGTTCATCATCGGCACCGGCAATGTGCGGGCATTGGTGCCGCCGATATAGTTGTAGAGCGGCAGGCCGCTCGTCACGGCGCCCGCCTTGGCGACCGCGAGCGACACACCCAGAATCGCGTTGGCTCCCAGTTTCGATTTGTTGGGAGTGCCGTCGACCTCGCAGAGCCGGGCATCGACGTGCGCCTGATCGAGTACATCCAATTCGAGGATTTCAGGCGCCAGCACGTCGTTCACGTGGGCGACGGCTTTCAGAACGCCCTTGCCCAAATAGCGTGCGGCGTCGCCGTCGCGTAGTTCCACGGCCTCGTGCTGGCCGGTCGAGGCGCCGGAGGGCACCGCGGCGCGGCCCATCGCCCCGTCGGAAGTCACCACATCCACCTCGAGGGTGGGAAAGCCGCGCGAATCGAGGATTTCACGCGCATGCACGAATTCGATGTTGCTCATCCGCAAAGCCCTCCCAAGGAGACCGGATTCGAATGTGGATCGACAGTCTAGTGGCCCGCCGCGAACAGGGTCAAGCAGCACAAACCGGCATGTGGCACCGCTGGGCGCGGCGGGTGCACACGGCTTCGACTCGCGCCATGGCGTCGGCTGTGGTAACTTCCTTGGTGGGACGCCTTGGGGCGATGAGGCAACGCCGCTCGGCGCTCAGAGGAGTGAAAAGGTCATGGAAACAACGCCAGAAACGTTTGGGACAACCGAAACGCCGCATCGCACCGCGGGTGCGCGCCTTCAAAGCACGATCGAAACCGCGAAGCATCGCGTTCGCGACGGTGTGAACAACGGCCATGAGCGCGTCGCGCACGAGGTCGAGCAGCATCCCGTGCGGACGTTGCTCTATGCCCTTGGTATCGGAGCGGCGGTTGGGCTCCTGGCTGGGGCGCGGCTCCGCCGCCGCTGAACCAAGCGCGTAGGGGAGGGCCGGTGCCGCTCATCGACGAACACGTGCGCGCAGTCGGATCCGAAGTGCGTGAGTATGCCCGACTCCATGCCTTACTGGCGCGCGTCGAGGCGACCGAGGGCTCGAAGCGGCTGCTCTCCTCCTTGTTTCTGCTCGCATTCGGCGTCACGACCGGCAGCCTCGTTCTGGTGGCTGCCGGCGTGGCGCTTTTTCTCTGGCTGGCGGGCTCGGTTCCGCCGGCCGGCGCTGCGGCGATCGTGGCCGGTGTGTACCTCCTGATTGCGGCGGCGGCATGGTGGGCCGGTTGGCGCTTCATGCGGGGAGCGGGCGCCATCTTGTTGCCGCGCACCCGTGCCATGCTGTGGGAGGCGATTACGTGTCGCGACAAGCCGACGAACTCGTCAACGCCATCCGCGCCCGTCGACAGAGTGTGATTGGTGCGGTCGATGGTCTGGTGTCGCACCATGAGCTGGCGCGGCGGGTGCGACGGAATCCGGCCCCGTGGCTGGTGGCGGGCGTTCTCGCCGGCGCCGTGGCCGGGCGCTTCTTCGCCCGTCCGATGTGGCAATCGGGCAAGAAACGGCTGGCGGCGATCGCCATCGGACCCCTGCAACTCGCCCTGCGTGGCCTGGTCGCCGCCGTCGCCGCGCGGTGGGGCACGACCCACGAGGACCCGAGCTCCGACAGTCACCGTGCGCCGCCGTCCCCAACCGCATCGCGACCGCGGCCCCTTGCCGGACATGGGCCCGTTCGCTAGGGTCGAAGTGCTCGCCGCGCCCAAGATCGTGCCCGCATGCCTCGTCCCGGCCTGCGGGTTTGCTCGCACGCAAGGGAACGCCGGGTGAAGCAGGAAGACTTGCTGCTGATCGAACGCTGCAAAAACGGCGATCAGATGGCGTACACCCTGCTCATGCGCAAGTACCAGAATTCCGTCTACAACTTGTGCCGTAAAATGGTGCGCAACCCCGAAGAGGCGCGCGACCTATCGCAGGAAGCCTTCGTCAAGACGTTCAAGGGCCTCGACCGCTACAACCCCGTGTACGCCTTCTCGAGCTGGCTGTACAAGATCACCGCCAACCTGTGCATCGACCACATCCGCAAGCAACGCATGAAGATGTACTCCATCGACGAGCCGGTCGACGGTGACGAAGGACCGATTGCCCGCCAACTCGAAGACCCGGGCCAGCGTCCGGACGAAGCCTCGGAACGCAACGAAGTCAACGCGCGGATTCGCGCCGCCATCGACAAACTGCCGGAGCACTATCGCGTCATTCTCTTGATGCGCCACCAACAACAGCTTACCTACGAGGAGATCGCCCAGGCGCTCGACATACCGCTCGGCACGGTGAAGGCACGGATCCACCGGGCGCGGGAAGGGCTGAAGGAAATGCTGCAGGGTGAGTCGTTCGGGGTCGACTCGTAGCCGACTCGGACCTTTTGTGGCGCAACCCGCCCCCCATCCCGGCGTATTCTCGATCGGGGAAGCGGGCGCCGCGCCGACGCGGCCATCGCGTTGGGATTCTGTCTCGAGATCCGGGGGCGAAATCGTGCAGCGACGGTCTGGCGTCGGACGTGCGGTGCTCGTAGCCGTCGTACTCGTGGCATGCCTCGTTGCACGCCGGGCCGTCGCGTTCGACGAGAACAAGCCGCGCCCGAACAAGCCGGCCTCCAAACCGCCGGTTGCAGCGGGCATCGACTCGGTGCAGACGGCGACGGGGCCTCCCGACACTTCTCTTGCACCCGCATCCGAGACTGGATCGCGCCGTGGCGCGACCGGCGCCGGGCGCCCCGATGCGCTGCCACATCGCAAGACCGCTGCCTATGAGCTCGTGCGCGTCGGGCAGAACGTCCATGTGAACGCCGACGAAATCGTCCGTGGCGACGTGGTGCTTGTGGGCGGAAACCTGCGGGTCGACGGTGAGATCCTGGGCGGCGCGGTGGTGTTGGGTGGCGACATCGATGTCGGGCCGACAGCGCACATTCACGGTGGTGCGGTGGCCGTGGCCGGCCGTGCCAACAGCGCTCCGGGCTCCGAGGTGCGCGGTGGCGTGGTCAGTCTGAGTGTATTTTCGACCCCGTTTCTGCAGCGTTTCGCGTCGCCGCGGGCCCGCCAGGTCGGTGAACTTCTGTCCGATTGCATCAAACTCGCGCTGCTCATTCTGCTCGCGGTGCCGGTGTGCGCCCTCTTGGCCTCGCGGCTCGACGACGCGCGGGCGACGTTCGACGCTACCCCCTTCACCTGTATCGGGCTCGGCTTGCTGACGTTGCCCGGCGGCGTGTTCACGACGATCGTCGTCGCCTTTCTGTTCGCACTGACTCTGGTCGGCGTGCCCGTCGCGCTCTTGCTGCTGATTGCGGCGTTGCTGACCGTCGTGGTCGCGATGCAAGTCGGTGCGGCGCTCGTCGGCGTGCGCGCGGCGCGCTGGCTGCGCCAGGCGCGGCCGGCGACCGGCTCGCGCCGCGCGGTGTGGTCGAGCGTCGTGCTGGGCCTCGTGTGCCTGCGCATTCCCGAACTTTGCGGCGACCTGCTGCGCATCCTGTCACCCGAAGGCCGCTGGGCGGTGGGCTTCGAGGCCGCCGACATCGCGGTCGAGGTTGCTGCCGTGGCCGGTGGGCTTGGGGCCCTCGTGCTGTGGCGCTGGAGCGGCCGGCCCGAGGCCGTGGCCGCGGTACCCACCGTCGCCGGCGGCTAAAGATGGGGCGTTCGCCGCGCCGAATCCAAGGGCGGCTGCGTCAAAAGGCGCCCTTTCACGGGGGCCCCGGCCCACCGAGTTTGATCGCGCCCCAGGCCAATCCACGCAAGCTATTGGTATAAAGTCAGTTCCAGTGCAGGGCCGGGGCCCGAAAAGGGTCCCAACCGGCCTGTATGGAAGGCATGTCGCTTGCGGAAGACGTCTTTGTCTCCGGTGGCTCTCCCGGCCGCCACTAAATCCGCCCGACTGCTGCTTCTGAGGCCGCTCCGCCCCGCGTCACCCGCGGCTGCCGTGGCGCCTGGTTCGATTCGTCGCGAAAAATCCCATGCACTTTTCTTCGCTTGGCGCGTGCGCTCGCCGATTGGCTTTGGTGTTCCTCGCTTGCGGCCTGGCGCCGCGTGCGGGAGCAGCGCCGCTCCATGTGCATTTCGACAACGGCATCGACGCCACGATCCACCGGCCCGAGGATCTGTTGGCGTCCAGCATCGTCCGCAACGGCAGCGCGGCGCGGCTCGTGGTCGATTCCGGCCTGCAGTACGACCTGGTGACGAGTGCCGGCGACCCGGTCCTCCCGAACCACGGTGACGGCGCCTTCCATCCGATGTCGGTGGAGGCTGTGGCGGCCGCGATCGGCGCCATCCGTCTTACCAACGCCGATCTGCAAGTCGAGGTCTTCGTTCTGCCCTATCCGCGCCGCAGCATCCTCGACAGTTCCGCCCGCGAAGGCATGGTCTTCCTGTCGCCCGGCGTGCGCGAGGTGAGCGACTACGCGGTGCACTTCACCATCACCCACGAAGTCGGACACGTGTATCAGTATCGCTGGATGTCGGATCGCGATGCGCCGCTATGGCACGACTATGCGACCCGCCGCGGGATCGCCGACACTCGCACCTACGCGGCGGCCGGCGTGCACAAGAACCGTCCGCACGAGATCTTTGCCGAAGACTTCCGCTATCTGTTCGGCGGTACGCGCGCCAACTACAGCGGCAGCATCGAGAACGAGGACCTTGCCCTGCCGGGCGATGTCGAGGGACTCGAAGCCTTCGTCCGCGGGCTCTGCGAAATGCGCGCCACCGGAGTCGTGGCGCGCCTGACGGCGGCGCCGAATCCGTTCAACCCCTCGACCGAGATTCGCGTCGACTTCGAGGCGGCGCCGGCGCTGCCGGCGACCGTTCGGGTTTTCGATGCGCAGGGCCGCGAAGTCCGCCACCTGTACGCGCAGACCCCCGGATCGCGCCTGCTGCGGTTGGCGTGGGACGGCCGCGCCGAGACCGGTACGCCGGTCGCGAGCGGGGTTTATTTCGCGCGGCTCGACTACGCCAACCGGACATTCTCCGCCAAAATGCTTCTTGTGCGCTGAATGCGCCTCCCCTGGACGCGACCCGTTGCCCGGTGTTAGGGTGTCGCCGGCCGCAGTTCTGCTGCGGTCCCGCACGCTCGTAACTCACACCGGATGGACGCACCGTATGCGCGGCGCACTCGTTGTGCTCGAGGGGATCGATCAAGCGGGCAAGGAAACCCAAGCGCGATCGCTGCAGTCAGCGCTCGCGGCCGGCGGTCTGCGGTCCGAAGTGCGCCACTATCCGGACTACGAAACGCCGATCGGCCGTCTCATCCGCTCCTTGCTGAGCGATGGCATTGCCAGCGACGCCCGCACGCGTGCCATGTTGTTCGCCGCCAATCGTTGGGAAAAAGATACCGAGCTGCGCCATCTGTGTGAGGCGAACGCGCTTGTCTGCGTCGACCGCTATACGGCTTCGAACGTGGTCTATGGATTGTCACAGGGCCTGGACGAAACGTGGCTTCGTGGCCTCGAGAGGGGCCTGCTCGGCGCCGACCTCACCATTCTCGTGGATATCCAGCCGGCGGAGTCCTACCGCCGCAAGGCCAGCGGCCGCGACGACTACGAACGCGACATGCGGTTGCTCGAAGAAGCACGCTCCCACTACACGCGCCTCGCGACCCGTGACGGGTGGGCGGTCGTGGACGGGGCGCAGGCCGCAGCGGCGGTGAGCCGTGATCTGCGCGCCGCGGTGCGCCAGCGGCTCGCCGCGAATTTCCCCGCCGCCGCCGCCGCGCTCACCTGAACGCGCGCCCGCCTGGCGGGTGTCAAGGAGCGTGGCGCGTCCCCGAACTGTCGCGGCCGCTGCCGGCGATCGCCCGCGGTTCGACGCCTTGGACGCGCGGCAACTCCTGGGGTACGAAGGTCACCGAACGGCGGCGAACCGTTTGATCGCCGAATCCCGTCGCCGATAACAGCATGCCGACCATCGTGCCGGAGAGCCCGGTGATGCCGCCGCGTTCGCCCTCGCCGGTGCGGATCGTGCCTTGCAGCCAGGTCTCGAGTTCACGCAGGTCGTCGATCGACAGCGGTGCCAAGTTGACGCTCACCACCACGTAGTACGGTTTGTCCGGCGCCAGCGGCCGCAGGTACTCACGCCGGTGCGCGCAGGCGACGACCGACAGCGAATCGAGGCCCGGGAAGCGCCGCACATCTTCGCGTGAAGCCAGCACGTATTGATCGTTCAGCAGGTCGCGCAGCACCCGGAACTGGAACTCGCGCGCTTCCTCGAGCTTGTCCCACCAGCCGGGCCGTTGGCGCCAAACTTCGATGGTGTAAGTGAGGGTGCTCGGGAGGCCCGAGCGGATCGCCTCGAGCGTTTTGTCTTCGAAGGGGTTGTCGACGCTGTAATCGACGAACACGTAGCTCTGCGAGGTCGCGCCGATGCGCTCGATGCGCACCTGCGTCGCATTCGCCGTGCAGACCGCAGCGCCAAGAATCATCAGCGCGGTCAGAAACGCCGGAGCCTTCACCAAGCTGCCCTTCGCGCCGTGTCCGTGTTTTCAAGACTCACGTCACGAAGGTGGCAGTCTAGCACGGGGATCGTCGGCGCCGATGCACGCCCAATCCAGCGCCTGAAAGCAACACGCCCGCCGGCATTGCCGGCGGGCGCGTGTCGCCAGGGGAGGCCAGCACATGACGCGCCCGGCCCGAGGGCTCGTCCTTCTCCAACCGGCCCCCCGCAGCGTTCTCTTCTGATGGCGCGGCGTCAGAACGTTCTGTTCAACCGCACCGTCGTCTCGATCGCACCCTTCGACTGGCCAATCGGCTTGGCCATGTTGACCTGGAAATCGTCGTCCGAACTCTTGAAGCCAAAACCGATCGCTTGCAGGACATCGGTGTCGCGCCAATGCGCCTGATCCGAGTTCCAAGCGGTGCCGGCGTCGTAGAAAACGACCGCACCGTGATTCATCCGGTCGAACAGAAATGTGTATTCGAGGTTACCGAGCAGTTCGCGGTCGCCGTACTGGGCGCGGAACGCATGCCCGCGGACCGTGCCGAGCCCGCCCACATAGAAGAGCTTCTGGGACGGAATCGCATCGCCCGCCACGCGTGCTCCACCGCGCACCCGCACCGCCAAGTGGACCGGGCGGCCGAGCCGCATGTAGGCACGGCCATCGGCGATCCAGCGCGCGTAGTCGAAGTCGCCGCCACCCACTTCGAAGAAGCCGCGGCCGTAGAAGCCGACCGTACCGACATGCCGGGCGCGGCGCGTGTCGGTGATCAGTTCGAAGCGCGTCGCGCTCAAGCGTCCCTCGCCGCCGAATCCGTCCGGGTCGCTGAGCAAGAAGAGGTGTGGGTTGGGACGGAAACGATCGCGGCCTGCCTTGAAGAAGCTCCACTGGGTCTCGGACGCCAGGCTCGAGTAGTCCTCGGATGCGTACGCGACCCGCAGTGTCGAGCGCATGGGCAAGTGGAGTCGCACATAAGGCTCCACGCCGCGCACGTCGTAGTAATCGTTGAAATCGTGCTTGAAGAGCAGCGCTGCCATGGTGTTCTCGCCGATGCCCACTTCCGACTGATTGTCGTAGGCGGTGCCGTCCATCAAGTGGAGCCCGACGAACACCAGGCGGTTCGGAGCCACCGGCTGCGCGAAGTCCGCATCGATCGTCATGCGTTCGCTTTCCCAGCCGTAGCCGAACGACGCATCGAACTCCGGCGTGTAGTCGTCGGTGGCGCGGTACGACGGCTTGAGCCACAGGCTGGTGCCGTCGACGCGATTGAACGACATGTTGCCGTTGACTTCGAAGTTCGCATGCGAATAGGGGATGCCGACGTCACGGCGGCGGCGCGGATGGTGTTGCCAGTGACTGCGCTCGGACACGCGGCCGTTGTCGAGCACCGTCAGGCGCGAATTGACGGCGCCGTCCGCATCGCTGACTTCTTCCGGGTTCGAAGCGTCAAGACGCCGGCGGCCATCGACGACGAACTTGTACGAATGGCCGCCCGGCTCGAGCTCGATCGCGACTTCGAACAATCCGCGGCCGACATGGCGCATGGGCGTCGCTTTGTCGTCCCAGTGGTTGAAGTCACCAACGAGCGACACGGCAGCGTCCTCGGGGGCTTCGACGCTGAACACGACGCGGCCGGAGTGGGCATGGGGGAACAAGTCGTCGAGACCGAGATCGGAGGCGACGGCGCGGCCCGCAAGCGCGCATCCGGCGGCGAGCGCCAGTGCGGTGAGGGACCCTTGGAGTTTGCTGCGGCGCACGTACGGTCCTCCTGCCAAGTATTCGGTGAGCGGGTCCGCCGGAGGGGATCTGTCCCGTGGGTGTCGGTTGACTAAACGAGAGCGTGTTCGCGGACCCGCTCGCCAGGCCCATAAAGCATTCGGTGTGCCCTCGGCGGAAGTCCCGAGGCGTTTTGCGGAAGGATCGTATTGACAGGAAGTTATGCAACAGGCGGTGGGCCGGACTGGAAGTGAGCCGGATGTCGAGACGACACCGGCGGCTGTCGTTGTGACGACGGGAACCGACTACCGAACGCCGCTTGGGTCCAACTCGTCGTCGTCCGTCGCGCCCTTGGCGATGAGTCCGAAGCGCCGCAGTTTCCGGTGCAGGTTGGCGCGGTCCAAACCCAGCCCACGCGCCGCTTGCGCGATGTTGCCGCTCGAAGCGGCGAGGGCGCGTTCGATGAGCCCGCGTTCGTATCCCTCGAGGCTGTCGCGCAGGGACCCGGCCGGCGCGGCTTGTTCGGGGGACGACCCGGTGAGCAGGAGCGGCCGGACGTGCGCCACGTCCACCGTGTCCTCGTCGAGCATGATGACCAAGCGCTCCATCATATTGCGCAATTCGCGCACGTTACCCGGCCAAGCGTACTGCCCGAGCAACGCCGCGGCGCCCGGCGCCAGATGTTTGACGGTGCGGCCGTTCTCCGTGCAATAGAGCTGCAAGAAATGCTGCGCCAGCGCCACGATGTCCGGGCCGCGATCGCGGAGCGGCGGCACATGGATGGTGATCACCGCGATGCGAAAATAGAGATCCTCACGGAAGGCACCCTTTTGGATCGCAGCGGCGAGATTCTTGTTCGTGGCGGCGACGACGCGCGCATCGAGCCGCAGCGTCTCGGTGCCGCCGACACGCTCCATTTCGTTCTCCTCGAGGACTCGCAACAGCTTTGCCTGGGTGTCGAGGCTCATGTCGCCGATCTCGTCCAAGAAAAGCGTGCCGCGATTGGCCAATTCGAACTTGCCGCGCTTTTGCGCCACGGCGCCCGTGAACGCGCCCTTCTCGTGGCCGAAGAGTTCCGACTCGATGAGGTCACGTGGAATGGCAGCGCAATTGAGCCGCACGAACGGCCCGGCGGCGCGTGGGCTGATTTGATGAATGGCGCGGCCGACGAGTTCCTTGCCGGTGCCGTTCTCACCCAAGACCAGGATGCGGGCTTGGCTCGAGCCGGCCCTTCGCACCTCGTGTACGAGTTGCTTCATGGGACCGGACTCGCCGAGCAACTGCGGCCCGCCAAGCCGGTCGACCAGTTCGGCCTTTTCGATCTGATCGCGCCGCCAACCGAGGGCGCGTTCGAGAGACACGAGCAGGCGTTCGGCCGTGAGCGGCTTCTCGATGTAGTCGAACGCCCCGTGCTTGGCACACTGAAAAGCCGTTTCACGGGTGCCGTGGCCGCTCATCATGAGGACCACAGGTGGCGTGGCGAGGCCGCGGATCGTCGCCAGGGTATCGACGCCGGTCATCCCCGGCAGCGCGATGTCGAGGAGCACGGCGTCGTAGGCTTCGGAGTGGGCCCGTAAACGCTCGATGGCCTCCTCCCCCGATCCGACGTCTTCGGCGTCGTAACCTTCGTCGCTCAAGACGCCGCGGAGCAACTTGCGGATGTTCGCTTCGTCGTCGACGATCAAGATGCGCGTCATGCGTCCTCCCTCGCCGCATTGTAGCCGATATCCAAGGTGCGGCGGTTGCGCGCCACCCCCGCACCACCTACCATGACGGCATGCAAATCGGTTCGCGACACACTCGTTGGCGGGCATGGCGGCGTGTCGCTTGCGCCGCCGGGCTCGTGACTGCGGTGGCCGTTGCCGCCGGCGGGCAAGCGGGCTGCGGCATGGGCGCGGCGCGTGGCAGCATTCTGTTTGCCGACGGACTCGACGCGCTCGCGTTGGGTGACAGCGCGGCGGCGCTGAAGCTGCTCGAGCGAGCGCATTTCGAACACCCGCATGACGACCGCATCCTGTTCCATCTCGGCCGCCTGCAGGCCCGCGGCCGCAGCCCCGAAGCGCGCGCCTTGGCGGCCAAGGCGCTGCGCGATGCGGTGGCGCGCGCGCCGCAGAACGGCGTCTACCGCGAAGCGCTCGGCGGTGTGCTGCACACGCAGGGCTACCACCACGAGAGCATCGAAGTGCTGGGGCGGGCGGTGGCACTCGATTCGACCCTCGGCACGGCGTGGGCGACGCTCGGACTCGAATTGCTGCAGGACTATCGTGAAGAGTTCGAGTCGGCGGCGCTGTGCGACAGCACCATGCGCTGCTTCCGGCGTGCACTCGCTGCCAACCCGAACGATGACGAAGTGCGCTATCGCCTCGCTTGCTTGCAACTGTTCGGGCGCGGTGACGTCGATGCGGCCCGCGCCCTGTGCGCGCCGGTCGCGGCGCGGACCGGCTGCGAAACGCGTTTTGCCCTCCTTGGGGCGGCGATCGAAGAACGCGCCCGGCGGCCGGAGCCGGCGGCCGCGAGTTTGACGCGCGCCCTCGATTGCATGATGCCGGACGATCGCGCCGTGTGGACTGGCGCCGGCCGCGTTCTGCCACCCGATAGCCTCGGCGCCTATCGTCTCTACACCCAGTCCCAACGCGACTCGATCTCGGAGCAGTATTGGTGGCGCTGCGATCCGACCCCCACGACTCTCGTCAACGAGCGCTTGATCGAGCACGTGGCGCGCATCATTGAAGCCGATTTTTGGTTCGAGCCGGCGCGCCGCCGGCGGCCCGGGAACGAAACCGATCGCGGCGTCGTGTATGTGCGCTGGGGGCGGCCCGACAAGATGACGCGCGACTCGGGTTCACGCATCTTGAAATGGATTTATCCGCAGATCGACGGCGACCCCATGTCCTTCATGTTCTTCGACGAGTACTTGAACGGCGACTACGTGCTGGTCCGGCGCGGCGCCGGCGATGATTTCAGTGCTCGCGAACCATTCGATCAGGCTCCCGACCGCACCTCCATCGACCTTGGCCGTGCGCCGCAGTATTGGCACTTCCTTGCGGCGCGCTTCCGCGCCGCTCACGGCCACACGACGCTGGCGCTGGTGTATGAAGTGCATGCTGAACCGGAGACGAAAGGTATCGACCTTCGGGCGGCGGCATGGCGCACTGCCGGCCAGGCGGCAGCGAGTGCCGAGGTCGCGCCGGAGCGGGCTGAGTTCGCCCGCCGGGACGCCGGCGGCCTGGTCGGATGGGTGCGGTTCGATGTGCCGCCGCCGGCGCACGAGGTGGCACTCGACATCACCGGCACCCCCAGCGGCACGGCGCCCGGGTGGCGCGCCGCAGCGCGACGGCCGCTCGAGATCGAGCCACCGAATCTGAATGCACTGCAGATGAGCGATCTGTTGCCGGCGTACGAACTGCGCGACGAGACAGCGGCTGCAGCCGGCGGTAGGCGTTCGAGCCGGCTCGAAGACATGACGGCGCCGTCCGTCGAGCCGCCGGCCGCGGATCTCGCCACGGCGGTCGTGGTGCCGCGCGTCGACTCGTTGGTCACCGATGGCCAGTTGCGGGTGTATTTCGAGGTCTACCCGTCGTGCGCCGCGCTCGAGGCGCGGCGGCTGATCGCGGTCACCTATCGCGTCCAGGTCCAGCCGCCGCCGTGGCGTTTTGGCAATCAATTCCGCGCTGCCACCGCGGGCCGCCGCGAACCCCGCGCCGCCGTCGAATCGACGTTCGAACTGCAGGCGCGTCGCGACCGGGAACCGCAAAGTCTCGCCGTCGACATCCGCGACCTGGCGGCCGGCTCCTACGCCCTGGTCATCGAGATCCGCGACCCGGTGACCGAGGAGCGCACCAGTCGCAGCTTGGGGTTCGCGATTCCGGAGCCCGGCGCCGCTCTGAGGCAGTCCCCCTAAGAGCGGCGCTCCAGCGTCGCTCACATGGCGACGCGGAGGCGGACGCGAATTTGGGCGCCGCGCGGCGTCCGGTTCTCGACCTCGATGCTGCCACCGTGGTCTTCGACGATGCGGCGCACGATCGCCAAACCGAGGCCGCTGCCGGTGGGTTTGGTGGTGAAAGTCGGATCGAAGAGATGCGCCAGTGCTTCGGGCGCGAAGCCGCTGCCGGAATCCGCGAAAACGATCGTGATCCGTTCACCGTCGCGATGCCAATCGACCTGCAGCGTGCCGCCGCCGGGCATTGCTTCGACGGCGTTCTTCGCCAAATTCGTGAACACCTGGCGGACTTGATCCCGGTCGGCGACGATCGCCGGCATGGCGTCGAAGGCCGCCCGCACTTCGATCCCCGGATGCGCTGAGTAGAGGTCGAGGACCTGTTGCAACACCGGCACCGGATCGATGGTTCGCAGGTCGGGCTTCGGCAAGCGCGCGAAAGTGGAGAATTCATTCGCCAGCCGTTCCAAGTGCGACGTCTCCTCGAGCACCGTGTCGAGGCATTCGCGTACGACGGCATCCTCGGCGCCGATGCGGCCGCGCAGACGGTGGATCGACAGGGTGATCGGCGTCAGTGGATTCTTGATCTCGTGTGCCAACCGGCGCGCGACATCTTGCCACGCGGCGAGCCGTGTGGCGCGCACGAGTTCGAATTTGCTCTCTTGCACATCGCGGCTCATGCGGTTGAAACCGTGCAGCAATGCACCAATCTCACCCTCGCTGTCGCGCCCAAGGTCGACTTGATGTCCCAGGTCGCCGCCGGCGACGGACTCGAATGCGCGCTGCAGGCGTTCGATCGGACGGGTGACACGGCGCGCGAGCTGCAGGCCGAGCCCGACCGCTGCCGCGACGTTCAGCAGTGCGAAAACCGCCATGAGGCGCGCTGCAGTGCGGCGCCGCAGGTCCTCCAAGAAGTCGAGGCGTTGCGAATGACGAACGCTTTCCACCACCGAGACGAGGGCGCGCGCTTCCTGCGGCTCGATCGGCACCGCGACCAGTACCCGCTCGTCGGGGCGCGCCGGAACACGGGCGACGGCGATGACGACGGAGACGGAATCCGGCGTCGACAGAAGCTGCGGTGGAAGATTGGCGCCCGGCCATGCGAGCGCTGGTTGCGCCAAGAACCATTCCGCGTCGGCGCGCGTCCAGCCGCCGTGCGTTGCACGCAAGCGCCGCGCCCGCACGTCGTACACGAGTGTTTCGCAACCGGGTGGCGCGATGCGATCGAGTCCTGGCGGGATCGAATCGGCGTTCATCGCCAGGCGACCGGCCACGGTCGTCGCGCCGTCGAGCGCCGTTGCATGGCGGAGCGCCAGCGTATGGCGCGCCAGCCCGAGCGCCGCTTCGGTGGCGCGTTCGACGCCGCGCGCGGCGCGCAGCCGCGCTGGTGGTGCCAACTCACGCCACAACGCGACCAGCGTCAGAAGCGACGGTACGAGTGCCAGCGCCACGAACGCCACCAAGAGGCGGGTGCGCAACGGACGGGCGCTGCGGATCGCCGCAACCGCCGCTACGAGCAGCACCGCCGCGGCAAGGGTCGTCAGTGCGAGGAGAAGCTTTTCCATCGCCGCGGTCCGCGGCTCAGCCGGCGGCAGCGCGCGGGGCGCCGCCATCCTGCAGCTTGCCGAAGAGTTGGCCACACGCCGCGTCGATGTCGACGCCTTTGCTCCAGCGCACGCTTACCGAACGGAACGCGCCCTCGAGTGCCGCCGCGAATGCCGCCACGGTCGGCGGATCGGGCCGCTCGAAATTCAGCCGCGGATCGGGATTCCACGGGATGACGTTGAACTTGAATGGTTTCTCCGCCCCGCCCAGGGCCCGCAAGCGCCGGATGTCTTCGGGGCGGTCGTTGACGCCGCGCAAGAGCACGTACTCGAGCGTCACGTGATGCCGGGTGCGGGCCGCGAAATACTCCAGCGCCGCGAGCGTGTCCAGGAGCGAATTGCGTCCCGACACCGGCATCAGCGCCTTGCGGCTCGCATCGTCGCTCGCATTCAGCGACAACGCCAGTTTGACGCGCAGGTCGAGATCGGCGAGAGCCCGGATGCGATCCGGAATGCCGGTCGTCGAGACGGTGATGCGGCGCGCGCCGATCGGCGCGAACTCCGGCGCCGTGAGGACGCGGATCGCCTGGACCACCGCGTCGAAGTTGTCGAGCGGTTCGCCCAAGCCCATGAACACAATGTTGAGTCCGCCGTCCGCCCAGCGCCGCGCATGCAACACCTGTTGCACGATCTCGTCGGCGCCGAGGTTGCGGACGAGCCCGCGCCGCGCGGTGACGCAGAACTTGCAAGCAAAACGGCAGCCGACTTGCGACGACACGCACACGGTGTGATGGCCGTCCATCGGCATGAGGACGGTTTCGGCCGCTTGGCCATCGCGCGCCCGCAGCAGGAATTTGCGCGTTCCGTCGTGCGCCGAGACTTGGTGGGCGATCTCGTCCAGGGCCGTCAGATCGAACGCCGACTCCAGTTGGGTGCGCTGCTCGGCCGACAAGTTGGTCATGGCGCCGAAGTCGGTGGCGCGCTTGCGATAGATCCAGTCGACGATTTGGTCGGTGCGGTAGCGCTCGAAGCCGAGCGCCGCCACCGCGGCGGCCAATTCCTCGTACAAGAGCCCTTTCAGCGCGATCATCGAGTCTCCGTCGGCGGGGTAAAGGGGCTCGGGACCGAATCCGAGTTCCATCCCCAGCGTAGGCTGCCGGGGCCTGCCCCCGCAAGTTCGGGTGTCTCCAAAAGGGGTCAGTGCTATGATGTGCCGGTCCCGGCGGACCTCTGGGCCGGGCGAACCGAAGGAGCGCCCGCGTGGCCCAGCGCATCTTGATCGTCGACGACGAAGACAGTATCCGCATTTCGCTGCAACGCTTGCTCGAATACAACGGCTACGAGACCCGCCTCGCGGAGGACGGCTTCCGCGCCTTGGAACTGCTGGCCGAAGAACCCGTCGATGTCGTGCTGCTCGACATCAAGATGCCGCGCATGGACGGCTTGGAAGTGTTGCAGCGGATTCGCGAGCGCAATGACGGACCGTTCGTGGTGATGGTCACCGCGCATGGCGACACGCAGACCGCCGTCGAGTGCATGAAACTCGGCGCCGATGACTATCTCGAGAAACCCTGGGAGCAGGAACGCCTCCTGACCGTCATTCGCAACGGACTGCGGCAGCGGCAACAGGCGCGCGAAATCCGCGAACTGCGGCGCACCCACCCGAGCCACGACGAAATGATGGGCCAGAGTGCCGCGATGCAGACCATCCGCGACACCATCGAACGCGTCGCTCCCACCGACGCGCGCGTCCTCATCGTCGGCGAAAACGGCTCCGGCAAGGAGCTCGTGGCGCGCGCCATTCACGCCAAGAGCCGGCGCGCCGCCGATTCGTTCGTGGAAGTGAACTGCGCCGCGATTCCCGATGAACTCATCGAGTCGGAACTGTTCGGGCACGTGAAGGGGAGTTTCACCGGCGCGATCGCCAACCGGGTCGGCAAGTTCGAACAGGCCGATCGCGGCACGTTGTTTCTGGACGAGATCGGCGATATGAGCCTGGCCGCGCAGGCCAAGGTCCTGCGCGTCCTGCAGGAAGGCAAGCTCGAGAAGGTCGGCGGCAACGAAACGCGCCTCGTCGATGTCCGCGTCATTGCCGCCACGAACAAAGACCTATTGGCGGAGTCCCGCGCCGGGCAATTCCGCGAAGATCTGTTCTACCGGCTGAATGTCGTGCCAATTCGCGTCCCGCCGCTGCGGGAGCGCCGCGACGACGTGCCGCTGCTCGCGAACTACTTCTTGCAGCGCTTGTCCGAAGGCGTCGGCCAGCGTCCCAAGACCATGACGTCGCAGGCGATCGAGCGCCTCGTGCTGCACCCCTGGCCGGGCAATGTCCGCGAGTTGCGCAATCTCGTCGAGCGCGCCCTCATCCTGACCCGCGGCGACCGGATCGACGCCGTCGATCTGCCACTCGATCCCGTCGGCCCGCGCAATCCCGACGACGACAGCCTGTTCACACACCGCACATTCCAAGAATTCAAGGACGAGGCCGAGAAACGTTTTCTCGAACGCAAGCTGTCCGAAAACGACGGCAACGTCAGCCGCACCGCTCGCGAGCTCGACATGCAGCGCAGCAATCTCTACAAGAAGATCGAGAAGTACGATCTGCCCAAGAGTTCGGAGTAGCCGCCGCTGCTACTCGAACAGCTGCTTGACGCTAATCGGATGGGTCGGGCGGAGAAGGGATGCGATGTGAGGTGCGGAAGGGACGGATTCGCTCAACTCGCCGGAACGGATTCGGTCTTGCGCACCGCAATCGCACGCGCCGGCACGCCGACGACTGTCGAGCCTGCCGCCACGTCGCGAATGACCGCCGCCCCCGCGCCGACCGTTGCATCGGCACCCACGCTCCGGCTCTGGATGACGCAGGCGTTGATGCCGACATGCGCGCGGTCGCCGATGCGCACGCCGCCGGCGAGGCGGGCGCCCGGTGCGATGTGCGCGAACGGTCCGATCTCACAGTCATGGTCGATGCTTGCCGACGTGTTGACGATGACGCCGCGGCCGAGGCGCGCGCCGGAGTTGATCGCGACCATCGCCATGCAAACGCTGCCGGCACCGATGCTGACATCGCGCCCGATCTGCGCCGACGGATGCACGAGCACCGCGAGCTGAAAGCCGCGCGATTCCAAGTGTTCCTGCCAGACGCTGCGGGCGCGCGGCGCACCGATGGCGATGATGGCGTGCGATGGTGCGCCGGGTTCGTCGAGAACTTCACGGCCGCCAAGAACCGGATAGCCCATCAACCTGGTGCCGCGGAGTGCGGTGCGATCATCGAGCAGGCCGACGACTCGATAGCGGGCCTGCTTCTCGACGATGTCGATGAGGACGCGGGCGTGGCCGCCGGCACCGATGACGAGCAGCGGCAAGAGCGGCGCCGCGACGCCCGGCAGGACGGCGCCGGCCGGACTTGCAACCGCCACCGCTGATACGGGCGGTGCGGAGTCTGCCGCGGCGGCGTCGTGCGTGGCCGCGGCCGGCACGGGTGCCGCGGCGCTTGCCGAAGTCTCTGCCGCGTGCCCGGCCCGGGTGGCGTCAAAACTGTCCGGTGCGCCGGCCACTGCCGGCCGCGGGCTCTGAAAACTCATTTCGCCGAGTGCGATGTTGATGAGCTGCGGAATCTCATCCCAGCGCGCGGCGTGCAGGAACGCGCCGACGCGGGTGAGGGTTGCGCCGGCGTGGGTGGCCACAGCCCCATGGCCTTTGTATGGGACCGCCCGGCGCACGGTGCGGAAGCGGAAGATGGTGACGGACCGGCCGTCGGCGCCGGTGCACTCTTCCAGACAAAAGGGGCTGCCCGGGCTGTCCAGGCGGATGGCGAGCGCGATACCGGCGAAGAGCGGTGCGAGGACCAGCAGGAGCGCGCCTGCGGCGAGGCGATCGAGTCCGCTCGGGCTGGAATGCGTGCCTTCCATGGGCTCAACAAACCTCCGGCAAACGGCCTGCGACCACGGCATCCCAATCGATCGCCGGGTCCAACGGCCGCGGCAGATGCAAGACTTGCCAACCCGCGTGTTGCGCGGCCGCGGCCAGCTCGGCGCGGCCGGCAACATACAGACAGTCGTGCGCGGCGACGTCGATGCGCGACGCAATCCAGCGGAACGCCAGCGGCCGCGGCGGCCGCGCGTCGCGCCCGAGATCTGCGGTCCACAGGCGGCGTTCGAACCAGTCGCCAATGCCGAGGTGCGCCAGCCACCGGTCCATGCGGTGTCCGCTGCCGGAATCGACCACCGCCAGGCGGGTGCTGCCACGGAGCGGCTGAAGCCAGTCGCGTACCGCGGCGCTTTCGGCGGCCGGGACCGCGTCCTGAACCGCCGACCAAATCTCGCGCAGCAGCCGACGGTCTGGTGCCAGTCCGGCCGCCGGCAGCGCGAGCGCGAGCCAATTGCTGAGTGCCGGGTCGGCGGCCTGGCGGAAGCCATCCAAGTCGCCGCCGCGGCCCGCGACCCACGCCGCTGCCGCGTCGATTTCGGCGCGCCGCAGCGCGTCCGGTCGATCGACGACACCTGCCATACCGACCACAACGGCCTGGAACATCGCGCGGCCCCTTTCGGCTTGCCTTCGGGAGGGCAAGACGCATGCCCCCGCAGGGGCGACCGCAGCGGTGGGCGGGCCTGTACCCTCCCGTGCCGCAACGGGTTTCGCGGCCCGGCGCGCGGAAATCCGGCGCGGGTCACTTGACGCCCCCCATCGGCGTGTTATCATTCGAGTAATCCGTGTCGTGTTTCGGAGGATGCCCTTGAACTTTCGGATTCGGGTTGGGGCGACGCGGAAGGCTTTCGATGCCGGGCCCTCGCCAGTACGAGTCCCACTCGGGGCCGTCGGTGCGGAAGGAGTTTGGGCCATGCTCAAGCGGTTTTGGCCAGCGTCGCTTCTGGTCTCCGCGGTCTTGCTTGCCGTCGCGGTCTCTCCCCTCCGCGCGGCCGATCAATCTTCATACAGCCAACTCGTGACTCGGGCGCGCAACCAGCCGGCGCTCCCCAATCCGCGCACGCCGATCACCACTCCGGGTGATGACGACATGCCGAACCGGACGGCGCTGCCGCCGCGCGGTGGAGTGCCCACGACCGGCGTCGCGCCGAATCAAGGTGGGGCGCAACGCGACTGGGACTTCCAGGACCTGTGGATGCAGATTCGTGAAGGTTTCAAGATGTGGTCCAGGTTCCGAGCGTAGCGAAGCGGCATTCGGTTGAACGCCAAGGGACATCCATGCTGAGTCGCGATCGCCACGATCCAGGGGAACCCAACGGCCGGGAGTCGGCCGCGTCCTTGGCTGCTCTCGAGGAAGTCGGCGACGTCCATTTCGGTACCGAGGCCTTTTCGCCGGCGCTCGAGTACTACGAGGATGCGCTGCGCGGACTCGGCACCGAGGTCGAATTCGATCCCACGGTCGCGGCCCGTTTGAACCGCAAGATCTCCGATTGCCTGCGCTCGCGCGGCCAGCTCGAGCAAGCGCAGACGTACCTGGAACGCGCCCGCTTGTTCCTGAAGGGCTACGAATACGAACTCGAGCATGGTCTCATGCTTGGGCGGCGCGCCGATCTCTTGTGCTCGCAGGGGCGGCACGAAGCGGCCCTCGAAGACGCCCGCATCGCTCTCGAAATCCTCAAGGCGACGGCCGCTCACCGCGAATACGCCTTCGTGCTGAGCGTCGCCGCATGCTGCAACCTGCGTCTCGGACGCGCCGCGGAATCCGAGCAATTGAATCTCGACGCCCTGGCGGCGTATCGCCGGATCGAGGATCAAGAGGGCATCGCCGATGTCTTGAACAATCTCGGGCTGGCGTACAAGAACGCCTGCCAGTGGGACAAAGCGATTCGTTCGCTGACCCAGGCGCGCGATATCGCCGAGCGTCTCGGAGTGACCCGGCGTTTGGCGCGCACGCTCGGCAATCTCGGCATCGTCTACACCAAAACTCGCGAGTTCCACGAAGCCGTGGCGCACTTGCGGCGCGCGCGCCGGCTGGCGAGTGCGCTGGGCGACGAAGGTACCGTGGTGAGTTGCCTCAATTCGTTGGGCCGCGTCCTCATTGCGATGGGGAAGTACGCGCAGGCCGAAAAATATCTGCTCGAGGCGCGCGTTGTCGCCGAGCGGCATCAGATGGCGCGCTCGCTGGCGCTCGCCGACGAATTCCTCGGCGATTCGATGTTCGCCCAGGGCCGCTTGGCCGAGGCGCGCGAGAACTACGAGTCGGGGCTCAAGAAGGCGCGGTCCTTCGCCCCCAAGGGTGACGTCGTCGGCGAGATCCTGCGCCGCCAGGCCGAATTGCAACTGCGCTGCGGGCTGCGCTCCGAGGCCGTCGCGATTGCCCGCCGTGCATTGAAGGTTTGCGAGTCCTGTGGCGACACGCACGAAGTGGGTTTCATCCTCCGCACTCTCGGACTCGCGTCAGCGGGACTCGGGCACCACGCCGAGGCAATCAAGTGTCTGACCGCCAGTGTGACCGCCTTCGAGCGCACCGCGAATCCGTTCGAAGCGGCATGGAGCCGTATCGAATTGGGGCGGTTGCATTGCTCGCAGGGCGACACCGAAGGGCTGTTGCGCGCCGCCCACGAAGGTGCCGCGGCCTCCGAAGCCCTGCACGCGCTCGAAGAAGATCATGGCTACTGCGCGGCGGGGCTCGTGATCGCGCGCGCCCATCTCGGGCGCGGTGAATACGACGATGGACTCCTGGCCCTGTACGACGTCGAGCGGCTGTGCGAGGACAATCCCACGTTCGGTTTCCTGGGCGAGGCGCAGGCCCTGCGCCGTGACCTGGAAAGTGCGCTCGTCGCCCGTTCAAGCCACGGTCCCGGCGGCGCGACGCAGTTGTTTTCGGATTTGTATGCGCTGGCGCGTTCGGCCAATGACCTGGAGCCCGGTTTGCGCCAGTCGCTCGAAGCATTGCGGGATCGCGTCGGCGCGTCGTCGGCGTTCTTGGCGCTGCGTTTTCCGGGTGAGGCGGCGGCGCATCTGCACGGTACAAGCGGCATCGGTGCCGACGAAGCGCTCGGACTCGCCGGCGCGATGATGAGTGACGGTTGCCGGCCGCGGGTGCTCGCCCAGGTCGACGGTGCGTTCGCGAGCCAGTTTGCGGACTTGGCGGCGCGCGCCGGCGCAGTGATTTGGCATCCGCTGTGCGCCGGCGAACGCGTGATCGGTGTGGTGTATGTCGAGCGGGCGCGGGCCCAAGCGCCGCGGCCCTTTGGCCCCGACGACGTCGACGTCGTGGCGACTTTCGCGAGTATGGCGGGCGTGTTGGTGGCCGAGCACTATCGCGAACAGCTGCAAGCGCCCGAAGTGCAAACCGGACGCGACGATTTGCATCCGGCCATGCGCCGTCTCATCACCACTGATGCGTCGATGTTCCGGGTCATGGGTTTGGCGCAGAAGGTGGCCGCGAGCACCTGCACGGTGCTGCTGGCCGGCGAAACCGGCACCGGCAAGGGGTTGCTGGCCCACGGCATTCACATGGCGAGCGAACGGCGCGGCCGCAAGTTCGTGGCCCTGAACTGCGCGGCGCTCCCGGAACCGCTGCTCGAAAGCGAACTCTTTGGGCACGCGCGCGGCGCTTTCACGGGCGCGGACTCCGAGAAAATGGGCTTGCTCGAAGCCGCCACGGGCGGGACGGTCTTCTTGGACGAGGTCGGCAAGACGTCGCTGTTCATGCAGGGCAAACTCTTGCAGTTTCTCGACAGTTCCGAAGTGCGTCCGGTCGGCTCGAACGTCTTCCGCAAGGTCGATGTGCGGGTCATCGTGGCGACGAAGGGCAATATCAAGGAACTCGTGAGCCAGGGTTTGTTTCTCGAAGATCTGTACTACCGGTTGAATGATTTCCCGATCACGATCCCGCCATTACGCGCCCGCCGCGGCGATGTGAAGCCGCTCGTCGAACACTACCTGCGCCGGTTCACGGTGGAGATGCAGAAGACCATTCCCGGTGTGTCGCGCCAGGCCATGCAACTGCTCGAGGCCTATGCCTGGCCGGGCAACGTGCGGGAGCTCGAAAAATGCATCAAGCGGGCGGTCATTCTGGCGGACGATCGCCAGCCGATTACCGTGCGGCACCTGCCGGACGAACTCAAGGCGCTCTCCGACGGCGTCGACGAGGCAGCGGACCCCGGTGGTTTGACGCTGCGCGAACACGTCGCGCAACTCGAGTCGCATCTCATCCAAGTTTGCCTGCGCCGTTCCGATGGCAACAAATCCGAAGCGGCGCGCATGCTCGGGATCAGCTATCCAAGCCTCTTGCAGAAGATCAAACTGTACGGTTCAGCCGTCGAGCCAGGCGAAATGTGAGTTGCGGCCAAAGGGGCAGCCGAGCCCAACTGGAGGCTCAGAGCGGGCGTCAGCCCGTTTTTTTTTGCGCCACGCCGCCAGTGCGGGGAACCGCGGCGCGCCAAATTCGAAATCGGGCCGCGCCCGCTAGTAAAAGTTTTTCGTAGCCGAACTGCCGTAGAATCAACGCTTTCCAACAAACCACCCGCCGCGGCTATGAATAAATTTCACAGTTCCCCGCAAATTTTCGGCGGCGTTTTGGGATCCCCGCCGGGCTATACCTGTAACGTGCTGTAAAATAAGCCATTGCATCGTCGACTTTGTTTGGCACGGCGGGTGCTGTGTAGGTAGCTGTTCGCATCGATGCGTGACTCGCGAATCTCAGGTCGACCGTTCGAGATTCGCGGGTTGATCGGAAAGCTGGGGCTTAGGGATGGACGCCAGTGTGGGGATTGGCGCTCCATCCCGGCCTCGTGCTTCCCCCTAGCGAATTTTTACCGTGTCGCCCTCGCCGAACCTCTGCGCCGACATTCATGAAGCCGTGCTCCGTGACGAGCGGAGACGGGGGAACGACACCGGGTTGAGGCGAGAACTCGGTGACAGTGGGACGAACGTCATACTGGCTCGGGCCTCCGGAGTGGGCCGTCGCAATCGCGGCGGCCCATTTTTATGGCGCGCCGCGCCCGCCGAAGTCGCGTGCTTCCAGTTCAAGGAGCCGCAGCCACAACTCCGCCACGCCACGCCGCGCCGCGCCGCCGCGGGTTTCGCGCACCGCTCCCGCCGCAACCGCCAGCACGCGTGCCGCCGAACCCCAGCCCGCGTCGACGCCCGCCGCCGCGAGCTCGGTGCCGGAGGCGGCAAATGGTCCGAGTGCTGCCGTGGCCCGACGCTCCGCGGTCTCCGCGCCGCGGCCACGCGACAGCGCATGCAATGCGAAGCTCAGTTCATACCCGAGCGAATCGAGCCAAACCGGCGCTCGGAGCACCACCGTCGCCCAGTCCACCACGCCGGTCACTTGGCGCGCGTCGAAGAGAATGTTGCCGGGAAAGAAATCGCCATGCGCGAGTGCGGCCGGCCACGGCGTTTCCCACGCGGCCGCCGCCACCGCGGCCAATTTCTCCAAGCCAGCCGGTGTGCTGCCCGCCGCGGCGAGTTCGGCTCGGACCGCATCCCACGGTCCGATGCACTCCGCGGCACGGACCGGTGCGGCCGGCGTTGCCCGTTGCAGGTCGCGCAGGAAACCGAGGGCGGCGGCGATGCGTGATTCGCTGCGGCGCGCGCCGCGCGGCCCGTCGACATGGTGCAAGTCGGCGGTGCCGCCGAGCGCGGTCCACGCCCCGAAAGCGCGGCCGTTCACTGCGCCGTCCGCCAGCGGCTCCGGAATGAGCCGCGCCAACACCGCCCCAACCCGGGCGCGCAGGCTCTGCACCGACTCGACTTCGCGCTCGACGGCGGAATCACCGGCGGCATCGCGCGCCACCTTGACCACCGCGGCCGGTTGCGCGGCGGCGTCGCGAAACGCAAAAAACACCAAGGCGGTACCGGGGTTCGCGTAGTTGGCGGCGCCGAATTTGAGACAGTGCACGCGGCGCGGTGCCGGTTCGCCGCGCCGTGACCACGCAGCACGCAATTCGGTCTCGATGCGCTCGATCATGAGTCACGCCCGGGGCGCCGCGCGGTCAGCGCATAACACGATGTCAGCCAGGCTTCGAGCCCCGTGTCGGCGAGAACTTGCGACATCCGGCGTCGCAAGTGCGCGCGCGGACCGGCGGCGGGCCGGACGCGTTGTGTGAGGTAACGCATCGGACCGCGCGTCGCGAGCGGCACGAGCACCGCCGGCACGTTGTAGCCGGGTACCGCCGCATAGCGCTGCACGTCGGTGAAACCGCACCGCTCGAGCAATGCCGGGTAACCGGTGAACGAGTAGATCCAAGTGCGGTAGTCCCGTTCGACGTGATGGGTGCGCGGTGACGCCACGGCGCGGAGCCAAGTGTAGGCCCGCGCCATGGGCTTCGGCATGAGGCTCGTGTAGCGCAGTCCTTGATGGTCGGGCGCGCCACGCAGAAACATATGGCCGAAGCGGTTCTCGATGCCGACGTAGAGCCAGCCGCCCGGGCGCAGAAGCGTGGCAAGCTGGCGGAGAAAGCGCTCCTGCAGCAGGCGCGGATTCGCCGGGCGCCCGCCAGGCGCGTTCGGATCGGCGAGGCCGGCCCATTCGAGCACGCCGTTCACCACCACGACGTCCAGGCTGCCCGGCGCGAAGGGCAGCGACTGCAGATCGGCGCGCACCGGAATGACGGACGAAATCCCATCCTGCGCCGCGCGCAACGCAATCCACTCGACGCGCTCGGCGACTTTCTCGGCCGCAAAGACCCGCCGCACGTGCGGCGCGATCCCGAAGCTGTTGGCGCCCCAACCGGCACCGACATCCAACGCCACGGTGTGTTCGCGATCCAGCGGCAAGAGCACGTGCCAGTCGGCGCGGGCCGGATGGTGGACGTAGTTCATGAGGCCTGGATGCACCGGCCGCAGCTCGGTCTCGAGCGCCGCGCGCCAGGTGTGGGCCCGGGCGGTGGCGAGGACCCGCTGCATCAGGCCGCGGTCCACCTCGCCCCAGTACGTGTCCGACGCGTCGAACACCCAGACCCCGTGCGGGTCGAGGCGGGCGACCTCGCCATGCTGGGAACAGCGCGCGCTGCCCGGGCCCGGTTCCAAGTGGCCGGAACAACGCGGACAGGCGAGTTCCGGAGCCGGTGCGAGGGGCATTCCACTCTCCGTCGTGCGAGTCGGCCGGGCCGCGCGGGATTCGCGTGGCACTGTGTCGGAAAGTAGACAAGGTGTTCAGGCATGACAACAACAAGAGTGAGTTCGAGACCGGGACGCGGCGCCGCGCCACTGCCCGGCGCGCGCCGGCGCCGCCGACGCAAGTGCCAGCATCTGCTGCGAATGCGCCCGCCGGTCGAGCGCGAAATGCGGCGCGTGGCGGAACTGCCGTCCACTGGCATGTCGGTTGCGGAAGCATCACTGCAGGTGCGGTCTCGGAAACCGCGCCTTGGGGTGTCGATCGGACGAAATTGTCTCGAGAGCGGTCGGGAGCCTGTTCCTGTGGACCAAGCGTTGGCGTGAATCACGTTCATGGTGCGCGCCACAAGCTGTTTCGCGGGGAGACCTCATGACCGGGCGGCGAACTGGAATCTGCATTGCGCTCGTCGGAACGGCTGCGCTCACCGGCTGCTTCGACGACGCACACCGGCGCGACGTGCTCGACCACAACGACAACGTCGCT
This sequence comes from bacterium, assembly GCA_031362565.1. GTDB lineage: Bacteria > Krumholzibacteriota > Krumholzibacteriia > JANLSU01. The sequence goes on along the minus strand of JANLSU010000070.1, from coordinate 29,301 downwards.
CCCGGCGAACCGCGCGACGTCTACTCGGTAACGGGAGATGGTCAAGTGACAGTCTACTGGTCGCCGCCGCACGACGCGGACCTGGCGGGATTTCGCATCCTGATCAGCCGCGACGATCAAGACTATTACCGCGTTGCCGAAGCGCCGGTGTCGCAACGCCACTGGGTCGTGCGCGGCGCATCGTTGCCGGCCGACGTGCCGTTCGATCTGCGCAACGGTTCGACCTACTGGTTCGCCGTCGAATCGGTCGACTACGCCGGAAATCACAGCGATCTTGGCGATGCGTCGGTCGCCTCCGACACGCCGCGGCCGGCCGGCCGGGATTTGCGCCTCTATGACGCGAACGGCACCCGCCACGCGGAGAGCGGCTACGATTTTTCGCGGTCTCCTTACGGCTATGCGCTCGAGTCCAACAGCTTGTTCGCCGATGTGTACTACGCCTGGGAAGGCCGCCCGGTGCTGCGCACCGGGCAACCGAGTGTGGTCGAACTTCAAGATCTCGGCGTCTTCAACTTGGACGACGACCGCGTTGGCCACCTCGACGAGTCGACCTGGTCGCCGGTGTCGGTGGTGCCTCTGCAGATGGGGCATGTGATCCTCCTCAAGCTGTACGAGGAAACGCGGTCGGGGAACGATGTCGAACCGTTCAATGTCGCGAAGGTGCGCGTCGTCGGCTTGAGCGGGGATTCGGTGCTGCTCGACTGGGCGTATCAAATCCAACCCAACAGCCTGGAACTCAAGCCGCACCTGGGAGCCGGCAACGGCCCCGTACACAGCCGCTCGGAACGGAGCGTGGCGCGATGAAGCACGCTTCTCGCCTGTGGTGCATCGCGGCGTGCGTGGCGTTGCCGGCCGCGGCAACCGCTCATCCGCCGCGCCCGGACTGGGACGCGTGGTATGGCGGCGACGTGCAACTCGATCTGCGCATTGCAGGCGGTTCCGGCGCCGTTGTGCAGGCGGGCGAAACGGCACGCCTGTCGTTCCAAGTCGATTCGGATGCATACGTGGCGGTGTATGCCATCGACCCGCAGGGCTGGGTTCGGTTGCTCTTCCCGCGCTTCTGGAGCGCGGACGGATTCGTGCCGGCGGGTGAGCGGGTGCGTTTGGACGGCCGCAGTGTCGCGTATCCGATCGCCGATTGCGGCGTCGAGGGGATCGTCTATGTGCAGGCCGTTGCGAGCCCGGTGCCGTTCGATTGGCGTGGCATCGGACTCGTCGCCGGCGACGGCCGGTGTGATTGGTGGCGCGACGGCAGTCCGCTGCGGGTGCAAGGCGATCCACTCGATGGTTTCAACGATGTGAACCGGTTGCTTTTCCCGGACTGGGACAAGGCGGCGTTCGCGACCCACGCCGCGTGGTACTGCGTCGGGCATGCGGGCTCGCATCCGGCGTATTTGTGCGGCGTGTGCGCCGGCCGCTATCGCGGTTACCACGGTCCGTGGACGCAAGTCCGCGCCGAACTGGCCTGGGATTGGCAGCGCGGCGGCCGGTATTGCCGGCCGGTGTACCGACCACTGTACGTCTACCAGAACGATCGTCGCGTGCTGCGGCACGCCGAAGCGCACTTCGAGCCGAGGCCGTCACCGGGGAACCGGAGTCCCGTCCCGGGTGAACGGCGCCGGCGCGAAGTGGGCGTCGATGCGGGCAGGCACCAACGTGACGCGGCGGAGTACGGGGCCCCTTCCGTCGACGGCCCGCGACGTGGAGCGACGTCGCGGGAAGGCGATCGCGATCTCGACGACGGAGCGCGACGCGTCGCGACTCCGGCGGCGGAGAGCGTGGATCGGCCCCGTGCCCGCCGTTTCGAGATGCCGCGTGTCGCGATCGCGCGACGCGGCGCCGATGGATTGACGGACGCCGAACGCGCCCGGCGTCGCGACCGCCGTACAGAAAGGTAACGGCCGGCCGGAACGCGGAAAGCGAGACCGAGCCCCCAGGCTTCGACAGCACGCGGGTGGAACTTGACCCCCAAGGAAACTCCTTGGTCCGCGTCGCCTGGTCGGTCCGTGACCGTCTGCCGGTTCGTGAGGGAACCCTGAGTAACCTGTGGTGCCGATCAGGGGCGGCATTGCGGGCGGCGAGGGGTTCCCGCCTTCTTTTTCAGCCCCGGCGCCCGGGCGCCGAGGCCACGGGTCGCGGCGCGTCTTGACCGGGGTTCCAGCCCGCCCTACGCTGAGGCTCGTTCGTGGCGCCTTGCGAGGAGACCTGTGCGCAATCGTTGGCTTCCGCTGGTCGCGCTCGCTGGTTTTCTCGGGCTCCACTCGGTGGCGTTCGCGTCACCGCTGGCGCCCCACAAGCACGGGCGCAGCGTGCCGCCGGCGCACAGCGTTTCGCGCGACAACCTCGCGCGCCTGCAAGCGCGGCTCGCCGCCGGTGCGCTTCTGCCGCACAAGGCGGCCGGCGTCGACAGCGTGCGTTTGCTGGCGCTCAGGATCGAATTTCCCGATCTCGCCTTCGGGGCGTCGCCGCCCGCCGATCAGCGCCACGACCGCTTCTACTACCAGACCCAGTTTCACTACGTGACGCAGTACTTCGACGCGGCATCGAAGGGCCGCTTGGGGTTGCGCGTCGACGTGGCCGATGTCGTGGCGCGCGCCGCGCATCCCGAGCCGAGCTACGGCGACGTGGCGATTTACGACAGCTCGATGGTCGAACTGACGCGTGAAGCCGTCCAAGCCGCCGACAGCGTGGTGGATTTTTCGGGCTATGACGGCGTCATCGTCGTGCACGCGGGTCCCGGCCAGGAATCCGACATCAACGGCGATTCGCCGACCCAAATTTGGTCCGGCTTCTTGGACGACCGGACATTTCATGAGGTGCTGTCGCGATCGGACAGCACGGCGACCGGGATCACGACCGCCGACGGCGTCGAAGTGCGCAACGTCGTGGTGCTACCCGAGTGGCAAGTCCAAGATCTGCATCCACCGGACAACACGCGTCTCGGCAGTCTCGGTGTCTACGCGCACGAAATCGGGCAGCGCCTGGGACTGATTCCACTCTTCGACTCGACACCGTCGCCGGTGCCGGATTCGCAGGGGCTCGGAAACTTCGATGTCATGGCGTATGGGCTGTGGGTCGCGAATGGCTTCATTCCGGCCCAGCCGAGCGCCTTCAACCGCCTGCTCATGGGGTGGCTCGATCCGGTCGAGGTGAACGCCGATGCCACGGTAGCGCTTCGCGACCTCGAGCGCGGTACGGCGGATTCCACCGTCGTGCGGGTGCGGATTTCGGAACGTGAATACTTCTTGGTGTCGTACGTGCTCGAGGATCCCGATGGGCCGCACATCCAAACGTGCGCCGGGCAGCCGCGCGGGCCGCAACGCTTCTTCCAATTCGACGACCGCAACGCCGATTGTGCGTTCAATTTCATCGATCACGACGCCGATGGCGAACTATCGCCCGGTGACGACATCGATTCGTACGCCGGCGCCGAGTGGGATTTCTTCATGACCGATCAGCTCGGCGGCGTTCAGGCCGGCGACGGCTATGGGCTCTTGGTGCTGCACGTCGACGAGCAGGCGCTGCAGGACGTGCTCGCGACGACCAGCAACAATGTGGAAGGCGATCCGCGCCGCAAAGCCGTCGATGTCGAGGAAGCGGACGGAATTCAGGACCTGGACTCGCGCCCCGACAACACGCGCAGCTTCGGCAGCGCCGACGACTATTGGGTGCGCGGACACGTCTTTGGACCCGACAGCGATCCCAATACGCGGAGCGTCAATGGCGCGCCGACCGGCATTCGCATCACGCTCGTGGCCTTGCCCGATTCGGTTGTCACGACACCGGGAGGACGGGCCCAAGTGCGCATCGAGTTTGGCCCCCCGGCGGCGCAAATCGCCGCCCCACGCCGCACGGCCTGGCGTGACGATGCGCGCTTCGAGTTGTCGGACCTGGTGGCATTGCCGCTCACCGGCGGAACGTCGGCGGTCGTGGCGCTGGCCGATTCGGGGCGTATTTTTCTCCTCGACCGTGGGCTTGCCGACGCGGCGCACGGCACGCCGGGATTGACGCCTTGGAACACGCTTGCACCTGCACTGCGCGGATCGTGGGCCGGCCCGCCGGCCGTCGGCGACATCGACGGCGACGGTGCCGCGGATCTGGTGGTCGCCGTGAACGGGGCGTCCTTCGGTGCACCGGTGGCGCGAATCTTCGCCTGGCACGCCGATGGGAGCGAAGTGTGGGATCGGGACGCCAATCCGTCGACCCGCGACGGGCTGCTCACCGCGATCCCCGGCAGCGTCACGGCGCCGGCGCTCTACGACTTCAAGACCAACGGACAAATCGCCATCGCCGTCGCTTCCGCACAACCGCTCTTCGTACCAGTCGTGCAGCTGTCGTTCTTGACGCGGGCTTCCGACGGCAGTTGGGCGCTCGACGGCACACCACACCCGGGGACGACGTTGCCCCAAAGCGCCCCGATCGCGGCGCAAACGATCGGCAGCCGCGAAAAGGCCGCCGCCTGGTTGCTCGAATCACCAAGCGCCCGCACCGTCGAAGTCGAAGGCCGCACGACGACAGATCACATCCAATTGGACTGGACGCACGCCGCCGTGCAAATGGCGAGCGGCGACTTGGATGGTGATGCGACCGATGACCTCGTGCTGGTGAGCGACGATGGGCAATTCTGGACTCACGGCCGCGTCTCGACCTTTGCGGACACCCACGTCTCGCCGCTGGCGCTGGCGGATTTGGACGGCGACGGGACGCTGGAAGTGGTGTTTGCGGGCACTCGCGCCCTGCACGTGTTATCGGCGACCGGCGCCGAACTGCACGGCTGGCCGGATGCGTTCTCGCACGAACCGGGCCTCGATCGTGAACCGGAGCCGGGGCGTGATGCCGGTGCGCCGCTCGTTGCGGATTTGGACGGCGATGGACGGATGGAAGTGTTGCTGCACTTGCGCGGTGGAGCGTTGCAGGTGTGGAACCGATACGGCAGCCGGGTGCGCGACCTCGAAGCCGCATTGCCGGCGCGTACCGCCGGTACGCCACTGCTTGCCGATTTGGACGGCGACGGCCGGCAGGAATTGATCGCCGCCGGGCGCTTCGCGTCGACGCGGCGCTACTGGCCCGCCCCGGACAGTCTGATCGTCGTGCCACGCGGCGAGCTGGCGGTGTTCGATCTGCCGCGGCTTGGGAACGTGGCGTGGGGCGAAGCCGGTGGCAATGGCGCCCACACGTATCGCGATGAACGGGCACCCGCCGTGCAAGTCCAGAGCAACGATTCGCGCCTCGCGAGTTTCACGGTCGGCCCCAATCCGGCGGCCGAAGAATTGCGGGGGCGCGTCGCGCTTACGGCGCCGGCCAGCGTCGCTTTCCGGCTCTACACCATCGAAGGCCAACTGGTGCGCGCCGCGCGCCGCACCGGCACCGCGGGGACGATCGTCGAGTTCGCGCTGGACGTGCGCGGCCTTGCTCCCGGAGCGTATGTTGCACACATGGAACTCTCGACCGGCGGACAGCGCGTCCGGCCGGTGGTCATTCGCCGTTAGCCCTTGATTGATCGGTTGCCTGTGGCGTGGACGGGCGCCCGCCATGCGGTTTACAATGAGACGAGTTTCCGGAACCGCGCGACCTGCGGCGCGACCGGGGGCGAAGGAGGCTCGCGTTCCATGGGTCGCATCTCGAATTGGGCGCCGTGCGTCGCGCTTGGATTCTGCGTCGCGTTGCCGGCGCTCGCGTTTGCCGGCGAAGCGGGCACCGCCGGCTTCTTGTCATTGCGTTTGGGGGCCGGGGCACGCTCGGCCGGCATGGGCGACGCCCAGGTGTCGCTTGCGGAGGATGCCACGGCGACCTATTGGAATCCCGCCGGCTTGGCATCGGTGAAGAACACCAGCTTTACATTGATGCACGACGAGTGGCTGAGCACGGTGCGAATGGAAACGGCATCACTCGCCCACGCCACCGCTGCCGGCAATTTCGGTTTGCACTTTTCGGGCATGTACCTCGACGAGATCGAGCGGCGTGAGAACGCCAGCGCCGATCCGAGCGGCAACTTCAATGCTTTCGAAATGACCGTCGCCGGCGCCTACGGGCGGCGCATCGTTCCGGATGTCGATCTCGGCATCGCGGTCAAGAGCCTGTACAGCAAGCTCGATGACGTCAGCGCCAACGGTTGGGCCGTGGACTTCGGAGCGCGCTATCGCACCAAGATCGAGGGCCTGACGTTCGCCGGCGCGGCGCAGAACTTAGGCCCGAAAGTGAAGTTCGTGTCCGACGAGTTCGTGTTGCCGGCGACCGCACGCTTGGGCGCCGACTACCAACGCGCCATGCCGGAACTCGCGGGCCGGATTGTCGCCGCGTTCGATCTCGTGTTCGTAACCGACGGCGATGCGCGCCAGCACGTCGGCCTCGAGTACGTGTACCGCGATGTGGCGAGTGCGCGCGTCGGCTACAAGGCCAACTACGATTCCCAGGGACTGACGTTCGGGGTCGGAATTCGCAAGTCGGGCTATCACTTCGACTACGCCTACGCCGACGTCGGCAACGATCTTGGGACCGGCCACAAGTTCGCCTTTTCCATCGATCTGTAGGAGACGCCGTGCGGTTCGGTTGGGCGCTGGGGCTGCTTGCCGCGGCCACCGTGGCGCGCGCCGAGCCGCTGAGTCTCGCGGTGCGCGTGCCGGCACCCGCGGCGTCGGCCGTGACGCGGACCGCGGCCCTTACGTCGATTCTTGCGGCCCTACCTTCACCGCCGATCGATGCCCGGCCGCTCTTGGCTTCGATCTCACCCCCTGCATTCAAGACCGGGACCGCGTTCGCCGCCGGCCGTGGGCCGGCACTCTCGCATCCGATGGATGCTTGGTGCATCGTGCGCTTCCCGACCGCCGAGAGGTGCGAAAGCGCCCGCGCCTGGCTCGCCGTGCACCGCCCAGACGTCCTTTGTGAAGCCGTCCACGATGTTGCGGTCGCGAGCCCACCCGCCGGTGGCGCTGCCGCCGAGATTCCCCCCAATGTGGCGCAGATTCACGCTCCTGAAGCGCTCGCGGCCGTCACGCCCGACACCACGATCATCGTTGCGGTGATCGATACCGGCAGTGATCTCACCCATCCCGATCTCGTGCGCCGCTTGTGGCTCAACGACGACTCACCGGGCGATGCACGCCTCGCCGACGACGCCAACGATCAAAACGGCGACGGCATCGTCGAGCAATGGGAGCGCGATGACGACGACGACAACGGCTATGTCGACGACGTCCACGGGTTCGACTTTACCGATGCACCGGGCAAAGGCGCTGCCGGCGATGCCGTGGATCGCGATGCGGACCCGAGCGACGAACAGGGCCACGGCACCCACGTGGCCGGCATCGTCGGCGCCGATGGATCGCTGCAGGGCGTCGCGCCGTTCGTGCGGTTGATGACGCTGCGGGCGGCGTACACGACGCCGCTCGGCGGCGGCGTCCTCGAAACCGATGACGCCGCGGCGGCCATCGTCTATGCGGTGGACAATGGCGCCCGCATTCTCAACTTGTCCTGGGGTGACAGCGAGGAATCGCGCCTGGTGCGGGCGGCGCTCGAATATGCGCTGGCGCATGGTGTTGTCGTGGTCGCGGCAGCCGGCAATGGCGGGCGCGCCGCGCCGCATTGGCCGAGCAGCCAGCCGGGCGTCATTGCAGTCGGCGCAGTGGACGCCACGGGGGCGCGCGCCAACTTCTCGAACTACGGTGCCGGCGTCACGTTGGCGGCGCCGGGCGAGATCTCGAGCACGTTCGAGGGCGGCATCTTGAGCTTGGCACCCGGCGGCGGCCGGGCGCGTTTGCGTGGCACTTCGATGGCGGCACCGCATGTCGCCGGCGCCGCGGCGATTGTGATGTCGCGCCCGGATCATCCCGATGCCGAAGCGGTGCGCACGTTGCTCATTGCTGGCGCGAGGCGCGCCACGCGCGCCGATTGGAGTGCCGCAGTCGGGCACGGCGTTGTCGACGTGCTGCAATCGGTGCACGCATCCGCAGACGCATTCGTGGAATTTCTGGCGCCGAGCCGCGCCTACTTCCGTGGCCGCGTGACGCTCCTTGGAACCGTGTTGGGAAGTGACATCGTGCGCTGGCGCGTCGACGCCGCGCCGCACGCCGGCGGCCCGAATGTCGAACTCCGCGCTTGGACCGCGGCGGCGGTCGTTGCCGATACGCTCGTGGCGATGCCGTTCACCGTCCCACCGGAGGGGCTCTGGGATGTGACATTGGCAGCCGAAACAGGCGCCGGACGTACGTTGTCGCGGCACACCGCATTTCAATCCGATACGACACCGCCGCGCCTCAAGAGCCTGGCCGTCGCGAGCGGTTGGCGGAGTGGCGCGGCGCACGATTGCGTGACGCTCGTGGCCGATGAAGAAGTGCAGGCCCGCATCGGCATTGCCCCCGGTGACACGCTCTACGACGCCGATGCCGGGCTGACGACGCGCTTGCAAATCGAGGTTCCGCAACGCACCGGCAGTGGCCCGTGGCAATTGACGCTCACCAACGCCGCGGGGCTCGCGTTCGACACGCTCGCCACCGCGCCGCCCGGGCTCGGGCGTTGGCCGCGTGAAGCGCAGGTCGAGCGTGGCGACTCGACCGCGGCGTTCATGCCGGAGGCAGCGGCGGGCCGGGCGCCGGACGGTACGGCGGTCGTCTGGGGCCGGGGTCAGGTCGCGGATTCGCTCACGACGCTGCAAGCGTGGGGTGTCAACAGCGGCCAGTGGACGTTGCGTTTCGACGCCGGGCGCCAGATGCGGCCCGTTGCCGCCGGCGACGCCAACGGCGATGGCGCCGACGATGTGCTGGCGCAACGCTCCGTGGCCCGTGCGGGCCAGGCGGTTTGGCTCGTGTCGAGATCGGCAAGCGGTTTTCCCGACTCGCTCTTGGCGTCGGTTCCGGCCGAGCGTGTTCTGGGACTGTTTCAACTCGACGCCGATGCGCCGCTCGAAGCGCTCTTGTCGAGCGACGACAGTTTGTTCGTGTACGACGACGTCCGCACCCTGCCGCCGCGGCGGCTGCAGGCACTCGTGAATCCGAGCCGCGCCGGTTTCAACGTTTTCGGTGCGGACGCGGCAGTGGGCGACTTCGATGCCGATGGCCACATCGAAATTGCGTCCGGCGATGCCGAGGGCCATGTCGCGGTGTGGGAGCGTGACGCGACGGGCGTCTTCCAGGTGGAATGGACGGCCGACACGCAAGGCACCTACGCCTACGACTTCACGGCGCTTGCAACCGGCGGTTTCCTGGTCGGACGCCAGCGGTCCGCGAGCGTCACGGGCGATGGCTTCGCGACCGCGCCGTACGATTTCATCCCGTACCTTCCGGATGGCTCCGGAGCATTCTTCGTGCAAGGACCGCCGCTGACGTTTCTTGGACCCGAGAACGATTTGCAAGCGGGAAGTGCGGCGGCGCGCGATCCATTCGACAACACGGCGTGGCTCGCGCTCGTGCGCGGCAGCGATCTCTATCTGCAGCGCGACGGCGTGCACGTGACGCAGCTGCCGGGTGCCGGCGGCGATGCGCCGGTTCTGCTCGACTTGGATGGCGATTCACACCTGGATGTCGTCTGCCGCTCGTCCAACGGCGCACGCTGGTGGCGCACCGGCGCCGCGGCCGGCGAACTCGCGGATCTCGAGACGGAGTCGCTCGGCTCGACGCGGGTGCAATTGCGCTGGACGCCGAATGTCGCGCTCACCTCACGGGTGCGGCGTTTGCACGCCAATGTTTGGGACACGCTCGGCGAAACAAGTACGGCGACGTGGATCGATTCGACCGCCGTAGCGGACGCCGACTATTCCTACGAGGTCGAAGCGGTCGCCGGCTTGGTGGTGCAGGGCCGGACGAACCGCGTCGACGTGCACACACAGGCCTTACCGCGCCTCGTCCGGGCGGTGCAATTCGGCCGTGAGAGTCTGCGCGTCACCGCATCGAATCGCTTCGGCCCGAGCGCCCTGGCACCGGATGCGTGGCGCCTCGAACCGGCCGCGGGTGCCGGCCCGCACGTGCTCCAGGCGGGGCTCGTAGGCGACGGGCGCGACATCGAACTCGTGCTCGACGCACCGCTGCCGCTCGGCACGACCGTCATTCGCGCCGCTCGGGTGCGCGACGACCAAAAGGGCCGGTTCAGAGCCGCGGGCGCGGCGATCGCCATCGTCGCGACGCGTCCACCGCCGCCTTTCGCGGTGCGTGGCGTGCATGCCGAGGCGAATGGTTTCGCGGTCGTCTTCGGACGTGCCGTCGATCCGGCTACCGTGCTGGCAGGGAATTTCATCGTGCGCCGCTCGACGGTGCAACTCGCCGTTGCGACCGCGACGCTCGCCGACTCCGCGACGGTGCAACTCCGGCTCGCCCCCGGCGCGCCGCTCCTAGCGCTCGGCGCCGCCTTTTTCGTGCGGGTCGGCGCGGCGCTGCAGGCCGCGGACGGGACGCCGCTCGTCCATCCGGAACTCGACTACCACGTGGCACAAAACGGCCGCGGCGTCGCCTTCATGCGGGTAGCACCGAATCCCGTCCGGCCGCAAGATCCGGAGGAAGTCGTCTTTGCCGATGTGACGCCGCAGACCCGGGTCCGCATCTATGATGTGGAAGGCCAGTTGGTGCGCGATCTGAGCGGCGCAGCGGATGGCGGCTTGCGATGGAACCTGCGCAACTCGGCGGGTGGGCGGGTGGCGTCGGGCACTTATGTGTTCGTGGCGCGCGATGGCACCGGCGTCCGTCAGGGACGGGTCGTCGTGGCGCGCTGATCTTTGCCGCCGTCCCAACGCGCCGCCGTGAACGTGCCACCTTGCAGGACGACGTACGATCGCAGGTCGAGCCAATCACCGATGACGATGAATTCCCCCGCCGCGGTGCGGCGGTGCAATTGCACGTGCACGTGCCCCAGCACGACCGAATCGAAACCGCGCCCCCATGCGGCGCCCGCGACCTCTAGAAGCCGCGCCTCGTCCGGGGCGCGTTGATCGGTATGGGCGCGCGAGAACCGTCCGGCCGCGTGCGCGAAGGCGTGCACGAGGTCCGGGTGCGTGAGGCGGGCGGCGCCGATGACGAGCGGCGAGCGGACGACGCGGCGCAACAGTTTGTACCCCGCGTCGCCGGGCCCCTGGCCGTCGCCATGGGTGACGTACACCCGGCGGCCCTGAGCGCTGATCTCGAGGGCTCCGGCGTGCACCTCGATGTCGAGTTCACGCCGGAAGAAGTCGCCGCGCCAGAAATCGTGGTTGCCGGCGAGATAGTCGACGCCCGTTCCCGAGCGCCGCAGCCGGTACAGCGCATCGAGGACGTCGAAATAGCCTTTGGGCATCGTGGCGCCCAGATCGAACCAGAATTGGAAGAGATCGCCGACGATCACCACCCGGCCGCTGCCGTGCTGGGCGTCCAGGAAGCGGACAAAGCTGGCGCGGCGCGCCGGTTCGTCGGCACCCGACCCGAAGTGGGCATCGGAGACGAAGACGATTGGCGCCGTCTCGAGCATTCGCACGACTCCCAGCGTTCGCAGCCCTGACCCATGGGGGTGCGGCTTCGCGCCCGAGCCGGGGCTGGGCGGGGACGCTAGCAGGATGAGCGGCGGGGGGCAACGCACCAGGGCTTGGGTGCAAAAGGTCCGGGGTTGGGCGGCTTGACATCGGTCCGGGGTGGGTCGTACCATTCTAGTGTCGCGAGGCTTCGATGTGTCAGGCGCCCGGGAGCCCCCATACTTCCGGCCGGACCTCGCGAATATGTGCGTCTACCCCAAACGGACGCGCTGATCCCCACGTCGAAGGACTCGTGCTCGTAGGTCGGCTGCCTTCGGAGGAAGGGCGCATGGCCAGGGTGTATCGCAGTCGCGGGATTGGTGCTGCGGCGGTCGTTGCCGCACTTCTGCTGGGCTCGGCAAGCGCCGACCCGCAGCAGCCGGCGTTTGCCAACGGCGTCCAGCGCAGCGTCGACGCCGGTCCGTACGGCGAATTCCACAGCCCTTTCGCGCGCGTTGCCGAGATCGTCAGTCCGGCGGTCGTCTACATCGAAGTGCGGAAGGCCGGTGCGGCTGCGCGGCGCCGCGGCGGCCCGTTCGACGATTTTTTCCACGACTTCACGCCGCGCGACAAGCGCCGCTCGGAGGCGCCGAGCTCCGGCTCGGGCTTCGTCATGGATCCGCGCGGTTACATCCTGACCAACAATCACGTCATCGAAGGCGCCGATGGGCTGCAAGCGACCTTCTTGAACGGCGAGAAATACGCCTGTGAACTCGTCGGTTCCGACCCGCGCACCGACATCGCAGTCATTCGCATCACCGAGCGCGCTCGCGACGGCAAACCGTTCCCGGCGATCAAACTCGGCGACAGCGACGAAATCAAGATCGGCGACTGGGCGATCGCGGTCGGCAATCCATTCGGCGCCCAACTCGCCGGCACCGTGACGGTCGGTGTCATCAGCGCCAAGGGGCGCAGCGATCTCAACATCCTTGGCGCCGAGATCGACCTGCAGGACTTCATCCAGACCGATGCGTCGATCAATTTCGGCAACAGCGGCGGACCGCTCGTCAACATTCGTGGCGAAGCGGTCGGCATGAACTCGGCGCTCAACACTCAAGGGCAGGGGATCGGCTTCGCGATCCCCATCAATCTGGCGGCGAGCGTCGCGCAGCAGCTCATCGCGACCGGCCATGTGCGCCGCGGCTACCTGGGCATTTTCCTGGAAGACCTGACCCGGGAAGTCGCCGAAGGTAAGGATTGGGAGATCAGCGAAGGCGTGCTGGTGACCGATGTGCAGGAACAAAGCCCGGCGGCGAAGGCCGGTCTGCAGGTGGACGATGTCATCGTCGAATTCGACGCCAAGCCGGTGCAGCACTCCAAGGCGTTCAAGCTTCTGGTGGCCGCGACCGACGTCGGCAAGAAGGTGGCGCTCAAGGTGTTCCGGAACGGCAAGTACCGCGATGTGAGCGTGACGCTTGGCGAATACGACGAGCACACGCTCGCCGAGTCCGAAGCCGGCGGATCCGCCTGGCTCGGCATGACCGTCGTCGACATCACGTCGAAGCTGGCACACGACAAGTTCACGCTGGAAGGCGAAGACCGCGGAGTCGTTGTCACCGAGGTCGACCCGACGAGTGTGGCGGCGAAGAAGGGGCTTGGCCCCGGCGCCGTGATTCTCGAGATCGTCAATCAGGAGATCGGCGGCCTGGCCGACTACAACCGTATTCGAGATGAGTTGAAGGACCGCGACAAGCCGATCACGTTCAAGGTCAAGGACGGAGGTACGGTGCGCTACGTGGCGTTGACCCCGACGCCATAGCGCAACGATCCGACCGGGATCCCCCACGAGTCCCGGGTCACATCCCCACGCAGAAAGGGCCGAAGGAAAAAAATCACTCCCCGTCGCGAGGCTCGACCCCACTCCGGTCCCGCGACGTACGTCTAATTCGCCGAAGGAGAGGGTCATGTCCGCACCGAGCCATCGTGGGCCGAATGCCGAACGCAGTCTCGACGTCTACTTGCGCGAAATCAACGCCACGGCGTTGCTGACGCGCGAGCAGGAAGTCGAAATCGCCAAGCGCGTGCAGGCCGGGGATCCCGCCGCACTCGACCACCTCGTGCGCGCCAATCTGCGCTTCGTGGTTTCCATCGCCAAGCAGTACGCCAATCAGGGACTCTCGATCGAGGACCTGATCAACGAGGGCAACCTGGGGCTCATCAAAGCCGCCGGGCGCTTCGACTACGGACGCGGCTTCAAGTTCATCTCCTATGCGGTTTGGTGGGTGCGCCAGGCCATGCTGCAAGCGCTGGCCGAGCAGTCGCGCATCGTGCGGTTGCCGCTGAACCGCGCCAGTACGCTGTATCGTATTGGGCGCACGGTGCGCTGCCTGACTCAGGAACTCGGTCGCCAGCCGACGGTGGACGAGATCGCCAAGAAGGTCGATCTGCCGCGCAACGAAGTGCGCGATACGCTCGCGATCTCGAGTACTTATGTGTCGCTCGACGACCCGTTCGAGGAGGACGAAGACAACTCGCTTATGGATTGTCTGCCGGACGACGCCTCGGCGCGCCCCGACGCGGTGACCTTCGGACACACGCTCGAGCAGGACTTGCGGCAAGCGCTGGCGGCACTCGACACGCGTGAAGAGAAGATCCTGCGCCTGTACTTCGGCATCGACTGCCTGGAGCCGCTGACGCTCGAGCAGATCGGGGCGACCATGGGCCTGACGCGCGAACGCATTCGTCAAATCAAGGAGAAGGCGCTCGGCAAGTTGCGCGACGCAACGGGGAGTGGCTGCCTGGAGGCCTATATCCAGGGTTGACGGGTGATGCGGAGCGCCGCGGAAGGTACGTCTGGAAATCGGGCCGCGGCCGGCTCATGGCCAGCCGCGTCCCGACATGCAGAGTCAAGTTACCATTCGACAAATGTTTCGGCAGTTGTCGGTGCCCGAACCCCGGGCCGCAAACGGCCTCCGCGCGCCGTTCTGGCGCGAAAGATGCCTTGACCGTGTAGCGTCGGGACGGCAGAGTGCATGGGGTTCGGAACTGGAACGTTCGTTTGGATCGTTCGTTCCCTGATCAACCACCCTCCGGCACCGCCGGCCGTTAACTCGAGGAGCGCAATCGGCATGCTGCGATCGCTGCTTTCGCGACCGTTCGGCGGTAAGAAGCTCACGTTCCTATACGTGCCGGATAACGCCTCCGTGCGCCAGTTCATGGTGCCGAAGGTCTTCTTCTACGTTTTGGCCGGCGGCGTTCTCGCGACGCTCGGCTTGGCCGGTTTCACGGGTGCGCGGTATCTGCGCGCCGCCGCCGAAGGACGCCAGCTCCTGACGCTGCGCGGCGAGAATCTCCAATTGCGCGAGCGCCTGAACGACATCCAGAGCCAGGTCGCGACGATGCAAGGCGAGATGAAGTCGAGCCTCGAAGTGCAGCAACGCCTGCGCGTCGTGGCCAGCTTGGAAGAATTCGATTCCGAAGTGCTGCAGGCCGGCGTCGGTGGTCCGGCGCCGACGCTCAGTTCCATCGAAGGCTTGTCGTCGGATGTGCGGGTGGATGTCGAGAGCGCGAGCCGCGATCTGGCCCAGTTGCTCCGCCAGTCCCGCATGCAGAAGGAAAGCTACGGCGAGATTCTCGCCGCTCTCGAACAGAAGCGCCGCGTCTGGGACTACACGCCGTCGGTGCGGCCGCTCCAGAACGGCACGATCACCAGTCATTTTGGACGGCGCATGGATCCGTTCACGGGCAATGCGGCGATGCACCGCGGCATCGACTTTGCCGCCCGCCCCGGCACTCCGATTCGGGTCACCGCCAACGGCGTCATTACGCTCGCCGGACGCTTCGGCACCTATGGCATCGTCGTCGAGGTCGATCACGGCAACGGTGTCGTGACCCGCTACGCGCACTGCAGCGGGACGCTCGTGCAAGCCGGCCAGCGCGTCAAGCGCGGCGAGTTCATCGCCCGCGTTGGCTCGACGGGCAAGTCGAGCGGCTGTCATTGCCACTACGAAGTTCTGCGGAACGGCTTCCAGGTCGATCCCATGGACTACGTGCTGCCGACGGACGTCGTCGTCGACTGACGCAATCCTTTCCGTGCCGCAGCGGCCCGCGCTAGAGTGAGCGTTCACGGGGACGCGGACGCGGGGGCTTTTGGGACGTGCGCACGATCGAACTCTCCAGACGACATTTCTTGGGACTGCTCGTCGCGTTGCCGGTCTGGGTGGCGTTGCCCTCCGGGGTCGTCGTCGCGGCAACCCTGCGCGTACGCCGGATGCGGCGCTGGAGCGCCCCCGATCACACCCGGCTGGTCGTCGAACTCGACGCCCCCGCCCAGTTCGCGACCCGTGCCTATCCCGATCAGCGCGTCGTCGTCGAGATTCTGGGCGCCCAGTGCGCCGATTTCGAAGCCCTCGTCGACGATGGGCTCGTCCATCGCATCGTCTTCGAGAACACCGCGACTTCGGTGCTCATGCGGGTGGAATTGGTCCGCGACGCCGATTTCACCGCCTTCCCGTTGGCGCCGAATGCCGGCGGTGAACAGCACCGCATCGTGCTCGATCTGCGCAAGACGCTGACCGCCGATGAAAAGACCGCCCAGGAGCGCGAGGAAGAGTCGGTGCGCAAAAGCGGCGACATCATCGTCGCGATCGACGCCGGGCATGGGGGCAACGACCCCGGCTGCAGCGGCAATGGCCTGGCCGAGAAGGACGTGGCGCTCGATGTCGCGAAGCTCGTGGCCGGCGCGATCGAGTCGCGGCCGCGGATGCGGGCGGTGTTGACGCGCCAGCGTGACTATTTCATCCCGTTGGGACAGCGCCAAGAGATCGCCCGCCGCTATGACGCGCGCGTCTTCATGAGCATTCATCTCAACTCGGCGGCGTCGGCGTCGGCGCGCGGCAGCGAAGTGTTCTTCTTGTCGCTCAAAGGTGCCGCCGACAAAGCGGCCCGCGAACTCGAGGACCGGGAGAACGCCGCGGATCAGGTCGGCGGCGTGCCGAAGGGCGAAGAAGTGCAGCCCATCGTCGACATCTTGTGGAATATGAAACAGAACCAGGCCATGCGCGAGAGCCAGCGGCTGGGCGAAGCCGTCCTCGACAAGCTCGAAGCACTTCCCGGCAACGACAGCCGTGGTCTGAAACAGGGTGCGCTGGCGGTCCTGAAGTCGATCGCCTGCCCGTCGGTGCTGGTCGAACTCGGGTTCATCACCAACAAACGCGACGCGCAGATGCTGCGCAACAGCGCGTCGCAGCGCCGCTATGCCGAGTCGCTCACCGCCGGCGTCGAACAATTCGTGCGCGAGGGCGGCTGAAGCGGCGGCCGTGTGCCGCGCCGCCGCACGCGGTGGCCGTGGTCGGATGCAGCGCACTGCAAGGCTTGCGCCCTGGCACCACGCCCCCTACGATAGCAGCAGGCTCGCCAGGCCGCAGGAGATTCACGTGAAGCACTGGTTGTTCCGACTCGGGGCCGCGACTGTGGCGGTATTGCTCGTGGCGCCGACGCATTTGCTGGGCCAGCGCATCGGCGTGTTTTTCGACCCGCAAGCGACGGTCTGCAGCGCGCCGATCGTGCCGTTCGGGTCGGTGCGCGCGTACTTGTTCGCGTTCATTCCGCCGGACTCGTCGATCAGCGGCGTCTTGCTCCGGGTGCAGTTTCCGCTGCTGATCTCCGTGCACGACCAGTCGCTGGTGTTTCCGCGTTCCAGGGTCGTGATCGAAGCGCAGGGTGACTTGTCGTCTGGTCTTGCGGTCCGCTTTCGCGAATGCCTCTCCGGGCCCTCGCCCTTCCAAGTGGCAGAGTTCGTTCTGGACGACCTCAGCTTTGGCGACACCCCTCGCCCCGACCTGCGGCTGCACTTGGAGGGATTCGGGACCGATTCGACGGCGACCCAGGATCCGCAGTTCCGGGTCTGCAATCCACACGACCCGACCGGCAGCGACCTACGCCGGTTTGCGGCCCCCGGCATCGACGCGGTGTTGAATTGCGCCCAACACTGCTGGTGTACGACCGCCGTCGTCCCGCAGTCCTGGAGTCAGATCAAGGCGTTGTACCGGGAGCCGTGAGCATGCGCCGGGTGGATGGGTGGCGGCAGAATCTCGGACTCAAGATCTTGTCGTTGGTGCTGGCGTTGCTGCTCTGGTCGTTCGTGCACGGCACGAAGATCGTCGAGCGCGAAGTGTCACTGCCGGTGCGCTGTGTGAACCTGCCCGACACTTTGATGCTGCTCGCCGATCCGCCGCGCGAAGCCCGGGTCGTGCTGTCGGGGGCGGCCCAGGAATTCGTCCTCCAACACGTGTGGCCCAAGGCGGAACTGCGCCTCGATCTGTCACGGGCCCGCATCCCCGTCGTCCGCTTCTCGCCGGGCCCGTCGTCGGTCGCGCTCGGCGGTTTCGCGCATCTCACCGTGGTGCGCGTCGCCGAGCCGGTCCTGGTCGAACTGCCGGTCGGCCGCCGCAAGTAAGCCTCCCCGCGCTGTTTGCTGGTCGCCTTGCCAGGCGCTCCCCGGCGTCGCTATCATCGCCGGTTCGAAGGGTGAGGTGCCTGGGATGACGGGTCGACCATCGCGACGTTCGGCCTGGATCCCGTTTGGGATGTGGATCGCCCTGGTCTTCGGGCTGTCCTCGATCCCCGACTTGGGCCCGCCCGACGTCGGGCTCCCCATGGCGGACAAGTTTTGCCACCTGAGCGAATATGGTGTGCTGGGCATTCTGTTCGCGCGGGCGCAGTTGGCGGGCGTATCGCGCCGCCGGGCGCTCCTCAGCGGCGCATTGCTTGGACTGTTGATCGGTGCCATCGATGAGTCGTATCAGTCGGGCACACCGGGGCGCGAAGTGAGTGCGCTCGATGTGCTTGCCGATACCGTCGGCGCGGCGCTCGGGGCTCTTGCATGGACCTTGTGGAGCGCGCGCCCGCGGCGCCGGAGCATTCCCAACTGACGATCGAGGCGAGCATGCCGTTTCAACGACCGCGAGGCACCCAGGACCTGCTGCCGCCGGCCGCCGTGCAATGGCGGCGTGTCACCGAATCGATGCGGCGCTGCTTGGACGCTTATGGGTACGGCGAGATTCGCACCCCGCTCTTCGAGGAGACGGAACTGTTCGTGCGCGGCGTCGGCGCCGGCACCGACATCGTCTCGAAGGAGATGTACACGTTCGCCGACCGCAAGGGCCGCAGCATGACGCTGCGCCCCGAGGGCACCGCACCGGTCGTGCGGGCCTTCCTGGAAAACAACCTGGGCGCCGAGCCGGGGGTGCATCGTCTCTATTATTTGGGCTCGATGTACCGCTATGACCGGCCGCAGGCCGGCCGTTATCGCGAGTTCTTCCAGGTGGGCGCCGAAGCCATCGGTTCGCCGTTGCCCGAACTGGATGTCGAGGCCATCGATCTCATGATGACGATGCTGCACGACTTGGGGCTCGAGGATTTGGCCGCCGAGATCAACAGTGTGGGGCATCCGGGTTGCCGTGCGGCGTACGAGGAACGGCTGCGGGCGGCGCTCGAGTCGGAACGCGACGGTTTGTGCGACACCTGCCGCGAGCGCGCGCTGACCAATCCGCTGCGGGTGTTCGATTGCAAGAACCCCGCGTGCCGGGCGGTCGTCGAACGCTTGCCGCTCTTGCGCGACTCGTTGTGCGACGAGTGCCGCGCCCACCACGCGAGCGTGCGCGCCGGGCTCGAAACACTCGGCGTGCCATTCACGGAGAATCCGCGCCTGGTGCGCGGTCTCGACTACTACACGCGGACGGCTTTCGAAGTGCACTATCCGGCGCTTGGTGCGCAGAGCGCGCTCGGTGGCGGCGGCCGCTACGACGGCCTCTTCGAAGCGTGCGGTGGTCCGCCGACTCCAGCGGTGGGTTTTTCGGCCGGCATCGAGCGCGTTCTCGTCGCGGTCGAAGCGGCCGAGCGGGCGCGCGACGCCGTGCCCGCCGCCGGTGCGGCGATTTGGGTCGCGCCGCTCGGCGACGCTGCCCGCCGGCGGGCACTGGTGCTGGCGCGGGCGCTGCGCACCGTCGCGCCGGCGACGGTGGATCTTTCCGGACGGGCGCTCAAGGCGCAGATGCGCGGCGCCGACCGGGCCCGCGCCCGCGTCGTCGTGTTGCTTGGCGATGACGAGATGGGGCGCGGCGAAGCGCTGGTGCGCGATTTACAAAGCGGCGAACAAGCGGCGTACGCCTGGGCCGACGTGCTCGGCGCCGTACGCCGGATTCTCGAAACAGCGGGAGCGGGTGCAGGAGCATGAACTGGAAGCGGACGCATACGTGCGGCGCGCTGCGCCCGAGCGATGTCGGGCGGGAAGTCGTCTTGTGCGGCTGGGTGAACCGGCGGCGCGATCACGGCGGCCTTACCTTCGTCGACGTGCGCGACCGCTATGGCGTGACCCAAGTCGTCGCGGACGCCGCGAGCGGCGCGTCGGCAGGCGCCGTGCGTGAGCTGCGCAATGAATACGTGATTGCGGTCCGCGGCACGGTGCAAGCCCGGCCGGGCGAAATGGCGAATCGCGACCTCGCCACCGGCGAGATCGAAATTGCCGCCGGCGAAATCGCCGTGCTCTCGACCTCGAAGACGACGCCGTTTCCGATCGACAGCGACATCGAGCCCACCGAGGAACTCAAATATCGCTACCGGTACCTCGAACTGCGCCGGCCGGCGTTACAACGCTCGCTGGCGATTCGCCACCAGACGTTGCTGGCGGCGCGCCGCTACCTCGACGCGCAGGGCTTTCTGGAGATCGAAACCCCGTTGCTCATCAAGACGACGCCGGAAGGCGCCCGTGACTACGTGGTGCCGAGCCGTTTGCACCCGGGGCGTTTCTACGCTTTGCCGCAGAGCCCGCAGATCTACAAGCAGATCCTGATGGTGGCCGGATTCGACCGCTATTTCCAGGTGGCGCGTTGTTTGCGCGACGAGGACCTGCGCGCCGATCGCCAGCCGGAGTTCACCCAGATCGATCTCGAGATGAGCTTCGTCACCGAAGAAGACGTCTTCGCCGTCACGGAAGGCATCGTCGCCACCATGTGCGAGGCGGCCGGCCGGGCGGTGCCGGCGCTGCCGCTGGCGCGCTTCACGTACGACGATGCCATGGCGCGTTACGGCAGCGACAAGCCGGACGTGCGATTCGGTTGCCTGTTGCACGACGCCAGCGACGTCTTCCAGGGCACCAGCTTCAACGCCTTTCGCGACGTGCTGGCGCAAGGCGGCCGGGTGCGCGTGCTCGCAGCGCCGGGCGGCGCCAAGCTGTCGCGCAAGGACATCGACGAGTTGACGCTGCTGGCGCAAAAGGGCGGCGCCAAGGGGCTGGCGTGGGTGAAGCTGGAAACCGACGGCGCCGCCGCCGGTGGCATTGCGAAATTCCTCGGCGCGCCGGCCATCGCCGCGCTCGCGGCGCGCACCGGTGCGGGTCCCGGCGACGCGCTCTTCTTCGTGGCCGACGAACCGGCGCGCTCGGCGCAGGCGCTCGGGCAAGTGCGGCTCGGCCTGCCGGAGAAGCTCGGCCTGCCGGTCGCGGATGGACTGCATTTCTGCTGGGTGCATCGCTTCGCACTCTTCGAGCCGTCGGCCGAATCGCCGACCGGCTGGGCGCCGGCGCACCACATGTTCACCATGCCGGAGGCCGAGTATCTCGAGACGCTCGAAAGCAATCCGGCGGCGGTGCGGGCCCAGTTGTACGATCTCGTCTGCAACGGTGTCGAGCTCGGCTCCGGCAGCATTCGGATCCACCGGCCGGAGTTGCAACGCCGGGTCATGCATCAAGTCGGGATCGGCGACGCCGAAATCGAGGCGAAATTCGGCTTCATGTTGCAGGCCTTCGAGTATGGTGCGCCGCCGCACGGCGGTATTGCCCTGGGCGTCGACCGGTTCGTGATGCTGCTCGTCGGCGGCACGAGCTTGCGCGACGTCATCGCATTTCCGAAGACGCAGCGCGCCACGTCACCCATGGACGGTGCGCCGTCGGCGATCAGCGCTGAGCAATTGCGCGAACTGTCGCTGCTCATCGCGGTGCCGCCCAGTGGCGAATCGGTACGTACGGAATGAGGTCGCGTGGCGTCTGAATCGTCTCCCGAGTACACCGAGACGTTGTCCATCGAAGGTGTCCAGCCGGTCGATCTGCTGGGGCGCCATGATCGCAACCTGCGCCTCATCGAAAGCCGCCTGCCGGGCCGGGTCGTCGTGCGCGGCGACCAAGTCATCCTGAGCGGCCCCGAACCGGACGTGCGTGAACTCAAGCGGGTGCTGAGCGGGCTCATCGAGATTGTCCGGCAAAAGCGCGCCCTGTCCGAGGCCGACGTTCACTATGCCATCGACACTCGCGCCCACGAGGATTCGCCGAGCGCGTTGCTCGGCGAACCGTTGTTGTTGACTTCGCGGCGCCAGCCGGTCGGTCCAAAAACGTTCGCGCAACGCGACTATGTGCGCGCCATGGCGGCGCACGATGTGGTGTTCGCGATCGGGCCCGCCGGCACCGGCAAGACCTACTTGGCGATCGCGGCGGCGGTGGCGGCACTGCGGCGGCGTGACGTCGACCGCATCGTGCTGGCCCGTCCGGCGGTCGAAGCCGGCGAGAATCTCGGCTTCTTGCCCGGCGATTATCAGGAGAAAGTCGATCCGTATCTGCGCCCGTTGTATGACGCATTGCAGGAACTCATGGGCGACGAACAGTTGCGCCGTTCGATCGAGAATGGCGTGGTGGAAGTCGCACCGCTGGCCTACATGCGCGGCCGGACGCTGCGGCATGCCTTTGCGATTTTGGACGAAGCGCAGAACACGACGCTGGCGCAACTGAAGATGTTTCTCACCCGGCTCGGCCCCGACAGCCGCGCCGTCGTGACCGGGGATGTGACCCAGATCGACCTGCCACAGCCCGAAAATTCGGGCCTGGTGCGCGTCGAACCCATTTTGAACGACGTCGAGGGTGTGGCGTTCGTGTACCTGACCGACGTGGATATCATGCGGCATCGTTTGGTCCAGAAGATCCTGCAGGCGTTCGCGCGCCACGCGCACGGCCCGGCCGCCGCGCCGCCCGGCGAACGGCGGTTGTGAGCATGCGCGTGTCATTCGTGCGCGGCGCCGGATGCCGCTGGCCCCCGGGTGCCCGCGCCGCGGTCGAAGCCGCGGCGCGGCCGCTCTTGCCGCGTCATTTCGGCGTTCAGGTCGTCGCCGCGGACGATGCCCTGTTACGGCAGTTGAACCGCGACTTCCGCCGCCAAGACCGCCCGACGGACGTGCTGTCGTTCCGCTACGCTGGGGCGGCATCCGGCTCGCAAGCGGGTCCCGACGCGGAGGTGTACGTGTCGCTCGAGCGGGCCGCGAGCCAGGCGCGCGAGTTCGGACGGACGCTGCGCCAGGAATTCGTGCTGCTCGTGTTGCACGGTCTGCTGCATGTGCAGGGACACGATCACCACGTGCGGGCCGAGCGGCAGCGCATGCATGCCGCCGAGGTCGAAACGCTGCGGCGCTTGGCGCCACGCTGGCGCTGGTTGGCATTGCCGCCAATGGTCGCGGCGGCGCCGGCGGCGGTACGGGGAAGGAAACGCAAGTGAACGCCTGGACCGCGCTGCCGCTCGCGGCTTTGGGGACGGCACTGGCGGGATTTTACGCCGCCGCCATCGCCGGTCTGCCGGCATTCGAGCGCCTGCTCGAGGCGCGCGAACGGGCTCCCGATCCACCCGGGCTGGCGGCATTCATTCTGCGCGATGCGACCGCCGCCGTGACGTCTTGGGTTTTCGGCGGTATCTGCATGGCCGTCATCGGCGCGCTGCTTCTCGCACAGACTCTCGAACCGCTGTTTGTGCAGGCGCCGCGCGGCGTGCTCATCGTGCTGTTCGCGGGGCTGTACACTACCGCCCTGCTCGGCGCTTTGCTCGGCTGGATGCGCGCCGCCGAAGCGGTGCCGCGCGCCTATTGCGACACCGCGGCCGTGCTCGTGCTGCCTTTCTATCTCTTGCTCTACCCGGTGCGCCGGCCGCTTGGCACCGCTCTGGTGCGCTTGTATCCGCCGCTGACGCTGCAAAGCGGTGTGCTCTTCAAGGAAGATGCCGAAGACTTGGTGGAAGGCGACGATAGCGCGCGGCTGCTCGATCGCGGCGAACGCGAGATGATTTCGCGCGTCATTCATCTCGGCGAAACCGTCGTGCGCGAGATCATGGTACCGCGCATCGACATGGTGGCGATCGAGGCGTCGGCGACGATCGACGAAGCAATCCATCTGATCCAGCGCGAGGGACACTCGCGCTTGCCGGTGTACCGCGAGACCGTCGACGACGTGGTGGGATTCTTGTATGCCAAAGACCTGATCAAGAACCACGACCGCTTGGCGACGCTGCAACTCCGGGAGCTGGTGCGCGAAACGTACTTCGTGCCGGAGACGAAGCGGGTCGCCGGACTCCTGGCGGAGATGCGGGCGCGGCGCATGTATCTGGCGGTCGTCGTCGACGAATACGGCGGCACCGCCGGCCTCGTGACCATGGAAGACGTCATCGAGGAAGTCGTGGGCGAGATCCACGACGAACTGGACGAAGAGCAGGCGCTGGTGCACGCTCTGGGCGACGGATCGTTCCGGGTCGACGCCAAGGTGGATTTGGATGAACTGAACGAGCGGATGCAGGTTTTGTTGCCGGCCGACGAATACGACACTCTGGGCGGGTTCTTGTACGCTCTGGCGGGCAAAATCCCGTCGCCCGGCGATCGCTTCGAACACGAAGCGCTGGAGTTCACCATCGTGGCGGTGCGCGGCAAGCGCATCACACAAGTGCATGTGCGGCGCACGAGCGCACCCGCCGTGCGCGATACCAACGCGGAGTGACGATGCGCGGCTGGAGTTTCGCACCCAAACGGCTGTTCATTGCCGGGTTGCTGGTGACGCTGCCGACGGTCGTGGCGGCCTACGTGATGTGGATTGCGTTCCAGTACTTGGACGGCATTCTGGAACCGGTGGTGCAACGCACCCTGCACCGCAGCGTCCCCGGCGTTGGGCTCATCGCGCTCGTGAGTCTGGTGTTCTTGGCCGGACTGTTTGCGAGCAACTTGCTCGGGGCGCGGGTGGTCGGCGGAGTGTCGCGCTGGCTGGAGCGCATCCCGCTGTACAGCCCGCTCTATCGCGCCATGCGCGATATTAGCCAGGTGTTCCTGGGCGACAAGGCCTCGGCCTTCCGGCAGGTCGGGCTCATCGAATGGCCGCGCAGCGGCGTTTATGCGATCGTGTTCGTGATGGCCGACACGGGCGGCATGGCTGGACCGATCGCCGACCTCGATCTCATTACGGTGTTTCTGCCGACGACTCCGAATCCGACCACCGGCTTCGTGCAACTCGTGCCGCGCGACGCGGTGACACCGCTCGACATGACCATCGAGCAGGCCCTCAAGCTGCTCATTTCGGGCGGCGCCGCGGCGGCGCAGTGGATGCCGCGGAACGCCGGCGTACCGACCGGCGGCCAGGCGTGATCGCCGCGGATCACGGCGTTGTGCTGCGGGCCTACAAGCTGCGCGAAACGAGCCAGATCGTTTGTGTGCTGGGTGTCGAGCAGGGCCGGCTGCGCCTGGTGGCGCACGGCAGTCGCGGGCCGCGGCACAAATTCGGCGCCAGCCTGGAGCCCGGCAGTGAAATTGATCTGGTTTTCAGCCGAGGCCCGGGGCGGGACTTGGGAACGCTCCGCGAAGCGGTGCTCAAGCGTTCGTGGCTGGCGGGGGCGGCGCGTCTGGACATCATGGCGACGGGCCTTGCGGTGCTCGAACTTGTCGACCAGGTGATGCCGGAGGGGGCCGTCGACGCTGGAGTGACCCAGGACGTCCTGACCGGGCTCGAAGCGCTGGCGTTGTCGCCCGACCGCGCCCGAGCGCTCGCCGCCTTCTATCGCTTCGAGCTGGCACTCCTCGGCCGCCTCGGTCTGGAACCCGCCCTGCAGAACTGCGCGGCCTGTGGTCAAGAAGCGGGAGCGGCGGCCGCGGTGCTCGAGCTCCGGGACGGCGCTCTCTATTGCGGTTTCTGCCGGCCAGCCGGCGCTGGGCGGGTCGCCTTGGCAGCGGACGTTGCCGCCAGCCTCGCAGCGCTTGGCCGCGGCGAAGTCCCGCCAACCGGCCCGCGCACCCGGCGCGCCGTCGGACTCGTGCTGCATCGCCTGCTCGAGGTCCACGTCGACCGCTACCGGTATCCCCGCGCCATGGCCCTGCTCAAAAAAGGGGACACCTCGAGCCCGGAGCCGGTGCGTTCCGATACAACCTCGGAAATCCCCCGGAAGGGCTAAGCTCCGTCTTGACACCCAGGTGTTTCGACTGATAGCATCCCCTGGTCAAATCCAACTCGCCGTGCCTGGAGCATCGGCTCCACCGTACTCTGCGGAGGGCATAGCACCCTGAGGTTCCGAAGCGGTACACGGTCGCGTTCCCGCGGAGGGGGTGGGAGCCCGGAATCCCGTCCTGGATTCCATGTCTGGAAGGCCCCACGTCGGGGACCGAGTCTTTCCTTTCGTGCCTCAAGTGTTCGTCGTCATTTTTAGGGGGGAACAGCATGAAGAGATACTTGGGTATCTCGTTTGCAGCGTTCTGTGGCGCTGTGCTGTTCGCGGGCATCGCGTCTGCGAAGTCGGATCATGCGCCGAAAGAGTTCACGAATATCGTGAACGAATCGGACATTATCGGCGACGTCGACGGCACGCAGCCCGCGCCAAGCAAAGTTCTACAGGATACGGTCTGGATCGCGGATTGGTCGTTTGACAACGGCGCCTCGTGCACGACCACGGGCTGGGTCAAATTCGACAACCGCGTTTTGTTCGACGGCTCGAACTACTGGTCGGTCGATAACCGGTTCAACGGTCTCGGCGCGGACTCGGTGCGAGTCACCGGCTACATCAACGGCAAAGCCGCAATCTTGTCCCGCCACAACCTGTGCTGGGTACGTGACGGCTACGGGAACGAATGGGACTACTCGATCATCCTGAAGTACTCCGGCGCCACTGCAATGCTCGAGTTCGACAAGTCGAGCGACAGCGAAGCGGGCTACGACTACGTCACGGTCGAGACGGACTCGTTGGGTCTTTCGGAAGTCTTGGCGAACATCTGCGCCAACCCGACGGCAACTCCGGCCGCGCTGCGTACCGAAGTCCTGACCGGCCAGAGCGGTCAAGACGGTGGCTCGCACGTTGGGCCGCTCGCGCTGACGAACTTCGGAGCGGGAACGCACGAAGCTTACATCCGCTTCACGGCGGACGGCGGCTACTCGGACGAAGATGGCAACTGGCCGACGGCGAACAACGCCGGCCTCATCGTTGACAACATCGTCGTGACCGGTGGTCTCGCGTACTCCGAGAACTTCGAAGGCGCGCTGAATGCGAACGTGGCGTTGGTGAACACGGCGGGCAACCAGCCGTTCTGCGCCGCGCCATGGGTTCGCATCTTCTCGCACATCACGGACAACGACAAGTGCACGGAAAACGTCACGTGCGCGTGGTTGGGCACCGACCCGCTGCGTATCGCGTTCTTCCCGGACATGGCGTTTGGTCCCGGCCAGGCCGTCATTCACAACTGGCTCGACGATCATTTCGTCAGCCCGTGGGTGAGCTTAGCGTCGACCCCGAGCGCCACCGGCACGATCCTGTCGTTCCGCCGGTTCCCGGGTAACCCGTTCGGCAACGGCGACATCGTTCAGGGCTGGCGCGTGCGTGCGAAGTCACGCCGCGACAACACCGACACGGCGGCGCCGCTCGACTCGATCGACTGCGTTGGAAACTGGGGACACGCCAACCAGTTCAACTCGCTGGGTGCTTTCCAGTGGTTGACGAGCCTGTTCGACATGACGGTGAACTTCACGCCGACGGCGAAGGAAATCCAGGTCAGCTTCCGGAACAGCGACTTCCAGCTGCCGACGCTGGCAAACTCGCTGCCGCCGACGACCCTGAATCCGGGACCCGGTCCGTACGTCGACCGTATCCGTATCGGCCGCAAGGTCCTTACGGGTCCGTCCATCGACGTCGGTATCGATACCCGTACGCAGGCGGAAGACGCGTTCCCGACCGTGCGGAACCTGATCCCGAACGGCGAACACTACTCGCCGGATCCGGCACCGGCCGGTGCGGGCCGCTTCGGTTCGTGCGCGTTCTCCGAAGGCACGGATCTCGCGATCAACAACACCACCTCGAACTTCGTCTCGGGTGACTCGATCTACCTGCAGAACGTCGTCGATGCACGTGGTGGCCACGGCGTCAACTCCGTGAAGTTCTATGGTGCGATCATTGCCGGCCCGCACGCGGGCAAAGCGCCTGCGCCGTACACCGTTGCTGGTAACGGGTTCTTCTCCATTGCGGCAGACAGCGCCCGGAACAGCCTCGGAAACGTCGTAGCGAACCGCTGGTTCGTCGACATGGACGACACGTACTTCCGTGGTGGCGACCAGATGGACTACTTCTGGGTCGCGACCGACACGGACGGCGGGTTCACGTCGAGCCCGTCCGGTATGACGGCACTGCCGTTGAACCTGGCCGCGGCGGAACTCGCAACGCTCGGGTTGCGGGAAGTCAACTACCTCCCGACCATCAACTGGTCGCCGGCGTACTTGGCGCGGATCGCAGCGGATGCGAACGGCGATCTCGACCCGACGGCTCCGGAAATCGCAGCTTCGACGCAGAAGAACTGTATTCTGTACTTCCAGAAGCTGAATTCCAACCGTCGCAGCGGCCGGATCAACCGGACGTCGTTCATGTACACGTTGGAGGCGATGGGTTACGCGGGGTCCTACGACGTCTTTGACGTCCAGGGCTACGGTAACACCAACAACGTTCTTGGTAGCCGTGCGGTCGTCGGGCAGTGCAGCGGTTACGCAGTCATCATCCAGGATGACGGCCGTTCGACACTGGTCCCGAACATGCCGGACGGTATCATCTGGGACGACAACAAGATCAACCAGGCACAGTGGTACCGTGACTATCTGGCCCAGGGCAGCACGGGCTTGATCGGTACGGCCACCGTGTTGCTCGATGGCGAGAACACCGCATTCCAGAAGGCGAGCAACCCGCTCTTCACGACGGATATGGGTCTCACGACCATCGTGACCGACCAGGCTTTGTCCGTGAACCCGGACGTCGAAGGTGGAGCCGCATTCACCTGGGCGAACGGCGGCGTCACGAGCTTCGTCGGCGACAAGTTCAGCCTCAATGGTGGCTGCCCGGCAATCCGTGCATATGACGGCGCTGGCGCAACCGGTACCGCAGTTGTGACCCACAGGTACAAGTCGGGCGCGACCACGGGTACTGGTGCCATCATCATGAACAAGAACTCCGTGTTGAAGTGGAACACCGTGTGGATGGGCTTCGGTTGGTTGGATATCCGGGATGCCTTCGGTGGCGCGCCCGGATCCGCCGAGAAGGGCTTGTTGACGAAGATCTTCAGCCAAGCGCTGCCGGTCAACTGCATCAAGACCCCGAACGTCACCGGTCCCGGCACCGAGCCGGAGATCGAAGCACCTGCGGTGACGAAGCTCGCACAGAACGTTCCGAACCCCTTCAACCCGACGACGAAGATCAGCTTCGACTTGGCGCACAATGGCCACGTCAAGCTGGCTGTCTACGACGTCGCCGGTCACCTCGTGAAGACGCTCGTCAATGGCCCGATGCAGGCGAAGCGGAATATCGAAGTGACGTGGAATGGTCTGGATGAGAAGGGACTCCGCGCTCCGAGCGGCGTGTACTTCTACCAGCTCGTGACGGATGAACTGACGGCGACCAAGAAGATGGCGCTGCTCAAGTAAGTCCACGGTTCGTACAAGGGCGGGGCGTGCGCAAGCACGCCCCGCTCTTTTTTTTGGGCGGCGCGGCGGACCGGAGCGGACCGGACCGGACCGGACCGGAGCTTGGTTGGCGGTGATGCGGCGGTTTGACGCGGCGGGCGCCGGGTGCGGGCGCGCTCGCGGTCGTTCG
>JANLSU010000063.1:0-11136 GCA_031362565.1 bacterium | reverse complement strand
AAGAGCACCTTCGAGATGTCGAACGGCATATCCAAGTAGTTGTCCCGGAACGTGCGGTTCTGCTCCGGATCCAGCACCTCGAGGAGCGCCGCCGCCGGGTCGCCTCGGAAATCGCGCCCCAGCTTGTCGACCTCGTCCAACATGATGACCGGGTTGTTGACGCCGACGCGCCGCAAGGCCTGCACGATGCGGCCCGGCATTGCACCGATATACGTGCGGCGATGGCCGCGCAGTTCACCCTCGTCCGACATGCCACCCAAGCTCATGCGTTCGAACTTGCGCCCGAGCGAGCGCGCGATCGATTGCCCAAGGGACGTCTTGCCGACACCAGGCGGGCCCACGAAGCAGAGGATCGGCGCCTTGGCATTCGGATTCAGTTTCAAGACCGCCAAGTGCTCGAGGATGCGGCCCTTCACTTCGGTCAGGTCGTAGTGGTCCTCATCCAGCACGGCGCGCGTCCGCGCGATGTCGATGATGGCCGGGCTCGCCTTCCGCCACGGCAGCTCGAGTACCAGTTCCAAGTACGTGCGAATGACGCCATGCTCGGGAGACGCCGCCGGCACGCGCTCCAAGCGGTTCAATTCCTTCTCGGCCTCGGCGCGCACCTCGTCCGGCAGATCGGCGTCCGTCAGGCGCTGGCGCAAATGATCGGTCGAAGCCTTGTCCGGGTCCGACTCGCCAAGCTCGTTGTGAATGGCGCGCAACTGCTGCCGCAGCAGGTACTCGCGCTGCTGCTTCGTCAGTTCGGACTGCGCCTCATGAGCGATCTTGGCGCGCAGTTCGAGCACCTGCACTTCGTGGCGGAGGTGCGTATAGATGAGCTTTAGCGCATCGCGCGTCGTCGAGGACTCGAGCAGCGCCTGTTCGTTCGCCGTCTCCAGGCTCAACATGGAGGCAAGCGTGTAAGCGAGCCGCACTGCATCCTGCGTCTCGGCCAGAAACTCTCCGAAGTCGACCGGCGAGCGTGGGCGCGCCAGTTCGTGCACGCGCTTGGCCATGTCCTCGACTTCGCGGCGCAACGCCTCGGTCTCGGTGCTCTGGATATCGGCAACCGGGCTCGGCCGCACGGTCGCTTCCAAGTACTTGCCGTCGCGCTTGGTGACCTTTTGAACCGTGACGCGCTCCAGGCCGTGCACGATGAGCTCGAAGTAATCATCCTGGCGCGACATCTTCTTGATGACGGCTTTGGTGCCGATCGTGAAGAGATCGCTCTGCACGGGCTCCGCAATCGAAGCATCGCGCTGCGTCAGGACGACGATTTCTTTTTCCTCGGTCGCGAGCGCTGCCTCGACGGCTGCCATGCTCATCGGGCGCCCGACCGAAAACGGTACGAGCAGCGACGGAAACAGCACCGTGTTCTTGATCGGCAACAACGGCAGACTCTGGAGGTCGGACTTCTCGCTCATGGATCGTTTGCCTTCCCAAAACCGCGGAGGAGCGTCGCCCGGCGCGTGCGGCCCCCGAGAGGGTGGGGCCCGGCGGCCCCGTTCGGGGCGACCGCCGAATGTAATGATGACACATCGGCTCCGCTACCCCACGGCCTCAATGCGCCCGTAGGCGACGGCGCCCCGCCCTCTTGGGTATGCTCCCGCCATGCGGATAGCCCGGTGCACGGTCTTGGGAGTCCTGAGCCTGCTGGCCCTCGTGGCCGTGGGCGGGGCCGGGCTCGCGCCCAATCCCGGGCCCACGGCGAAGATGCGGGGCGTGTGCTGGGAGGCGGGCCGCTCCCTCGAACCCGCCCAGCTCGACCCCGTCCAGGACCTGGGCGCCGACTGGATCTCGCAGACCCCCTTCGGCTGGTGCCGGTCGCTCGAGGACCCCGACGTCATCCTGGCCGACCACCGGGTGCTCTGGGGCGAAAGCGATTCCGGGCTGGTACAGACGGCCGAGTGGGCGCGCGCCCGCGGCATCCGCACCCTCCTCAAGCCACATTTGTGGGTCCATCACGGCGACTGGGTCGGCCACATTGCGATGCCGAAGGATGCCGATTGGGCGCCATGGTTCGCGGCCTACGAGCGGTTCATCCTGCACTACGCGGCGCTCGCCGAAGCCAATCATATGGAGGGGCTCGCGATCGGCACCGAGCTGGGCGGCACGACGCGCCGCACTGCGGACTGGCGGCGGTTGATCGAGCGGGTGCGGAGCGTGTATCACGGGCCGCTCACCTACTGCGCCAACTGGAGCGACGAGGCCGAGCGCATCGAGTTCTGGGATGGGCTCGATTTCATCGGCATCCAAGCGTATTACCCGCTGGCCACGAGCGCCAATCCCGGCATGGACTCGATCCGTGCGGCGTGGATGCCGGTCGTGGCGCGGCTCGAAAAACTCGCCGCGCGCACTCACAAACCCATCGTCTTTACCGAGGTCGGCTACAAGAGCGTCACGGGTGCACTGCGCGAGCCGTGGTCCTGGGACGACGAGGGCGAGCAGGATCTGGAAATTCAGCGTCAAGCCTACGAGGCGCTCTTCGGAGTGTTCTGGGACCGGCCCTGGTTCGGCGGCACCTTCATTTGGAAGTGGCATCCGCACCTGCGGGACGGCTACGGTCGCGCCGGAAACGATTTCACACCGCAGGGCAAACCGGCGCTGGCAGTGCTGCGGCGGCAGTATCGGCAGGCGGCCGCGGCGGGCGAGACGGGGAAACCGTGACCGCGAACCGAGGGGGGACGATGCTCCGACGGCTGTTCCGGATCAAGAGCCTGAACGCCATCTTGGCGGCCGCGGCCGAACCGCAGCATGCGTTGCGGCGCTCGCTCGGCGCCTTCAATGTGACGCTGCTCGGCATCGGCGCCATCATCGGCGCCGGCATCTTTGCGACCATTGGGACTGGCGCGGCGGGGGACGCCGTGCGGCCGGGCGCCGGGCCGTCGCTCATGCTGTCGTTCACGATTACGGCCGTTGTTTGCGCCTTCACGGCACTCTGCTATGCGGAATTTGCGTCGATGGTGCCGATCTCGGGGTCGGCGTACACCTATTCGTATGCGACGCTCGGCGAACTCATTGCTTGGATCATCGGCTGGGATCTCATCATCGAGTACGCGATCGGCAATGTCGCGGTGGCGATCAGTTGGGCGAATTATTTCCGGACGTTGCTCGGTAACATCGGCATCGATATTCCGCAGTGGCTGGCGATCGACTACCGGACGGCTGGGAAGATTCCCGGTCTGTTGGACAGCGCACCGCATATCTTTGGCGTGCCGATCGTGTTCAATGTTTTGGCAT
This sequence comes from bacterium, assembly GCA_031362565.1. Classification (GTDB taxonomy): domain Bacteria; phylum Krumholzibacteriota; class Krumholzibacteriia; genus JANLSU01. The sequence goes on along the minus strand of JANLSU010000063.1, from coordinate 7,914 downwards.
TCGGGATCGTGGCGATCTTGACGGTGGTGCTCGTGTGGGGCATCCGCGAGTCGGCGCGTTTCAACGCCGGCATGGTGTTGGTCAAGATTCTCGTCTTGCTCTTCTTTATTGTGGTGGCGCTCAAGTTCGTGTCGCCGGCCCAGATGCGCCAGAACTGGATTCCCTTTCAGCCGAACGGCTGGCACGGCACGCTGGCCGGGGCGGCGGTGGTTTTCTTCGCGTATATCGGCTTCGATGCCGTGTCGACGGTGGCCGAAGAGACGCGCAACCCGAGCCGCGATTTGCCAATCGGCATTCTAACGTCACTGGCCGTGTGTACGGTGCTCTATATCGTGGTCGCGGCGGTTTTCACCGGCATGATCCCGTATGCCGAGTTGAAGTCACGCTTGTCGAGCGAGCAGGCGGAGCCGCTGACGATGGCGCTGCAACATGCGGCGCCGGGCGCCACATGGGCGACGACGATTGTGGCCTTTGGTTCGGTCGTGGCGCACACGGCGGTCTTGCTCGTGTTTCAGTTGGGCCAGCCGCGCATCTTCTTCTCGATGGCGCGCGATGGTTTGCTACCGCCGGCCTTCGCCAAGGTGCACCCGCGCTTCAAGACCCCGCATGTGACGACGATCTTGACCGGTGTGGCGGTCGGCTTGTTCGCGGGCGTCGCGAGCATCGACGAGATGGTCGACTTGACCAACATCGGCACGCTGTTCGCGTTCATCCTGGTGTGCATCGGGATTCCGATCCTGCGACACAAAGACCCGGGGCGCGTGCGGCCGTTCCGCGTGCCGTTCGGCCCGTACTTGCTGCCGTTGCTCGGCGTCGCGTCGTGTTTGTTCCTGGCGTGCTATCTGCCACCCGCTTCGTGGTGGCGCTTCTTCGGCTGGCTCCTGCTCGGGATGTCGGTCTACGCGGGCTACGGGCACACGCACAGCGTGTTGTCGCGCGGCGCCGGTGCCGCCGTGAAGACGCCGCTCGCGTTGCAGGTGGCGGCCGTCGGCTTCTTTGTGGGAGCCATCGGCCAGTTCGTGATGCCGCACGGGGTGCGCGTGCACGAACTGTTCGGTGCGATCGCCGATGCTACGAACGAAGGCCACGCGCGCGCCCTCTGGGGAGCGCTCATTACGGCAGTGGGCGGCATTACCGGGATCGCCGGCATGCGGAGCGGGTTGCGGCGGCTGATGTAGGGCGCGGGGCGCGCGTTTGTCACGGCACGTGGTCGCACGGCACCGCGAGATCGTTGTGAACGTGTTCGCCGGGCAGGATCGCGGTGGTTTCGACCGCTGTCCATTGAAACGCCGTTGTGTCGGTCGGATCGACGTTGCAATTGAGCGCATAGAGTTCGACGCGCAACGTTTCGCGGTTGTTATACGCCACCCGAAACACGCCATCGCTGCCCGTATGGGTGAACTGAATCCAACCGGTGTCGGGCACGCCGTCACCGTTCCGATCGCGCACGATCCAGATTGCCCGCACGGTCCAGTTCTCCGCCTTGCGGACATGCAGGTCGCGGCGGTCTACGAGCTGCACCAGCCCGGTGACGACCGCCTCTGGGCTCGCGCCCCCCGGCGCACCCGGGTCCGCCGTCTTTGGGGTTGCGGTCGAGAACAAGCACGAGGTGCTGAGCGCGGTGAGCGCTGCTAGCGTCGCACCGAGGGCCAGCCGGGGCCGAATCCGGCGGTCGGCCGCTCGCGAATCCCGAGCCTCGAGCGCCATCGATCTCCTCCGCGTCAAACGGCTATAGGAAACCTGCTGCTGGGTGGCACTCCCAATCTGGGCGGCTTCCGGACGCAAGTCAACCCGCCTGCCGGGGGAGTCTGGAGGCTCCGACCGCCGCCACGTCGCGCCGCGCCCGCCCGGCCGCCGTCCCTGTCGACAGGCCCCCCCGTAGGCTGGTATAACCCCCAGGCTCATGGCCTTTGGGAGATCTCCACAACTCCATCCCGGGGGCGGAAGCTGTTGGGTGCTGAAGCGTCCGCCGGCCGGCGGGCGGCCAACCCCTCCAAAACTCGATTCCGGCCGCGTCCCGCGTCCGGGTTGTGTCGTGCTCTATCGAGCCAAGGAGAGAGGTGCACATGTTTCGTGCGAAGTGGTTCCGGGCCCTCGTAGCCCTCGTGCCGGTGGCGCTGGTCGTCGCGGCACTGTTGGGCCAGGGTCCCGCGGCGGCGCAAAGCGGCGCCGAACAAGCGGTTGCGACCGCGCAACATACGGGCGGCGAGGCCAACCTGGTGCTCCCGGACCTGGGTTCGGCGACGTTCTTCGGAGGAACGAACGGCCGGTCCATCCTGATGGTGGGCATCCTGGTGTCGCTTCTGGGGCTCGCCTTCGGCCTCATGATCTACACGCAGTTGAAGAACATGCCCGTGCATGCGTCGATGCGGGAAATCTCGGAACTCATCTACGAGACCTGCAAGACGTACCTGCTGCAGCAGGGCAAGTTCTTGCTGATCTTGGAGATCTTCATCGGCTCCATCATCTTCATCTACTTCTTCTTCCTGCAACACATGCCGTTCGCGCGCGTGCTCATCATTCTGGGGTTCAGCCTCATCGGCATCGGCGGTAGTTACGGCGTCGCGTGGTTCGGCATTCGCATCAACACGTTCGCCAACTCGCGCACGGCCTTCGCGTCGCTGGGCGGCAAGCCGTTCCCGTGCTACGCGATTCCGCTCAAGGCTGGCATGTCGATCGGCATGGCGCTCATTTCGGTCGAGCTCTTGCTGATGCTCCTCATCCTGCTCTTCGTGCCGGGTGACTACGCGGGACCGTGCTTCATCGGCTTTGCGATCGGTGAGTCGCTGGGCGCCGCGGCGCTCCGTATCGCCGGCGGTATCTTCACCAAGATCGCCGACATCGGCTCCGACTTGATGAAGGTCGTCTTCAAGATCAAGGAAGACGACGCGCGCAACCCCGGCGTGATCGCCGACTGCACGGGCGACAACGCCGGCGACTCGGTCGGTCCCTCAGCCGACGGCTTCGAGACCTACGGCGTGACGGGTGTCGCGCTCATCTCGTTCATCTTGCTGGCCGTGCACGAGCCGGTCGTCAAGGTGCAGTTGCTGGTTTGGATCTTCACCATGCGCGTCATGATGGTGATTGCATCGGCCGGCTCGTACTTCATCAACGAAGCGATTGCCAAGAGCAAGTACGCCAACGCCGACAAGATGAACTTCGAGAAGCCGCTCACCAGCCTCGTGTGGCTGACGTCCATCGTGTCGGTGGTGCTGACGTACGTCGTGTCGAAGATGATGATTCCGGAGCTCGGCGACGGCACACTGTGGTGGAAGCTCGCCACGGTCATCACGTGCGGAACTCTGGCCGGGGCCATCATCCCCGAGTTCGTGAAGTTGTTCACGTCGACCGAGTCGGCACACGTCAAGGAAGTCGTGACCTCGTCGCGCGAGGGCGGTGCGTCGCTGAATATCTTGTCGGGGCTCGTGGCCGGTAACTTCAGCGCCTACTACCTGGGCATGACGATCATGGCTTTGATGGCCATCGCCTACTGGGTGTCGATGCAGGGCATGGGCAGTCTGATGATTGCGCCGGCCGTGTTCGCGTTCGGTCTCGTGGCGTTCGGCTTCCTGGGCATGGGCCCGGTGACGATCGCCGTCGATTCGTACGGCCCGGTGACGGACAATGCGCAGTCCGTGTACGAGCTGTCGTTGATCGAAACGATTCCCAACATCAAGGCGGAACTGAAGAGGGACTACGGATACGACGTCAACTTCGAGAAGGCGAAGCACTTCCTCGAGGAAAACGACGGCGCCGGGAATACCTTCAAGGCAACTGCGAAACCGGTGCTCATCGGTACGGCGGTTGTCGGTGCCACGACGATGATCTTCTCGATCATCATGAATCTCACCGACAAACTGACGTCGAACCTGGACAAGCTGTCGTTGTTGCACCCGCCGTTCCTGCTCGGCTTGATCGCCGGCGGCGCGATGATCTACTGGTTCACGGGGGCGTCGATTCAGGCGGTCACGACCGGTGCGTATCGTGCAGTCGAGTTCATCAAGCGCAACATCAAGCTGGATGGCGTGGTGAAGGCCTCGGTCGAGGATTCGAAGAAGGTCGTCGAGATCTGCACGCAGTACGCGCAGAAAGGGATGTTCAACATCTTCCTGGCGATTTTCTTCGCGACGCTCGCCTTCTCGTTCTTTGGGCCGTTCTTCTTCATCGGCTACTTGATCTCGATCGCGGTGTTCGGCTTGTATCAGGCCATCTTCATGGCCAATGCGGGTGGCGCGTGGGACAACGCCAAGAAGATCATCGAAGTCGAGTTGAAGGAAAAGGGCACGGAACTGCACGGTGCCGCCGTCGTCGGCGACACGGTCGGCGATCCGTTCAAGGACACGTCATCGGTGGCCATGAACCCGGTCATCAAGTTCACGACGCTGTTCGGGCTCTTGGCCGTGGAACTGGCCGTCAATGTCGCGCAACAAAAGGGCGCCGGCTTCACCCACGTGCTGGCACTCCTGTTCTTCATCGTGTCGTTCTTCTTCGTCCGCCGCTCGTTCTACGGGATGCGGATCCAGGTGGAGAAGGCGTAGGCGGACTAGTTCGGGTTCGAAAAGAGACGGCCGCCCCAGCGTTGGGGCGGCCGTCGTCGTTTGGGGCCCGCTGTAAGCGATCCGCGCAGCGACCTGTCACCGGTGCGTCGCGACCACACTCTCGACCTGCGCCAGCAACCGTTCACAAAGGTCCTGCCGCTCGGCGAGTTGGTGGCGCACGGTCTTGTCATCGGTGCGCGAGACCTCGCGCCGCAGGTCGGGCAAGTAGGCCCGCAAGGTCGCGGCCAAGGTCCCCACATCCCGCTCGTCCAATTCGATTCTCATCGGCCACCTCGCTATTCTTCCGATCCGCGCAGCCCCCTCATTCGGAGGAGCCGGGGACTGCGGAGCGGCGCGCCGGGCGGGGCTGCGCGACTCCATCCAAACGATACGCACGACGGGCGGCAGCCGCCAGGTGCGGACACGGTGAGTCCGCAAAGGGCGGAGGCGTACTGCAGACCCGTCCGGCAGAGCCGTCCTGCGAGGCCGTCGTTCGGGGCCGTCCTGTCGAGCCGTCCTGCCAACCCGTCCTGCCAACCCGTCCTGCGGGGCCCCCACCGTGTAGGCGGGGCTCGCGTTGCGACGGGACGTGCGCTAGATTCCTGGACGCGCCGCTCGCGATTCCCGCGCCCCGTTTGCGAGCGCGAAACGAGGTGGGTCGAGATGCCCTTGCCGTTCAGCGCGCACTCCCTGCGCCTCGCCGCCGCCGCGGCGCTCGCCTTGCTGCTCCATGTTCCAGGCGCTCCAGCCGAAGTGCTCGATCAGGAGAACGCGCCGGCGACCGACGGTTACTCGCGCTGCGCCGCCGCTGGCGGCCTGTTCCAGAGTTTTCAGCCGCAATTCACCCCACTCGCAGCGTGTGCTCTCGATATCCGCGACGTGCCGGTCGGCGGTGAGGCCATCCACGTGCGCGTGCACGCGGGTGCACCCGAGGGCATCGTCCTGGCAGAGGCGACAGTGCTCGCGACCGCCGCCGGCTGGGCCGTGGCGGCCTTCTCGCCGCCCCTCGACGTCGTGCCCGGCACCGACTACGTCATCGAGTGGGTGCAGCCCCGTTCCTGGTGGGCGTTTGGTTTCGGTGATCCGTACCCGCGCGGTGAGGCCTACAACTGCGGTGGCGCTCTCTATTTCGATCGCGACTTCGCGTTCCGCACCTACGCCCCGCCCGTGCACATGGAAAGTCGGAGCTGGTCGAGCATCAAACTGATCCTGTCGGGCAGCCAACCCCAACATCGTAACGCGCCCCTGGCGCGCTAGGCTGCCATGGGAAGTCGACATGTCTAGCCCGCTGCCGTCGCATCATGAAGCTCAGACCCTGTATACAGAGTGCATGAACTGTGCGAACACGATTGCCCAGTGCCCGGGAACTTGGAAGGATATCCTGGGCGGAATCCCACCGCGCGGATTCTTCTTTCAGGAAGTGCCGGTAAAGATTCTCGTGGTCGGGAAGAATCCGGGACATCCCTTGCGCGGTGAAACAAAGGAGCTCGTCGGCCGCGAAGGTCGGGATCTCTACGTCACGTGCCACGGAATGCAAGAGCGCCACTACGCCGACCTGCTGGTCAAGCGGGAGCCCTCCACCACATTTCACGCAAACCTTTTTCCGCCCACCTGCGCGCGAACGCTAGGTCGTTAGGCAACTCGCTTGCGGTGCTTGACGACAAACGTCACCTGGGCGCCTGCACGCCCGAGCATTTCAATGAGGCCGTCGACACTGAAGAGTTGAATTTTTCCGCGCATTAGATCGCTGACCCGGGGCTGGCTGACCCCAAGGAGCTTCGCGGCCTGTGCTTGTGTGAGGCCTCGAGACTCGATCAACCCGGTGAGGCTGATCAGCAGCTCGGAACGCACTCTCAAATTATCAGCGTCTTCGGGCGAGTATCCGAGGTCGCGAAACACGTTGCCCGAGGATTTGCGCACTCGCATCGCCATGTGAACCTCCCTAGGTATCACGCCGCATTCGCATCAACTCTACGAGGCGTCTTTTCGCAGCATCGACCTCGGCTTTCGGAGTCCTTTGCGTCCGCTTTTCGAACGCGTGCAGTACGTAGACCGCCTCCGCGAACTTGGTTAGTGATCGACTTCAACTGCGGCCGACACGCGCTTGCGTCTCTCATAGAACACGATAGAACTGCAAGCCGTTGCCGTCTGGGTCGCGCAGGTGAAACTCTCGAGTACCCCATGGCGTCTCCCCAGGCCTCGACCACGGACTGCCTGCCTGGGGCGCCTGAGAAACCGCGCCGGCGCTGACAAACGAGTCATAGAGGTCGTCGACGTCGAGGCATACGAAGCGATAAGTTGGCCGATCGTGATTGCCGACTCGCTGCGCCTCCGCATTCCACTGGAGGTGCAGCGTGACGTCGTCTCGCGTCACCCCCGCGTACATCGGCGTGTCTGGCTGGTCGCGAAACGACTCCCGAAAGCCAAGTGACTCGTAGAATGCGATGGACGCCCCGACGTCGCTTGACATCAGGACCGGGTGAACCGCGTCGAGGCGTATCGTCATTTCTGCCTCCGTCCGCAAGGGCGGGACATACGCCCCGGCCGCCTAACGACGACGTGCTCAGCCGCGACGCCGCGAACGCGACGAAACCGAACGAGCACGAGCCTTGCGCGCCGTCGGCTGTAGCACGCTGTTAGACCCGCGCTTACGACGGCCTGACAGCCAGGCCTGAAACGACGCCTGGCTTTCACCGGACAGACTACCGGCCAGGAGACCCTCGACGCTGATATCCGCGTCAAGGTTCGGCCAGTGGATGCCCTCTCCGCCGGCAATGAGCCGCCAGTTGGCGCGCTCACGGGCCAACCCGTGATGCAGCCGCGGGTACCAAGAAAGCGGAACCGTAATTGTGCGCCCGTCCCGAAGATCAACCACCAGCGAATCACGCGTCACACGAACCTGCTCCGCGCGTGGCGGGAGGAACTCATTCGGCAAATGTGGCCCTACGCGCAGTACGGTCGGCATGAGAATAGGATGGCCCGGAACTGATGATTTTGCAAGACAACCGTCGGGCCCAGCTTTTTCTGGCCGATCCGCAGTCTAACAGCGCGTGGGACGCGCCGGGCGCTGGGGCATATTAGCGGTAGCACGAGTCGTTGGCATTCAGCGCCCGCTTGCGAACGCTAGGTTGCTCAACTGACGTTGTCCGTCGAAGTGAAAGCGCAGACGTTTTCGACCCGTGTGGCCCTCGAGCCGTGGGCGAAGTGAGAACTGTCCCGACGTTATCCGTCCGACTGAATCCGAGTCCGACTCCGGGTAGGAGCACGTCTTCGGGGGTGTGGGACCCCCGAACGCGAGTTAACGGGCTCGCGCATCTCATATTGCGCGCGAAGCGCGCGGCGCGGCCCGTTCTGTCTGAGCGGGCGGGGGTCCCAC
>JANLSU010000045.1:0-2620 GCA_031362565.1 bacterium | reverse complement strand
GTTGGACGAGGTCGACAAGCTGGGGCGCGATTTCCGAGGCGACCCGGCGGCGGCGCTCCTCGAGGTGCTGGATCCGGAGCAGAACCGCACGTTCCGGGACAACTACTTGGATATGCCGTTCGACATCTCGAAGGTGCTCTTTGTCACGACGGCCAATACGCTCGGCACAGTGCCGCAGCCGCTCTTGGATCGGATGGAAGTGCTGCGCCTGGCCGGGTACAGCGAGGAAGAGAAGCTCGAGATCGCCAAGCGCTACATCGTGCCGCGCCAGGTGCGCGAGACGGGGTTGCGGCCGAAGGATTTGACGCTGCCGGATGCGACACTGCGGCACATCATCGTGCGGTATACGCGCGAAGCGGGCGTGCGGCGGTTGGAGCGCGCGGTCGGCAAGGTCGCGCGCAAGATCGCGCTGCGCTTTGCGGAGGGCACGAAGAAGAAGGTCGTCGTGCAGCCGGCGGATCTGCCGGACATGCTCGGGCCGGAGACGTTCTATCCCGAGAAGGCGCGCCAGGAGGCCAAGCCGGGCGTCGCGGCGGGGCTCGCAGTGACTGAAGCCGGCGGCGATGTGTTGTACGTGGAGTCGATCTTGCTGCCGTCGGGGCGCGGATTGACGCTGACTGGTCAGTTGGGTGAGGTCATGCAGGAATCGGTGCGCGCGGCACAGAGCTGGGTCATTTCGCATGCCGCGGAACTGGGGATCGACCGCAAGCGCATCGACAAGAGTGGCGTGCACGTGCATGTGCCGGCGGGCGCGATTCCGAAGGATGGGCCGTCGGCGGGCGTGACGATGGTGACGGCGCTCGCGTCGTTGTATTCGAATCGCGCCGCGCGGACGGATACGGCCATGACGGGCGAGATTACGCTCACGGGGTTGGTGCTGCCGGTGGGTGGCATCAAGGAGAAGGTGCTGGCGGCGCGACGGGCGGGGCTGAAGCGCGTCGTTCTGCCGCAGGACAACAAGAGCGATCTGCGCGATGTGCCGGAGCACGTGCGGGATGAGATGGAGTTCGTGTTTGTGGAACGGATCGAACAGGTGCTGGAGGCGGTGCTGGGGCCGGCGGTGGCGCGCGGCAGGCGTGCGAGTGGCATTGCGCCGGTGAACGGTAAGGTCAAGGTCAGCGGGGTGCGCGCCGCGACGAGTGGCGCGCCGAAGCGCGGACGGCGGCCCAAGGCTCGCGCCTTGCACCCGCGTCCGGTGCCGACGCGTGCGGCGTCGTCGCCTCGCCAAAGCTCCCGCCAACCGGGTTTGTGAAGATGAGGCCACGGGTCCGCCTGCGTGGCCGTTGACTGCGCTCGTGGCGAGGGAGCCGGGCGCGTAGCGCGCCGGCGGTATCGAGCTCGCCGCCGAGGGTAATTCCGTCATACAGACGGTTGTTCTGCCCAACTACGCCGGCGCTTCTTTTGAAAGAGGCCGTGGGCGTGCCACACCCACCTTTCGCGTTTCCTTACTTTGGCACTACAATACCCACGATCCTGACTTAGACTCCGAGGAGATGCCATTTGGCGTCCTGGACGCGTTAGCCAGCTGGACCATTGCTGGCCTGCAGGCGCCGATGCGCGCGAACGCACCAGCCGAGCTTGTTCTGCGAGCCCAGCGGGACGCTGATAGCGGCGCGGGCCGCAACCGGAGGAAATCCGCCATGAATCGATTAACGGCGCTCGTCTCGGCGGTTCTCAGCTTCGCAGCACTCGCTGTATGTCCTTCGCCAACCACCGGTGCGCCGAGGCCATCGACGGTGCCGCCAAGTAGTCCCCTGTACCGTAGTGACACGGGGGCAGCCGCACTGAACGCCGCGGGCCCGAGCGCACGTCCACACAAGCCCACCGACATTACTTTTACCGACGTCTCCTCCGGTCTTCCAGGAGTGGGAGTTGGCGCGGCCGCATGGGGCGACTACGACAACGACGGGGACGTCGACATTGCTCTGACAGGCTCGGCGAGTACAGGAGCCATCTCGCGCATGTACCGTAATGACGGAGCCGGTGTGTTCACCGATATCAACGCTGGGCTGCCAGGGGTGGTTTTCGGCGCCATCGCTTCCGGCGATTGCGACAACGATGGAGATCTAGACATCTTGCTGGCTGGTGACACGGGCGCGGGACGGTTATCGCGCGTATACCGGAATAACGGAGCCGGACTGTTTGCCGACGCCAACGCGGGGTTACCAGGCGTGGCATCGGGTGCGACGGCCTGGGGAGACTACGACAACGACGGCGATCTAGACATCCTGCTGACGGGCGATACCGGCGCAGGACGGATATCGCGCGTGTACCGCAACGATGGCCCGGGTGCATTCATCGACATCAATGCTGTGCTCCCCAGCGTGACCTCGAGCGCGGTTGCCTGGGGAGACTACGACAACGACGGCGATCTAGACATTCTGCTGACCGGCGACACCGGCATGGGACGAGTATCGCGGGTGTACCGAAATAACGGAGCCGGACTGTTTGCCGACGCCAACGCAGGGTTACCAGGCGTGGCATCGGGCGCGACGGCCTGGGGAGACTACGACAACGACGGCGATCTAGACATCCTGCTGACGGGCGAAACCGGCGCCGGACGAATAACCCGACTATACCGGAACAATGTATCACGACTTTTTGATGACGCCAACGCAGG
>JANLSU010000025.1:0-7471 GCA_031362565.1 bacterium | reverse complement strand
GCTCGTGGGCTTGGGGCGCACGCCACTCGCCCTGAACCGCGTCGGTGACGCGCGCGGGGCATTCGCGCGCGCCGCCAGCGAGGCCGCGGATCCGGACAAGGTGCGCCTTGATGAAGCGGAGGCACTCCTGCGCGCCGGCCGTCCTCGGGATGCGCTCGCGGTGTTGGACGCCGCACCGAACGCCGAACCAACTCGAGCCGCCGGCCTACGGGCCCGCATCCTGACCGCGCTCGGCCGTCCCGTCGCTCCGCCGAGTGTGATCCCAGACTCGTCCGGAGCGGCACGCTGAGGACTTCGCGTTGCGCGGTGCGCTCTCGGGTGTTAGATTTCGCCCCTGCCTGCCCCGTGGACGCGCCGCAGCGAAGGGAGACGGCTCCACGAGTTCTCTGAGCCTGCAAAATCATCACGGCCGAACGTATGGAACATGCGACGGCGGTGGGGTTTGGGGGCGAAAGGGATTGCCAACCCGTGTTGACGAGTGTTATACCCTGCCCGTGCGCCGCGCCTCCAAGTCGCGGTGCGACGGACTGTTAGATCGTCGCTACTCGAGCGACGGGCAAGGTCCAAGAGCCGCACGCCGATCGACTGCGTGACGCGTTCCGACTTGCGGCCGAGCCCCGCGGACTCTTTGCACCTCCTCCGCCGCTTGGTTGGGGAAGGTGAATGAGCGCGGCCGCCCCGTCGCTTCGCCAGTTCCGACGCTTCGGTTTCTGCGACGTCCATCGTCCTTGAGGAGGGCAAGATGAGGAAACTGTTTCCCGTGATTCTGTGCTTGATCGTACTGCCGGCGGTGGCGCTTGCTACCGAGGACTGTGCGGAATGCCGCCTCGGCATCTTCGACGGCCCAGACATCACGAACTCGAACAACTATGGCTCGATCGATCCCTTTGTTGCGAAGGACCTCTATGTCGGTATCCAGCTCCCGCCAGGCGAGACCGGCGTCACCGGCATCGAGTTCAGCATCACGGGCTTGATCCCCGCCACGGACCACATTCAGCTCTTGAGCACGGAGGGAATCGCGCCTGGGTTGCTCCCCGTCGGCAGCGCACCCGCACCGGCCGACACCTCGGCCGCCAGCGTCGGCACGGGCGGCATGAACGCCGGCTGGGGGACGTGTGTGAGCGGTGGCTCGCAGATGCTGCTCCATTTGCAGGTCTTGGCGCTCCAACCGGTGGTCAACCACGTGTTCCGCATCATGCGGAAGTTTCCCACCAGTAATCCAGTGAACTTCCCGAATGACGCGGTGTTCACGCGCTGCGACGCTCCCAACTACACGACGGTGAAGATCAAGAAACTCGGTTGCTACACCGCGAATTGGGACGGCACGAGCCAAACGTGTCCGCTCTTGAGCACGGCGGTAGTCGACAAGACCTGGAGCGCGGTCAAGACGCTGTATTCGAACTGACGCGAGCGCAAATCTCGGTCAAGTACAAGCAAGGGGGCCTCACGGCCCCCTTGTTTTTATTTGAGCAACATCATCGGGCGCGACAATGGCGTCAGCCCGTCGGCGGAGAGCCGGTAGAAGTAGAGGCCGCTCGCGACTGCAGTGCCATTGGTACGGCGGCCGTCCCACTGGGCCTCGTGCGGACCGGCAGCCAGCGGCCCCACGTAGAGTTCGCGGACGAGCTGGCCGCGCACATCGAAGATCGCCAAGCGGCCGCGCGTCGGTGCGGGGATGTCGTACGTGATGCGCGTCGATGGGTTGAAGGGATTTGGCACGTTCGGGTGCAATGCCCAGCGCGCCACTACCGGCAGAGCATCGGTCGGTTGCGTGCTCGACTCGACGATCTCATCGACATTCACATGGCCCCAAGGGCCGGAGGACAGATCGGCGATCTCCACAAACACGCGCCGCCCGGTCCAATTGGCGACGTCCCACGTTACGTCGTGCATCGTGTCCGAGTTCAGTCCGGTGGCGCGCTGCCGGAGCACGCCGTCGTCGGCGGTATACAGCGCCAAATACTGCTGATTCAGATCCTGTCCGCCGCCGATCCGGAACGCCAGGCGATTGCCCAAGAGCGTGAAGGTCGCCGAGCGCAGAATGCCCTTGGGCGCTTCGCCGGCCGCGAGTCCCGGATAGCCCACCTGCAGCGGCCCGGTGAACAGCTCGTACGTCCCTACCCACGAGTTGCCGCCGAAGTTGGCGGGGAGAGCCGCGCGGGCCTTCGAATTGTCCCAGAAGGTCGGCTGCAGATAGAACGCGTCGCCGGACCACACCGTCCAGCCGGCGAGCGGATCTTGCCACTTCACGATCGGTTTGCCGACCGTATTCCAGTCGAGATCGTCGAACTTGATCGTGTATCGCGGCAGGCCGTCGAAAGCGAAGGTCGTGTGCCGCGACAACATCCACTTGCCGGCGAGCTGAAAGACTTCGATCGCGTGTCCGGCGTCGAACGATTGCCGGGCGGTGAAATCCCACGGGCCCGTGAAGTTGGGGGCGCTCAAATATGACGAGCCGCCGGCGTTCTGCTCGGTGAAAAAGAGGTGCCACTTGCCACCGTAGTGGTGCAGGTTGGTGGACTCGAGCACATGCCAGGCCTGCGGGCCCGGATGGACGAGAAGCGGTCCGAGATCCGTCCAATGCAGCAGGTCGCTCGACGAGGCGAGCGAGATGGCGCCGGCGCTGGTGTTCGTCCATGCCGTCGTCGTCAAGTACCAGGTGCCTTGCTCCTGAAAGACGAACGGGTCGCGGCAATTGGACCACGTGGCGCTGTCCCAACTGGCCCACGTCGTGGAGGGCTTGTACACCGGGTTGGACGTATACTTCGTCCAGGTGAACAGGTCGTTGCTGACCGCAACGCCGATCGCCTGCGCGTAGTTGCGATTCACACCGGTATAGAACATCCAATAGACGCCGGCCGTCTTGACGATGTGCGGCGCCCACACGAAGGATTCCTCCCACGAGTTCGGCACGACGGGAATGACATCGGGATGCAACGTCCAGTGCTTTAGATCCGTCGATGAGGCGTGGCCGAGGGCCTTGGCGCGCAGGGCCTCGGGCAGCGTTTCGTCCGCCTTGATGTAGAAGAGGTGGTACGTACCGTCAGCGCCGGTCACGAGCGTATGATCCTTGATGACGAAGCCGGTCTCGATGAAATAGCGCTGATCGAAGTCGAAGCGTTGGAATGCGGCGGCGCCACGAACGGTCGCGAACAAGATCAAGGCGAAGAGTGCGAAGGCGGTGCGAGCGCGCATGGGTGGCCACCGGTGTCGAAGCGAGAGCGAATCAGCGTGGAGCGTGCCGGCCGCACAGGCTGTCCCGCACGCCGCGGAACCCGCAATGGGGCTGAAACCAGAAACAGGCGCGAAGTATAGCACCGCTCGCGAGCCCCGTCGAGGCGCGGACCAGGCACCCGCCTCCATGCCGCCGGCGGCACCGAGGCCCGGGCCCGCGCTAGCGGCGATGCGGCGCGTGGCCCAGCGCTGCCTCGTGGCCGGATTCGTCCTGCCGGGCCTTCTGGCGCTGGGGTGCGGCCAGCGGGCACTCTCGAGCGGCGACGCCGTCCGGGTCGAGGCCTCGCGCCTGCAAGCCGAGGCGCGCGCCCGGCTGGCGCAGGGTGACGCCGCGGGGGCCGTGCAGCACCTGCTGCGCACCGTGACCCTCATCCCCAACGATCCGGGCGCTTGGAACGCCCTTGGACTCGCGCAGCAAGCGCACGATGAGACCGATGCTGCCCGCCAAAGCTTCGAACGCGCCATCACGATCGAACCACGCCGTTATGAGGCGCACCTCAATCTTGCCGTGCTCTTGATGCGCTCGGGCGTCAGTGGCCGCGCCCGGACCGAGTTCGAACAAGCCATACAAGCGCAGCCCGGCGACCCACTGCCCTACTGGAATTTCGCCACCGCGGTCGTCGACGTCGGCAAGCCGGATCAAGGGCGCGAATTGTTGCAGACGGCGTTGCAGCTCGACCCGGCGTGCGGGCCGGCGCACGCCCAGATGGGACGCGTCGAATCGCGCGCCGGACACGCACCGCAGGCGCTGGCGCATTTCGCCGCTGCCGAGAGTCTGGGTGTCGAGACGCCGACATTGCACGCCAACTACGGACTCGAACTGCTGCGCGCGAACCGCCCCGCCGAAGCGGAAAAGGAACTGCTGCAATCTCTCGCGGTCGATTCGACGCGAGCCGCCGAATGGAACCACCTCGCTGTGGCGCGTACGCGCCAGGGGCGGACGCTCGAGGCATTGCCGGCGTTCGAGCGCGCGCACCGTTTGGCGCCTGCGGACGAGGATATTCGCTTCAATCTCGCGACGGCGTACGAACGCCAAGGCCGGCACGCGGACGCTGCGACACTGCTCGCGAACCCGCACCCGGTCCGCGCCGACCAACTGGCACTTTGGGGAATGGCATTGCGCGGCGCTGGTCGCGGCCGGGAGGCGTTGCCCTTGCTGCGCGAAGCGGCGGCCAAAGCGCCGCGCGATGTCGCGATCCTGAACAACCTAGGGGTCGTGCAAGCTGAGAACGGCGACGTGCCGGCCGCGTTGGCGACGTGGCGCCGGGTCCTCGAAATCGAGCCCGGCAACACCACCGCACGTGACAACCTGAAGGCCCGCGGCGCACCGTGACCGCGCCGCGATCGTCGATCGCACCACCGCGCCAAACGTGCTACAAATCGCCCCTTGAATTCGTGGAGGCGCAAGGCATGGATCGAAATCTGGCACTCGAACTCGTCCGGTGCACGGAAGCAGGCGCGCTGGCCGCGGCGCGTTGGATGGGCAAGGGCGATATTCGCCAGGCCGATGCCGCGGCGTTCGATGCCGTGCGCCGGGCTCTCGCTTCGGTGAAGGTGCGGGCCCACATCGGACTCGGACGCCCGTGCGCCGACGGCGAGGATCCGTTGCCCATCGGTGCGTTCGTCGGCACGGAAGACACCGGCACCATTTTGGACTTGGCGCTCGACCCGCTCGAGAGTCTCGACAGTGTGGCGTCGGGCCGGCCGAATGCGATGGCGGTGATCGTCGCGAATGCGGAGCGGTCGTTTCCGGACGTCAGCGGCTTGTACATGGACAAGATCGCCGTTGGACCCGAAGCCGCGGGCAAGATCGACCTCGATGCGTCGCCGCTCGAGAACCTCGTCAACATCGCCTCCGCGAAGCGTTGCTACGTGGAGGATCTGACGGTGTCGATTCTCGATCGCGACCGCCACGCCGATTTGGTGCGCCGAGTGCGCGAGGCCGGGGCGCGGATTCAGCTCATTCCCGACGGTGACCTCGCGGCGGCGATCGCCACCGCGATGGGCGACAGCGCGGTCGACGTCGTCATGGGAGTGGGATCGGCGCACGCCGGGGTGCTTGCCGCTGCGGCGCTGTCGTGCGTCGGTGGCGACATGCGTTGCCGGTACGTCGCCCAGCGTCCAGCCGATGAGGCGCGAATCCAGACCTTGACGGCGGGCCAACCGCAACGCACGTTGGGGTTGCGCGATCTGGTGGGCGACGGAAACGTCATGTTCGCCGCAACCGGGGTGACAGCCGGTGACATCCTGTCGGGAGTCCGCTTCCGCAAGGGCGGGGCCCGCACGCACTCGGTCGTGATGCGGAAGAGTTCCGGTACGATTCGCTTCATTCAAGCGCAGCATTTCTTCGACCGCAAGCCGCGCTACTGACACTGTGAATCGGGAATGTCTCGTGCAGGGGTCTCGGTGTGGCTCGTCCGGGCACCGCGCGCCGGGCGCCTGCTTGGTCTGGAAGCACCGGCGCGGGGGATTTGGCGCGATTCGCCTGCGCCGCACCGCCGCCCCGATTTCGAGGGCTGGATTCGGTGCGCACTGAGGCACTAGAATTAGGCAGAGGTTCGCGTGACTCTGCGCGCGATCCCTTCGCCCTTCGGGCGCGCCTCCCAAGGATCCGAGAAGGACAACGATGCCGTTCGACGATGAAAAAATACGCCTCGAAAGCCGCTTGCTGGGGCTGCTGAGCCAGGCGCTTCAGGATCGGAATCGCGACGAGATCGTGGGCTCGACGCTGGCGCTTGGCGATTTGTATTTGTCCGGCGACCTCTACGAGAAGGCCGAAGAGTACTTCCGCAAAGTGCTCGAGGAACCGGTGCTGGCATTGGCGCGGCCGGACGAGCGCTCGCGCGCCCAACTCAATCTGGCCACCGTCATGCTGCGACGCGGTCATCTGACCTTGGCGCGCGATGGGCTGAAGAAAGCGCGCGACATCCAGAACGGCGGCTTGCACCTGGAAGCACGGCGTCTGCATTGCGAACTCGAACTGCACGCCGGCCACTATCGCGAGGTCGTCGACGCGATCGAGTCGACGCTGTCGAGTGAGAGCCCGGAAAAACTCGGCGATCTGCGCGTCGATTTGGTGATTCTCGAAGGCCGCGCCCGGCGTCTCATGGGGCGCAACCGCCAGGCGACACGCCTGTTCGAAAAGGCGCTCGACGTAGCCCAGAAGAGCGGCTACGAAGCCGGTTCCGGCGCCGCGCACAGCGAGTTGGGCCGTTTGCAGTCGGTTCTCGGCCGGTTCAAACAGGCCAACGATCATCTCGAAGCGGCGCTGAAGAGCGACGAAGGCATGGCCAGCCAGCGGCGCGTCAACGCCGACCGCCGCCGCATGGCGCTGCTGCAGATCCGCACCGGCCGTTGGAAGGAAGCCGACGTGTTGGCGGAAACCGCCTTCCAGTCGAGCCGTGAGATTGGCAACTTGGAAGGGCGTATTTCCGCCCAGTTGGTGCGGGCGACCCTGCGCCGGATGCGCGGCAGTTACGACGATGCTTACGACTGCGCGCTCGACGCCATGGAAGCGGCGCGTTCCGCCGGTTACCTGCGCCGCCAAGTGCAGGGCATGGTGGCGCTCGCCCAGCTGGCGTACGACCGCGGCCAAGCGCGTGAAGCCATGGAACTGCTGCGCGAATGTGAGACGCTGTACGGCCGGCTGGCACCGGAAAGCAGCGTCATGCTGCAAGTCCACCTGCTCACCGGCCGGGTCCACGACCTACAGGGCGAAACGACCGAAGCCTTCGACCGGCTCATGCGCGCCCACAGCATCGCGCGCGAAACCGCCAGCGATGTCGAACGGCACGTCGTCGACAGTTTCTTGGGCGATCACTTCCGCCGGCGCGGCGAAGAAGAGAAATCGGTCGAATTGCTGACCCGCGCGTCGCGCGACCTGGGCGAACTCGGCGCCAAATTCGATGTCGCTCGGGCCCGTTTGTCGCTCGCCAAGCTGCTCTGCGACGCCCGCATGGCGCGCAACCTCGAGGACCGCCAGCGCGAAGTCAAACTGGCGCGCTCGAATCTCTTCGAAGCCCGCCGCCTCTTCGAACTCATGGGTGCCAACCCGCGCCTCGCGGAGTGCCTCGAGCTCGAAACCCGCCTCGCGCCGGAGAAGCCCGCGCCGACTTCGGAGTAACACAGCGGAGCGCGAACGCTGGTGCGTGGGGGTCTTCGGAGGTGTGGGACCCCCGCCCGCTCAGACAGAACGGACCGCGCCGCGCGCTTCGCGCGCATATTAGATGCGCGAGCC
>JANLSU010000119.1:0-97397 GCA_031362565.1 bacterium | reverse complement strand
CCGCTCTATTTTCGCCAATACCTGGACCCCCCGCTCGGCGGCGGGAGCCACCAACTCGGTTGCCATGAACAACGTCTCCTCGGACGCCCTCTACATTAAACTTTCAGAGCCGAACTGTCTCAAGCATGTTGGCACAGAGGGAAGCCCAATCGCGGGCGTAGCGTTCGACGACATGTCAGCACCGCGTTCCGCCGTCCACGTTTCAATTCCAAGGAATATACAGCACGAGATTGCGGGTACCGGCCGACAGGCGGCCGTGCTGGTCACAAAAGAAGCACAAGCGGAGCGAGCCGCGATCGCCGCTCGGATCGCGTTCGGGAGGCCCCGGCAGTGATCTGCTGCAGCTTCTGTTGGTCGGCGGGCGTGTCGCTTTCCGGGCCTGCGCTGACGGTTGGAACCTAATTGGCTGCGCGCGGGCTCGGGCCCGCGCGCGCTTGGGGCATGTGGTGTTGCTTCCCAGCCACAAAGCCCAGCCTGCGGCAGCTTCGGAAGATCTGCGCCATCGACACCACGTGGTCCGGCCTCTGCTTCGCGCGCCGCCGCTCGTAGAGCGGTCCGCACCGTCGGCGCCGCCCGGCCATCAGTGCACGAGCGTGAGTTTCTTCGCCGCCCGGTAGCCCGTCGACGTCAACTGCACGAAGTAGACGCCGCGCGAGACGGCACGGCCACGTGCGTCGCACCGGTCCCACGGCAACATGTAGTTCCCGGGATCGCGCACCGATTGATCCAGCACCCGGACAAGCGAACCGCGCGCATCGAAGATCTCGAGGCGCACCGGGTCCCTTGATTCGCCGACCGCAAAATGGATTTCGATCGGGCCGCCGCCGCGCACAATGACGGCGTCGAGCATGGTCGATGCCGGCGACTCCGCCGACGTGCCGGTGGTCGCATCCGCCGAGCCGGTGAGTTGCACCACCTGAGCGAGGAGTGCTGTCGCGCTAACGGACTGCAGGTAGAAGTTGGCCGCGAATACGCCCGAGGCAGGCGGTGAAAACGCCACCGAGAGCGGCTTGGTCTGGCCTGGTGTGAGTGTGAACGGGACCGATGTGGGCGACGCGAATATGGCATCCGTGCTGACGAGACTCGTGATCGTAATCGGCGCGGTCGTGTTGTTCCGCACTGTCAGCGGCAACTCCAGCCGGCCGCCGACCACCACCCGGCCGAAATTCAACGACTGTTTGCTCGTGATCAAGGCACTGGTGCGCCATGGGAACCGGTATGCCCGGTAACTGACCCAATTCGGTTGGAAGGCAAGCTCGTATGCCTTGGTCCCATCCGAATGCAGTTCCGTGACGCCGATGCCGGACGTGCCGCCCCAGCCGATCATCGTCCCGCCGTTCGCATGCCTCTGCACGTTTCCCATGAACCCGCCGAACAGCAGCGGATCGTTCTGATACTGCCACACGAGGGTGGCACGATGACTGTGCTCGTTGAGCCGGTATTCCAGTGCGGACGAGTACTGCGGGTCGAGGAAGTTGCCGTTGTCGAACAGAGTGATGTTGCCGTTCGGCAGCCGCCGAATGTCATGTTGATGCGAGAATCCGCGAGAATCGTTCACGAACGTAAACTGATTGTTGGCGGCATTCAGTCCCAGGCGCCACATGACGACGCCGGTGCTGCGGTTGATCTTGGTGATCTCGTCCATGTGGCGGCACGAGATGAGCAGGTTGCCGTCTTTGTCGAGTTCCACCGCGTTCCCATGCACGTAGTCGATCAACGAGTCAGTCAAGGAGACGAGGCCCGAGACGCTCGCATCGAGAATGCTGAAGTGGTCCCAGCTCCGCCATTGGAAGACGACGTTCTTGGCGGCATCCAGTTCCTGGACGATCAATCCGGTCACGATGGCGTTGGGGTTTCCGCCTGGCACCACGAGGTCCATCCGCACGGGCTCCGGGTCATAGGCCATGAGCAAGGCGTGATGGTTCGGGAGCCATTGAAAATCGTGCACGTCGGTCCGATAGCCGTTGCCGGTCTCGAAGCTGTCGACCGCCGCGTAGGTGCTGTCGAGGGCGAAGGCTTTGAAGTAGATGAGGTAGGTCAAGAAGCCGTTCTGCATTTTGAGGTCGAAGGCCCACGTGGGACCGCTGCGGTAGAAGAGCGGCATCCCGTAGTTGTCGAGCACCGCCAATCGCCCGCGGGGGGGCAGCAGATAGTTGAACGGTGTGATGAAGACGTTGCCCGGGTCCGGATCGTTCGAACTGACGAGTGAGATCGACGGGTAGTCGGCCGGCAGCGCACTGGGTTGCGGCGGCAGCTCGGCGGCTTCGCGGCGCAGGCCGGGTCCAGGTATCGGCGAACCGGGCGGCGCGAAGCACTCGTCCGGCGCGTCGCGCCGCGCCAGCGCTGCAGATCGCTCCGGACTGAGCGTCGTCGTCTTGAACGTGAACTCCAGCGGCGGCAGGGACGCCTGGCCGGAGGTCGTGACGCCGGGCTCGAGGCGCACCGTGATTTCTTCGCCGCTGGCATAAGAAGTTTGCGGCGTGAATACGAGCGTCTTCGAATCGTCGGACAGGATCAACCGGCCTGGATGCAATCCGCTCGTGGAACCCACAACGACGACACGCGCCCGTCCCTCGAAAGAACTCCGGTCGATCGGACGGCCATCGCGAATGACGATGTTGTTCCCTAGCGCCACCATCGACGCGCCCGGTACCGGCGAGATGTACTCGAAATGATTGGGGGCTGCTTCGAGCGTGGAGGTCCCAATCACCAAGCAAAGACCGGTTGCGATGCGTGCGCGCACGAACCGATTTCGGCATTCGCGGTGCACCATTCCTCGCGACATGTTCACGACGCGCCTCCGGTGTGAGATTATTCTGTGCGGACTCTAGCACTTGGACTCGTCGCAGCGCTGAGAAAACGTTGTTCCTCGATCCGCGATGATCGTCAACCTACGCAAGACATGCGCAATGGAATGAGCGTGAAGGATTCGTCATGTTCGCATCGTTGCTGGCGTTCACCACCGGCGAGATGCGTTGTGATGCGAGAGCGCGCGCGATTGAGGAGGGGAATCGAGCCGGGC
Organism: bacterium; assembly: GCA_031362565.1. Taxonomy (GTDB): domain Bacteria; phylum Krumholzibacteriota; class Krumholzibacteriia; genus JANLSU01. Next base: position 94,375 of record JANLSU010000119.1, on the reverse strand, counting down.
GGGCGGTCAGTGCGAAGGGATGAACGTCGTCGCAGGTGGTGCGGTGGCAGACAACCCGCGGGCTTTGAATGCAGAAGACAGAGGTCGCCGGGCCGGCTTGCAACGTTCGGTGGAGTCGCGATCAGGGTGGCGGCCGTTCATGTTCGGGGAGTGGGCACCTTGCGGATCTCCGGCGGGTAAGCGAAGAAGGGCGTGACGTTGTCCCAGCGCGACCGCCCGGATTGGCTGATCGGCGGGAACCGGCCGCGGAACGACGAATCCCGGTCGGCTGCCGCCAGCTGGCCGGTGGCAGCGCCAGGAGATGCTGTATTCTCCTTAATAGATTGATCGGTCTAATCAGGGCTGGCGCCGTTCAAGAAGGAGGAGCGCGCATGCGAGTGGCGAAAGACAACGTCGAAGTCAGGATGGAAATACCGGGTGCTGTGGTCCGTCAGCGAATGGATTTTGGCGACGTGAGCGGGTTCGGCAAGATCAGCGGCGAGTATTTCACTCTCTCGGCTGGTGTCGATACCACCCCGCTCTTTCGGGGATTGGAAGGCAACCTCTGTCAGTGTCCCCACTGGGGCTTCGTCTTGCGCGGCCAAATTACGACGACCGATGCGAAGGGCGCACTGGAAACGGTGAATGCGAACGACTTGTTCTACTGGCCGCCCGGGCACAACGTCAGGGTCGACGCGGACGCGGAGATCGTAATGTTCAGCCCTCAGCGCGAACACAGCAGGGTCATCGATCACATGATCGAGATGGTCAAGGGTTAGCTTTTTCCAGGGGAAAAACAGAGCCGAAACGCGGTGCAAGTCCATCTCCGCGCGTTGCGAGGGCGCGGCGCTTCCTAGCCGACTGCGGGGCAATGCCGCACCGCTGAGTGCCATGCTCGATTTCTACTTTCAATCGCTAGCCCGTCGTTGCCGCAGGACCACCAGTGCGATTTCACTCGGTGCCGCTCCAACGGATCGGCACCGCACTGGCCGGTGGAATCCCCGACACCAGCGTCACCGAGCAGGGACTCCAGTACTACGTCGACGTTGAGAATAGCGGAATCATCTCGACGAATCCTGCCGACGCCCCGGACTCGCTTTTTTCTCAAGCCGTCGAGCCGCCCCGTTCGATCCTCGCCGTTCCGCAGCCCACTTCGGGTTCGGAATTCCTGCAGCGGAGTGGAATCAACGTGCGTGTCTCGCTGCCAATCGGCGCCAAGTTCATTTCCGGAACACTCTATCACCGGCCCGTCGGTGATCGTGAGTTCCATTCCGAAGTCCTGACCGTAGGCGAGCCCTTGCGTGAACCTCTGGCCGCGATTCCTGCGACCGCCGTCGGTTCAAGCGGTGTCGAGTATTGGATCGACGTCAAGACTTCGTCCCGCGCCAGCACCACTTTCCCCGCGCTGCAGGCAAACACCCTCCCGGCAACGATCCGCACTACGCTGCAGACAATCGCAGATCCTGTTCGTCATTCGAGCAGGCGCTACCGGATCATGACCGTACCCCTCGACTACGGCCCCCGGCGGCGAGTCGATAGCAGGGCAGCGATACGGGTCAGAGCGTTTGCAAGCGCTCGGCCAGCGTCGCGTGATTCTTCTCGGCGGCCATGGCGGCGGCGTCGCGACCGTCGTCGCTGACGATGTGGGCGTTGGCGCCGCGTGCCAGCAGAATGTCGACGAACATTGTGTCGCCTTGGTGCGCGGCGGAATGGAGCGGCGTGAAGCCGCCGGCTTGGATCGCATCGGGGTCGGCGCCGTGCTTGAGAAGCGTTGCGGCGATCACGTGGCGATGCGCGGTGGCGGCGCTGTGCAGGGCGGTCAGCTGCATGGGATTGCGTGATACGGCGCGGGCGTCGGCGCCGTGTGCCAGGAGCACTTCGACGGCGTCGTCGTAACCGAAATACGTCGCCAAGTGGAGCGCCGTGAAACCATCCGGCGAATAGGCGCGAGCCAAGCTCGGGTCACCGCGTAAAAGGTCCGACAACTTTTCTTTGTTGCCGTACGCCGCGGCCTCGAACACATCGAACGGCGGCGCGGCCTTCAACAGCGCTTCGAGGATCTCATCGTTGGCGCGGTAACGTGCCAGCAGCAGGACTGACATGCCATTCGAGTCACGGTCGGCGGCGTGGGCTGGATCTTCCTCCAAGATGCCGCGCACCTGCTCGAGATTGCCGGCGCGGATCGCTTCGAAGATTGATTCGCGGGCGTCCATCGATCTCCCTCTTGGACCGGACTCGAGACAAGACTACACCTTAGGCAAGCCGCGCCGGCCGCGCTTGATTCGGAGTCACGAAAAGCGACGCATTCTCGTGCAGCCGCGCCCGCTCGTGTTCCAGCAACCAGCGCTTGCGGTCGAGGCCCCCGCCGTAGCCGGTCAGCGTCCCATCGGCGCCGATGACCCGATGGCAGGGTACGATAATCGCGATCGGGTTGCGACCGTTCGCGAGCCCCACCGCACGCGATGCTCCGGGCCGGCCGATGGCCGCGGCGAGCGCGCCGTAACTCGCGGTTTCGCCATGCCGCAGTTTCCGCAGCGCGCGCCAGACTTCCTGCTGGAACGGCGTGCCGTGGGCCAGCACCGGAATCGGGTCGAGCGCTTCCAGGTCACCGTCAAAATACGCTCGCAACCGGCCGACATGCCCAGCCGGATCGTCGACTTGTTCGAGTTCGACAGCCCCGAATTGCGCCTGCAAGTACGCCTTCCGGTGTTTGTCGCGGCCCGCGAATTCGAGGCTGCACACGGCCCCGTCCGCCGGCACGACGACGAGCCGCAAGAGCCCCACTGGTGACTCCAACTCATCGATCCAGAGACGCATGATCAGCCTCCCAAGTCCAAAGATGAACGGCGGCATAGGCGCGCCACGGCCGCCACGATTCCGCGGCCCGCAAAAGCGCCGATTCAGAGACGAGCCGCGCGGCCTGCGCCGGGGCCGAGGTGCGCGCCGCACCGCGCGCCTGCAGTGCGCTGAACGCCCGGCGCAAACCAAGATCGCTCGCCGGGAAGGCATCCGGATCACGCAACGCACGCAACGCGATGTATTCAGCGGTCCATGGACCAATGCCCGGCAGTTCGCAGAGCGCGGTGCGCAGCGTCGCGGCATCCTGGCCCGGATCGAGTGACACATCTCCAGCCGCGACGGCGCGCGCAAACGCTGTCACGGTGCGGGCGCGGGCGCCCGTCAGTCCGAGGGCATCCAGATTCGCAGCGGCGAGCCGCGCCGGTGACGGAAAGGGTTGTAGCGACGGCGCCGCTGCAGGCGCACGCTCGGTGCAACGCGCCACCAATCGTCCGGCGATGGTCGTTGCGGCACGCACGCTCACCTGCTGGCCGAGAATGGCGCGCACTGCGAGTTCGAAGCCATCCCAAGTCCCCGGCACACGCAATCCCGGGTGCCGGCGCAATGCGGCGCCGAGCGACGGGTCGGTCGCGAGCCCGGCGTTGAGTGCCTGCGGATCCGCATCGAGATCGAATTGCCGGCGCAACCGCGCCACGATCGGCAAGAGAGCGGCGGGTCGCAACGTCGTTCCCGCTGCGGGCTGAATTCGGACCCGGAGCACGCGCGCCGTCGCGTCGCACCGCACGTCAATCGTACCCGCTTCGCCGGTTTCGAGGCGAAACGCCCGCCGGTAGACGTTGCCGCCGACGGCCTCGACGCCGGGAATCGCGCGCCCCGACAAGTAACGCAGCAACGTCTCCCAGTCGTACGGCGGCCGGTACGCAAGCGATAGCGTCAAAGACCCGCGTTCGCCGGCCGGCACTGCGCGCGCGCCACGCCCGTACAACGATCGCAGCTCGGTCGGCGTCCGCGCATACGTCGCCCGCATCGTGTCGTTGAAGCGCCGCAGGCTCGCGAATCCGGCGGCGTTCGCAACCGAGCGCATCGGCAAATCGGTTTCATCCAGTAGACGCTTTGCGAACAGCACCCGCTGCGTTTGCGCGACTGCCACCGGTGTCGCACCCAAGTGGCGCAGGAACAAGCGGCGCAAATGCCGGTCTCCCACCCCCACGCGCTCCGCCAAAGCCTCCACGCCCGCGTCGTCGAGCGCCCCGTCGGTAATGAGCCGCAACGCCCGAGCCACCGTGTTCTCTGTCCCAGCCCAAACCGACGTTCCGGGTGCCGCTTCGGGCCGGCAGCGCAAGCACGGCCGGAATCCGGAGGCATGTGCCGCTGCCGCATGCGGAAAGTAGCGGCAGTTCTCGGCGCGCGGCGCGCGCGCCGGGCACACCGGCCGGCAGAAGATACCGGTCGTCACGACGCCCGTGAAGAAGCGCCCGTCGAAGCGGGCGTCGCGGGTGCGCATGGCGCGGTAACAGGTGCGGGCGTCGAGTTCCATGCTCTATTCATAGCACGCGCCGCGGGCTGGCGTTAGCCGTTTTCGGACCTCGACATGGCTGGGGCCCGGCTTGACCGGCCTGTGTCGAAGCCGTACCTTCGACCCGTTCGCGTCATCGTTCGCCGCCGGAGGTGGTGGCCTTGCGCCTCTCTCTCAATTGGATGCTCGTCATCGCGGGCGCCGTGCTCATTCTTCTCGAAGTCGTAATGGGCGCCGTGACCGGCTTCGATTTCTTGCTCATCGGTTCGGCGATCCTGCTCGGCGGGCTCTTGGGGCTCGCAAGCAACTCGCCGGCGATCGGCGCGGCAACCGCCGGCGTGCTCGCGCTGTTGTACGTCTTCGTGGGCCGGCGGCATGTTCGCGGCCGGCTGGTGCGACCAGGTCTGCAGTCCAACACCGATGCGCTCATTGGGCGCACCGCGCAAGTCGTCGCGGCAATTCACGGTGATCACGCCGGGCGCATCCGTCTCGAAGGCGAAGAGTGGCGTGCGCTGCCCGCCGTGGGGCAGGGCCCCGCCGTGCAAGCAGGAAGTTGGGCGCGCATCGTTCGCGTCGATGGCGTGACGATGTACGTCCAAGCGGTCGATACGCCGGAAGGAGCAAGTTCATGATCGTCGAAACCGTGAATGCCGCCGCCATGGCGCCCGTTGGATTGCTTGCACTGGGTGGAGGCATTGGCTTTGGGATCCTGGGCTTCTTCGCCTTCGTGCTGCTGATCATCCTGGCACGCAGCGCTCGCATTGTGTCGCAAAACGAAAAGGGGCTCGTGCTCCGGCTGGGTAAGTACCACGCGACCGCCAACTCGGGACTCAATTTCCTCGCACCACTCATCGACGACATGATCAAGATCGATGTCCGCGAGCAAGTCATTCTGGTCGAGCCGCAGAAAGTCATCACGCGCGACAACGTTACCGTGACGGTGGACGCGGTCATCTACTATCGCGTCATTGATCCGGTACGCGCCGCATTCGAAGTGCAGAACTTCGCGCTGGCCGCCACGACGCTGGCCCAAACGAACCTGCGCAATCTCATCGGCGACAAGAGCCTCGACGAAACACTCACGGCCCGCGACATGATCAACGCAAACCTGCGCCTCGTGCTCGACGAAGCCACGAACACCTGGGGTGTCAAGGTGACGCGCGTCGAGGTGCAGCGCATCGACCCGCCGAGCGACATCACTGAAGCGATGAGCCGCCAGATGAAGGCCGAGCGCGACAAGCGTGCCCTCGTGCTCGAGTCGGAAGGCGTGCGCGCCAGCGAAATCTTGAAGGCCGAGGGCTTCAAGCAGGCCGAGATCTTGAAGGCCGAAGGTGACGCCCAGGCGCGCCTGACGCGCGCTGCGGCCGAAGCGAAGGCCATCGAGATGGTGTCGAATGCGGCCGAGAGCTTCTTTCACGATCGAGCCGCACTGGCGCGGCAACTCGACGTGTTGCAGATCACGCTCAAGGACAACACGAAGTTCGTCCTGCCGGCCAATTCCGATATTTTGAACGTGTTGGGCTTGGACGCGAATACGTCGCCGCTGCTCGTGCCGCTGCGCGGCGCGGTGCCGGGACGCGGGACGCATGGTGGCGCCGGTACGAGCGGATCGCGGCCACCCACTCCGTCCGCATGACGTCGATGCCCGCGCAGCGCCGCATTCTGCTTTGGGCCCTGGGCGCCATCGTGGCGCTCGGGATTTGTGTGTGGCGCGCGCCGAGTGTTTGCACCTTGCTGCTCGCGTCTTTCATCATTGCCTACATTGCGGAGCCGGCAGTCGATCTCTTGGGCCGGGCGATGCCGCGGCCGCTGGCCTCGGCGCTCGTATTGCTGCTCGCGGGAGTCTTCTTCGCAGGGCTTGGGCTCTTGCTCGTGCCGGTCTTGGGAGTGCAGTGGTCGCGCCTTTCGGAGCGGCTGCCACAGGGCGTGGCCTACGTGCAGGGAACGTTGCTGCCGTGGGTCGAGCAAGCCTTCCACATCGAAATCCCGCAGACCGGATCGGATCTCGCGGACAAGTTGCGCACGCACTTGACGAGCATCGGCAGCACGATTGCCGCGCCGCTCAGCCAGTTCGCAGCGAAGACCTTCGGCGGTGTCATCGGCATCGTGGGTGCACTCGCCAATTTCATTCTGATCCCGGTGATTGCCTTTTATTTGATGCGCGACTACCACGCGATCGGGCCACGGTTCGAATCCATGGTGCCTCCGTCGTCTTTACCGCGGGTGAAATCCTTGCTGGCGGAGATCGACTCCGCGCTTGGCGGCTTCGTGCGCGGCCAGCTCATCGTCACCGCGATCTTGGGGGTGCTGACGGCGATCGGCCTGCAGATCGTTGGTATCGAAGGTGCCATCGTCATCGGTTTGTTGAGTGGCATCCTGAACCTCGTGCCGTTTGTCGGCACGGCGCTGGGGATCGGCCTCGCATTGCTGATGGCGCTTCTCGAGTTCTCGGGTTGGGGCCCGATCTTGGGAGTGGTGGTCGTTTTCGTAGTGACTCACACTCTCGAATCGCTCGTGATCACGCCGCGCATTGTCGGTGACAAGACCGGCCTTTCGCCGATTGCCGTGATGGTGGCGATTCTGGCGGGCGGCGAAGTCTTCGGATTCGCCGGACTCCTGCTCGCTATTCCCATGGCGGCGATCTTGAAGGTGTTCCTGCGGGTGGCGCGCGACGCGTACCTGCAATCCGATGCCTATCGCAGCGCGATACCGGTCACGGCACCTGCCGCGGCACCATCGGATCCAGCGAGGCCCAGCGCGTGACCGAACCGGTCCCCGAACCGCGGGCGCAGAGCCGCGCGTGGCCCTGGGCACTCCTCGCTGCAATCGCGATCATGCTGGCTCATGTCATTGCCATCCAGCCGTGGATGGTGGACGACGCCTTTATTTTTTTCCGTTACGCCGAAAACTGGGCGGGCGGGCACGGCGTCGTTTACAACCTCGGCGAGCGCGTCGAGGGCTACACGTCGTTCGCATGGCTGGCGCTGCTTGCGGCGGGGCATCGTTTGGGTGCGAACACGGTGCATCTGGCGCAGGTCCTTGGAATCGCGATCGCCATCGCAACTCTGATTGCCGTAGCGAGCGTGTACCGGCGGGGACTCGCAACGCGGAGCGCCGCGACTTACGCCGCACTGTTTCTCGGCACTTGCGGCACCTTCACCGCGTGGCCTGCAAGCGGGATGGAGACGGCACTCTTTGCGCTCGGGCTGACGCTCTTTGTTGTATTGCACGCCGGCGCGGTGCAGCGCGGCGACACGGCGCGACGACGCGATGATTTGGCGCGCGGCGCCCTGGGCGCCGTGCTGGTCATGACCCGCCCGGAGGGCCTCGTCGTCGTGGTTCTCGCCTGTTTGGATTTCATACGCCGGCGCCGGACGCGGACCGCACTCGCGGTTGCGGCGGGATTCGCCGTCGTCTTCGTGCCGTATTTCGCCTGGCGCTGGACGTACTACGGCTGGCCGTTGCCGAACACTTTCTACGTCAAGGCCGGCACGACGCCCGCGACGCTGCTGCGTGGAGCCGGATACATCCTGCGTTTTCTGCGCGCCACGGCACCTCTCGCCGCGCTCGCGGCCGTGGCTCTGGCAGTGCCGCGCGCCCGGCGGTCGTTGGCGCCATTCGGGTTTGCCGCCGTCGTGCTCGGGGTGCAACTCGCCTATGTCGTCGTGGTGGGCGGCGACGCGATGCCGGCGTTTCGGTTTTTGGCGCCGTACGTGCCGCTCCTGGCGCTCTTGGCCGGTTGCGCCGTCACGGCGCTGTTCGAAAGGCCGCGAGGTCGATGGCTTGCCGCCAGCGTGGTCCTCTTGTGGGGCATCGGAACAATGCGCTTCGATCCGGATGTCCACGGCCGCATCCGCCAGGACTTGGTCGCGGAAGTTGGCGCACCGGTCGGGCGGTGGTTGCGCCAGATCGCGCCGCCCGATGCGGTGCTCGCCACGAACACGGCAGGCAGTATTCCCTACTATTCAGGCCTGCGAACCATCGACATGCTAGGACTTGCCGACGAACATATCGCGCACCGGAAAATGCCGAGCATGGGCCGTGGGGTCGCCGGGCACGAGAAGCACGACGGTGCCTATGTCATCTCGCGCCACCCCGACTACATTCATTTTGGTACGAGCCTGGGCAGTCCGCGGCCAGCGTTCCCCAGCGATTTCGAGGTCGCGGCGCAGCCTGATTTCGCGCGTCTCTACGAACTCGAATCCTATGAACTGCAACTCGACCGCGGCCGGATCACGGTGCATTTCTTCCACCGCAAGAATCCCTGACCCAAGGTCGCTTGCGGGCCGCAGCCCATGGCCCTACCATGCGTGAGTACGAGCCGTCCGCCGCCCGCCTCGCGCCAGGGATGCAACCCAAGGAGTCACTTCGATGTACGCCGTAATTGGAGCCACCGGCCACACCGGCCGCATCGTGGCCGAAAGACTTCTCGCTGCCGGCAAGCCGGTGCGCGCCATCGGTCGCGATGCCGCAACACTGCAACCGCTCGTCCGCGCCGGCGCTCTCCCGATCGTCGGCACCTTGGATGATCCGCAGACACTCGCCAAAGCCTTCGACGGTGCCAATGTCGTTTACGCGATGATTCCGCCCGACTACGCGACCGACGATCCGCAGGGCCATCAACGGCGAATTGGCACTGCCATCGCCGGCGCGTTGCGTGACATGCGCGTCGCGTATTGCGTCAACCTGAGCAGTGTCGGCGCCCAGAATCGCTCCGGCTCCGGTCCCGTCAGTGGGCTTGGATTGCAGGAAGACCGCTTGAATGCGATCTCCGGCTTGAACGTCATGCACTTGCGGCCCGGGTATTTCATGGAGAACCTATTCGCCATGCTGCCGATGATCAAACAGGGCTTCATTGCCACTCCGATGCATGCCAAGCTTGCGATGCCGTGGATCGCAACGGCCGACGTCGGACAGGCGGCAGCGGACGAACTGATCGGGCTTGGATTCAAGGGCCAGACGTTTCGCGAGCTGCAAGGGCCGCGTGACATGTCGTGGGATGAAGCGATCGTCGTTCTCGGCAAGGCGATCGGCAATCCGGCGCTGAAATACATCGAGGCGCCGTACGACGAGGCGGCCAAGAGCATGGTCGCAACAGGCCTCAAGCCGGCGCTGGCGGCGGAATTCGTGGAGATGTACCGGGCGATGAACGAGCAACGAATGAAGCCGCAGGAACCGCGTACCCCGCGCAGCACCACGCCGACGACGCTCGAAGTTTTCGCGAAGGGCGTCGCTGCGGCGCTGGCGTGAGGTTGCGAATGTAGGATAGGCTCGACGGGCGACGAAAGGAACGCTGCTTGAAGATCCGACTCCCCGCCGCGCTGACCGTCCTTCGCAATCGGGACTTCCGTCTCTACTGGTTCGGGCAGTCGATTTCGCTGTCGGGAACTTGGATGCAAGTCATGGCCCAGGGCTGGGTCGTGACGAGCCTATCTACGTCAGCGACCGTGCTCGGCGCGCTCAACGTGGTGAGCAGCCTCCCGATGCTGACCTTGGCGGTGTTCGGCGGGGCGGCCGCCGACCGTTACGAAAAGCGCCGCATTCTGATTGCGACGCAAATCGGCATGATGCTGCTCGCCTTCATACTCTCGGCACTGGTGTTTTCGCATCGCATCGCGCTGTGGCACGTCTTTGCGCTGGGGCTGCTGATTGGCATCGTTACGGCGTTCGACTTGCCGGCGGCCCAGGCGTTTCCGCCCGAACTTGTCAAGCCGGAGGAGATTCCGAAGGCGATCGCGCTCATGCAGGCGATCTTTCACGGCTCGCGCCTGGTGGGACCGGCACTCGCCGGCTTGCTGGTAGGACGCTTCGGAGAAGGCAGCGCATTTCTGGCCAACGGGCTGTCCTTCTTGGCCGTGATCGCGACGCTGCTCATGATTGCCGATCGAAAACGGGACCGCGCTTCGGATGCGGGCCGCGGCGCCGGCGGCATTGGCGCCGGATTCCGCTACGTGCGCGGCAACCGCCTGGTGGGTTCGCTCATTGCGCTCTGCGGTTTGACGACCGCTCTCGTTTTTCCGTTCATCGCCGTGCTCATGGTGTTCTACGTACGCCACATTCTGAACGCCGACGCGCGGGGCATGGGAATCCTGTTGAGCACTTCCGGACTTGGGGCACTGGCGGGCGCGCTGGTGTTGCTCTTCGGCAATGATCGCACCGTGCGCCGCTGGTTGGTGGGGGGCGTGATCGGCTGCGGCGCCGGCATCCTGGGACTCTCCTACACGCACTCGCTCGGGCCGGCCGTGGCGCTGATCGTCGTCCTATCGTTCGCCGTTTCGTCCCTCATGGGGCGCATCTCGCAGACGATCCAACATGTCGTGCCGGGCGAACTGCGCGGCCGCGTCATGGCCGTGTTCAGCATGACGTTCACCGGCCTCATGCCATTCGCAGCACTCGGCCTCTCGGCGCTCGCCGACGTGATTGGCTACGCCCGCGTCCTGCGGATCGCCGCGGTGTTGTACGCGATCGGCGCGACGTTTGTCCTGGCCCGGGTGCCAAATCCCACCCTCGCCCGCGAAGCCGAGGGCGAGCCGGCGCCCGCCGCTGGAGCGGCATGATCAAGACCGCGGAAGGATAAGACCCGAAGCAAGGTCACGCATGAAGTCGATGACCGGCAGCACCGTCACCACACCATCTTTCAGGCGCTGCTCGCCGCCGTAGACGGCGAAGCACTTCGTAACCTTCTTCGCCTCGGCGAGCCCCTTCAACCCGCGGGAATACTCCGGGCGCCAGGTTTTCCCCGATTTGACTTCGATGGCGACGGCGCGAGTGCCGCGGGACCAAACAAAGTCGACCTCCGTGCCGGATGGCGTTCTCCAGTAAGACAGCTCACCGCCACAGTTCGCAAGGTTGATCCAGGCCCGAAGTTCATGCAGCACGAGTGTTTCGAGCAGTGCGCCACGCTCTTCGAGGCCGAGAGGATCACGTGTGCGGCCGGCGATGGCGCGCACCACGCCGGGGTCGAAGAAGTAGAATTTGGGGTGCTGTGCCTCCTTGACCTTGGCGCGCGGCCGCCATGCTGGAAGCCAAACTCCCACCAGGGTGTCGATGAGTGCTTCGAAATATCCCTGTACGGTGGGACGAGGCACGGCCGCGTCACGCGCAACACCCGCGACGTTCGTGACTTGGCCGTTCATGATTCCGGCCACCTGGAGAAAGCGCGCGAACGAATCAAGATTCTTCACGGCGGCCTCTTGCTGAATCTCCTCGCGGAGATAGTTGGTCACGTAGGCATCGAGGGTGTCCGTGCGTCCGCGCGAGGACCGGTCGGAGCGGATGGCCGGTAGGCAGCCAAAGCGCAACAGGTCGTCTACGGCGACATCAAACGCCATTTCGGCGCCCGTGAGTGGGAAGAATTTTCGATTGATCGTCCGTCCGGCGAGCAGGTTGACGCCGCTGCGCTTGAGTTTGCGCGCGCTGGACCCGGTCAGAGCGAAACGATACCGCTTCGGAAACTCGTTCATGAGCGAGTGAACCTCGTCCAGTAGGGCCGGCAGCCGCTGAACTTCGTCCACAACGACCCACTGACCGCGGGGCAAAGACGCAACCCGCTGTCGAAAGACGTTGGGGTCGCGGAGCGCCTGCAGATACTCGGTTGTGCGCAGCAGGTCAAACCACGCCGCGCCTGGGAGGCGTGACCGAAGCCACGTTGTTTTTCCTGTTCCGCGTGGTCCGAACAGGAAGAAGGATCGATCCGGAAGTGGCAAGTCACGGGAATACATGGGCAGCATTTTGACGGCAATAATGCTGGCTGTCTATACAAAAAGCCAGGCCGCCCCAGGGCCGCCGGATCGCAAAAAGACCTCCCTAACGGTGCCCGAGGACGCGATGTGGCTTGTAGGGCTCGTCGAGCGCGACGCGCTCTTCGGCGCTCAACTCGACATCGACCGCGGCGATTGCATCAGCGAGATGCGCCGGCTTTGTCGCGCCGACGATCGGGGCCACGACCGCCGGCTGATGCAGCAGCCACGCGAGTGCCACCTGCGCCATCGGCAGGTTGCGCGCCTTCGCGACCTTGGCGCAGCCTTCCACCACCGGCATGTCGAGAGCATCGTCGTACAGCGTTCGCGCGTAGTCGTCCGACTCGGCGCGCGTCGTGGTCTTCGACTCGACACCCGCGGCGCGGCTGCCGGTCAACAGGCCGCGCGCCAGCGGGCTCCACGGGATGGCGCCGATGCCTTCCGCAGCGCAGAGCGGCATCATCTCGCGCTCTTCTTCGCGGTAGGCCAGGTTGTAGTGATTCTGCATCGACACGAAGCGGTGCCAGCCATGTTGCTCTTGCAGAGCCAGCGCCTTCATGAACTGCCACGCGTACATGCTCGAGGCACCAAGGTAACGCGCTTTCCCCGCCCGCACGACACTGTCCAACGCTTCGAGCGTCTCTTCGAGCGGTGTTTCGGGGTCGAAACGATGAATCTGATACAGATCGACGTACTCCATCCCGAGGCGGTGCAGCGACGCATCGATGCCGTCGAGAATGTGCTTGCGCGACAGGCCCCGGTCGTTGGGGCTGTCGCTCATCGGGAAGAAGACCTTGGTCGCCACCACGACCTGGTCGCGCCGGGTGAACTCGCGCAGGGCACGGCCGAGGACTTCCTCGCTGCGGCCGACCGAATACATGTCGGCGGTATCGAAGAAGTTGATGCCGCCGTCCAGGGCCTGCCGCACGAACGGCCGCGCGGCGTCCTCGTCCAGGATCCACGGGCGCCAACTACTGCTGCCGTAGGACATCATGCCGAGACAAACGCGCGACACCTTGAGACCCGAGCGGCCGAGGTTCGTGTATTGCATGCTGCACACTCCCGTCGCTGCAATGGAGCAACGACGATAGCAGCAGTCAGCGCTTCTTGTCGATGTGGATCGAGGCGTCCGGCGTGTCGATGACCAGACCGCCATTGCCGTCCTCGGTGACGACGACGCGGCTCGAGCCGCGCACTTCCACGTGCGAAGTGCCGATGTCGCCACGGTAGCGCACGCGGCGCGAACGCACCGAGCGTTCTGCTTCGCGTTCTGCCTGGCGTGCGGCGTCCGCTTGTGCTTCGGCGTAGTTGGGCGGCGGGGTGTTTTCTCCGAACGTGTTCTCGAGCCGGCGCTGTACGGCTTCGAGCCGTTGCTGGGCACGCTCGATGGCGCGGGTGACGTTCTCATCGAAGTCCGGCGCTCTGCCGCTGTTGTCCCTGTCGCGCGTCGAGCGCAGGCGCAGGCGGGCCCTTTCGAGATCGCGGCGCACGTCGCGAATCACGTCCTGGTCCACGAGATCTTCATCGTCCGGCCGTTCCGCCGCGGTGAGTTTCACGACCCGGCTCTTGCCATCACGTTCGATCGTCCATTCCACTTCGCCGCCGGGTTTGGTAGCGCCAAAGAGGCGCCCACCGTCGCGCGACGTGATGTCGGCGCCGCCGACCTTCGTAATCACGTCGCCCTCTTCAATGCCGGCGTGCTCGGCGGGACTGCCGGGTTCGACGCCAAGGATCTCGGGTTCGGAGCGGAAGCGCCACTCGAGCGCTCGGCCGCTGTCGCGATCGGCCCGCCGGATGCTGCAGTCGCCGCAGCGCAAACTGACACCAAACCAACCCCCGGAGGGCAGGAAGCGCAATTGCGCCAGTGCCGCGAGCGGTGCGAGTCCCGGCTCCGGGGGCTCGGGCGGTACCGGTGCAACCGGCGGTACGGCGATGACGCGCGGAGTGGACACGGCGTAACGCAGCGGGGCCGGCGTCACGACGCGATACACCCGCGGCCGTTCGGATTCGGACGTTGCGGCGGAGCGCCGCGGGCCCAACGCCTGCACGCCGCTCGCACTCGCGAGCACGGTCGCTGTGGCGGAAGCCAGAGCCATCAATCGAAACGCAGCGAACATCGCGAACTCCCTGCTGTAGCGAAGCACTCCATGCCCTCGAGTCAAGACTGGCACGAGGCCTCAGAACCAGACGACATAGCGAGTATTGTTGTGCAGCGTCGAGTCGTCGTTCGCGTTCGTCAGCGCGACTTCGCGCGTGCTGCTGGCGGGCACGACGCGCGTGCCATCGCCCTTCTTTGTCTCGTTGTTCACCCGGCTGGTCGTTTCGGAGGCGCCGCCGTTACCCTGGCGCACGTCCGAAGACCGTCCGAGGCTGAAGCCGGCGACGAAGATCACTCCGGCCGCCGCGGCCGCCGCGGTCCACCCCCACCAGGACGTCGTGAGCCGTGCCCGGCGTCCGTGCACGAGTCCGCGCCCTTGCATGGCGCGCACGGTGCGCTCCTCGAGCAATGACCCGGGATCGATGGCACTCGGCAGAGCCTTCAGGGCATCTATTTCGTGCGGTTGCAGATCGTCGTCTTGCACAGGACCCATCCTCTCGCGCCCGACTGGCGCCAAGCGACTTACTGTTTGGTTCCGACTCGGCGTTCGGCCGGTTCGAACGCGAGCCACGCACGCAGCGCACGGCGGGCGCGGTGCAACTGGCTCTTCGACGTGCCGATCGAGATCTCAAGCCGCTCGGCGATCGATTCGTGCGGCCATCCCTCGATGTCGTGCAGCACCAAAACCGTGCGCGCCCCGTCGGGCAGCGTGGCGATGGCGCGCTCCAAATCGATGCGTTCGTGATGCTTCGCTGCCGGCAACGGCATGTCAATGTCGTCGTTCCACGCGTCTTCGGGGCGGCGGCCGCGGCGGCGCTGGAGATCGCGCGTCACGTTGACGCCAATCGCCGCGAGCCAGGTCGAAAAAGCCGCGTCCCAGCGAAAACGTTCGAGACTCTCGGTGGCGCGGATCCAGGTTTCCTGCACGATGTCCTCGGCATCCGACTGCGACGCCCCCGCGAGCCGCAACACGAGTGCATACAGGCGCGGGGTGTGCCGCCGGTAGAGCGTCCGGAAGGCGCGCTCATCCCCCGAGAGACGGAGCGCCTCCGCCAGTTGGCGATCGCTGGGTGCGGCCTCGATTTGCGTCACAGTGTTGAGTCGTCCAAGGCGGTGAAAAGGTTGCAGGGGTGCGGTTAAAAATCCGCGCCGCGCCGCGGTCCGGTCGGCCGCACGCAAGCACAACCCCCGGCCGGTCAATGAATTACACGCCGTCAGGGCCAGCCAGATGTCCGGAAGACCCGGCTACGATCAGCGCTCGCGACCGACCCGCTCCAGGTCGTTCTTGAGGTCTTCGTGCCCGCCGTAGGCGGCCCAACCCGCGGCGGTTTGACCGACCTTGGTGTCCAAGATGTTGACGTTCGCACCGCGCGCCACCAAGAACTCGACCATGCGCCGGTGCCCCTGAAGCGCGGCGTTGTGCAGGCCGGTGCCCGCAAAATCGAAGCCCGGCGGGATGGAATCGATGCGCGCCCCAATCTGCAAGAGCCGCTCCACAGCTTCGACGCGATCGTTGATGCAGGCATACACGAACGCATTGTCGATGATGTTCTGGCGATCGTGAGTCCATTCTGCGTCGCCGGCCCGGTTCGGCTCGAAAGGTCCGGCGATCCAGCCGGCCTCAGGCTTCAGGTTGCCGTCCGGCGCGAAGAAACTGTCGAGGGCATCGATGCGGCCCGCGCCCGCGGCAATTCGCAGGTTGTGGATCGAAGCACCGCGCGCGAGCAGGAGATCGGCCGTCTCGCGATGGCCCCAGTACAGCGCTTCCTCGAGCGGCGACCAAACACCATCGCCATCGAGTGCCGCTCCGGCGTCGAGGAGTAAGCCGGCGAGCGCGGTGCGGTTCATGCTGGCCGCCGCAACAAGCGGCGCATCGATTGCGGCGCCAGCGTCGATCAGGGCGTGCGCCATTGCCGGACCGTTAGGCGCATCGCCCACATCCAACACCAAACACTGCAGCAACGTGGGGTGGCTGATGGCTGACCGGGCAGTCGCGAGCCACGGGTTTTCCCGGAGTAACGATCGAAGCCACTCGACATCGCCCGTTTGAAGCGCGGCGATCGCTGGATGGAATTTGGCATCCATCGAAACCGTCCCGACAGTTCCGGCCGCGACACGCCTGCAGAACACCCCGCCGCGGCGGTTCTAAAGACGTCCGCAGTATAACTCCATGGACACGCGTCGTGCCTGGTATACTGCAGCGATGGAAGTACTTCGAACCATCTCACTCTACGCCGAGGGCAAGGACATGCCTTTCGCGGTCATTGGTGGCCACGCCGTGAATGCCTACGGCATTTCGCGCCAGACCGGCGATTTGGATCTGATTGTTCGAGGGAGCGACAAGGAAGCCTGGTCGACTCTCATGAAGAAGATGAACTATGAATCCGGCCAGCACGACGAGCGATTTGCGCGCTATCGTCCCGATGCAACACCGGCCTGGCCCATCGACCTGATGTTCGTCGACGATGAAACCTTCCGAAAGATCCTTTCGGACGCGGTGGAGATGGAATTTGGTCCGGCACGCGCGCGAGTGGTTTCCTCCCGCCACTTGGTGACTCTCAAGATTCACGCTCTGAAGCACTTCCAGGAACATCGATTTGCCAAGGATTTCGGAGATCTCGTTGCATTGCTGCGCTCGGGAAAAACAGGGATCTCTGACGCGGACCTTCGGGAGTTGTGCGTCCGGTACGCGACCTCTGCGCTCTACGAACGGATCAAGGAGGAACTCCCGAGATCATGACACTACGAGAAAACGATATTCTGAATCTTCCGGACGCGCCGGATTTCATCTCGAAGCCGCCTGTCTACTCCGCGGCGGAAATGATTCAGATGTGCGAGCAAATGCTGCCCTACTGGAATGCCTTGCGGTATTCGAAGCCGGAACCCGCCTTCGTAGGCGAAGCCTTCGTGCTGAGAGACGATCCACCCTCGGCAAAAGCAACGACCGGCGCTTGAACGCTGCTGGGGGTTCCCGCGTTCCACGTGGCGTCACGTCAACGTGCCCCGCGCCACCATCGGCAATTGATCCTGGACACACCCCGGCCGCAGGTTCTATATTTCGTCATGTGGCGAAATGACGGAAGGACACCGGGTGCGCGATCTCGAGCGGGTGTTGAAGGCGGCGGGGGATCCGACCCGTACGCGGATTCTCAAGCTGCTCAAGCATGGTGGCTTGTGTGTGTGCCAGGTGCAGGCGGTCTTGGGTCTCGCGCCATCGACGGTGTCCAAGCATCTCAGCCTGCTCGAAACGTCGGGGCTGGTGACCAACCGGCGGAACGGCAAGTGGATCGAGTACACGCTCGCCACCGAGGCACACAATCCCTACACGCAACCGGTGCTCGCGCTCCTCGACGGGGCGCTCGATCGCGATCCGACGATAGTGGCCGACCGGCGGCGGCTCCGCGTTGTCATCCGCGTGCCGCTCGATGAAATCTGCAGCCTCGGCATGCGCCCGGCGCCGGCCGTTTCACGCCGCGGCACCCGAAAGGAGCGCCAGCGTGTCTGAAATCACCACGAACGATTCCAAGCCGCACCTGCTCTTCGTCTGCGTCGAAAACTCCTGCCGCTCACAGATGGCGGAAGGCTTCGCGCGGGCCCTGGGCGCCAACAGCGTCGTCGCGGCGAGTGCCGGTTCACGCCCTTCGGGGCAGGTCAACGCGCGCGCCGTCCAATTCATGGCCGAAAAGGGCATCGATCTCACCGTTCATGCGTCGAAGGGCCTGGACGACATTCCCGCCACGACCACCTGGGACTACGTCGTGACCATGGGTTGCGGCGACGCGTGTCCGTTCGTGCCGGCGCGGCATCGCTTGGACTGGGCGCTGCAGGACCCAAAGCACTTGGATGACACGGGGTTCAGGGACGTGCGCGACCGCATCGAAACTCAAGTCGCCGCACTGCTCGAACAGGCACTCGCGCCGCGCACCGGCGAAAACCGATGACGACGCCACCTCCGGCGCCGGCCCGCAAGCAACTCCAAACATTCGAGCGTTACCTCACCCTCTGGGTCGCGCTCTGCATGCTGGCCGGCATCTTCCTCGGCAAACTGCTTCCCGGCCTCGTCGACGCGCTCCGCCATCTCGAATTCGGCTCCCACAGCCAGATCAACCTGCCGATCGCAGTGCTCATTTGGCTGATGATCTACCCGATGATGCTCAAGGTGGACCTCGGCCGAATTCTCGACGTGCGACGGCGGCCCGGCGGCATCCTGGTGACGCTGTTCGTAAATTGGCTCGTGAAGCCGTTTTCGATGGCCTTCCTCGGTTGGCTCTTCTTCAAACATCTCTTCCTGCCCTGGATCGGCCCGGAGCTCGCGGATCAGTACGTGGCGGGAACGATCATCCTCGCCGCCGCGCCATGCACCGCGATGGTATTCGTCTGGTCGTACCTGACCGACGGCGATCCGGCGTACACCCTGGTCCAAGTGTCACTCAACGATCTCATCATGCTGTTCCTGTTCGCGCCCACGGTTGGATTCCTGGTGGCGAGCGCCAGCGGCTTGCACGTGCCCTTTCAGATCCTGCTCTACAGCGTCGTGGCTTTCATCGTCATCCCGCTCGTGTTGGGCAGTCTCTGCCGCACGACACTCGTGCGCACGAAGGGCCGGGATTGGTTCGAAACCAAGTATCTGCCGCTCTTCCAGCCGGTCACGACACCGGCGCTGCTCGTGACGCTGGTTCTGATCTTCGCGTTTCAGGCCGACAACATCACGCACCGCTTCGGGCACGTGCTCTTGATCGCGGTGCCGATCCTGATTCAGGTGTACTTGAACGCCGGCTTGGCGTACTTCCTGATGCACAGATTCAAGATCCCGTACGACATCGCCGCGCCCGGGGCGCTCATCGGCGCCAGCAACTTCTTCGAACTTGCGGTGGCGGTGGCGATCACGCTCTTCGGCGCCGACTCGGGCGCCGCGCTCGCAACCGTGGTGGGGGTGCTGGTCGAGGTGCCGGTGATGCTCTCGGTGTGTGCGGCGTGCAACCGGACGCGGCACTGGTTCCCGGCCGCCGCACATTCGAGGACCGTCTGAAAGGCGCTCAGCGCTTCCGCAGCAGCGCGGCACGCAGCCGCTCGCCGAACGACGGCCCTTCGGTCGCCTCGCTGGGTTCGTCCGACGCCAAGAGCACAATGGATTCGGTCAAAATCTTCTGATCACGCTCATAGGACAAGTGGGAGATTGCATCGGCAACACTCAACCACTCGAGCGCGTCGATTTCCTCTAGATCATGCGGCTGGAACTTGTAGGGGGGGTCGACGTGCATGTGCCAGTACAAGACGACCTTGGGAGCGCGGTTCGTCATGTAGCTGGAGGCGCCGGCGAATTCGCCCAGTTCGGGGTGTAGCCCGGTTTCCTCTTCGACTTCGCGCAGAGCCCCCTCTTGCCAGCTTTCGCCTGGATCGAGCTTGCCCTTGGGTAGTGTCCAGTCGTCGTGCTGCGGGCGATGGACAATCGCGACCTCGGGGCCGCGCGCCGTCTCGCGCCACACGATGCCGCCGGCGGCGAGAACGACTTCGGCACGCGCTGCTTTGGAAGCACCGGGCATGATCTGTCTCCGGGATGTCGAAGCCCTCACAACACCGCCACCGCACCCGCGAGCGCCCGGCGAAACTCCGGGCCCGCCACCTTACCCCAAGGCGCCCCGACGTCGCGGCGCAGGGCGCGCACCCGGTCCTCGTGGAACTCGAGATAGCGGCCGGCGGCGGCAGCGATCTCATGGTTCACGACTCGCGGTCCGGCCAAGAACTCCCGCACCAGCCCTTCGGTCACGTGCGAGTCGTTCAACTTCCCCAAATGATCCTGCAGCGCGACCAAATTGTCGATGGATTCTTCGATCGCGTCGTCGAGAGTGTCGCGGAAGAATTCCAGGAGGTAGCGCAGGCGCTTGCACTCGATCCGGAGTGCGTGCAGGGTCGGGGGTGCGGCCCACGACAACACGGCTTCGTACGCCCGGATCGCTCCGTAGTGGCTCCAAATTTCGGCTGGCAACACTTGTGCGACCAGATGGGGCTGCGGAATTTCGCCGCGCGACGCGGCGCGAACGCCGGCGCCGGGCGACGAGAGGAAGCGGCTGTATTCGTCCTTGAACGCGGTCCAATCGGTGCTGTCGAGGTGAGCGAGGAGGCCCTCGCGTGCCGTGTCGCGGCGTTCGGTCCACGCCAGGGCGAGCGGTTCGAGCGGGGTTGGCCCCCGGTCGTGCAGGCCGTGGCGATACGCTGCAAGTTCCTCCAGCAATACATCCAAGTCGCGCACTGCGCCAAGGGCTTGGGCCACTTCCCGCAGTCCATTGCGCACCGGGTCGATTGCCTTGCGCCGGAAATAGGGCTCGACGATGCGCAGCGCCGCACGCTGGCGGCGGGTCGCAACCCGCATATCGTGCAATTCCTCGAGATCGGCACCGGCGCGCGTGCCCTCTTCGTGCGCCAGCATGCGTTCGCAGTGAAACGCCAGGATGGTGCGCCCGGCTTCGGCGAGGGGTTCATCGGCACGGACCGCGGGGCCCTTGCGACGCTTCTTCGGCGCGCGCTCGGGCGCGGCCGGTGCCGGTGCAGCGCGCTTGGGCTCCGGCGGCGCCACGCGTTGTTGCGACGGCGTCGCGGTTTTACGCTTGGCCGGGGCTGGTTCCGCGGCCGCGGCAGGAGCGGCAACCGGCGGGATCGGCACCGTGCTACCGGCCGCGTGCGTCGACTCCACCCAAGCAAGCGCGCGTTCGAGCTTCGAGCGCGACTCGGCTTGGAGCCGGAAGCGTCGCAGCAGGCGTTCCAATTCCCAGAGATCGGCCAAGTTGCCGTCGGCCGCGAGTTCGATCTCCATCTCGAGCGTCGTCAGTTGGCGGTCGCCTGCCGTCACCGCGACGCGGTCGAGAAAGCGTACTGCTGCGACCCGCCCATCGCGGCGCACATCGTGCAAGATTCGGACTTGATGCAGTTCCAAAAGAGTTTCGAGCGCCGCGCCTTGCGTCAGAGTGAGGACCGTGTCGTGCACCGGACCCGCCGGCCACTCGCCAGGCGGCAGACCGGCGGTGATCTCGACCTCGTTTTCTTCGCGGCGATGGATCGCGCCACGCGACCGCCCGAGTCCCTTCAACGTCACGACCTGACGGCCGGGGGCCATCCCACTGCGGACGCGGCAGGCCCAACCGGCCCGCAACAGCTCTCGCCCGGCGGTGTCGAGATAGACATCGTCGATGTCCTGTTGCACTTGAAAATGGAAGGTGTAGGCGGCGAGGGATTCCAAGGTGCGCAGGCGTTCGAAGGTGCGGTCGTCCGGGATGGCGTACTTGGCCTCGATCTCGAAGCGCTTCGACGGCGATTCGGATGGCGCGGGTACGGCCGGTCTCGACATGCGGCTCCATTGGGAACGACGGCCCGAAGTCAGTTCAAGCGGCAAAGCCGCTCTGGGCGCGAGTATACGACAGGTCCGGCCGTCTGGTACTCTGGCGCGCACCCGCTTGGTGCTTTGGGCAGCGCGATGTATTCGACGGAGGTTCAGACCATGCGTACGTTCGCCATTCGGAGCGTCACCGTGCTTGGAGCGGCCCTGTTCGCGTTCGCGCGCCCGGCCGCCGCGCAGTCGACGCCGACGGCTCCAGACGCACCCGCCGCGGCGGTGAGCGCGCCCGTTCCGAACCTGAGGCCGGCAATGAGCATGACGGACAGCCTGCTCGTCCTCGTGCCGATGCGTCCCTCGGACGACATTCGCCGCGACTTGGAAACCCAGAAAACCCGCCAGATCATGGCGGTAGCCGATATCACCAACGCCAAGATGATGCAGGTACGCGCCGAGACCGAGATCAAACTCAAAGAGTCGCAGCTGCAGACGATCGACGCGAGTCTCGACTTGGCGAAAAAAGAAAAAGACGAGGTCCAGAAGAGAGAATGGGAAAGCCGGAAGCGGCTCGCACAATTGGAAAAGGACCTGCTCCAGCGGCGTGAAGCGCTGCGCTCCAAGGAGATCGAGTTGGCGGAAGCATCACGTGCTTTCGCGGACGCCAGCTCCAAGGTCTACGACCTGGAACTCGCACTCGCCGGCAAGCGCGATCAGCGCCGGGACTTCATGACGCGGTCGCTGACAGCGGAAGTGATTGCCGCCATGGCGCGCGCCGATCGCGAGGCCGCCGACATGGAGCGGCGCACGCTCGACGCCGAAATCGATGCCGCGAACCGCAAGAAGGATCTGGCCGCCAAGGAAGTGGACTTCGCGAAGCGCCGCAAGCAGGTCCTGGAAGCGCAGATTAAACTCATGCAGGGCAACTGATGCAGCGCAAGTGGTGGGTGTTCTTCGGCATCGCGCTGACGGCCGTGGTGGCGGATGTGCTCGCGAAGCGCTGGGCGGCGGCGAATTTGCCGCCCGGCGCCACGGTGCACCCGTGGGGCGCCTGGTTGCCGTTGACGCTGGGTTACAATCGCGGCATTGCTTTCGGCCTGAACGTCGGCGGTGCGTCGCGCATCGTGTTCGCCATCGTGGCGGTCGCGGTCCTTCCGGTCGTGGTGATGTTGTATCGCGGTACCGCGGCCGCGGAACGGTTGCGCCAGGTGGCCCTGTCGCTCATGTTCGCGGGAGCGCTCGGGAATCTCCTGGACCGCGTGTCGAGTACCCGCGGCGTGGTCGACTTCATCGGCCCGTACGACCTGGGCTTCATGAAATGGCCGGTGTTCAACGTCGCGGACATGTGCGTCGTAATCGGCACCTTGGCCTTCGCGTTGACGGTGGGTCATGGCGATGCCAAAGCGGCGGCGCCGCCGGTGGCAACGTCCGGCACCTCGGACTCCGAGACTCCCACGCCCGGCTCCCCCTGACCGCTGTTCTGCACCGAGAATGGTGAAGCGGAGCACCACGCCTTGCGCGGCTTCCCACGCCATGGGCACGGACGCGATCTCGACGGCACACGAATCGCCGTTCGACGCCAACCCGAGGTCGTGCAGAAGAACGCTGCGTAATGTCGCTTCATGGGTCCGCAAATGATTCCAACCGGCCTCACGAGCCGACGCCGTGCGCGGCAGCGAAGGTTGTGCTCAAGAGGACGGTCGCGAGCCCGGTCAACGTGCTTCGGAAGCCGGCGAGCCCGCGGCGCGAGGTTTCGTGCGGGGTGCGGCGCATGGCGTTGCGGGCTCCAATGGTGTGGCACGATCCAAACGCGCGGCTGGCGGTGAGCGCAAGCTGATCCCACAGCGGTTCCACGGGCTCAAGCCCTGCGCTGTGCATTGTCTTGGGCGGGGTAAACGGCTACTGTCGAAGGTCAAATGGTGATCAAAACCAAAAGAGTCCCCGTCCGGGCGACTCCGGCGCCGCGAGGGTCACGTCGAGCCCCTCGACGTGAACCGAAGACGCGTGCCGTGCCTGCCCGGGCCCCAAAGCGAGAGTCACATTCGCTGCTGATCGTCGGTGTCGGTGCCTCGGCCGGCGGGCTCGAGGCGTTCACCGAACTGCTCAAGCATTTGCCGACCGACACCGGCATGGGCTTCGTGCTTGTGCAGCATCTCGACCCGATGCATGAAAGCGCCCTCACGCAGCTTCTGGCGCGAGCCACTTCGATGCCGGTGCGTGAGGTCACGAACAATCTGCGGGTGGAGGCCAACCACATCTACGTCATTCCCCCGAATGCGAGCCTGGGCATCGCGCAGAGTGTTCTGAAGCTTCTGCCGCGGAAGGCGGCGCGAACGCCGCATCGGTCGATCGATGCATTTTTCGAGGCCCTGGCGCTCGACCAGCGCGACCGGGCGATCGGCGTGATCCTGTCCGGCACCGCGACCGATGGCACGCTGGGCCTGGAAGCAATCAAAGCCGAGGGCGGCATTACGTTCGCGCAGGACGAGTCGGCCCGGTACGACTCGATGCCGCGCAGCGCGGTGGCGGCAGGGTGCGTCGATTTCGTTCTCTCGCCGCAAAGCATTGCGATCGAACTGGCGCGCATTGCAAAGCACCCCTATGTGGTTGCGCACCCGGCCGACCCCTCGGCCCCACGTGCCCAACCCGAGCCCGCCCCGGACGAGCGGGACGCGGAGAGCGGATTCAAGAAAGTCCTGCTTCTCCTGCGCAACCACCGTCGCGTCGATTTCTCGCTCTACAAGTCCTCCACCATCCGGCGGCGCATCACCCGGCGCGTGGTGTTGAACAAATCGAACTCTGTGGAGGACTACGCCGATTTCCTCGGGGACAATTCCAAGGAACTCGATGCCCTCTACTCCGATGTGCTCATCGGTGTGACGAGTTTTTTCCGCAACCCGGAAGCGTTCGACGTCTTGAAGCGCAAGGTTTTTCCAAAGCTTCTCCAACAGCGCGGCGACGATCCGCTGCGCATCTGGGTGCTTGGCTGCTCGACCGGGCAGGAGGCGTATTCGATGGCCATGGTGTTCGTGGAAGCCGGGGAAAAGAGTTCCCGCAAGCGACGGCTCCAGGTGTTTGCCACCGACCTCAACGACGCGCTATTGGACAAAGCCCGCCACGCCCTTTACCCCAAGAGCATCGCGCAAGAGGTATCGCCGGAACGCTTGCGGCGGTTCTTTGTCGAGGAAGAGGGCGGCTACCGGGTCGTGAAGCCACTGCGCGAGATGGTGGTCTTTGCGCGTCAGAATCTCATCAGCGACCCGCCGTTTTCGCGCATCAATCTCATCAGTTGCCGGAATTTGCTGATCTATCTCGACGCGAGTTTGCAGAAGCGGGCCTTCCCCGTTTTCCACTATGCGCTCAAGATGGGGGGCTTCCTATTCCTGGGTGCGTCGGAATCCATCGGCGGGTTCACCGCGCTGTTCGAGCCGGTCGACAAGAAGCATAAGATCTATTCTCGGAAACCGACGCAGACCCCGGCGCTTCACCTGCCGGCGAAGGAGGGACGCGACGAGCGTCCCGTGCCCGGCCGGTCACAGCCCCACGGGCTTTTTCCACCGGAAGGCGCCCCCGTCGAAGCCCCGGCCGGCTATCGCAGCGAACTCACCGCCGAGCGGGAAGCCGACCGGGTCACCGTCAATCAATTCGCGCCGGCCGGAGTGCTCATCAACTCCGAACTGCAAATTCTACAATTCCGCGGCGCGACCGATGCGTATCTCGAGCCGCCCACCGGTAAGGCGAGTTTCGATGTGCTGAAGATGGCGCGCGAGGGGTTGATGTTGCCGTTGCGCAGCGCCATCAACAAGGCGAAAAGGGAAAACAAGACCGCGCGCCAAGAAAACGTCCGGGTGAAACGACATGGAGAGACGCGGGCAACTCATATCGAAGTGATTCCACTGAAGAACCTCCGAGAACGCTGTTTCTTGATTCTATTCCAGGAGGCGGAAGAGGCCGGCCGTGGTGTCCTCAGTGCTCCCAAGCGCGGGCCGGGGCGAGTGCCGAAGTCCGCAGGCCCGGCCGGCAGGAAGGTCGAATCCCGCCGGCTCGAGGATTTGGAAGCGGATCTCGCGGAGATGCGCGACTTCGTTCAAGCGATTCAGGAACAACACGAAGCGGTCAACGAGGAGCTTCAAGCCTCCAACGAAGAGGTCCAGTCCGCCAACGAAGAGTTGCAGAGCACCAACGAAGAGTTGGAGACCTCGAAGGAAGAACTCGAGTCGGCAAACGAAGAGTTGACCACCGTCAACGAGGAAATGGCGGGCCGGAACACCGAGTTAAGCCTCCTCAACAGCGATCTCGTCAACTTGCAGACTTCCACCCGTCTGGCCATCGTGCTCCTCGGGCGCGACCTGACGATTCGGCGCTTCAGTACGGAAGCAGCGAAACTCTTCAACCTCCTCGCCGTCGACGTCGGCCGCCCCATCGGCAGCGTCCGGCACAATCTTGTGTTCGAGGCACGCCGCCAGAAGACCGCCGCCACGCTCGGGGCCTTGGCCGCCGGCGTCATCGATACCGTGCGCGAGGATGAGCACGAAGTAAGCGATGGCGATGGACGCTGGTTCTCCCTGCGAGTACGCCCCTATTTCACCCTCGATAACAAGGTCGATGGCGCGGTGTTGGTGCTGGTGGACATCACGGACCTCAAACGCAGCGGACAAGCCGTCGCCGCCGCCCGCGATTACGCCGAAGCCATCGTGCGCACGGCCCGCGACCCGCTGTTGATTCTCAGCGTCGACCTCCGCGTCCATACGGCCAATGAAGCGTTTTACAAGACCTTCAAGGTCTCGCCGGCGGAGGCAGAGGGCAAGCTGATCTATGAAATAGGCAATCGCCAGTGGGACATTCCGAAACTGCGGGAACTGCTCGAGAACATCTTGCCGATGGAAAGCGTTTTCAACAACGTCGAGGTCACGCACGATTTTGTCGGCCTGGGCCGGCGCACCATGCTGCTCAACGCGCGACGCCTCAGCGACCCCAGCGGCCAGCCAGCGCGCATTCTCCTGGGGATCGAAGACGTGACCGAAAAATTGCAGTTTCAGGTCGCAGTGCGGGAAAGCGCCGAAAAATTCAAGCTGCTTTTCGACCGCAGCCCACTGCCAAAGTGGGCGTTCGAGTTGGAGACGCTGCGGTTTGTCGATGCCAACGAGGCGGCGGTCGAGCACTACGGCTACAGCCACGAAGCGTTCCTGCGCATGAACATCTTGGACGTGTACACACCCGAGACCGGCGCCGCGCTCCGGGCGGCGCTGACGGGGCCGTCGCACTGCCCACCCGAACTGGAACTCTGCCAGCATCGCAAGAAAAGCGGCGAGGTCATCGATGTCGAGGTCCGCGGCAGCGAAATCACCCTGGCCGGAAAACGCGTCTGGCTCGTTTCGATCATCGATATCACGGAGCACAAGCGGGCCGAGGAAGCGCTCCACCAGAGCGAGGTCCGATTCCGGGAACTTGCCGATGCCATGCCGCAGATTGTCTGGGCGGCCCGGCCCGATGGCCGCATCGACTACTTCAATCAGCGCTGGTACGAATACACGGGCTTTGCGGAGAGCTACGAGCAGGAAGTCTGGGAGGCGATTCTCCACCCGGACGACGTGCAGCGCCGTCTCGACAGCTACTTCGGATGTGTGCGAACGGGCGAGCCCTACCACATCGAATATCGCTTCAAGGACCGCGTCCGTGGTGGCTATCGCTGGTTCATGGGCCGGGCGTTGCCGATCAAGAACGAGGCAGGCGAGATCTTGCGCTGGTTTGGCACCTGCGTCGACATCGACAATCAGAAGCGGCTGCAGGAAGAATTGTCCAAGCGCGTCGAGGAGCTGGCGGCAATCGACAGGGGCAGGACCGATTTTCTCGCGGTTCTCTCCCACGAGCTCCGTACGCCGCTCAACGCCATCCGCGGCTGGACTCAGCTCCTCCAGCGTCCGGACGTGAGCGCCGAGGACCTCCGCCAGGGTCTCGCAGTGATCGACCGCAACGGCCGAATGCAATCCGATCTCATCGGCGACCTTTTGGATGTGAACCGGCTGACCTCGGGCAAGATCCAGCTCGACGTCGTTGAACTCGATCTGGGTGCCGTCATCAACGCGACGATCGAGGGTGTGTTGCCGGATGCAACTGCGAAGGGAATCGGTATTATTCGCGACATCGAACCGGCGACCGCCGCCGTGGTCTCCGGAGACGGGAACCGCTTGCAGCAGGTCTTCGGAAATCTGCTCGCCAACGCCATCAAGTTCACACCGCGCCAGGGCGAGATTCGCCTCGCGTTGCGCTGCATCGACACGCGGGTGGAGGTGACCGTGAGTGACACCGGCGCCGGCATCAACCCCGAAGCCTTGCCGTATCTCTTCGAGAGATTCCGCCAGGCCGACCCGTTGACGAGCCGCGGGCACGGCGGCTTAGGTCTCGGCCTGGCGATCGCAAAGCAGCTCGTGGAACTGCACGGCGGGAGGTTGGCCGCTCAAAGCGCCGGCAAGGGACAGGGTGCGACCTTTACCGTGACGCTTCCGTTGCGAGCGATCGGCGCGCCAAAAACGCTGTCGGAGCAAGTGGCAGATGCAACGATGGTGTCGCTGGGCGGTGTCGTGGTGCTGGTCGTGGACAACGACATGGACGCACGTGAACCGCTGCGGCGCGTCTTGGAAGGCGCGGGGGCGGAAGTGATCACCGCCGGGTCCGCGGACGAGGCGATGGAAATCATGCAGCAGCAACGCCCCGAGGTGCTGGTCAGCGATATCGGCATGCCCGAGCGCGACGGTTACGACCTGGTCCGTTCGATTCGCGCTCTGCCGCCGGGGCGCGGCGGCCTGATTCCGATCATTGCGCTCACGGCATTTGCGTCGCCGGGCGATCGCACCCGCGCTCTGCGCGCCGGTTTCGATCTGCACCTGGCAAAGCCGGTCGAACCGGCGGAACTCCTCCTGGCGGTCGAATCGCTGGCGCGAGGCCGAAGCCGGCCGTTGGCGTAGGCGGACAGGAACACGCACGCCGTTCAGTTCTCAATGCCGGTAGCCGATCCCGATGCCAAGGCGGCGGGCGAGTTCGAAGCGCGGTGGTTCGCGACCGGCATCGGCACTGGCGGTGATCGACAAACCCCGCGCCAGTGGCACTGCAAGCGCTGTCTTGATGAACCCCTCGGGGCGCGAATCGTCAAAGATCAACCAGCCGGTGGCTTCGACATCCAGCTCGGCGCTCGGGCTCGCACCACCCCCGGCTGCATAGTGCAATTCGAGCCGCGCGTGCCCGCGCCAGAAAGCACCCTCTTCGCCGTCGGTGCTGGTTTCGTCGCCCGCGAAAACCGTGCCGCGCGCCACGCCGATCCAAGGCCGCCAGCGCAGGCGCACCGTGGGACTCCATGGCTGGCCCAAGCCGCGTGGCCCGTGGGTGATCGTCGCTTCGGCACCCATCGTGCCCTTCCGGACGTCGAAACCGCCGTCGGCTTCGAAGCCGGTGTTGGTCGCGACGATGAGCCGCTCCGAGCGATGCCAACCGCGCAGTGTCGCATCGAACGCGCGCCGGCTCCGGCCGCGCGCCGAGCCGCCCGCATACCGCGCGCCGAGGTCGATGCCGCTGTGGATGCCGACCGGCCCCGACACGAGTCCGCCGACATCGAGCACGGTCAGAGTCGGGCGGCCGAGATCGGAGCTGACGACGAACGTCGCCGGTTGCCGTAGCGCCGAAATCGACGAGTACGAATGTCCGACGCGCCACGCCCAGCCGGGGATTTCGTCCGCCGCGGCGCTGGAGGTCACGCTGCCCGCGCACCACACGCCCAACATCAACCGCAGTTTCATGCCGCGATCTCCATGCGCGCCCAAACGTAGTTGACCAGATCACCGACCGTCTCGAGTTGCAGGATGACGAAGTCGGTAAGCTCTTCGTGCAGCCGGCGGGCGATCGGTTTGACGACGGCCAGCACGAACCAACTGTCCCAATCGAGATCTTCGGAGAAGCGCGTTGCGAGCGTCACGGTGCCGGCGGGAAGTTGTGCCAGCGTGCCGACGATGTCGCGCACCTCGCGTTCGACTTCGCCGCGGGTCCAGTCGCGGCCGCAGTCGTCGCGCCGTGGCGATTCGTGCGGTCGGGCATGCTGTCCGGCGTCGCGCGCTGAGCCGACAAGATGTGCGGCGCGTTCGTGCGGGTCCTTCGCCTTGCGCCGCGCCCGCTTCCGTCCGGCAGGCGCTGGCCGTGCCGGGGCGCGGGACGCCTTGGCGCGTGGGGTGGCCGAACGCGGCTTGGACTTGGCCGGCTTGCGCCGCGACGATCCTGAGGCCGATGACTTTGCACGCGACACGAGTTCTCCCAACGCAACCAGGGTGGCATGCACGTTTGCTGGATCCGTGGCGTCCAGCGCGCCGCCCATGATGCGCGGACCCCATCCTGCATTGCAAGCGCGGCGCGTCACGGAATCCGGCGGCGCAAACCGGCATGCCAAGCGGGGCGGGCTTCGGGCTAGAATACCGCCCAAGCCCTCGCCGGCAATCGTCGTCTCTTGAAGGAGGAATCCCGTGGCCTTGAGCCAAGCTATCCTGCCGGAAGTGGACCAGGAGATGAGCGGCACCCGCAAGGTGCTCGAGCGGGTGCCCGAAGGCAAGTTCGACTGGAAACCGCACGCAAAGTCGATGGCGCTCGGCCGTCTTGCGAACCACCTGGCGGACATTCCCAACTGGGGCGCGGTGACGATGGAAGTCGACGAGCTCGACATCGCGCCCGTCGACGGACCGAGCTACACGCCATCGCAATACAAGACGGCAGCCGAGCTGGTTGCGGCGTTCGATGCGAATCTCGTCAAAATGCGGGCGGCAATTCTGGCGGCGTCCGACGAGGTGTTCGTGCGTCCCTGGACGTTGAAGGCCGCCGGCAAGGCGCTCTTTACGATGCCGAAAATCGCCGTCATGCGCAGCCCGGTTCTCAACCATGGGATCCACCATCGGGCGCAGCTCGGTGTCTATCTGCGCTTGAACGATGTTGCGGTGCCGTCCCTCTATGGCCCGTCGGCGGATGAGGGCAACATGTAAGACGCCTTGCTTGACGCGTGCGCCGCAATCGACGAAACTACGCCGTCTCGCCACTGCGGACGAGACAACCTGAACCCTACGACCCCACCCTGGAGACGAGAATGCGCTGTACAGCCATCGCAACCGTGTTGACCCTCGCGCTGAGTGTGGCTGCGACCACCGTGCAAGCGGGCGATGCCAAACCGATTCAGATCGCATTGTTCAGCCCGGTGCAAATTTTCAAGCCCGCAACCGATGTTCATGGACTGCGACTCGACGTGATCTATGGTGTCAATCACGACATGGTGGGTCTCGACTACGGGATCGCCAGCCGCACGACGGGAGATTTCACTGGCGTGCAGTGGACAATTATTGGCCTGGTCGACGGCAAATTCACCGGTTGGCAGGGCAGCTACATCAACATCTCGAAGACGTTCGAAGGCTTGGCGACCGGGCTGTATAACGGCTCCGACGCGGCGCACGGCTTCCAGTGGGGCGTCATCAACAACACGAAGTCGATGCGTGGGTTTCAGTTGGGGCTGCTCAACATCACCCAGAAAATGAACGGCCTGCAGATCGGCCTCGTGAATGTGATTCAGGACAAGAAGAGCCTGCCGGTGCTGCCGATCGTCAACTGGTCGTTCTAATCGTGCGGCGGCCCGGGCGCCGCGGCTAACGCCGGCGCTCGGCCGCTTGCCAATCGCCGCACATGCGAATGTGCGCCGAGGTCTTGAAGACTTCGCGTGAACCGTAGCCGCACATCACGCCATCGTCGAACTTGCGGCGCAGGTGGCGGCAACCGTCGCATTTGATACGCCGGCCGCGCTTGAAGCGGGAACCCTTCCCCCGCAGAACGACGGCGGCGATGGCGGCAAGGACCAGAATCCCGATCAGTACTTGCACGGCGCGCCTCCCCGATGCCAATAATGATACACCGGCGTTCGAGAAAGATGCCCGCGGCCACCCTGCCTACTCGGCGACGAGCTCATCCACAAAAATGAACGACGGGCTGCCGGCGCCCGGATGCCAGGCGGGAAGCGGGCCGTAAGAATGCACCCGGATGCGGACGAATCGCGCCCGCCGCGGCGGAAAGCTCACCTGGAGATCGCGCACCAGGACGTCCAGGTTGCGGTCGGGGACATCGTGTGTCGCGGTGCCAACGGACTCGTAGTGCACTCCGTCGGTGGAAACCGCAAAATCGACCGCCAGCGGCAGCAGAATCCACGAACGGGTGTCTTGAAGGCAGCCGAGCGTCAGGCGTTGGAGTTCTGGCGCGGCGCCCAGGTCGACGCGGGCTTCGAGGTCTTGGCCTTGGAACCCCTGCCAGGCGCCGAGGCGGAAGTTGGCTTTGCCGCGCAGGCCGTCGATCAGTGCGTCGTCGCCGCCCGCACCGTAGCGTGGCGTGTAGTGCGCGTGCAGCTCGACATGCCGGCCGGGGATCTTGCGGAAGAATGACAAGTCGATCACCGGACTGCGGGCGGCATCATGCACCGCAACGGCGCGGATGGTCGTGGTTCGATCGACTTGCACCGCGGTTTCGAAAACCGGTGAAGCGAGGATCGGCACCGAGCCATCTATCGTGTAGTGGATGGCCGCGGCCGCATCCGCACAGCCCAGCGTCACGGTGGTGCTGCCGGTGAAGAGGCGCGCGCCTTGCGCCACGAACGGCGCCGGCAACACATCGGACGGCGGCAAGCGCTCCGGCGGCCGGGAAGTGGGCGCAGCGGCCGGCCCTGGCCCCATCGTGAATGCGAGTTCGCCGCCGGCGATGAGTTCATCCCAGGTCACCGAGACACGATCGAGCCGTTCGTTGTCGAACCGTACCGCCTGCACGTAGGGATCCGTGGCGACGTTCGGCGTAGCGCGAATGACCAACCGCCGCCCGTTGCCGAGTTGCAGCGTCGCACGTGGGAAGCGTGGGCTGCCGAGAATGTAATCGCCGGACGCCGGGTCGACCGGATACAGGCCGAGTGCCGACCAAACATACCAAGCTGACATTTGTCCGCAGTCCTCGTTGCCGGGCAAGCCTTCCGGTCCGTCGCGATACATATCGTCGGCGATGCGCCGGACGAGCGCCTGCGTCTTCCACGGTTGCCCGGCGTACGCATACAAGTACGCCATGTGATGGCTGGGTTCGTTGCCTTGGGCATATAGGCCGATCAGGCCCGTGATGTCGGCCTGCTGGGTGCCGTGGAGCTGCGACTGCGTCGCAAAGAGCGAGTCGAGCTGCGCCGCGAAGCGCCGTTCACCGCCGTGCAAGCGGATGAGTCCACCGACATCCTGCGGCACGCAAAAGGTGTATTGCCAGGCGTTGGCCTCGGTGTAGTGGAAGTTGACCTCCGCCGGGTCGAAGGGGTCGAACCAATGGCCGTGCAGACGGGCGCGCATGAACCCGGTTGCCGGATCGTAGAGATGCCGGTAGGCGCGCGCCCGGCGCAGGAACTCGCGTTCGCCGGCGTCTTTGCCCAGCTTGGCAGCGACGCGCGCAATACAGGCGTCGTCGTAGGCGTACTCGAGCGTCTGGCTCACCGACTCGCCTTCTTCGTCGGCGGGGATGAAGCCGTGGCGCCGGTAGGCGTCGAGGCCGCGCCGGTCTTGGGCGGCACTCGTGCACATCGCCTCGAACGCCTTCTCCGCATCGATGCCCGGGATGCCTTTCAAGATCGCCTCGGCGAGGACGGGCACGGCGTGATAGCCGATCATGCAGTTCGTCTCGTTGGCAGCCAGTTCCCAAACCGGCAGCAAACCGCCCTCCTGATATTGGCGCAGGAAGGTGCGGGCGAAGTCGCGGGTGCGATCCCAGAGAAGCAACGTGTACAGCGGGTGCGCGGCACGAAACGTGTCCCAGAGTGAAAACACCGTGTACTGATTACCGGCATCGGCGTGATGAATCTGCAGATCGCGGCCACGATAGCGCCCGTCGACATCGCTGTAGAGATTCGGCTGCAAGAAGGCGTGATAGAGAGCCGTATAGAACACCCGGCGCTGGGTGGGCGTGCCGCCGTCGATGCGGATGCGCCCGAGTTCCTTCTCCCAAGATTGTTCGGCGCGGCGGCGCGCGGCTTCGAAACCGGCGCCCGCCTCTTCTGCCTGCAGGTTGCGCACCGCGCCCGCCTCATCGACGGCCGAGAGTGCGACCTGGACACGGAGCGGCGCACCGCGGCCAAACTCGAACGCGGCGCGAATCGCCTTGCCCGCCGCTGCCGTGATATCGGCGGAGCGCACGCCGTCCTGTTGGATGACATGCGAGACGAGCGGCCGGGAGAAGCGCAGGGCGAAATACACCCGTTGGTCCTGGGCCCAGCCGCGCGAGCGGCGGAAGCCCCGCACCTCGCGATCACTCACGATCCGCACACTGCTATCCAGAACCTCGTCGCGGTGCACGAGGTCGAGGAGGACGTGGCCGGCCCCATCGCCTGGGAATGTATATAGATGTAGTCCGGTCCGCGGCGTGGCCGTCAGCTCCACGCGCACATCCGAGTCGAGCAGGTGCACCGCATAGTATCCAGGAGTGGCCCATTCTTCCTCATGGTGGAACGCACTCCGGTATCCGGGCTTGCCGCCGGCCCCGTTGTCGAACCGCACCTCGCCCACACCGGGCATCAAGAGGATGTCGCAGTAATCGCCGACGCCGGTTCCGGAGAGGTGGGTGTGCGAGAAACCGTAGATGTATTTCTCGGGGTACCAATAGCCGCTACAACCCTCCCAGCCGTCGAGCCGCGTGTCCGGACTGACCTGGACCATTCCGAACGGCGTTGTGGCGCCGGGATAGGTGTGGCCGGTGCCACCGGTGCCGATGAAGGGATCGACTTCGGCGGTGAGCTTAGTCGCGGTCGCGGGAACCGCGACCGCAACGCCCAACGCAAAGGTCACGGCGCAAAGCCAGCGCCCTCCAAGCTTCGTGATGTCATGACCTCCGCGGCGATGAAGACGGTGGGTTCGCTGCGCGCGTGTCGCGGACCTTACCACACGTTCTCGGCACCAGTTGACGGGGCATCCGAGGCGCCCGTAGCCTCCGGACTTCACCCTTGGGACGGGGGCACGCCGGTGCGCATCGGCATTCGCGCTACGCTGATTTCGATTCTTGCCGTCGCCGCCCTGGCCGGCGCGATGCTCGGCTGCAGCAAGAAACCGGCGCCTGGCGGCGCCGGTGACTTACCCGTCGTCATCGGCTTTTCCATGGACACCCTCCGCGAAGAGCGCTGGCAACGCGACCGCGATTTGTTCGTGGCACGCGGCGAAGAGTTGGGCGCCAAGGTGTTGGTGCAGGCGGCCAACAGCGACGACGCGCTGCAAAACTCCCAAGCCGACAATCTGCTGACCCAGGGTATCGACGTGCTCGTGGTCGCGGCCCACAACGGCAAGACCGCGGCTTCCATTGTCGAGGCGGCGCACAAGATGAACGTCCCCGTCATTGCCTATGACCGGCTGATCCAAGACTCCGATCTCGATCTCTACATGTCCTTCGACGGCGAGCGGGTCGGCGAGTTGCAAGCCGAGTACGTCTTGCAGCGGGTGCCCAAGGGCAACTACCTCCTGATCGCCGGGGCTCCGACCGACAACAATGCGCATCTCTTTCGCAAGGGACAGTTGAACGTCCTGCAGCCGGCCATCGATCGCGGTGATATCAAGATCGTCGGCGACCAGTGGGCGCGCGAGTGGCTGCCCATCGAAGCTCTGCAGATTACCGAGAACGCGCTGACGCGCACCCACAACCGCATTGACGTGGTCGTGTCGAGCAATGACGGCATGGCCGGCGGCGCGATCCAAGCCTTGGCCGAGCAAAAACTGGCGGGCAAGGTGCTCGTCACGGGCCAAGACGCGGAACTCACCGCCTGTCAACGGATCGTGGCAGGAACGCAGACGATGACCGTGTACAAACCGCTCGCACGCCTGGCGCGGACGGCTGCGGAGGTCGCCGTCCACCTGGCACGCAAAGAACCGCACGGCCAGCCGACTCGCCCGGTGCCGAACGGCAAGATCGACGTACCCAGTATTCTCGTCGATTGCGTTGCCGTCGATCGCGACAACATGGCGGCCGTGATCGTCGGCGATGGGTTTCATACGCGCGACGAGATCTACCGCGATGTACCCGCCGATCAACGCCCGGTCGTGCCGGCCGCGACTCCCACTCCGTGAGGCGAATTGCCTGAGAGGGCGCGAATGCCGCTCCTCGAACTGCAGTCCATCCGCAAGGACTTCCCCGGCGTGCGGGCGCTGGACGGCGTGTCATTCGCGCTCGAGCCGGGCGAGGTGCACGCTCTCTGCGGCGAAAACGGCGCCGGCAAATCGACTCTCATCAAGGTGTTGTGCGGCTACTACCCGGCGGGGACGTATGGCGGCACGATGCGGCTCCGTGAAACGGAAGTCCGCTGGCGTGGATTACGCGATGCAGAAGCGCGTGGCATCGCACTCATCGCCCAGGAACTAGCACTCGTGCCGGACCTATCCGTAGCTGAAAACGTCCTCCTCGGGCGCTTGCCTACCGAGCGCGGACTCGTGCGTTGGGATCGCGTCCATGCAGAAGCACAACAAGCGCTAGAGCGCGTCGGCCTCGACATCGATCCGCGGACACCGGTGCGGCGGCTCGGCATCGGCCAACAGCAACTGGTGGAAATCGCCAAAGCGTTGGCGAAGAACGCCGTCATTCTCGTCCTCGACGAGCCCACCGCCGCACTTCCCGAAGCCGATGCAAACCGGCTCTTGCGCCTTCTGGGCGAGTTGCGGGCCGCGGGCGTCTCGAGTCTGTATGTGAGCCATCGTCTCGAAGAGGTGTTCGCGATCGCCGACCGCATCACGGTTCTGCGCGACGGACAGAGTGTGGGCACCGAGCGCTGCACCGCCACGACGCCCGCCGGAATCATTCGGCAGATGGTCGGCCGTGACGTGCGCGATCTTTACCCGCGTCCAGATGTTCAGCCCGGTCCGCCGCTTTTGGCGATCGAGAATTGGAACGTGCGCGACGGGGCGGCCGAGGTCATCCACAACGCCGCCTTCACCGTGCATGCCGGTGAAATCGTCGGCATCGCCGGCTTGATGGGCGCCGGACGAACGGCGCTTCTGGCATCGCTCTTCGGCGCCGCCCGCGGACCGGTGTCCGGGCAACTGACCGTCGCGGATCGCGCCACCGACACCCCGTTCCGATCCCCCACGGAAGCGATCGCCGCCGGCGTGGCATTGGTGAGCGAGGACCGCAAGCAATTCGGCCTCGTGCTGGAAGCTTCGGTGCTCGAGAACTTGACGCTCGCGACGCTCCGGAACTTCGTTCGCCACGGGTTCCTCGATGACGCGTTGCGGCGCCGCGGCGCCGCCGAGCAAGTTGCGGCGCTGCAGACGCGCACGACCTCGCTCGACCAGCGCACCGCGGAACTCTCCGGCGGCAATCAGCAGAAGGTCGTGCTCGGCAAATGGCTGCTCGCACGCCCCCGCCTCTTGCTTCTTGACGAGCCGACCCGCGGCATCGATGTCGGCGCCAAGGCAGAACTGTATCGCTGGATCGCGGCGCAAGCAGCCGCGGGCCTGGGTGTCGTGCTCGTGTCATCGGACCTGCCCGAGTTGCTCGGCTTGAGCCACCGGGTCGTGGTCTTGAATCAAGGACATCAAACGGCGGTCTTTGCCGCCCGGGACGCACACCCCGAAGCCGTCCTGGCGGCCGCAACCCGGGTGGTGCGCTTATGACCGCACGCTGGCGCGCGTTCACCATGCTGGGCGCGCTCGTTGTGATCTGGATCGTGTTCGCGGTGGCGACGCACGGCACATTTCTCGTGCCGCGCAACCTGGCCTTGTTGGCGCGCCAAATGTCGGTGACATCGCTCCTGGCAATGGCCATGGTGCTGGTCATTGTTGCCGGACAAATCGATCTCTCGGTGGGCGCCATGACGGGCCTCCTCGGAGCGCTCTCGGCGATGGCGCTCGTGCATCACGGCTGGCCTCTGGCGGCCGCCCTTGCTTTGCCCATCGGACTCGGCGCCGGACTCGGCTTCATGCAAGGACAACTCGTCGCGCGGCTGCGAATCCCGCCGTTCATCGTGACGCTGGGCGGCATGCTCGTGTTTCAAGGTGCATTGCTCGGCATGACGGGTGGCGTGTCGACTTCCCCCACACGCGCCTATCTTCTCGTCGGCCAGGCGTACGTGCCGCGCGCCATCGGTTGGATCGTGGCACTACTGGCGGCAGCGCTGTTCATTGGCCGCGACGCTCAGCAACGGCACACGCGCCTGCCCTGGAAAGGTCTCGCGGCGGCAGCGCTTGGGCTTGCCTTCACGGCGGTCATGAACGCCTACGAGGGGATTCCAATTCCGGTGTTGCTCGTCTTGGCCCTCGGCGCCGTGCTGTCGGCGGTCGCGCGGCACACACCGTTCGGCCGCCATTTGTATGCCATCGGCGGCAACCGCGAGGCGGCGTTCTATTCCGGCATCGACATCAAACGGCACCTGGCCGGGGTGTTCACCATCATGGGTGCCATGTGCGGTGTCGCGGGTGTCGTATTGACGGCGCGTGTCGGGGCTGCAACGTCGGAAGCCGGGCGCATGATGGAGCTGGACGCGATCGCTGCCGCGGTGATTGGCGGCACGTCACTCCTCGGCGGCCAAGGCACGATCCGCGGCGCCCTCGTCGGGGCCCTCGTCATGGCGTCGCTCGACAACGGGATGAGCCTGCTCAACACCGAAGCCTTTTGGCAGCCGGTCCTGAAGGGCGGAATCCTGGTCGCGGCCGTCGCCGCCGACATCGCCTCACGCCGCCGTGGGTGATGGACAGCGGCCGGGCCCCCCTCCATACTGAATGTGCCAGCCCAAATCGTCACGCCAGGCCGAAACCGGATCGGGGACCCCGAGCGAGGTTTTTGTGTTGGACGGACCAGACCACCCGACGGGCGGGGGGGGAGAACCACCTCGCCCACTCGAAACGACGGCCATTCTGATCATCCGGGCGCGGAGCGGGGACGAACGCGCCATTACCGATCTCATGCGCCGGTTCACTCCGGCCCTCCGCCGGGCGGCGCACGGCAAGCTGGCCGGGCGAGCCCGAGCCCGGCTCGTGACCGAAGACCTCGTGCAGATCGCCTTCACGAAAGCGTTCAACAAGATGAACGGCTTCGAGCCGCGAGGTCCGGGCGCGTTCCTGGCGTACCTGCGCACCATCGTCCGCAATCTCGTGGCGACCGAATACCGGTGGGCGGACGGCAAGCCGGAATTCTCGGTGTTGGATCCAGACATGGTAGACGGCGCCGCGACGCCATTGGACGGAGTCTTGGGCTCCGAATTCGAGGCCCGCTACCGGGCGGCATTGGGACGGCTCGACGAGGACCAGCAAATCGCGGTCGCGCTGCACGTCGAATGGGGCGCGAGTGCCGCCGTCATCATGGAGGCGCTCGGGAAGCGGACGCGAAACGCCGCCCGCATGGTCTTGAGCCGCGGCCTCGTCAACTTGGCCAAGGAGATGGGGCTCAAGAACGGCAAGAATGGGAAGAATGGGGAAAAATAAGCAGGCGCGCGGCGACGATCGGCTGCAGCGCGTTGCCGAGGCGCTCGCCGACCACCGGACAGTCGATTGGGACCGCGAGCGTGCGGGCGCCGGCGACGTTGACGCTCAAGCCGGCCTCGATCGTCTCGCCGACATCGCGCGGTTGGCGGACGCCTATCAAGCCGACTGGCACAACGTCGCGCGTGCGGCGCAGGAACGCGCCGCGACAGCGACGGGAACCACACCGTCGCCACCCGTGGCGGCCGGGACATCGGCGGCCGCGCCGGATGCGGACGAGCCGGCCGAGGATGCGCCGCCGGGGCAGATGCCGGCCCCCAGTCCAGCGTGGCACTGGGGGCGGCTGGTGGTTCACGAAAGAATCGGCACCGGTGGATTCGGCGAGGTGTATCGCGCCTACGACCCCAACCTCAAGCGCGACGTGGCGCTCAAATTGCGCCGTGCCGGCGACTCCGCCGGGCTCGAGAAGTCTCTCGATGAAGCCCGCAACCAGGCGCGTGTCCGTCATCCCAACATCGTCACGGTCTTCGACTGTGCTGTGCACGATGGCAGGGCGGGAATTTGGACCGATCTCATTCGCGGCGAGACCCTGCAACATTGCGTCGAAACGCGCGGCCCGCTCAGTGCGCGCGAAGCCGCCGCGATCGGCATCGACCTTTGTGGTGCGCTGGCAGAGTTGCACCGCACGAACCTCGTCCATGGCGACATCAAGCCCGCGAACGTCATGCGTGAGAAAGGTGGGCGCATCGTGCTCACCGACTTCGGTTCGGCATTGGATCTTGAATCCGACGCCGACGCCGGAGCGCGACCGGTCACGGCGCTTTCTGTCGCCCCCGAGGTCCTGCGCGGCGGCCGCCCGACGGCAGCAGCCGACATCTACGCGCTCGGAGGGTTGCTGTTCTGGTTGGTCACGGGTTCCTATCCGATCGACACCGACGACATCGACGAACTCATGACGCGCCAGGCGCGCGGCGAGCGCGCGTCGCTTGCCGAAAAGCGGACGGACGTTCTACCGGAGTTCACGCGCGCCGTCGAGCGCGCTCTTGCATCGGATCCGGCGCAACGCTTCGGAAGTGCCGGCCAGATGCAGTCGGCACTGCTGGCGAGCCTCGACTTGGTGCCAGTCCCTGATTCACCACCGTCCACACCGTGGTGGCACGCGTTCACTCGCCACCCGTGGCGTGTCGCTCTCGGTGTCGCCGCGGCGGGCGCTGCCGCCGCGGCATTGGTTCTGCTGCCCGCCCGCTTGCCCGCCCACGCCGAAGCCCGGCTCTTCCGCGACCGTAGCGGCAAAGGCCAACAACTCGCGGACGGCGATACGGTGCAAGCCTTCGATCAGTTGTTTCTCGAGCTGAAGATGGCGCAACCGTTGCGTGTTTGGGTTTTGGACGAGGACAACGAAGGCCGTGCCTACGTCTTGCATCCGACCCAGCCAGGTGCTGCGCCACGCTTGCCGGGCAAACAAGCGCTGCGGCTGCCAACCGGTTTGCAGGGCGAAGAAGCCAACTGGTCGGTGGCGCGCGATGGCGCCGCCGAAACGATTCTCGTGGTCGCGGCCCGCCAACCGATCGAGGCATTGGAAACGACTCTGGCGGCATTACCGCGCGTCAATTCAGAAGGCGCCAATGACTTTGCCGCCGTCGGCGCAGCGCGCCTGACACGCGGCATCGATGGACTGGTGTCGCGGCCCAAACCCGCGGATCACGCCGGCACGATCGCCGGACTGATCCGCGACTTGGAACGTGCGCCGGGAGTTTGGACGTGGCGGATTCACTTGGTGAAGCGCGAACCGTAGAAGGTGCCCAAGGAGAGGAGCTCCGCGCCGCGAACCGAAGAGGACGTTGATGCGGAAGCCCCGACCGTACTTCAGCCGGACGCTCATCGTCGCTTGGTTGGGTTGGTGGGCGTTGCCGGTGCCCCGCGCGTCGGGCGCAGCCGATTTGCCGGCCGCACCCGAGATCACCGCCATTCGGGCCCAAATCGACAGCACCAACTTCACCGGCGCCGAGCAACACGCGCGGAGCGCGCTCCGCCGTGTCGAAGCGTCGTCCGGCAAAAACTCCTCCGAGACCGCGGCAGTGCTCGATCTCTTGGTCGAAGCCGCGACGCGTGCAGCGCACTCGGGCGTGGCGGACGTGCGGGAGTTCGCGGAACGCGCCGTGCATCTGCACGAGAAACTCTCCGGCCCCACGCACCCGGACGTGGCCACCAGCCTGAACAATTTGGCGATCGTGTATGAAGATACGGGACGTTTCTCCGGCGCCCGCGGTTGCTACGAGCGCGCGCTCGCGATCCGCCGCACCGCCTTCGGCGTCGCGAGCCCGGAGGTCGCGGAAACGCTCAAGGACCTCGGCATTCTGCTTACTAAGCTCGGCGACTACGATGCGGCGGAGACGAGCCTCAAGCAATCACTCACCATTCGCGAGCGGAACTTCGACAAAGACCCTATGAACGTGAGCCGCACGCTCATGGGCCTGGCGATCTTGTATTGGTGGACGAGCGATTTCCCATCCGCCCGCGACGCCTACGACCGCGCGTTGGCGATTCGCGAGAAGGCTCTGGGCACCGACAATCTCTCCGTAGCAGGCGTGCTGAACAACCTGGGTGCCCTGTTGATGGAAACGGGCAGCTACGTGGAAGCGCGCCAGTGCTTCGACCGCGCCCTTGCGATTCGCACCCGCAAGCTCGAGCCCACCAATCCACTCATCGCCAACGTTCTCGACAACCTCGCGGACTTGGATCGCAAACAAGGGCGTTTCGGGGACGCGCAGGCCAAGTATGAGCAGGCTTTGAAGATCCTGCGGTCGCAGCCGGGCACTTCGCCGCTCGACTTGGCGGCGTACCTGCTCGGCGCGGCGGAGTTGCAAATGAACCTCCAAGACTTGCCGGCGGCACGGCGCGGGTACGAAGAAGTGCTCCACCTGCGGACCGATTTGCTCGGGGCGGAACATCCGGATGTGGCGAGCTGTCAGATCGAACTCGCGGAATTGGATCTCGCCGAGGGACACGTCGAAGCGGCGCAAACGAAGAGCGCCGCCGCCGAGCGGATCTACGAGCACGCGTTTGGCCGCGAGCACCCGCGCACCATGGATTGCGAAGCGGTTCTGGCGCGGGCCACGGCCCAGTCCGGCGCCATCGGGCCGGCGTTGGCAGAGGCGCTGCATGCGGAAGCTGTGGGCCGCGAACAACTGCGGCGCATGGCGCGGCACGCGCCGGAACGCCAGGCGACCGACTACGGGGCCATTCGGACCTCGGGTCTCGACTGCGCCGTTTCGATTGCCACGCAGCACCCCGACCCGGCAACCGCGCGCCAGGTTGTGGATGCCATCGTGCAATCGCGTCTCCTGGTGTTCGACGAGGTGGCGGCGGAGCGGCGCGCTGTTGCCGCTTCCAAGGACTCGCTGGTCATCCGTCTCGACCGCGAGCTCGACCGGGCGCGGACACGCTATGCGTCGCTCGCCGTGCGCGGGCCCGGCGGCGCGTCGAATGCCGACTATCAGCACAGCCTCGACGCGACGCTCGCCGCCAAGGATGCCGTGGAAGCACAACTGGCGGCACAGAGCGCTGCCTATCACACCGAGCAGCAACGGCAGCGCATCGACTTCGAGGCGGTTGCCGCCCACCTGCATGCCGGTGAGGCGCTCGTTGTGTACGTGCGGTACACGCGCATTCCCACCGCCAGCGCCGCCGGCGGGCTCAATGCGAAGCCCGTACAGGCGTACGCCGCATTCGTCGTCAGTGGCGACAAACACACGGTCGCGGCCTACGACCTCGGAAGCGCCGGGGCGATAGACACCGGGATCGCTGCATGGTCGCGTGATCTGCAAGCGGGTGCGAATCAAACGGACGCGGTGCTCGCTGCCGGCGAAACCGCGTGTCGCGCCGACGGCGAGCGCGTGCGCCGGGCGCTCTGGGATCCACTTGCGACGGCGCTCCGGGCGGCGCGCCGGGTGTTCGTCGTGCCCGACGGGGCCATCCACCTCGTCAATTTCATGGCGCTGCCGTTGGACGGCCAGCGCTATCTCGTTGAAGGCGAAACCGTGGTGCATCTTCTGACCGCCGAACGCGATCTCGTGCCGCAGAGAACGCAGCAGCGGAATGTCGGACTGCTCGCGGTCGGCAATCCGGATTTCGGTCCA
The DNA here is from genome assembly GCA_031362565.1 of bacterium. Classification (GTDB taxonomy): domain Bacteria; phylum Krumholzibacteriota; class Krumholzibacteriia; genus JANLSU01. Next base: position 51,307 of record JANLSU010000119.1, on the reverse strand, counting down.
CCCGAAATGGCCCAAGCAGCGCACTCGCGGCGCGTGGCCAGCGGGTTGCGATTCCGGCCGCTGCCGGCTTCGGGGCGCGAAGCGTTGGACATCAAGGTGTTGTGGGCGCGCGCCGTGTCGGCCGACACGCTTTGTCTCTTGGGCCAGAAGGCGACCGAACGCGGCTTCAAAGCTGCGGCCGCCGGCCGGCGCGTGATTCACCTCTCGACCCACGGGTTCTTGGCCGATCCCGCGCGTGATGTGCCCTTTGCGGGACTCGCATTCGCGGGCGCCAACCGGCGCGCCGCGGCCGGCGCCGTCGAAGGCGACGACGGCATTCTGACGGTGGACGAAGTTTCCTCACTCGACCTGGAAGGCGTCGAGTGGGTGGTGTTGTCGGCTTGCGATACCGGGCTGGGTGAGCTTCGCGCCCGCGAGGGTGTCATGGGGCTCCGCCGCGTCTTTCAACAGGCGGGCGCTCGAACGGTCATCGCGAGCCTTTGGTCTGTCGCCGACGAGGATGCAGGGGCATGGATGCATTCGCTGTACGAGAATCACTTCCAGAAGAAAATGGATACGGCGGCGGCAGTGCGCGCCGCGAGCCTTGGTGCGCTGCAAGCAGCGCGGGCCCGCGGTGCGGGCGGACATCCGTATCACTGGGCAGGATTCGTAGCAGTTGGAGACTGGCGTTAAACCGGATCGATGGATCGATATAAACCTTGAAGGAGAACCACATGCCAATCGAACCTCGGAAATCGAATCCCAAGAGCAAGAAGAGCCCGATTCCGCCAGCACGTGGCGCCAAGCGCGCCGCACCCGGAGCGCGTGCCCCGAAGGCCAAGCCGCGGGGCATCAATGCAGCCGCCCTCGGCAACTTCGAGGGCGACGAAGTCGCATTCGACGCAGCGACCGGGCGGATCACTCTCAAGAACGCCGATCTGAGAGGCGCTGTCCTTCAGTTCCTGGACAACCCCGTTGAGGGGTGTTTTTCGGGACTGTTTCGCGTTGGGCCGCTCGCGATGCCTGCGGCAGCCAATGCGAGCGCGAGGGCAAGGGCAAAGGCAAAGGGCGGCGCCATTTTCGCCGAAGACGACGACGATGCACCCGTCGTCGTGGATGCGCGTTGCTGAAGGCTCCACGAGCCGGCGCGGCAACACCTCTCGCAGTTCCGCTGCGAGAGGTGTACCGCGGCCTCGACGCCCGCGAGTTGCACGTCATCGTCATGCCGACGGAGAAATGCAATTTCCGGTGCACCTACTGCTACGAGACATTCGAATCGGGGCGCATGCGGCCGTGGATCGTGCGTGCGCTCGTCGAATGGTTGGAAATCCGGGCCCCGGAGCTGGATTCACTCGCCATCGCTTGGTTTGGCGGTGAACCGCTCCTGGCGCGCGCGGTGATCGACGACGTGATGGGCGCGGTACAACGGCTGGCGGTTGCGAATCCCAAGCTGCGGGTCAGCGGCGACATCACAACGAACGGCTGGTTCTTGACGCCCGATGTCGCCGGGCGGCTTCTCGAGCTTGGTGTTAGACGCTATCAAGTGTCATTCGATGGTCCGGCCGCGGAACACGATCGGACGCGGCGGCGGGCCGGCGGTGGCGCGACGTTCGAGCGTATTTGGGGCAACCTGAGCGCGATGCGGCGCCGCGATGCGACGTTTCGGATGCTGATGCGACTGCATGCGAGCGCCGACAATGAAGCATCGCTCGGGTCGTTCCTCGAGGCCTTCGCAGCGGAGTTCGGCGGTGACCCGCGCTTCGCGGTTTTCTTGCGGCCGCTGTCGCCGCTCGGCGGACCGGCGGACGCGACGTTCGGCTATCTCGCCGCGGAACGCATGGCCGATGTGTTCGTGCGCCTGCGCGAGCGGGCGGATGAACTGGGTGTCGAACTGGTGACCCCGGACGATCTCGAGACCGTCTGTTACGCGTCGCGCGGCAACTCGCTCGTGGTGCGATCCGATGGCCGCATCGGCAAGTGCACGGTGGCACTCGACCACCCCGCCAATCAAGTCGGGCGCTTGCGACCCGGCGGGCGAATGGAGCTTTCGGGGCCCGACATGCGCCGTTGGATGCGGGGGCTCTTTTCCGGCGACCGGGCGACGCTCGTTTGTCCAATGAAGGGACTCGCGGAGGGCGGTGATGGAGAGCTGCGGCGGGCGGGCGCGGGCGGGGCCGGCAGGGGTGGCAGCGCGGGCAGCGCCGGCAGCGGTGTGGCGGCGAACTCGACCGCGGTTCGCTGGGTTCGGTCGCCGCAGCGGGCGGGCGTTGGAAATTAGTTCTTCCAGGCGCGTGCAGATTCTTGCCTCGGGACGTTGTCAATCATAGGACGCGGACAAGTCCCCCCCCAAGGGCGGAGCGGGCGGCAGTGAGGGTACTGCCGCCCGCGCCTACTTGTGGCGAGCGCAAACGGGGGCCGCCGCGGCGGCGAAGCGCCGTGTTGCGGTGGCGTGCCCGGCGGATGGACTCCCCGCGTTGGTTCAAGGACGACGGATCCGGCGCGTCACCGCGATTTTTGCCCGAGGGTGCGATTTCGACCTCCGGGAGCCATTGGTGGGGGAAAGCCGATGAGCACGAAGATTCGCAAGTTCTGCCCGCGAGTCCGCGCCGCGTTTGGCCGCGCCCTCCCCGGGGTCTGCGTGGCGGACATCGAGGCGTGGTACGGCCTTCGCCTCAACGCACCGCCTGACATGCGAATCGCCGCCTTCCTCGCCGCACGTGGATTCCGCTCCTTGCGGCAACTGCGCCGCGCGTTTCACGGCGAAGCCCGCGAAGTTGCCCAGTCGCGCCGGGTGTTCGTGAGCGTGCACGCGGAAGATCATGCGAAGGTGCTCGACCTTCACAAGCTGACACGCCATCCCAAGATTGCACTCGACTTCTACGAGTGCAGCCTGCGGGCGCCGTTCCAGAGTCCAGCGGCGGTGCTGGCGCAAGAGATCATCCAAGAAAAGATTGCGCGCGCCGCAATTGTCGTCTGCGTCGTTGGCAGCGGGTCCCGCTGGCAGGACTGGGTCGACTGGGAGCTCCGCACCGGGCTTGAACTGCGGAAGGGCGTTTGTGTGGTGCGCCACCCGCGGGCGCGCGGCCGGACGCCGGAAATCCTTCACGCCATCGGTGCCCCGGTCGCCACGTGGGACCGGATGGAGATTCTCGCTGCGATCGAATGCGCCGCCGCGCTGATCTAGCACTGTCCGGCGGGGCGTCGCAAGATCGGGAGCATTGGTCGTGACCCATGATCCGTGATCCGTGGCGCCTCGTCTGCTGGACCCTGTTGGTGGCGTCGTTCTTGGCCTATGCGCTGTGGCTGCTGACGTGTGCGCTGTCGCCTGGGGGCGGGGCACAGGGCCGGAGGCTTTGCCGCGGTGATCGATACCGGAGAGCAGCAGGCTGCCCTCTTGTTCGCGCTTCGCGCCCGACTTCTTTTCCGCAATCAGAGCGAATACCAAGTCGCGCGCGCCCTGCCATGCCGGCGGACTTGGCCGGCCGCCACGAGCTCGCGGAGCCGCACTTTGAGGGTATTGCGATTGGCGCCGGTGATCGAGATGAGCTGGGCGATGGTCAGGCGGTCTTGTTCGCGCAGGGCTTTGAGCACTTGGCGGGAGAGCTGCGTTAATTCATCCTCACCGCCCTGAGCGGTCCACTCGCGATCGAGCCGCGCCGCGAGGGTGTCCTTCTGTTTCTTGACGCAGCGCAGGAAGAACCCGATCCAAGGCTCCCAGTCCGGTGCATCGCTCTGGAGTGTCGTTTGCGTGCGGCGCAAAGCCTTGTAGTACAGGTCCTTGTTTTCCTCGTTCACCCGCTCCAAAGATGCATACGGTGCGTATACGTATCCCGCGCGCAAGAGCAGCAGCGTGGTGAGCACACGCGACAGCCGCCCGTTCCGAGTGCCAGGGTCGCGGCCTGCATGAACATGCGGGGTGCCGATCGGGGGTTTCCGCCACCGACTCGCCCGCATTACAGTCGAGGCGCCGCCGGAGTTGTTCGAGGCCCGTTGGAGGAACAATGCCCGACCTGAAGATCAAAACGCGCTCCGGTGGCGACAAGCCGCTGCCCGAAACGGCCCTGCAGAATTTCAAAGGCGCGCTGCGCGGGCGCATCGTGATGCCCGGGTCGTCGGAGTACGACGAAGCGCGGACGATTTGGAATGCGATGATCGATCGGCGGCCGGCGCTCATTGCGCGTTGCGCTTCGGCCGACGATGTCGTGCAGGCAGTGAGCTTGGCGCGCGAGAACGACTTTGTCCTGGCGGTACGCGGCGGCGGCCACAACATCGCCGGTAATGCTGTCTGCGATGGCGGTCTCATGATCGACCTGTCGCCCATGAAGAGCGTTCGCATCGATTCTGGAAAACGCATCGCGCACGTCGAAGCAGGTGTGACGCTCGGCGAATTCGACACGGCGGCGCAGGCCTTCGGACTCGCGACACCACTCGGAATCAACTCCACGACCGGCGTCGCCGGGTTGACGCTCGGTGGCGGCTTCGGTTGGTTGAGCCGCAAGTACGGGCTGTCGATCGACAACCTCAATTCGGTCGATGTCGTCACGGCGAACGGTGAATTGGTGAAGGCGAGCGCCACCGAGAACGCGGATCTCTTCTGGGCCATTCGTGGCGGCGGCGGCAATTTCGGTGTCGTCACGTCCTTCGAATTCAAACTCCATCCGGTCGGGCCCGAGGTGCTCTCGGGACTCATCGTCCATCCACTCGCTGCGGCCAAGGATGTGCTGCGCTTCTACCGCAGCTTCATCGCCACGACGCCCGAGGAATTCGTCTGCTGGTTCGTGCTGCGGCTGGCGCCGCCTTTGCCCTTCCTGCCGGTGGAATGGCACGGCAAGGGCATCCTCGCCCTCGCCGTCTGTTACAACGGCACGATCGAAGATGGCGAGCGCATGGCGAAACCACTGCGCGACTTCGGGAAGCCGCTCGCCGACGTCATCGCACCGCATCCGTTCACGGCTTGGCAGACGATTCTCGATCCGCTCTTGACTCCCGGGGCACGTAACTACTGGAAGTCGCACGATTTCCTGGAAGTGAGCGACGGCCTGATCGACGTGCTGATTGCCCACGCGCGCAAGATCCCCGATCCGCAGACCGAGATCGCGGTCGCGCAGTTGGGTGGCGCAGTCAGCCGGGTGGCGCCGGAAGCGACCGCCTATACGCACCGCGACGCGCAATTCGTGATGAACGTGCACGGCCGCTGGGCCGATCCGGCCAACGACACCAAGTGCATCGCCTGGGCGCGCGAACTCTTCCAAGCGGCGGCGCCGTTCGCGACCGGTGGCGTCTACGTGAACTTCTTGACGCAGGACGAGGGCGAGCGCGTCAAGACAGCCTACGGCAGCAACTACGACCGGCTCGTCACGCTCAAGAAGAAATTCGATCCCACGAATCTCTTCCGGATGAATCAGAACATCCGGCCATCGGTGTGACGGTTACGCCGGCCTGCCCCGTAGCGGAGCAGGGGACAGTTGCGGCAGTCTCGATGCCGCCGTGGCCGACGCGCGCGCATTCCGGCTCGCGCGCCGGCCGTGCTTGAACCTGTCTTCCGCCCTTGGAGCCCCGCATGCTGTTCGTCCGCCGCGCCCTCGTTGCACTCGCTCTTTGTGCGCTTGCCGGCCGTGCCGCCGCCGCGAACGACACCGGCAACTTCGTTGTCCAGCTGGGCCAAGATACGACCAGTGTCGAGACGTACACCCGCACGGGCTCGCGTCTCGAAGTCGATCAGGTCGGCCGCGCGCCGCGCGTGCTGCGGCGCCACTTCACCTACGACTTCGCCAAGGGCTCCATGTCGCACATGGCGTTTGTCGTCACGCCTGCCGGCGCCCCCGCACCGACCCAAACCGTCGACGCCACCCTTTCCGCCGACTCGATGCACATGCAAGTTCAGAACGGCAGTGCACCGATGCAGAAAATCAACCTCGCGATGCCGAAGGGAACTCTGGTTGTCGCCAGCTCGAGCCCGTGGGCAGGCTACGAGGGACAGATCATGAAGTTCGTGCAGAGCAAAAAAGACAGTCTGCGCTCTACGATGTACTTCTTCGGCGCCCCGACCACAAGTTGGTTGAGCCTGCACAAACGCGGCGACGACATGGTCGAAATCAACAACGAGCATGGAGACGTGTTCCACGTACGCATCGATAAGGCGGGCCACGTGCTCGCCGTAACGCCGGTTCGCGGTACGGGCAAGTTCACCGTCACGCGGGTTGCGAGCCTCGATTTGAACGCGATGGCAGCGGCGTTCGCGGCCCGTGAAAAAGCCGGCAAGGGCCTGGGAATGCTCTCACCGCGCGATACCGTGGTCGTGGTCAACAAGGCGAAAGCCACCCTTTGGATCGACTACGGCCGGCCACACAAGCGCGGCCGCACCGTCTTCGGCGATGTGGTGCCGTTCGGCGAAGTATGGCGCACGGGCGCCAACGCTGCGACGCAGTTCAAGACCGACAAGGCCCTCGACTTCGGCGGCACGGTCGTGCCGGCCGGGTTCTACACACTCTGGACGATCCCGTCGGCCGAGGGCTGGAAGCTCGTCTTCAATGGCGAAACCGGCCAATGGGGTACCGAGCACAAAGCCGACAAGGATCTCTACACGATCGACATGAAGATGAGTGCGCCGCCGCAGCCCGTCGAGACTTTCACCATCCACGTGGATTCGGATGATTTAGGCGGGGTGTTGAACCTCGACTGGGATACGACGCGTGCTTCGGCCGCGTTCGTGGTCCAGCCGTAGCAGCGCGAGCCGGATGCAATGTGGATCAAGGTCGCGGTTGCGATTCTCCTGGTGCTGGTGGGCGTCGTTGCCGCCGCGGGCGCCTTTGGCGCCGCGCGGTGGCGGTCCCGAACCGTAGAGCGGCGCGCCACGTTGCAGGCTGGACGCCTGGCGATCCAGCCGGCGATCTATGACGCGCGCGAACTCGCCGGGCTGCCGGCGCCGGTGCAACGTTACCTTCGCGCTGTTCTCACGGACGGCCAAGCGATCGTCGCCACGGCGCATCTTTCGCACGCCGGCGAGTTCAATATGGGAACGGCCAAGGACAAGTGGAACCGGTTCACTTCCTCGCAGATGGTGGTGACCCGGCGTGCCGGCTTCGACTGGGAGGCGCGAATCCGGATCGCGCCCGGTTTGAAGGTGTTCGTGCACGATTCGTATGTGGCGGGAGAAGGCGTTCTGCATGCGGCCGTGCTCGGCCTCGTGACGGTCGCGGACACTCGCGGCACCGCCGAGGTGGCCGAGGGTGAGTTGCTACGATTCCTGGCCGAAGGCGCCTGGTATCCAACCGTGTTACTGCCGAGCCAGGGCGTTCGCTGGGAAGCAATGGACGAGAACTCGGCGCGCGGCACGCTTACGGACGGCACGACCACCGCGTCGCTCGAATTCCACTTCGATGCGCAAGGATTGATCCATCGCGTGCGCGCGCCGCGCCGCTACCGGCTCGTGGATGGAAAGCCGGTCGCGACGCCCTGGCAATGCCGCTTCGGGGCGTACGAAGTGCAGCATGGCATGCGCATCCCACTGGACGGCGAAGTGGAGTGGGACCTTCCGGAAGGACCATGGCCGTACTGGCGTGGCCGGATCACGGAAATTGTTTACGAGTTTGCGGGCTAGAGAAGGGAAGCCGCGATGGCATCATCGACTTGGTTTCAATGGGCTCTCATGTCGGCGGCGTTCGCGTCGCTGACCGCCATTTTCGCCAAAATCGGCCTCGAGGGCGTCGATTCGGATCTCGCGACGCTCATCCGAACGATGGTCATTCTTGTGGTGCTGGCCGCATTCGTGTCTGCGACCGGAAAATGGACCAACCCGCTGCACCTCGCACCACGGACCTGGCTCTTCCTCACCTTGTCGGGCTTGGCAACCGGGGCGTCATGGGTCTGCTATTTTCGCGCCTTAAAGGCTGGCGATGCATCCAAGGTGGCACCGGTCGACAAGTTGAGCGTGGTGCTAGTCGCTCTCTTCGCCGTCCTGTTCTTGAACGAGCGGCCATCCGTCCGCGAGTGGGCCGGAATCGCCATGGTCGGAGCCGGTGTTCTCGTCTTGGGTTTCAAGCGCTGAAACGGGATCTCATGTCGACATGCTTTGCGTTCCTTCGCGCCATCAACGTCGGTGGCCACACGGTGACGATGAAGGAATTGTGCCGGCTCTTCGAAGGGCTGTCTTTCAAGAACGTCGAGACGTTCATTGCGAGCGGCAATGTGATTTTCGATTCACCGTCGAAGAGCATGCCGGCACTGCAGACGAAGATCGAAGCGCACCTGCGCAAGTCTCTTGGCTATGAGGTCAAGACTTTCATCCGCTCGGGAGCGGAACTCGCGGCCCTTGCGCAGTACGAAGCGTTCCCGGAACCGGAGCGCGCATCGGCCCGGGCACTTCTTGTCGCCTTGCTCGACGACCCGGTCCCGGCCAAGGCCAAGCAATCGCTGCTCGCCCGCGAGACCAAAGTCGATGCCTTCCACGTCCACGGCCGTGAAGCCTATTGGCTCTGCCACGCCCAGCAGAGCGAGTCGCCGTTCTTCAAGGTGGGCCTGGAGAAGGCGCTGGGTCTCCCGGCCACGGTTCGCAACATGAACACGATCGTAAAAATTGCGGCAAAATACGCTCCCATGGTAGAATAGCCGCGGCCACCGGCACTAAATCTCAACCGAAGGAAGCGTCGCGATGCGAAACCTCTGGCGTGGAACCCTGGTCGCGAGCTCGAGTCTCTTGGGATTGGTTCTGGTGCTGCGCGTGGCGCTCGACCGCCAAGTCGTGCCGGAGCCACTGCGTTCGGCGGCCCAGGTTCTCGAGTCCAAGCGCGACGCCGACGCCCAACCTCGGTCCAAGCACCAGGCGGACCGCGAGGAAGAGGACGAGGACAACCGTCCCGGCTTCGACGAACCGGATCAGTTCGCGCGCATCTTGATGCAAATGCGGATTCCGGCTGACCGTCAAGAACCCGAATACACGGCGGGCTACCGGGTGCGCGAACTGACGCGGGCGCGCGCCACGCAAAAGGTCACGACGGCGCTTCCCTGGCTATCGCGCGGGCCCGGCAACGTCTCGGGCCGGGCGCTGGCGATCGTCGTCGACCCGGATGACCCGAACCGCAACACCTGGTTCATTGGCACGGCGGGTGGCGGCGTTTGGAAAACCACCAACACCGGGGCAACCTGGACCGAATTGACGGCGAATTTCCCCGTCCTGTCATGCCAGTCGCTGGCGATGGCGGCAAGCAACCACAACGTGATGTATGTGGGTACGGGCGAGAGCTTCTACAGCGTCGACGTCATCAACGGCAACGGCATTCTCAAGTCCATCGACCGCGGCGCGACCTGGACGCATCTGGCGGCCACGATCAACAATCCCGCCTTTAACAATGTGGCGCGCATCATCGTCGATCCCACCGATCCGAACATCGTTCTTGCAGCCTGCACCGTTGGACGTTACAAAGAGGCGGGATTGCCGCGCTCGAGCATCTACAAGTCCGTCGATGGTGGGCTGAGCTGGGTCGAGAAATTCGCGGTGACCGACATCTCCGCCGGGCGTGTGAAGAAGATTTTGCAGATCGTCGAGAACCCGGCCAATTTCAATATTCAATACGGCACGGTGGACGAGGCGGGGATCGTCAAGTCGGTCAATGCCGGCGAAACCTGGAGTTATATCAACACCGGGATTACCGATCTCTCCGGGCGCTTCGAGATTGCGATCTCGCCCCTCGATCCGAACCGCCTGTACGCCGCCGCCGAGGGCACGGCGCATTCGGAGTTGTGGATCTCGACGAACGGCGGAACGAGCTGGTCCAGAACCGTCGAGACGGGCACCGAACCCAACTGGCTCGGCGCGCAAGGCTGGTATGACAACACGATCGTTTGTGACCCAACCAACACGAACATTGTGTACGTGGGCGGCATTCGCCTCTGGAAGATCACTCTGAGCGGCACGAATCGCACCACGGCGCAGCTCTCGACGGGCTCGGTACACGTCGACCACCACGGACTCGCCGTTCTGCAGGTGGGTCCCAATTGGCGCTTGCTGAATACCAACGATGGCGGCATCGGGGTTTCTGCGAGCACATCGACCAACTGGTCGAACCCGATCGTCGGACTGACGACGACGCAGTTCTACGGCGCGGACAAACGGCCGGGCGCGCAGGCCTACTTCGGCGGCATGCAGGACAACGGCACGTGGTTCTCGCCGGTCGGATCCAGCAGTTTGACGCCGTGGACCAACGCCATCGGCGGCGACGGCTACGAGACGTCGTGGCACTTCGACGACCCGCTCAAGATGATCGGCGGGTCGCAGTACAACGGCCTGGCGCGGTCTTTGGACGGCGGCGCCACCTGGACGTCCGCGACCTCGGGACTCTCCGACGTTGGATCGGCCAACGCGCCGTTCATCACCAAGATCGCCAAGACCAACCAATCGCCGGATTTCTTGTGTGCCGTCGGCCGGCAGGGTGTTTGGCGCTCGACGAATTTTGGCGCGAGCTGGGCGCTGGCGCCGGTCGCTGTCGGGACTTGGGGCGCGATCGGCAGCTTCCATGACGTGAAGATCTCGCGCGCCAACCCGAGTATCGTCTGGGGCGGGGCGCGGATGGACGCCACAGCGCGCATTCATGTGTCGACGAACGGCGCGGCGACGTTTGCGGCGGTTCCTAATTATACGACCGTGACCATGGGCGGCATCTCGGGCCTCGCGACGCATCCCACGGATCAGAACACGGCGTACGTTTTGTTCAGCTTTGCCGGGCGCCCCAAGATTCTGAAGACGACGAATCTGGGCAGCACCTGGTCCGACATCACCGGCTTCGAGGGCGGCAGTCCGAGCACCAATGGGTTCCCCGACGTCGCAGTCTACGATCTTCTCGTATTCTCGGACGATCCGACGCACCTTTGGGCGGCCACCGAAATCGGCTTGGTGGAGTCGACGAACGGCGGCACGACCTGGGCGCTCGCGAACAATGGGTTGTCGAGCGTCAGCGTGTGGGATCTGGCCGAATCGGAGGACGAAGTCGTCGCCGGCACCCATGGGCGTGGAATCTGGAGCGTGAAGATTCCGTCGTTGATCGCCGGCAAGACCTTCAAGCCGCTCATCGACAATCTGTACCAGGGACCCGACGGCCAGCTCGACATCGCGCTCAACCTGCGGTCAGCGTACGATTCGACGCAGGTGCAGATGAACGGCGTAAGAGTCACCACCCTGCCCGCGAACGTCGCGCAGGCCCCGGCGCTCATACAAATCCCGGTCACCACGCCCGGGATCCGCGTTGTGATGGCAGTGGGCTATCGCGGCGGCGTTCAATACCCGTCCGTCTCGCGAACCATCAATGTGTTCACGTTCCAAGCGGCACGCGTCCAGTACAACAATGATTTCGAAGCCGCGGGCAACGATTTCGTCGGCAACGGCTTTACGGTGACGACCAATGCCGGCTTTGTCGGCAAAGCCATCCATTCGCCGCACAACTACGCCGACAACACGACCCTGACCTACATGTTGACGGTGCCGATTCGTGTCGCCAGCGCGCACGCCGATGTGCTTTTCGACGACGTGGCGATCGTCGAACCCGGGGAACCGGGCACGGTCTTCGGTGACCCGAGTTTCTACGACTATGTCGTCGTCGAAGGCACCAAAGATGGCATTACCTGGACACCGATCGAGGCGGGCTACGATGCCCGGCTCTATCCGGAATGGGAAACTGCATTCAACAACGGAGCGAGTGGTACCGCCGCAATGCTGCGCGCCCACGACATGAATTTGCTGAACGTCTTCGCACCCGGCGACATCGTTCTGCTGCGCTTCCGCTTGTTCGCGGATCCGGGCGCGAACGGTTGGGGATGGATCATCGACAACCTGCGCATTCAGCCGAACGCACCGACGTCGGATCCGGGCGACCTGCCGCCGGCGCGCGATGTCGTGCTCGCGCAGAACGTGCCGAATCCGTTCAATCCAACTACGAAGATCGACTACGCATTGCCCACGGCGGGCAAGGTGACGCTGGGCATCTATGACGTTCGCGGCCGGCTCGTCCGCGGGCTCGTCAGCGGAGTCGAAACGGCCGGTGAGCATTCCGCGCAGTGGAACGGACGCGATGACCGCGGCGTGGCAGTTGCGAGCGGTACATATCTGTATCGCCTCGAAACTCCGGCTGGGATGCGGCAGCGGCGCATGACGCTCGTGCGGTAGCGCGCCATGAACCAGGCCGCCGCCGGGCGGCGCGAGGGGCCTGGATGCCAGCGCCCATTCCCGCGTGCTCTAGGAGGACTCGCATCGCGATCGGAGGGACCCATGCGGAAGCTAGCGCTCGTGTTCAGCGCGCTCGCTGTTCCCGTTTGCTGCGCGGCACAATCCATCAATGTGGACTTTGGTGATCCGGCATCCAAGCCGCAGGCGACCTACGCGGCGCGTGGTCTGGCCGGATACTGGAACTCCGTGGGTGCGCTGCCCGAGTACCAGCGCCTGGCTCTGACTCAAGTCAATGGCTCCCCGTCCGGAATCAACATCTACATGGCGGGTGGCGACGCGATCCTCGCGGTGGATGATCCCACCACAACCGCCAACGACGCAGCGTTGCTCGACGACATGCTGATCGGTGACAACAATCCGACGGACGTTTGCATTTGGTTCGAACACGTGGCGGCCGGCGACTACGAGGTCATCCTGTATGCGATGACACCCGGCGACGCGGCGCATCAGAACCGCTTGCGCGTCGATTCGGGCTCGCCAGGTCCGATGATGTGTGGTGGTGCTTGGGCCGGGTTCCACCAGGACGGCGTGACGTTCGTCCGCTTCCATGTCTTCACGAGCAACGGATACATCGGTCTGCACTCGGGCCTGTACGGCGGAATCTTGTTGTCGGGGCTGAACGGCGTACAACTTCGCGCCAACCCACCGACCGACGCACCGGCGCAGACCAACGCGACACCGCAGCCCTGGGTCCGCGTCTACCCGAATCCCGGGCGCGGAGACCAGTTGATTGAATTCACTGTCGAACCGGGCCGTGATCGCGCCGGTATTTTCGATGTTGCCGGGCGCTTGGTGCGCTCGCTCCCGGCCGGTCTCACGGGCTCCGGGCCTTTCCATGTCGTGTGGGATGGCCGCGACTCGCAGGCGCGGCCGGTTCCCGCCGCGGTCTACTATGTGCGGATGATGAGCGGTGGTGCGAGTGCCGCGGCGCCGGCGCCGGTGGCCCGCATCGTGCGCCGCTGACTGAAGGAGTGACAAATCATGAAATTGTCGCAACGCTGGATCGTGTTGTTCGCGGCCTTGCTTGCAGTCGCTGGCTTGTCGTGCGGTGCAGGGTCCGGGCCGGCAGGGCCAAAGAATTCGGGCGGCACACCGCAACCCACGAACGCCGTCGAAGCACTGAAGGTCGCGTACATGCACCGCGACTATGCGGCGTTCGCGGCATTGCTGCACCCCGACTTCCGGTTCGTGTTGGACCGGCCCACGCCGGATGGCGTGGACTCTTGGGGCCGGGACGAAGAACTGCGTATTCACCGCCGCATGTTCGACCCGGAGCACGTTCCGGCCAACGAGCCGCCTCTCGATCCAAGCCTGTGGATCGTGTCCGTCGACGCGACGCTGTCGGCGGGCAGCGAACTCGAAGAACGGCACGAGTTCTACCGCTCCAGGAGCAATCCGACCGGACTCGACGACACGCACTGGCAGTGCTTTGCCGGCGATTGGAACACGACGGTATTTTTCAAGACGTCGGGTGAATCCGACTACCTGATCGGCGGGCGCGGTTACTTCGTGATCGCGGTGGATCTCTCCAAGCCCGCCGGTGATCCCGCCAAGTTCCAGTTGTATCAGTGGGCGGATCTTGGAGCGCACAAACCGGGAGGCGTGGCGGGAATCGAAGACCGCTCCTGGTCGGACGTCAAACTCCTCTATCGAAACTGAGCCTTCCAGTCACCGCAATCCAGACTCTGCTGGCTGGAGTGATTCGCACGACGTTCACTACCGCCGCTCTGGTGTGATTCCACACGCGAGCATGTAATTTCGCGCCGAAAAGTCTTGTCTGCTGGTCGAAAGACGCCCACGCTTCCGACATGGCCACTCGTTTCGAAGTGTGCCGCGCGGTTCGTCGCGCCTTGCGCCGTGGGCTCGTATTCGTGGGGCTGTTCGCCCTGTTCGACCCGCCGGCCGCGGCCGTCGCCCAGGTTCGGGCCTCGGTTGCGACTCTGGCTTTCGATCCTGGCCTGGCTGAACTTCTCCCAGAACACCGCGCCGTTCTTGACGATCTCCTGCGACGCTATCCGCCGGCCGGCTACATCTATTCCTTCGAGGGCGATCACGACCCGAGCCGGTATTTCAAGGTCACGCCGAAGGCGTCCGAGCGTTTGAGTGAACGGCTTGGCGAAACGCGCTGGCAGAATGTGGCGCAGTATCTCGGCGTGTCGCCGCTCGGATTCGTGCGTACGACCGGTCGTGCCGAGGTACGAGTCTACGTCGAACCGCGCTCGAAGGTGCTCGAGGATTCGCTGGCGACCTTGCGCCGCGAAATCGACGCGCTGCGGCAGGCGATCGGCGCGCAATCGCCCGGCACGGCACTACCGCCATCCACCGCGCCGCGCGCCTTTGCGCCGGCCGAAACGGTGCTCGCCGTCGCGCGTCTCGAGGAACTTTTCGAACGCTCCGACAAATGGGTGGACCGGCAGTGGTGGGAGTCGCAGGGCGGAATCGAACTTGGAATCTTGCGCGTGACGCCGGAGCGGACCGGACATCGAACCGGTGCGACGCTCCGCATCGCCAACGGCACGCCGTCGTATCAGCCGCTCGAGATCACCACCAGGCTCGATCTCTTCCGCATCGGTGTGGAGCGCTTCGGCATCACGCCGGCGTTGCGTTGGTACGACTGGGGCATTCGCGCTCACTACGGCGACGACCGCGACGCGCGCGCGACGTTCTTGAATCGCGCCGACCCCAACTATCTCATCGGATTCGATGTCGATGCACGGCCGTGGAGCGGCGCCTGGGCGCGGCTCGAGTATGCCGGGTTCGGTTCGCGGGTTCACGCCGCCCACCGCCAGCTCATCAGCTACGACCACTACGACGTGCGGTTCGACCAGAGGCTCGTGCCGCGCCTGCATCTCGAACTGCAGGCGGTCTACGACGAGCGGTTCAAGAAATCTCTCGCCTACTCGGGGGCATGGTTGGCGTACGTGTGGCCGTTGCGGCTCGGTGAGTTCTCCATGAGCCTCGGTTTCGTCGAGGAATTGGATGCGCTTGCCGCCAGCAGTCCCACCCGGTCGCGCGAAGACCTTATCAGCACGGTGTCGTTGGGCTTCGCTTGGCGACGCGCCCGCCGTTAGAGCGATCACCGCACGGGCCAGGCCCAACGCTCCACGAAGTACCATCGGCTTCGCGCCGTCTTGCTGCGACCCGGCGGCGGGAGTACAATTCACCCACCTGCATCACCCCGGCGCCCCGGCGCTGTTGTAAAGCGAGGTGTCGTCATGACCCGATGGCGCATTCGCCGCACCATTCTGCACGTTTCACAACGGAGTGCGTGGCTCGTATGCGGCGTGGCTCTGTTCGTGTCTGCCACCGTTCCAACCCAGGCTTCCGGCGTCGCGATTTCGGTCTTCGGTGCAGCCGATGGCACCAACTGCTACGTCAATACCGGCCCCGGCCAATCGAACTACATCGTCGTCCAGCTCGGCTCGCCGGCCGGGATCTCGGGTGCGGAGTTTTCCATCAGCGGACTTCCGCCGGAGTATCTTCACACGTCGACGCCGAATCCGCTCGCGAATGTCACCATCGGTGATCCCTTTGGAGACGGTTGTCAAACGGCCTTCTCCGGCTGTCAGTCCGCCGATGGCGCCTTTCTGACTCTGTTCTCCGTCAGCCTGCTACCGCTTCCCGGCGCGCCGACGGACTTCACGCTGCACGTGAATGGGCGCATTCCGCCGGGGAATCCGAACTTCAATTGCCCGCTGGTGACACTCTGCGACGCGCCGACGTTCACGAAACAATGCGTCGGCGGGGGCGACTACTCGCCTGGACCACGGATTCCGAGCCCCGCGAATCCAAGCCCGCCGGACCATGCCACGAACGTCGAGATGGACGCGCAACTCGCATGGGAACTCGTCGGGCGCTTCGTGTGCTGCGGTATTGGGACGGCGAACGCCGCGATCCACTTCGGCACGGATCCCGCGCCGCCGCTCGTGTATCTCAATTTCGAAGCACCACTCCAGTTCGATCCAGGGCCGCTGTTGCCGGAAACGACGTACTACTGGAGCGTCTCCGAAACGCCGGATTTCGACTGTGGCATGGCGACGAGTCCGGTGTGGAGCTTCACGACCTCCAATGTGCTGAGCGCGAATCACGTCGGCTGGGATGCCGTAAAGGCGCTGTACCGCTGACCGGCGTCTGAAATCGTTGCGTCGGAACGACACGGGTCGGATTGCGCACAGAAGGCCGTTCTCGGGTGATCCACCGGGTGTATCGGGACACACCGGCGCTGCGGCAGCGTCATTCACGACACATGCTTTACCGGCGATTCTTTGTCGTGCTTCTGCGGCGAGGTTCGAGTCCACCGGATGTTCTGCGCTCTATGCCTGTCGCGACTTCGCTGTTCCATCGCAACGTCATGAATTCGAACCGACGAGCGCCGGAAACGCCCGGTCTGCCGCCGCCGCGGTACGCCCCATGCACATGAACAAATCGTCACGAACCCCAAGCCCCCGGTGTGACCGCTCGTGCTTCCGTGCCCCAGCGCAGAAGCATGCGCAGAATGCATGGCCGACGTGTCTCTGTAGCGAAACAACTGCGAGGAGAAAGCCATGCATCGCGTGCGCTTTGGCGTCGCGGTCGTGATGGTCCTGTGGTGTACCGGATGTGGCGAAGACGCCGTGTCCCCCGACCCACAGGCCGACACGCCCGGCGTCACGGACGAGGCTCTGCTCGTCCAAGACTGCGAAAAAGCGGTGATCGAATCGTCGTCTTTGGACTTTGGCAATCCACTGCCGGGATTGCCAGCCGCACTTCTATCGCGTTTTGGCGCCGGCAAAGACGAATTCGAAGAAATCGAACTACCGGAAGACGGTCTCGGGCCGGTATTCAACGATGTGAGTTGCGTCGCATGCCACATCCAAGGTGGGATCGGCGGCGCCGGCACTGGTATCGAAACCCGCTTCGGCAAACGCAACGCCGACGGTAGCTTCAACCCACTGTCGCAATTCGGTGGCTCACTCATCCAAGCCCAAGGCATCAAGAACGGTGACTGTGCTCAGCCCACCGAACACGTGCCCTTCGAGGCGAACATCGTCGCGGGCCGCCAAACGACGCCGCTCTTCGGGTTGGGTTTGCTCGATGCGATCCCTGATTTCGCCCTGCGTGCGCTGGCGGATCCGAACGATCGGAATCGCGACGGAATCTCGGGAAGGCCGAACATGGTCACAAATCCGGTCACGAATCGCCTGGCAATCGGGCGCTTCGGCTGGAAGGCTCAGGTGCCTTCGGTGTTGGCGTTTGCCGGCGACGCATACTTGAATGAAATGGGAATCACCAACAACCTGTTCCCGAACGAAAGCGCCCCGCAAGGTGGCGCGATCGTCTGTGATGACGGCGCACCTGGAAGTGAAATGGAGGACGCGGATCTTGACGGCAACGGTATGAGCGACGGGGTCGAGAAGTTCGCGGACTTCATGCGCTTTCTGGCACCACCACCCGTCGCTGGACCACCCACCGATGCGGTCGTGCGTGGCTCGCGCGTTTTCGCCGGCGTCCAGTGCGCGCGTTGTCATCAGCCGTCGTTCATCACCGGCGAAGTGCGCGGTGTCGCGGCGCTCTCCTTCCGCCGCATCTTCCCGTTCTCGGATCTTCTTCTGCATGACATGGGGTCACTTGGCGACGGGATCGAGCAGGGGCAGGCAAAGGGACGCGAGATGCGGACGGCACCGCTGTGGGGATTGAGGGTGAGCGGACCGTACTTGCATGACGGACGCGCCGTCGGCATCGCCGACGCCATCCAGGCTCACGACGGCGAGGCGGCGCGAGCGCGCGATCTCTTCGAACGGCTGGCCCCGCAGCAGCGCTCGGATCTGCTGGCATTTCTCGGGTTCATCTGACCGGACGGCCTTGCCCAAGGAGGCACGAGCCTCCTTGGGCACTCTCTGGCCTGAGACTACTGCGACAAGACGATCTTGCCGAGGCGCGACGCCCCCGCGAACTGCAGGCGCGCGAAGTACACACCCGCAGCCACACGCCGGCCGCGTTCGTCGCGGCCGTTCCAGTCGACAGCATGCGGGCCCGCTGGACGGTGACCGTCGACGATCGTCGCGACCCGGTGTCCGGCGGCATCGTGCACCGTGAGGCGTACCGATCCGGCGGCCGGCAGCGAGTACGAAAGATACGTCCGTTCCATGAACGGATTGGGGTGCGCCGCCGCGAGACGCAGATCGACGCGCAAGTCGCTCTCTGTGCTCGTGGCCGTGGTTTTGACGATGGAGAAGTAGTCGCGGACCGCGCCGGCGTTGTCCACGAAGCGGGCCGTCAACGCCGGTCCGTCGACGTCCACGACCATCGATCCCAGAATGTTCATCGACGTAAACATCGCTGGATGGTTGAGCAATCCGCCGCTCGTATGGGAGCTGCTGCCGGCGACCACGTGCACGGCGCCCTCATGGAACGCGGAGCCCAGAGTGGCCTTGGCATAAGCACCGTCGGTGGCGGGATTGCCGCTGCCCTGGTTCAAGATCATCGCCGGTGTGAGGGTGGTCGACACGCCGTAGTGGCGGTCGAGAAGAAACGAACGCTCGTAGGAGTGGCTATGGCCGGTCAGCGTCAGGTCCACGCCGAGCGAGTCGAGGATGGGCACGAACGTGGCGCGCATGTCCCGCATGCGGGCGCCGCTGTCGCTGTTGTTGTCGGAATCGTGCGAGCCTTTGGTGTAAGGCGGATGATGCCAGTAGGCGATTGTCCAATCACGATGGTTGGCCGTGAGATCCGCACACAGCCACACCGCCATGGCGCCTGTTGGTAAACGGCTCGAGCCTTCCGAGTCGAGACAGACAAAGTGAACATTGCCGTGATCGAACGAGTAGTAAGCCTCGGTGCCCGAGGCAATGCCGCCGGCCTCGCCCGACGCCGGCAGTGTGAAGATGTCGTAGTAGTCGTTGTTGGCGCCCGCAAAGACGAGATCGTGGTTGCCCCGCGTCGGCCACAGGACGCACTGGCCAAGCATGGTCTTGTAGGGGTCGAAGGCACCCGCTTGATACTCGGCGTCGGTGCCGGTGTTGTAGGCATTGTCGCCCAGCATGAGCCACACGTCGGTGCCGCGGGTGCCGGTATAGGTGCTGTAGGCGTCGCGCACCGCGAGCTGCGAAGAGCCGGGCTGGCCCGAATCGCCAATCGCCCAAATGCGTAACGGTGTGCGCTCGCCGGGAACCGGCGACGTGACTACGAAGTGGGACGCGTCGTCACCGGCGAGAGTCTCGGTGCTGGTGCCGACGGAATAGTAGTACTGGGTGCCGGACGTGAGAGCGGTGAGCATCAGTTCGTGCTCGGTGACGAGCGCCGGGTCGTCGACAGAGTTGCCAAGACTTCCGGGGGCATCACCGTAGCGGATGCGGCTGTCCGAAGGCAGGGCGGTGCGCCATCGCACAACGACGCTCGTCGGTGTACCGACTTGTAGATAGGGCGCGCGCGTCAGAGTCGTGACCGCGATGCCCGCACCGGTGCCGGATGCCGCGACAATCGCGGCGCGCTGCGACTGTTGCGGAGCGGCCGGCGTTTCGATCCGCGTCAATCGCGCTCGCGCCGCACCGGGCCTGCCGGCGGCAGTCTCGAGATCGATCGCGTACGACTCCAGCGACACGATTGGCCCGAGCCGCTCAATTCCGGCGTCGAGGCCGCGAAGTGCTGCGTCGACGCCCATTCCATTCGCACCCGCGACCAGCCGCGCGCGCTCCAGATACTGCTCCGGACGCGGGTTCGGCAGCAGCGCAATCGCCCGATCCAAATCGGCAACGGCTTCGGCCAGGCGGCTCGCTGCGCGCCAGGCGCGGCTGCGAAGGAGGAATCCCTCGGCATGACCGGGGTGTTCGGCGAGGAACGCGTTTAATTCTTGCAGCGCCGCCGCGTTGTCACCCCTGTCGAGCGCCAAGGCCGCGCGGCACAGCGCTGTCTCGGAGCGGTGTGGCTCGAGCTGAGAGGCGTGGTCGTAGTCGCCTTGCGCGCCGTCCCAGTCGTGCGCCAACCGCCGCAATTCACCGCGCTGCAAATAGAGTGCGGCGTCTTGCGGATGTGCGAGGATCGCCTGTGAGACCGTCGCAATCTGCTCTTCGAGCGGGCCGTGAGCGGCGGTCGGGTTGAAAGGTGCCAGCAACGCCAGGCCGGCAAGGGTTGCGACGACGAATCGCGTCATGGCACTGCGGATGGTTTTCATGCTGTGGTTCCTCGTTCTGAGATCTGTAGTGCTCTGGAACTCATCATTGTCGGCAAACCACCGCTTGGTGTCCAAACGCTTTTGAATTATGACGACTTTGTCATCCCAATGTCACGCGTTGCTCACGAAACCGACGGCGTGAACGCAGTGTGAACTTCTATTCATGACGTTTCCGCAATCGCAAATATCACTTGTAACACCGCGAAATCTTGCTTCTGTTCGCCATGTAAGCTAACGTCCAGGCATGAACGCCCCGCTCCTCGGTGAAGAACTTCGCAGGCTCCGGTTGCAGTCCGACATCAGTTTACGAGGGCTTGCGATCCAACTCGGAATTTCGGCAGCGCACCTGTCCGACGTCGAACACGACCGCCGCCGCCCCTCCGAGAAACTACTCCGGAAGCTCGCCCGCGAGTTGCGCGGCGCCGGGGCGACATTCGCATCCCTCGAGCGCCTCGTCACCGGGATCGATCCCAAGACGCGCGCCTGGGCCGCCGCGACACCTGGAGCAGGGGCGTTGCTGCGCACCGTGCGCCAATCCGGCGCAGATCCACGCGAGATTCTGCGCACTGTCGAGAAAGTTCTCGAGCGGCGACAACAATCAAAGGAGCGTGCAGGATGAAAACTCTCGGCATCGTACTCGTGATCGTGGGAATTGTGGCGCTCGTGTATGGCGGTTTCGGATACAACCGCCAGCACACCCTCGTCGAGGTCGGTGGGATCAAAGCCACCGCAACAGAGCACAAGAGCGTGCCGATTCCGCCGGTCGTCGGCGCGATCGCGCTCATCGGCGGTGTGGCGCTCCTGGCGTCCGGCCGCCGCCGCGCCTAAGCCGCGAGCCAACTGCGTGGTTGTCACGCACGTTGCGACGGAGGTGAATTTCAAATGCTGTACACGATTGCAGTCGTCCTAGTCATTCTCTGGCTGCTCGGGTTCATCGGCCACGTGGGCGGTGGCCTCATCCATCTGTTGCTCGTGATCGCCGTCGTCGTGGTTTTGCTTCGCATCATTGCCGGACGCAAGCCGCTGTAAGGCAGGCGGCTGGCTGAACGAAACGACTGCCCTATCCGCTCGGAGGTCTCGAAAGGACTTCGGGACGGCGCGACTTCGAAACAAAGGAGCCTTGCAATGCGAATTCAATCGGTTCTTTCGGTGACTCTCGTTCTGGCCTCGACCCTGTGCGCCGGGCGTGCCACGGCCCAGATCGCGCCCACGGTCGGCCGCGCCGAGATGCAGGTGGCGATCGCCACCCGGGTCAGCGACCAAGCATCACAGCGCGCCGCGATTCAAAGCCTCTTGTCACGGCCGGAAGTGCGCGATCTGGCGGCGAACTCGGGCCTGGATCTGACCCGCGCCAAAGCGGCAGCTACGACTCTCGAAGGTCCGGAGCTCGAGCGCTTGGCAGCGCAGGCGGCGAGTGCTCAAGCACAGCTCGCCGGTGGAGCCACGACGATCTATCTGACGACCGGGGCTCTGATCGTCATCCTGCTTATCGTGATCCTGCTCGCGGGATGAGGCGATGCTGGCGCTTCGCCGTGGCCGCCTGGCTTCTCGCGCCGGCGGTCCACGCCGGACCGATGGCGCTCTCTCCGGTGGAATCCTCGGCAACCGCGAACGCGCCCACGGCGAAAGAAGCCGCAACGGCGGCGCGAGTGCATTGGCTCGATGTTCCGTTCGTGCCTCAGAGTCCGGCGCTTTGCGGTGGAGCAGCGCTGGCAATGGTCATGCGCTTTTGGGGTGAACCTGCGGTTCGCGCCGAGGATTTCGCCGCGCTGGTGGATGCCAAAGGCACCGGCATCGAGGCGAACGCATTGGAACGTGCCGTGCGCGAGCACGGTTGGCGGGCGTTCCGCTTCAGCGGCGGACTCGCCGAAGCCCGCGTGCAACTGCAGCGCGGCCGGCCGGTCGTGGCGCTCGTGCGTGAAAGTGGCGGCGGCAACCACTACGTCGTGCTGGTCGGGGCGAGCTCCAATCGTTTCGCGTTGCACGACCCGGGGCGCGGACCATTTCGCGTTGTCGATGCCGGGCAGTTGCAGCGTACGTGGCGCGATGCAGGGAGCTGGGGCCTCTTGATCCTGCCGCCCGAGCGCCCCTCCGGCGAATCCTCGCTCGACGCGTACCTGGTGCCAGACGACGAACTCCAATCCGCGGCACAACGGCTCACGACAGCCGTCGAGGCCGACCCCGTCGCAGCTCTGCCGCTCGTTGAATTGGCGGGCGTGCGGTTCCGTCAGAAGCGTTGGCGCGAGGCTGGAGATCTGGCAGCGCGCGCCGCCCGCTTGCAGCCCGGTGACACATATACGTACGAACTTCTTGCTGCCGCGCGCTTCGTGCAAGGCGATGCGGCTGCAGCGCTCGAGGCGTGGAACGAGATCCGCGAACCGCGCGTTGATCTGACCCGCATCGACGGGCTCGATCGGACTCGTTACGACGTCGTGACGCGTCTTCTCGATCAACCGGCCGGCACGCTGTTGACCGATGCGTCTCTGCGCCGTTCGCGCCGCCGGCTGGCGTCGCTTCCAAGCCAAGAGATCGCCCACATCGACTACGTGCCACAGCCCGGCGGCACCGCGCAGGTGAATGTCAACGTGCTCGAGCGCCCGCGTTGGAACGCTGGCAATTCCTTTCTGCCCGCCGCCGCCGTGCACGCGCTCACGGAGCGCACGCTGCGCCTCGAACTCGCCGCCCCAACCGGCAACGGCGAGCTGTGGAGTGCAAGCTGGCGCTGGTGGAAAGAGCGGCCGGCGTTCACCGCGCGACTCGACGTGCCGTCGACTTGGAGTACGTTCGGGATCTGGCACGTCGACGCGCTTTGGGAACGCCAGTCGTATCGGTTGGCGGACGCAACCCCAGGCGAACTCGACCTGGTGACTCGCCGTCGCAGTGCCATCGGTTGCGGCCAATGGGCCACCGCAGATTGGCACTTGGATGTGACCGGTGCGCTTGAACACTGGAGCGGCCGTGGCAAAGATGTCGTCGCCGAGGCCGGACTCGAACGGCGCGCCGCGAACGAGCGATTGGTGTTGCGCGGCAGCGTGTCGCGCGCCTGGAATACCCACGGCCGCGAACCTTATGCCACCGGTAATCTGTTCGCCAGTTGGTGCTCGAGCACCAGCGCTGAACGCCGAACGGTGCGGATTCTCTGTCGTGCGGGCGAAGCCGCCGCCAGCTCGAATGCGCCGCTTCTGCTCTGGCCCAATGCGGGCTCGGGCCCGGTCGGCACCTTCCTGTTGCGCGCCCATCCACTGCTCGACGGCGGGGTTGTGACGGGCAAGGGGTTCGCGCGCCAGCTCGTGCACGGCGGACTCGAGACGCAAGTTTGGCCCTGGCCGCGCCGCCTCTTGTCGCTCGGATTCGCCGCGTTCGTCGATGGCATGCGACCCGGTTCGCCGTTCGAACGCGCCTCGGCCGCCACACAGGCCGACTTTGGCGCCGGACTCCGGCTGCAGCTCCCGGGGCGGAACGAACTTCTCCGGCTGGATGTTGCCCGCGGGGCGCGCGACGGCCAAATGGCCCTCGGCATCGAGATCGGTACGACTCGATAGCAACATCAACTGCTACGCTCCGTGTTTTTGCGATCTCCACGCGTCGCGATCGCTCCGCCGGGGACACGCTTGCAACCCGATCCTCAAATGTATACCGTCGCGTCACATCCTCGTTACTGCCAGGTCGCAGGTCCGCGGAGCTTTTCGATCTTCGACATCGATCGTGCGGGAGGTTCATTCATGTCACAACGTAACGCCTTGCACGCCGCGTCACAAACCCGCATCGGATTGTTTGCCGTTGTCGTGTTGACCTCCGGGGCTCTTGTGGCCGGCGCCAGCCAATCCGCCGCCGCACCGCGCCCGGCCCGAGTCACGACCGTGACCATCGATGCGGCCGACGCCTATTTACCGTCGAACGAGGGTTCGTACTGGGTCGTCACCAGTCCGACGGTGCAACTCCCGCTCGTGCTCGACCAAGCCGCGATCGGAGACGGTCTCAGCGTGAGTACCGTGAGCAGCTTGTCTCCACCGCTCGGCGCGGTTCTCTTTCCACCCGGCGCGACGGCGCGCACCGCCACGCGCACTTTCGGGGACGAAGCACCGGTGCAGTTCTATCCAGGTTGGATCGGGCGATGGGGCTACTTCTCTCTGACCGGCGCGGCGCCGAACGCCGCCGTCGGCACGCCAGGGACGCTGTACATTGCTTGGGTTTCGCAGACGGGCGTCAGCGCGAAGGGGGATGTGTGCGCATGGGAGTTCTACGGCGCACTGCTCTGCGCGCTGCAAATTCCCGGGTTCTGCCCCGAGCAAGGGCGGAGCCGGCAAGGCGCCGCGCAAGGTCCCGGCAGCGATCCGCCGACGGTGACGTTGCAACGCTATCGTGATGAAGTCTTGTCTTCGACCACCAGTGGGCAATACTACATTGCGCTGTATGACCAACTCGGAGGCAGCGCAGTGCAGGCCATCGTCGCTGCACCGTCGCTGGCGATCCGCATTCTCAAAGCCCAGGACGATTGGATTGCCGCTCTGAGCGCCCTCGTGAATGGATCGGGCGGGGCCGCGACAGTGTCGCAATCAATGCAAGACAACTTGCTCGATATCCTTCAAACGCTGCAGGACGCCGGTAGTCCAGGCCTGGCTTCGACGTTAGCCTTCGAGCGCGAGCGGTTGAATTTGGACACGATCACCGGCCTCACGATGACCCAGTTTCAGACGCAGATCGTTACTTTGGGCGGGCCGACGGCGGTTCAACAGCGCTCGTGGGGTTCGGTCAAGGATCTCTACCGTCCGCAACGATAAACGGCTCGACTCGGACACCTTTGGTGCGCAACGTTACAGCAGCGTCATGTCGTTCCCCGGGTGGACTCGAGCGCCATCCGTGTGCCACACTGTGCGCGGCGATCGAGCGACGTCACCGAAAGGTGCATCCATGAGAGCCAGCCGCACGCGCTTCGCGCTTCTTCTCGCCTGCATTGCCGGAACGCTTGCTACCGCGCCATGTCCAGCAGCCGCCGAGGCGCGGGTATTGCGGTTGGGCCATTGTCCCAACATCACGCACGCGCAGGCACTCTACGCCCGCGCCGGCGGGCAGTTCGAGAAAGCCATCGGCGTACCGATCGAGTGGACGTCGTTCAACGCCGGGCCGAGCGCGATCGAAGCAATGTTCTCGCACGCCATCGATGCGACGTTCGTGGGACCGAATCCCGCCATCAACGGTTTCATGAAGTCGCAGGGGCAGGAGTTCGTCATCGTCGCCGGAGCGGCGAGCGGCGGTACAGGCTTGGTCCTGCGCAAGGACGCGGGAATTCACACCGACCGCGACTTCGGCGGCAAGACGATTGCGACGCCGCAACTCGGCAACACGCAGGACGTGGCGGCGCGCATGTGGTTCGCGGCGCACGGCTACAAGTTGAAGGAAAAGGGCGGCAACTTGGCGCTTCTGGCGCTTTCCAATCCCGACCAGCTGACGCTGTTTCAAAAGAAGGAAATCGACGGCGCCTGGACCGTGGAACCTTGGGTGTCGCGATTGGAACTGGAAGGCGGCGGCCAGCTGTTCCTGGACGAGAAAACCCTCTGGCCGGGCGGCAAATACGTCACCACGCATCTCATCGTCAACCGCGAGTTCCTTGCCACGAACCCGCAACTCGTGGAGAAGCTGCTGGGCGCGCTCATCGATGTCACCCAACAGATCAATGCCGACAAGCCGGCAGCCGCCCGCATTCTGAACGCCGAAATCAAGAAGGAGAGCGGCAAGGCCTTGCTGCCCGAGGTCGTGGAGCGCGCCTTGGGACGCGTCGAACTCACGTGGGATCCGTTACCCGTAGCCCTGCGCCAATCGGCTGCATCTGCACACCAGGTCGGCTTTCTGCGTGAGCCGCCGGATCTGCACGGGATCTATGGGCTGGGAATCTTGAACAAGGTGCTGCGGGCGCGACGCCTGCCACCCATTGCGGATTGAGATGATACGCGTGCCGGCCACCGACAACGAAGCCCCACCGGCCCGCCGTCCGGGAGCCGTCAAGCTGCGGATCACCGCGGTTTCGAAGTCGTTCGAGACCACTTCGCAGACGGTGGAGGTCTTGCAAGAGGTCAATGTGGACATCCTAGCCGGTGAATTCCTGGTGTTATTCGGCCCCTCGGGCTGCGGCAAGACCACGCTCCTCAACCTTATCGCCGGATTCGCGGCGCCGACGACCGGCCAGATTCTCCTCGACGGCAAGCCCATTCGACGCCCCGGCAACGATCGCCTGATGATGTTTCAGGAGCACGCGCTGTTTCCGTGGCTGAACGTGCTCGACAACGTCGTGTACGGATTGCGCTGGGAGCCTGGCTACAGATTCCGGCGCCGGAAGCAGCGGGAGCGGGCGCTCGAGTTGCTTGAACTGGTGCATCTCTCCGAGTTTTCCAAGTCTGCAGTGCATGAACTTTCAGGCGGCATGAAGCAACGGGTGGCGCTGGCGCGAGCGCTGGCACCCGATCCGCAACTGTTGCTGATCGACGAGCCCTTCGCCGCGCTCGACGCTCTGGTACGCGCCAAGCTCTACACGGAACTCCAGGAGATCCTGGTACGGACCGGCAAGACCATCGTCGCGGTGACACACGATGCACGCGAAGCCGCCTGCCTGGGGGACCGCGTCCTGGTCTTCACCGGCCGCCCCGGGCGCGTCGAGGCCGAGATCGCGATCGATTTGCCGCGGCCGCGCGACATCAACGACCCGCAAGTGGCGGACTACGCCAACCGTATTGCAGCACAGCTGGAAGAGACGCATGACAAAGAAAACGAACCACGCGCTTAACTTCGTGATTCTCGCGTTCTATTTGACGCTGATCGCGGTGTGGCAATTGATCTTCAGCCTGGGGCTGGTTCGCGAGTACCTGTTCCCGTCGCCAGTGCACGTTGCCCGGCGCCTATGGGAGCTGGGTGTCGACGGCATGCTGTGGCCCAGCATCCGCGCCACGCTGGCACGGATGGCGCTGGGGTTCAGTATCTCAGCGGCGATCGGGCTCACGATGGGCTTGCTGATGGGCGTCAGCCGTGTCATCAACGGCTGCCTGCGGTCCTTGTTTCTGGGCCTGCAGACTCTGCCGACCGCGGCGTGGGTGCCCATCGCATTGCTGTTGTTCGGGCTCAGCGATCGCGGAATCTACTTCGTGATCATCATGAGTTCGGTCGCGGCGGTGGCCATTGCCACCTCGAGCGGCATCCTCAATATTCCGCCGTTGTATCTGCGCGCCGCCCGCACTCTGGGCACCCCGGCCTATGCCATGCCGTATCGCGTCATCATTCCGGCGGCGCTGCCCAGCATTGTGACCGGCATCAAACTCGGCTGGACCTTGGGATGGCACGGCGTAGTGTCCGCGGAACTCATCAAGTCGAGCGTCGGGCTGGGCTACCTGCTGTACATGGGGCGCGAGCTGAACGACGCGTCGCAGGTGTTGGCGATCATGGTGCTGACGATCCTGTTCGGGTTGGCGCTCGACCGGTTCCTGTTCGGCCGCATCGAAAAAGGCATTCGCGCCCGTTGGGGTTTGGACACGGCCTAACCCGAAAGGGGTCCCCGGCTGAAATCGCATACCGAATACCTGAAGCTCGAGATTCCGGTCCGCATGGACTTCGTAAACATCACGGACCGGGTCGAAGCCGCGCTACGTACGAGTGGAATCCGCGAGGGCCTCTGCCTCGTGAATTCCATGCACATCACGTCCTCGGTGTTCATCAACGACGACGAACCCGGACTGCACGAAGACTACAAACGCTGGCTCGAAAGGCTGGCGCCGTATGATGCTTCACCCGAACGCTATCACCACAACCGTACCGGCGAGGACAACGGCGACGCGCATCACAAGCGCCAGGTCATGGGCCGTGAGGTCGTCGTCGCAGTCACCAACGGCAAACTCGACTTCGGCCGGTGGGAGCAGATCTTCTACGGCGAATTCGATGGCCGGCGCCAGAAACGGGTCTTGGTGAAGATTATCGGTGAGTAGCGGCACCGGCGGCGGCGGACGCCTTGCCGCAATGTCGACTTGACCTGTATGATTCAATCGTTCTGAGTCGATCGCCCCACTTCACGATCTGCAGCGGTGTCCTTGCACCGCGCGCGCAGTTCATAGCGTGTCATCTTTTGGGAGGGTCTCGCGTGGAGCGCCGAATGGCCGCCGTTTTCACGATCTTGCTCGCGGCGTTCCTAGTGCCGGTGCGGGCCTTTTCGGAGGCCGGAAGCGCCACCGCAATGACGGACACCGTGCGGGTCACTGGCGATCGCCTGCCGGGGCGCGGCCTCTCGAGCCCGGTCGCGATCAGCGAAGTGCTGGCGGCGGATCTGCAGACCGAGAGGCAGATCGGCCTGGATGAGGCGTTGGACACCGTGCCTGGTGTCATTGCCCAGAGCCGTTCGGGCGGGCAAGACGTGCGCATCACAATCCGCGGTTTCGGGGCGCGCGGCGCCGGGGAGCGTTCGAACGCCGGCACCACGCGCGGCATCCGCATTCAGCTCGACGGGTTCCCGCTGACCGAGCCCGATGGACGCACCAGCCTCGACTTTGCCGACATGGGCTCGATCGAGCGCGTGCGTGTCGTGCGCTCGAACGCCTCGGCGCTCTTTGGCTCCGCGTCGGGCGGGCTGGTGGATCTTTTCACGCATTCGCGGATCGGCCCGCGCTCGTTCCAACTGCGGACCGCCTTCGGCAGCTTCGGCTTGCAGCGGCAGCACGCCATCGGCACATTGCCCCTCGGCAGCGCCGATGCGCGTCTTTCCGTGTCCAACACACGTTTTGATGGTTGGCGGCGTCACAGTCGAAGCACCACAACCACGTTGCAGACATCCATCTTGACACAACTGTCGCGTTCAACGGACTTGGGCGTGTTTCTCGCGGCGACGCGCAACAAGAACGAGCAACCCGGAGCGCTTACCACCGACGAATTCGCCGCCGACCCTCGTCTGGCAGATCCGACGTTCGTGACTCGCAACTATCGGCGCGAGAACTCGATCGGCCGTCTCGGCGTGCGCCTGCAGCATGGCTGGCAGAAGGACGACCTGTTGTCCGTGAGTGCGTTTGTGGAGCCAAAGGTCCTGCATCGAGCCGAGCGCAACCGCTTCCGCGACTTCACGCGCGTCCACACGGGCGGCGGCGTTTCGTACCGTTGGCAGGTCCCTGTAGCGCGGGATCTCGACCTGCGTTGGACGAACGGGGTGGACGATGCGTACCAGGACGGCACCGTGCTCTTCTACAACTTGGGTCCGAACGGGACGCGCGCCAGCGGTCCCGCCCCGTTCGCGAACAAGCGTGAAGCGATCAATACTCTCGGGATCTTCTCGCAGCTCGAGGCACACCCAACGGCGAAGTTGAATGTCTCCGCCGGGGCGCACTACGACCTGGTGCGTTTCATCTTCGAGGATTTCCAGAATCCAGCGCTCGACGCCAAGCGGTCGATGAATCGAGTCAGTCCACGGGTCGCTGCGGCGTTCCGGATCCGGCCGAGCCAGAGCGTCTATCTGGCTTTGTCGAGCGGCATCGAAGCACCGGCCTACAACGAGATCGATCCACCAGCGCCGTTCGACACCTTGACCGGCCTGAATCCATTCTTGAAGCTGGCGCATAGTTTCACCCTGGAGTTAGGGACCAAGGGGACGCAGGCGCTGAGCCCGGACGGCAAGTCGTTTTTCCGTTACGACCTGGCGCTGTACGGGCTGGATGTGTACAACGACATCATCCCATTCGATGACGGTGCGTACTATTCGACTGCCGGGAAGTCGCGCCGGCTTGGCGTCGAAGTCGGCGGCGAGCTGCGCCTTGCGAGTGGCGTCTACACACGGTTGGCCTGCAGCGTGTCGCGCAATCGCTACGTCGAATACCGCAACCAGCTCGGCAATTTCGCCGACAACCAGAGCGCCGGGATTGCGCCCTTCATTCTCGACGAAAAGCTGGGCTGGGAAGCCCCGTTTGGGGCGTTTGTCGAGGCGGGCGTTCACTCGTTGGGCCAGTATTTTGCGGACGATGCGAACACCAACCGGGTGCCGGCGTACGGGATCGCCGACATCACCGTGGGGGCGCACCGGCAGGTCGGCGGCGGCCGGTTGGACGCCTTCGTCGGCTGCGATAACATCTTCGACGCGCGCTACGTGGGGTCGGTGTTCATCAATGGTGTGGGTGGGCGTTTCATCGAACCGGGCATGGAGCGCAGTTTCCTCTTTGGCCTTAAATATGGCGGTGACTGACCCCGGCATCGCCGGCGACAATCCGCGGCTGGACTGCGCCGCTTGCCGTTGTGTATACTCTCTGGACTACAGGTTTTCGAGGCGCGCTCGCCCCCGTGCACGCCCCGACGCGATCTTTCCAGGGGGCGCTCGTGCGACACCTTCAGCGATCCGAATCTCCCCGCGGGGCGAGGGTTTGGGCCGTATGCAAAAAGGCTCTGGTCGTGCTGCCGGCCTGGATCGTGGCGCCGTGGGGCAACGCGCACGCCCAGGATCAAGTGCTCATCTTCTCGGCGATGGGCGACGTCCCCTACGGCTCGAGCGAAGTGCCGACGCTGCAACGCCAGATCCGCGATCACAATAAATACAGCCCCGCCGATTTCATGGTGCACATCGGTGACATCAAGAGCGGCTCGAGCTCGTGCACGGAAGCCCTTTGCCGTGATATGGCCGGTTGGATGCGGGCGCTCGCGGTGCCGACCTACATTCTGCCGGGCGACAACGAGACCACGGATTGCTCGAACCCGTCCCAAGCCTGGACGTACTGGGCGCGCTATTTCACCGACTTCGACGCCGGCTTCTGTGGGGCGCCGGTGACCGCGCATCAGAGCGTGCGCCACGAAAATTGGTCATTCATCACGAAGGGCGTCCTGTGCCTCGGCATCGATCTGCCGTCACCACCGTCGTCGGTGAACCAGACGGTGTGGAACGTGCTGCTCCAACAAGATGCCGACTGGGTCAGCCAGCAACTGCGCGACCGCGGCGCCGGGGTGCGTGCGGCCGTGCTCTTTAGCCAGGACGGTCCCGGCGACAGCCATCAAAATCTATTCTTCACTCAGTTCCGGGCTGCCGCGGCGACGTTCGCCAAACCGTTGCTGTTGTTGCACGGCGACGACCACACCTGGAAGCTCGACCATCCGTTCGCGGAGGCGAACATCTTGCGCGCCTGCGTCAACAACGGCGGTGAGGAAGATCCCGTCCAGGTGACGGTCACGTTGGACAGCCGCAATCCGTTCACGCTCCTGCGCAATCCGTGGAGCAGCAGCCCGGTGGTGTACGATGCGCCACCCTGTGTGGATGCCGGCCCAGATCTCGCGGTGACGTTGCCGGCCGCGGCGAGCCTGAACGCACGTTCCACCGACGATGGGGATCCAGCGCCGCCCGGTCGTTTGACGCTCGGCTGGACCACGACGAGCGGGCCCGCGCCCGCCGTATTCGCCAATCCAACCGCGGCGGCAACGACCGCCAGCTTCACCGCTCCCGGCGCCTACGTGTTGCGGTTGACCGCCGACGATGGCCCGTCGCATCCCTGGGATGAAGTTGCGGTCAACGTGATTGGCTCCGGCCCGATTCTGTCGATCGCCGATGCACAGACAACGGAAGGCAACTCCAACAGCACGGACGCGGTCTTCACGGTCACGCTCGCGAACGGCGACGGCAGCACGATCGACGTCGATTGGTCGACATCGGCCGGCAGTGCGGCCGCCGGTATCGACTACACACCGGTGTCCGGGACCCTGCAGGTCACCGGCACGTCGGACAGCCGGACGATTCGAGTCCCGGTCACGGGGGACACCGACGTCGAGCTCGACGAGACGTTTGCGGTCAACCTGACGCACGCTTCGGCGGGGACCGTCGCACGGGCGCAAGCCGTGGGGACCATCGTGAATGACGACACCGGAACGCCTCCACCGCCGCCGCCAGCTGCCGGCGTCGTGACGCTCCTGGCGGTCCAGGACTCCAAAGTGAACTCGTCGTCCGGGTCCAGCACGTATGGGGCAGCGACGACACTCCGCGTCAAGACCGACAGCGAAACCTACGACTCGTTCTTGAAGTTCAATATCAGCGGTCTGGCGGGACCCGTGCAGAGTGCAGTGCTCCGGTTGTATTGCACCGATGCGAGCGATCACGCCGGCTTCGCCTACCGGGTCGCCGATACCTATCGGAACACCACGACCCCGTGGATCGAAACCGGCATCAACTTCAAGAATGCGCCGTTTTTTGCCGGCGCGCCGCTCAATGCCGCGGTCGCGGCTCCTGCCAATGCGTGGGTGCCGTTCGATGTGACTGCGGCGGTGACGGGGAACGGGACCTACAGCTTCGGGATCCACAGCCCGTCGGGGAACAGCGCCTACTACAGTTCAAAGGAAGGTGCGCACCCACCAGAGCTTATCGTGACGACGGGCACGACCTTGGCGATGGCGGCGCGCGACGACAATGGCGGTGGCGGCACGCCCGCCGCGGCCACCAGGCTGCCGGCGCAGCTCGAACTCGGACGCGGCTTTCCGAATCCCACTCGGGGCCTGTTGACGATCGAATTCGCGCTGCCGCGCCCTGCCACGGTCACGGTCGCGGTGTTCGATGTCCGTGGGCGCCTGGTCCGCCGGATCGATGCCGGCGAACGCGCCGGCGGCCCGCATGACATCACGTGGGATGGCGATGACACAGCCGGACGCCAGGTGGGATCGGGCGTCTACTATTTGCACCTGCAGGCGGGCGGCGAGACGGCACGAATGCGCGTCACCGTCCTGCGGTAGGGGCCTTTTCCGGCGCGCTTGCCGGCGTTCACTGCGGCTTGCGGAGCATCTTCCGCACTTCCTCGATGTGATCGGTCTCGATCATGACGAAGCGCCGCGCCAATTCCTCGATCGCAATATCGTCACCGGCTAGGCTCGCAAGCTTCTTGTAGAGCGCCAGCGCCTGCTCTTCGTGCTTCAAGCTCTCGGTCAGAATTTGATCCACGGTGTGGACGTTCGTCTCCTCGACGTCGCCCCACGTCACGGGTGGATGGCCGCCGAGGGCCGTAATTTTTTCGCCGATGATGACCGCGTGCGCCATGTTTTCGGTGGCCTCGTCACGGAGCCACTTTTGGATGGGAATCCGGTTGTGGCCCATGATCATGAACGAGTAGTGCAGATAGCGCGTGATCCCCGCCATCTCGGCCTGGAAGACCCGGTGCAGGCATTCGATGATTTCGGAACGGTCGGTGGTTTCTTTCATGGGGTCCTCCTGGCAATTGGCGATTGCGAGCCGCTCGGCGCCGTCGATGCGCCATCATACATCGGGCCGAGAACCGGTCCAGGGCCGCCCATTGCCCCCCCTCGCGCGTCCCCAACACGACCCCGCGACGGGTTCCCATCCATGTCCATGTTTCTGGGCCGTGTCCGAGTCCTCCTTTGAGCCAAGCAGCACAGGCTCCCGGGCCGAGAACTGGAGAGTCCGATTCGAAGCCCCCGAGTCGCTGCAAAAGGAGCCGCGCCCCACGCCCGGCTCAGGAGGAAAACGCACATGTTCCGTACCAATCGCACCCTCATCGCCACCGTCACCCTGACCGTTTCCGGCTTCGCCTTGATGTTCGCCTCGGGTTGCTCGAACAGCGTCTCGGGTCCGGAGCTTCGCGCCAGCGAACCCATCGGACGCCGGGTTCCGGTCGAGCTGCAGGGTTTGGAGAAGGCAGGCTTCCAGGTGAATGTGACCCCGACGGTCACCGGCGACATCACGGGCGACGGACAGGTCGACTCGTCCGACTTGGCAGCGTTCGCATTCTTGATGCGCGCCGACATCAATAACGACCAGATGGTCGACGGATTCGACGAAGTAGCGCTCGCGATGCTGATGAGCGGCGGGGTTCCGGATCTGGCCCAGCCTCAGGGAATCATCGATGCCTCGGACTACGCCGCTCTTGCCGGGGCCCGCGCCCGGGCGGACCTGACTCAAGACGGCCGCGTGGACGCGAGTGACCTCGCATGCCTCACCTGGATGCGCCACCGCGGCGATCTGGACGGCGACGGCATCGTGTCGCGCCGCGACCTTCACATCATCGCGCCGGAGGTGACGCCGTAGTCGAAACCGAACGCATCGCGAAACGACCGTCCCACAAAAACCTGCCAGACTCTTCGACCCACGGCGGTTCGCGGCTCCCCTCGCCGCGAACCGCCGCCCGCATCTCTGCAGGCCATGGCATGCGCTTGCACAGCATTCGTGCTGTTTCTGCTAGTGTCCTACCGCTGGTTATCGTTCGACTCGGGGAGGCGGCCTACCAAAAGATGAGCCCACCCATTTCATTCGCGTTGCTCGATCGCCCAAGGCGCGTTAATGCGATCCGGGTGATCTCTGTCCTTGCGTGTGCGGGCTCCATACTCTGCGGACAATTCGCGGGCGCCAGCCAGGTCAACAACGAGGATGAAGTCCGA
Source organism: bacterium (assembly GCA_031362565.1). Taxonomy (GTDB): domain Bacteria; phylum Krumholzibacteriota; class Krumholzibacteriia; genus JANLSU01. The sequence goes on along the minus strand of JANLSU010000119.1, from coordinate 16,595 downwards.
CTCATTCCCCAAGTCGGCAATACCGAACAAGTTGTATCGATTGCCACGTCGGTTGACGATCGTTGGGTTCTCACCGCAGACAGCGGTGGCGAAGTCGTTCTTTGGGAAGCGTCGACTGGGACCCAGCTGCGCGCTCTCTCGCGCGGAACGGTCGTGGCGGTGTCCCCCGATGGTGTCCACTGCGCGATCGCAGGGGACCGCCGCACGGAGATTTGGGATCTCTCCAAAAACATTCTGACTCATGTCCTTACAAATGTGACCCGGCGAGGGAAGCTGCAAATCATCCCAAGCACCAAGGCCGCAGTCTTTTCGCCGGATGGGGGCCGGTTGATCACCGAGAGCTCCGACGCAACACTCGTCGTGTGGGATGTGAGAACTGGATCGCGCCTTCGCACGATGCACGACAACGCGACCCGCGTCGGTAATCTAGTCGCCACCGATCTTGGCGTCAATTTTCGGTTGATGCGTCAGGTGCTCGCAGTTTTTCCGGATGGGAAACATTGCCTTTATGCGGGCCTCGATGGCACGGCTGCGATCTGGGACCTCGCCAAAGGGTGTGTCGTGCGGAGACTTGCCGCCGCATCTCCTATCTTTGGTGTCGCGGTTTCGCGCGACGGAAAGCACGTTGTCCTGGGTGGTGGGCAGATCGAAAAGTTCACGATGACGCCAGGCAGGTTGTACCGCCCGGCCGCCAGCATGCTCGAACTTTGGAATCCGGCGTCGGGGAAGAGGGAGCGAACCTACCCGAGTGGCGGCGAGGTCGTGACTTCAGTGGCGTTTTCACCTAACGGGAAAGAGGTCTTCGCGGGATACTGGGATGGCACCGCAAGTTGTTGGGACATCGACACGGGCGTCGAACTGCGTCGCTACGGCACTGCCCAACCCTTGTGGTTGACGCAACTACGTGGACCACCCCCAGGGCTCGCACTTTCCGCGGACGGCACATTTCTTGTCTTGGGACAGTTTCGGACCGCCACGCTGTCGAATGTCGTCACCGGAATGACAGAGCGAATCCTTGCAGGCAAAGTCTCGCCCGTGAACGCGCTCTCCACGTCGCAAGAATCGGCTAGCTTCCTCGCGGGCAATGGGAACGTCACGCTGTGGTCTGACGGAAGTCCACACGCGGAGCTTCGCGGTACAGGCGTTGTGTCGCCAGACGGTCAATTCGCGGCAACAATGGCACGCGACGACACGATCCGAATCTGGAACGCCCACGGAGCACTCATCACGAAATTTGGTACAGGCGCGCCCGCTGGAGTCTCCAATCGTCTCAGTGCTGGTGCACATCCACCACTGTGCCTTTCGGCGAATGCGAAGCGGCTACTGGTTGGAACGCCGGACGGTCGTTGCAGGCTGTGGAACATTGATGGCGAGCTCGAACTTGTAGCACTCTATCGTCACCGCGAGCCAATCAAGAACGTCGCCCTGTCCGCCGACACTCACTTGGTTGCAACGGCCGGCGACAGTACCGTTAGCCTGTGGGATGCGGAGACCGGCACCGAGCTTCGAACGCTCCACACCCAGGGCCTTGATTACCCGCCATGGCCTGGTACTTCCGTCTTTGCAACGATGTCATTTTCGCCTGACGGAAGTGAGCTCTTGTTCGGTGACTGGGCTGGTGGCCTCCGTTTGTGGAGCGTGGCAGACTGGAAGGAGGGTGCTGCCTTTGGAGAGCTGCAACTGCTTGGACCGCCTGACCCTTCGACGGAGACGCAGAGAGTCGGTTCCTTTCCGGGCGCGCATGCGGGTCAAGTGTGCGCGGCGATGTTCTCCCCCGACGGGCGCGAGGTTGTAAGTGGAGGAATGGACGGAATCGTCTCTGCATGGGACGTCGCGACTGCAAAACAAAAATGGACGGTTGACGTCGACTCCCACGTGCATGCCGTGGCCTATCTCGCGAACGGACGATTTATAGCGGCTGCGCTCGAGGAAGGTTCTATCCGGATCCTTGATGCCGCAGGCGGCAGAGAAATGGTGCGACTGCTTTCATTTCAGGATGGAACTTGGGCGGTAGTTGATCCCGATGGACGTTACGATTCCGCTGCGGCGGGTGATATCGACGGGTTGTCATGGGTCGTGGAGAACGAACCCATCGCCCTGTACCAACTGAAGGAGCGTTACTTCGAGCCGGGACTGCTGGCGAGGGTTCTCGGCTACAGCAAGGAACCGCTACGAGACGTCCGCGCCTTCAAGAATGTTGCGCTCTATCCGTTGGTGGCCGTCACCCCGCCCCCCACCGGGAGCACGAAGGCAACGATCACGCTCACTGACCGAGGAGGGGGCATTGGCAAGGTGCGCGTGCTTGTGAACGGGAAGGAAGTCGTGGCGGATGCACGTGGGCAGACGGTGATTTCGCCCACTCAGCACACAGCATCGCTGCAACTCGACCTGGCAGACGCACCGTTTATTGCTGGAGAGCCGAATCGCGTCGAAGTGTTGGCCTCGAATGCGGAGGGATATCTCTCGAGCCGCGGTGTCGCGGTGCAGTGGACACCGCCTGATGATGGACAATCGAAGACCGTGCCGGAACTCTACGTCATCGTCGGCGGGATTTCAGAATATGCGTCTCCAGCGCTCCGCTTGCGGTATGCAGCCAAGGATGCCTCGGACGTAGCGCGTGCGCTCCAACTCGGTGCCATGCGGTTGTTCGGTGCGTCCAAAGTGCACTTGACCCTGTTGTCGAGTAGTAGTGGGGAGGGCGCCACCCCGCCGACGAAGGCAAATTTTGCAACTGTCTTTGCAGCGGCTCGTCAGGCACGGCCGGCGGACGTGCTGGTCGTCTACCTCGCTGGGCACGGCGTGGCGCTTCCTGCGGCAGCCGGCGAGTACGCGTACCTCACACAAGAAGCACGAAGCGCGGATCTCACTGACCCGGCGGTGCGCCAGCAAAACGCGGTCACGAGCGAAGAGTTGACAAGTTGGGTGAAAGCGATTCCGGCGTTGAAACAGGTCCTTATTCTCGACACGTGTGCCGCGGGCGCCGCAGCCGACAAGCTGGTCGAGCCCCGTAGCGTCTCCTCTGGACAGATCCGCGCCATTGAGCGCCTCAAGGATCGCACCGGGTTTCATGTCCTCATGGGGAGCGCAGCCGACGCCGCAAGCTATGAAGCGACGCAGTACGGCCAAGGGTTGTTGACCTACGCGCTACTCGAGGGCCTTCGGGGAGCGGCGCTACGCGACGGCGAGTTCGCCGACGTGAGTCGGCTCTTCCAATACGCCACGGACCGTGTGCCTTCTCTCGCGAAAAACATCGGTGGCATTCAACGGCCAATCATCTCCGCGCCGAACGGTGCAAGTTTTGACATCGGCCAGTTCACATCAACGGACAAGGCACAGATTCCGCTGGCGCAGGAAAAGCCGATGATCTTGCGACCGAGTTTCCTCGACGGTCGAGAAGGCTTCGATTCGCTGGATCTGTCGAGTGCGGTGCTTCAACTGCTGCGGGAGCAAAGCTATACGATTGCACGCGGCCAATCGGCGGGGCGGATTGTCTGCCTGGACGCCGACGACCTCCCCGGTGCAATCCGCGCGAGCGGAACCTACACGATCAACCGGACAATCGTGCGAGTCTTGCTCATTCTCACGCGCGACAAGCGACGGATCGCTGCAACGAGTATCGAGGGGCGCATCGACGATCCGCTGGCACTCGCTGCCCGGCTCGTCGCAGAGATCGTTTCCCAGTCGGAACGTTGACTACCAAAGGCATGCCTGGGCCCGCGGCTCACTTCATCGATCGCAGCGCGATCCGGTCGAGTGACCACGTCACGGGGGTGGGCAGGCTTGCACCGCGCGTCGGCGCGTTGAGCCCCGACAGCAACTGGCTGAGCGCCGATTCCTCGCTGCTGCCGCGCGTCACTGGCACGGCGCGAACGCCGTCGAAGGCCAGAACACGACTCGGGTCGCTGATTGGTTCCTTCGTCGTCAGCAAGACATACGTATCGACGCCGAATGGTTCGGAGACGTGCAAATCGCTGCCGGCATCGCTATGCAGCGCGATTTCCGGCGGAATCTTGTCGCTGGCTAAAGTGACGGCCGGCAGAAAATTGCCGGTATTGTTCGCACCGACGATCAGCGTACTCCTGCCAAAACTGTCGATCACGAAGACATAGACATAGCGGCGTGCGACCCCGAACTCCAGATCCGACGGTGATGCCTCCAGCGAGAGCTGGATCGTGTCGCCGTCGTGCACCGTGTTCCCGTTCGCGACCTTCTGGTTGGATTGCACGTTGCGCAACACGAGGTGGTACGGGAATCGTTGCGATTCCGGTGGCGGGTCGAGTTGCATCCAACCATTGACCTTGGCAAGACGCAGAGCCGAGTCCTGCAACAAGTCGACCTGGTCCGGTGTCGAAGTCGAGCGCACGGCGCACCAGTTGGTCCGAACCGGCATGCTCGACGTACTGGCCAGATCCAACTGAGTCGCGTTACGGGCCGTCCACGCATACTCGATTTGCCCGTTCGCCCACCGGCCCACAAGGAGATACTGCGCCTCCGACTCCTTGCCGACGATTTGCACCGGCGACTGGCCGGCCTCGGCACTGGTTCGCAAGCGCGACACGACGGATGGACAGGGTGGCAGGTGGACAAAAACGCTCGCAGGCTGTTCTGGCTTGGTGCCGCTCTTCACTGCCGCCGCAAGTTGCGCCGTGGACGCGGCAATCTTCACTGCCTTGCCGTCCGGTCCGGACAACATCCAGTCGGTGCCCGTCCACGCGACGACGTGGGTTGGTGTCGTTTCGGTCGGATCCGCGATGAGGCGGCTGTTGCTCGACCGGGGTAACGCCGCGAATTCGGCGGCCGCGCGCTTCAGGGCGGCCTCTTCGAGAACGGGTGGAATCCAAACACGCAGGCGCGCCCCGGGCCCCGTGGCCCAACGCTCGACTTCGAACAGGGCGCCCGGTCGTACGGTGCTCAAATCCCCCCCGATGCAGGAGGCGCGCGCGTAGTTCAGGTCTTCGGTTGCATCGATGCGAATGCGCGTCGCCGGCACGGCGCGGCTCGAGTCACGCACCGGTACCAACTCGCATCCCGGCAACAAACCGAGAGCGTATCCACCCTGCACGCGGCACCGATTGCCATCCACGGCCTGGATGCCGAAGACGATCTTGTCGCCTGCCGTTGCTTTGCCGCCGAAAAGTGGCGCGGCGAGGCGCTCGGCCGAGCCTTCGACGTCCGGCGACTGCCCGGCCTCCGAGGATGCGACCAGGGCGCGCACGCGCGCGAAGATGCGCTCGGTGGACTCGGCTGTCGATGCCGAGCGCAGTGTCTTCTCGAGCATGAAACTGAAGACCCCGTGGCATCGCCCCTCGGGGTCGACGATTTCCGCCGCCTTCTGCGTCTCTTGGGCTGCCGAAATCACCAGGGCGCCACGATCTGCGGGCTTGGGGCGGCGATCCGAATCTGCGAGCGCGATGTCGTTCAGATCGGGGCGCAATGACCGGAGCCTTCCGGGTCCGCCGATGCCGCGCGCAATCGAACCGCTGTGACAGCAGTCGAAGAACGCCGTGAGAGTTGCGCCCCGGTCCAAGATGTCGTTGAAAAGCGCGGCGATTTCCTTGTCGCGAATATCGCGGTTCGACGTCGCTGCCTGGTTCGCGTCGGCCGGGACGATCGTCTCGTCGAATCGGTCGGGTTCGGCGGACTTCGAGTTGTAGACTTGCGATCCGTGTCCGGCGTAATAAAACACGCACACGTCGCCTTTCTGCGCCGTTTTCACCAGATGCGTCCGCAGCAGCGACAGGATCGCACTCCGCGTTGCTGCCGTGTCGCGCAGGACCGCAACGTTGCGGGGCGCGAAGCCATAACGGCCGACGAGCATTGCTTGCATCGCATCGATGTCGTTCAGGCTGCCCTCGAGGTTCGTCCAGCCGCGGTCGCGAAGCCGTTCGCCCGCGGTTGCCGGACCGCCGGCCGGCGCAGGGCGCTCATAGGTATTGACCCCGACGAGCACCGCGCGCCGTGTCTCCGCCGCGCAACTGCGCGACGCGATACACGCTACGGCTGCGATCGCGATGAAGTGCCGCGCCCCCACGAATTGTCCTCCTCCGATGCGCCGCAGGCTCACGGCGAATCATTGCGAAGTTGCCGGCTCCACACCCAAGCATCGTTCTCATAGCGACGGGCGACGTCGATGAGCGGCCGCCGCACTTCCTCCACGACCCCACCGATCCCGCGCGAATGCACCGCGGTGGACCGGCCGGTGTCGAGCCGCGCGTAGTCCTGGATCTCGGTTTCCAACTGCGGCAACCGGTGCGGCGCGGCGATGACCGCGATGGTTTCCGTGCCGCCGCCGCTCGTCACGATCCAGGAGCGCGGCGCCGCGCCGGATACGGACTCCGCCGGCAGGCGGTGCGGGACGCCGGCCGCCAAGACGCTGGCGTCGACCGGCGACTGCAAGATGAAATGCTTGCCAGTCGCATCCTGATAGAGCACGTAGACACACAGGGACTTCGAACCCTCGATCATCACGAAGAGGTGATCGCCGGCGTGAATCGCACTGTCGGACACCAGGATTTCAGCACTCTCGCCGGTTTGGCGATAGAGCGTGGCCTCGGCGCGCAGCGGTGCGAACCGGCTGCGCGCCAGGAAGGCGGAGACCACGGCCACAACCAGTGCCGCCGCAACCGCCAGCCGCACGCCGGCGCGGCTCTGCCGATGACCACGCGAATGTGTCTCCAGGGCCTGCGACGGCGCCGTTGCCGGTTCCGGAATCGAAGCGGTTTGCCCAAGCACGCCAACAGAACGCATCAAGTCGCGTTCCAGGTCGCCGATGCTCGGGTATCGCTCGTCGACTTGGCGCGCGCTGGCGCGTTCCACCGTCTGAACGAAGTCGCTCGGCAAATCGGGGCGCAGGCTCCGAAGCGGCACCCAGTCGCCGCGCCGATGGCATTCCAGGAACCCGTCCAAGCTAGAGGCTTCCACCGGATACTTGCCGCTTGCCAGCCAATACAAGAGAACTCCCAAGGAGTAGATGTCGGCGGTAACGCTCGAGGGCGCTGTCTGCAAGAGAACTTCTGGGGCCATCGTCACCGGTGTCCCGGCGATCGCTGCGAGTTGCCGCGGCGAGAGATCCGTTTCGATCGCGCAACCGAAGTCGAACAGCACGATACGCCCACCTTGTTCACGCATCACGTTCGCGGGTTTCAGATCGCGGTGCATGAGGTTGACCGTGTGCAGGGCGGCGAGCGCCCGGCAGAGAGCCACGCCCACGACGGCGGTTTCTTGCGCCCCGAGCGGACCACGGCCGACCCCCTCCTCGGCGAGTGTCTTGCCACGCAGCAGGTCCATCCACATTCCCGGGCGGCCGTCGTGGACATCGGCACCGTGGATGACCACGACGTTCTCGTGGCGAATGCGGGCCAAGCGCCGCGCCTCCGCTAGGAAATGATCCCCGGACGCCGAGGTCATCCCCGGCTCGATACGCAGGAGTTTGAGTGCGACCTCGCGCGCCAGCGCCGGATCGTAGGCGCGATACACTTCGCCGAACGATCCCTGGCCCAGCTTTTCGAGTACTTCGAGAGAGCCCCATTCGAAAAGAGAAAGCCGGGTCGAACGGTCCGCCGGTAGCGTCGCTGCACCGTCGCCGGAGGCGAAAACCTTCGCCGCGAACTCTTGGTGGGCACGGGCGATTGTTTCGAGGGCTCGCAGTTGCGCAATCCGCGCGCCGACATCGGGGTGCGAAGTCTCCGGCTCTGGCCAGTCGACCGGCACGCCGTCTACGATCGCGTCGGCGACGCGATCGAGAAACTCTTCGTCGCCCTCATTCACCGGCATGCTCCATCTCCGATGCAAGGGTAAGCAATCCACGCTTCACCATCATGCGCGCTGCATTCGCGCTCGGACTCTCACAAGCGTCCGCAATCTGTTCGTGGGTGAACCCGAATTCGAGCCGCAAGATTACTGCAGCCCGTTGTGCCTCCGGCAATTTCGCGAGCGCTGCCTCGTATCGCTCCAGTGTTTCACACCCGACCAGATCTTCGAGCGGCGACCGGTCCCGGGCCGCGAAATCCGCCGGCAAAGTGTCCTTTTCGGGCCGGCGGCGGATCCGCCGGATCTCCTGTCGTACTTCGTTCAGCAGAATCTGACGCAGATACGCGAGAAACGCCCCTTCGTGACGCGGCACGAAGTCCTGTACGTGGTTCAATGCTTTCAGGAGCGTGATCTGCACGAGGTCGTCGGTTTCCATCACATCGCGGGCCCAATACGGCAGCCGTCCATGGGCCCAGTGCAGCAACCGGGGCGAATGACGCGCGATGAGCAGGTCGAGCGCCGATCGGTCCCCGGCCCGCGCTCGCGCCAGAAGTGACTCGGTCGAGTGACCGTCCCGCGAGGCGCGGTTCGGTCGATCTTCGGTTTCGTCCATGGCGGGATTATGCCACGTTCCGGGGGGTCGCAAGCCTCTTTGCGAGCCCGGCACGGGGCTCTATACTCGGCGCTTCGCGCAATCCGAACCCTGGCCTGGCTGCACCCCGCGCGTGCGAAACGGCGGCGCGGCGGCATTATGGAAGTGGGCACTTCATGCGTGACCTGATCGACACGTGCCTGGGAACGGCCTCCTTCGGAAGGACTGGTATGTTCCAAGTTTTCCGCCTCGCCGCGGGTTTGCGATGGGCGCCTGTCGTGGGGCTTGTCGCGAATCCCGTCTGGACCGCATCGGCGGTTGCCGTCGACTTTCCCACTTCCATCGCACCACTGGGTGCCAGCGCCAATCTCGGCGCACCGCCGGCGCAGCTCGAGCGCGCCTTGCTGCGCGCCGCCGAGACGGAGACGTGGGCACCCGGAGCGGCACCGCGCCAGGCGAGCCGCGGCGCCGGCCTCGATCTCTACCCGACGGTGGCCCCGGCTGTCGTCGTGGTCCGCACCCCGATGGGTCATGGATCGGGATTCCTGATCGACGCGGACGGCTGGATCATCACCAATCATCACGTCATCGCTGCCGCCGCGACCGATATGCAAACCGGCGCACCCATCGTCGACATCAACATGGGGCGGATGAACGATCATCTCATGCATGTGCTCCCCGATGCCGTTCCGGCAATCGTCTATCGGGCAAGTCGGGAGCGCGACCTCGCGCTCCTCAAGCTGGTTCGCAAACCCTCCGACCTCGCGACCCTCCCCGCGCTCAAACTGTCACCGGCGGCGGCGGTGCCGGGAAGCGAATGCATCGCGATTGGACATCCGGCGGCGGGCCTCCTGTGGACCATGCGCCAGTGCGATGTGGACGGAGTCGGGGACTGGCCGAGCGAACACATCGACGTGCGCATGTGGACACTGCGCTCGACGTCGCAGCAAGACGCGCAGAGCCTCGCGCACCTCATGGCGCAAATTCCGAAGCGCCGCGTCGTGTTGTCGTCGTGCGGAATCAACCCGGGCGATAGCGGCGGCCCGCTCGTGAACGCGCGAGGTGAAGTGATTGCGGTGACGTTCGCGATCCCGCCGTCGGGCTTGGATCACTTCTCCTATCACATCGATCTCAGTGAGTTGAAGTCGTTTCTCGTCGACCGGCCCAAGAATCCCGATCTGCAGATTCCGGATGCCTGGCCCGAAGCGTCGGCCTGGGAACTGCACGATTGCGACCGCAACGGCAAGATGGAAACGTTGGTTTTCGGGCTTGGAAACGGCCTTGTCACCGGCGTGCTCTGCGATCTGGACGAGAACAGCTGCCCCGACTCGGCATCTGTCGCCGCCGGGCAGTTCAATCTGGATCCGGCCAAGTGGGATTTCGAGTTCGCGCTACAGCCCGAACCAGAGCACCGGACATTCTACGACCGTGACGATGACGGTCGCGTCGATCTGGTCGTGATCGCAGGCTCCAAGGATCCGGCCTTGCGCCTCGCGTTCGAGTTGAAGATCGGTACCTGGGTGCGCGCTGAAAAGCCAGCGGCTTTACTCGATCCCACATTGCTGCCGGCGGCCGAGCGGGCGCGCTATGGGAAGATCTTGCTGGCGCTCGCTGGAGCGCGACAATCGAAGTGACGCGGACCTCACTCGATCCTGAACTTGCCGACGGCTCTGAGCCGAGGGGTACCGCCGGCGTCGACCGCCGTCACGATCCAGGCGTACAGGACTTCGTGAGCGAGTGAGCGGCGCACGGTCCATGGGAGACGCAGGACGCTCTTTGGCAGTCCGTCTTTCGTGTACACGATGCCGCCGTTGGGGTCGCGGAGTTCGAACCGGTAGGTCACCGCGCCGCGCGCCGGGTCCCATGCGAACCAGCGCACGCTGGAAACGGATCCGATCGGCTGGTGTAGCGGCCAGTCCGGATCCACGAGTCCGACCGCGCCGCCCGGGAGCGCCAGCTCTTGCAGGTCCTCGGCACCGCGTGGCGTCGCCACACCGTACTCGGGCCCCAGGCCACCCGGTGGGCGATCGAGGACACGGCTCGAGATCCCGACCACGAGGACGATTCCGGCGATGCCAACGGCGAGCCGCTGGGCGTTCGGTGACGGCAACAACTTCTCGACGAAATGCATCGCGCGGGCGAGGAACGTCGCAAAAACCGGGCGTGGCGGTGCCGGAGGCGTTGCTTCCGTGACGTCCGCGTCCAACTCGGCAAGGAACAGGCCCATCTTTTCCGACACCGCGATACGCCGCTCGACGAACTGCTGCTCCGCGGGCGACAACTCGCCAGCGTAGTAGTCCGCCAGCACTTCCTCGGGCAAATCGGGCTGCGCCTCGGCGCGCGCCAGCCGCTCTTGCATGGACGGGCTGCCGGCCGCGTCACGCAGCCATTTTTCAAAACGTTCTGTATCGCCCATGACGCAACACCTCGATTCAGCCTACGCGAGGTCCTGGAATTGGATCCCGCGGGACTCGAACTCCTGGCGCAGAATCGTCAGCCCGTTTTCCTTGGCGCGGGTCACCGTTCGCACCGTGCTCTTGATCACGCCGGCGATCTCGTCGTTGGTCTTGTGCTTGAAGTACGACAACATCAGAACGAGCCCGGCGCGCGGGTCCTGGCGCTGCACGGCCGCGAGGCAGTCGAGCAGGATCGTCGTACGCTCGCCCGCGGCGGCTTCTTGATCGGGCGTGGAATCCGTGCTCGCGACCGCGGCCAGCGGATCCCGCCCATCGGTGGCCTCGGCGATCTTGTCACGCCGGCTCGAGTAACGTTCGCACGCCGGGTCGAAGGTGCGTGGATCCACCGCGGCCGGCACTTCGCGTCCGGACCACGGATGCCGCGCATCGGGATACTCACATCGACGGACTCCGTCCGACATGGCGTGGTGATAGCCGCAATTGCCACACCGAGTGCGCCCTTTCACCCCGCGCCAATAATCGACGAGCGCCCGTTGCGCGCGTCCCGCGAGCAAGCGCCGCATGGCGACGACATGATTCGCCGGCAGGCCGCGTGGTGGCGTTTGCAGGAGTCCCAACACTACTTCCGAAACGATGTCGGGGACATGCTCGGCCGCCTCGATTCCGAGGCGCGCGATGACGCGTTTGCGCAGGAAGCGTTCGAGGAAAAGGTACGGCTGACAGCGCTTTTCGTCGAAGACTTGCCGGAACCATTCGCCGCCGCGCCGCAGAAGCCGGCATTCGAGAGCGTCCGCTACGAACTCACCGCATGGGGAGCACACGTCTTGAATCTGTGACCGCACGGCGCCGTCCATCGCGGCTGCAGCGGTTGGATTCACACGTGCCTGCTCCAGCATGACCGTAGTCCTCCTGCGTGCCAAACGGGTGTCGGTGGAGCGTACCACCCGGCGCGCTCCAACCTCTAGTCACCGCGGCCCCAAAAGGGGGCCCGCGTGAAGTACCTCCGGGGGCTGCGGCCTATTCCGTGTCCAGGTCTTCGCCCGCTGTCCGAGTCCTCCTGTGAGCCGAGCAGGAACGGCGCGCGAGAAGAAGGGTTGGATGGTCCATCCCAGATCCTCACGAGCCCCTGCTCCCAGGAGTTCAGGCGATACGCCCGACTCACCGGAGGAAACCGAAATGTTCCGCAATTCAAGCCAACCCACGTCCGCGTTCGTGACCCTCGCGACCCTGGCCCTGACACTGTCATTCGCCGCCGGCTGTAACAGCACCGCCGTCGGACCGGAGCACGGCACGAGCACCACTCTCGAACCGTCGGTTCCCGAAGTGTTCGACGGCTACCAGAAGGCGGGCGGGGTCGAAACCGCGTCGGTGCCCGGCGACCTGACGGGCGACGGACAGGTCGACGCGTCGGACCTCGCTGCCTTTGCCTTCATCATGCGCGCCGACGTCACGCTCGACGGCGTCGTCGACAACACGGACGCGCAGGTGATCGGCGGCGGCCAGGTTCCGGATCTCGCGGCGCCCCTGGGCAGCATCGACGCCTCGGACTTCGCCGCCTACGCCGCGGCAAAGGGCCGCGCCGACCTCACGATGGACGGCCACGTGGATTCGAGCGACCTGGCCTTTTTCGCCTGGTTGCGGGCGCGTGGCGATCTCGACCACGACGGCATCGTCTCCCGGCACGACCGCCAGCTCATCTTCCCGGAGGTCACCCCGTAACGGCGCCTTGGGCTTTTCCAGACGCCTTCGCTCGTGGCCCGCGGCCTCCCCCGCGGGCCACGGGCGTTTTTGCGGTCCCGGCTCGAATCCGTGTCCAGGTCTGGAGGGCGTGTCCGAGTCCTTTGACAGGAGGCGAGCCCAGTCCGAGTGGACCCGAAGGCGAACCCCCACAGGAATTCAAAACGGAGGAACGGACATGTACGAATGGTTTTCACACCGCGCCAATCGCGATCTCGCGTGCCAGGCCGAATGCGTCGAATGCGGCGAAACGATGTCGAGCCGGTTGCTCTGGCCCGTGCACGCCAAGCAGGAAGATGAATCGGTGACCGCGCTACTGTGCTTCGGGTGCGTCGCCGTCGAATTGCTGCGGATGTTCTCGGGCAGCAGCGAAGAAAACACCGCGGCCGTGACGGAGTCCGCCGTGCCGGTGACCGAGACCGAGGCCGCGACCGCGAAACGCTGTGACCGGTGCCAGCGGCGTTCGCGCCCGACCACGCAGCACGTCGGCTTCAATCTCTGCGCCGAATGCCGTGGGGAAGAGTGCTGAGGCCGGCGTTTCATCACACACCGCGCCATCATCGTCGTCCGCCTCTCGCCCCGAGTGATTCCAGACCGCCGTTTCCTCCCACGGCGATGGAATCCTCGGGGCGAACCGCTTTCGGTCCCCCTGTTGCCGCCACGGATCGCAAAAAAAGAATTGGCGCCGGCGTGTCCAAGTTCCCGCGCTGTGTCCGAGTCCTCCTGTGAGCCGAGCAGAACGGCTCGAGAGAGAAACACCGGAGTCACCGGCCGACTCGCTCGAACCCCTGCTCCAAAGAAAGCGGGTGATTCGCCCGCCTTTCAGGAGGAAACGAAAATGTTCCGCACTCAAACTCACCGCACGCTGTCGTTCGTGACGCTCGCAAGCCTGGCCGTTTTGTTGTCGTTCGCCGCCGGCTGCACCAACTCGGTCGTCGGACCGGAACGCCAGAGCTCGAGCGTCTCGACGTCGATGCCTCGTTTGCCGATTCCGGCTCCGATGCCGCGCCCGCCCGTCGAAATTGGCGGTCCCGAAAAGAGCGCGCTGCCGACGACTCAGCCGATCCCCGGCGATCTCACGGGTGACGGACAAGTCGATTCATCGGATCTGGCAGCCTTCGCCTTCTTGATGCGCGCCGACGTCACGCAGGACCAAGTCATCGACAACAAAGATGCTAGCGTCTACAAGGCAATCCTCGGCGGTACGGTTCCGGATCTCGCGGCGCCATTCGGCACCATCGACTCCTCGGACTTCGCCGCCTACGCGGCTGCCAAGAGCCGCGCCGACCTCAACACGGACGGTTATGTGGATTCGAGCGACCTGGCCTTTTTCGCCTGGATGCGGGCGCGCGGCGACCTCAACCACGACGGTATCGTGTCACGGCATGACCGCCAGCTCATCCTGCCGGAACTCACGCCGTAATCATGGCCGGCGCGCCGCTGGGAGCGCCGTGTTGATCTCTGCCTGATGCATCGATCCAACGGCGGTTCGCGGCGTCCCCGCGGACCGCCGTCTGCTTTCAGGGGCGCAAACCCGCCGCCTCACCCCGGCCGCTGCAGCCAGCGGCGGATGCGGTCGCCGTAGCCGCGGCCGGAGCGCAGGGTGGCGCCATCGTCCAGCGTCAGCACGAACTCACCGAACCCATCGTTCTCCACCCGCAGGATGCGCTCGCGGTTGACTAGCCGTGACCGGTGGATCCGCACGAAGCACTCGGGATCGAGCCGTGCCTCGAGATCTTTCAGCGTCTCGCGGACCAAATGCGTCCGCCCGGCGGCGTGAATTTCCAGGTAGTTACCCGCCGCCTCGATCCAATCGATGTCTTCGGTGCGCACGAACTCGGCGCGGCCGCGATCCTTGACGACGATGCGGCTTTCATAGCGTCGCTGCTGGCGCCAGTGGTCCAAGAGCTCGCGCACGCCGCCCTCCAGTTCGCGCGGCTCGCGCGCCAGACGTTCGCGGGCATGATCCAAGGCGCGCCGCAGGCGTGCGTCATCGAAAGGCTTGAGCAGGTAGTCAAGCGCATGCACTTCGAACGCCTGCAGCGCGTACTGGTCGTGGGCGGTCACGAAAATAACTTGGGGGATGCGTGACGGCTCGAGCGCATCCAAGACCTGGAAGCCGTCCATGCCGGGCATCTGCACATCGAGGAACAGCAGATCCGGCCGTTCTTGGCGCAAGCGCTCGAGCACCGCCGGCCCATCGGCGCACTCGCCCACGACTTCCACATCGTCACAGGCTTCGAGCAAGGTGCGCAGCTTGTCGCGCGCCAAAGCCTCATCATCGACGACCAGCGCGGTGAGCGGTTTGGCTCCGGTCATGACGCACTCCGAACGGGAATGCGGAGAGTCACAACGGTACCGCCACCGGGCCGCTCGGCGATTCGCAGGTCGGCCGCGCCGCGCGCGAATTCCAACAGGCGCGCCCGGGTGTTGCCCAGGCCGCGGCCTTCGACGACCGGTTCGACACCGGGACCGACGCCGTCATCGGCCACCTCCAGATCGAGGTTTGAAGCACGGACGCGGGCCCGGATCCAAATCGTGCCGCCCGCCGGCCGCTCGCCGATGCCGTGCTGAATGGCGTTCTCGACCAAGGGTTGCAGGAGTAGCGGCGGAATGGGCTGTTCGTGCGTTGCGGGTTCGACTTCCCAATACACTTGCAGCCGGTCGCCGAACCGCACCTGCTGAATATCCAGGTACGCATGCAGGAATTCGATTTCCTTGGCCAACGACACGGATTGCAAGCGCTCTTGCTCCATGGTCAGGCGCAGGAGCGCCGACAAGCGCACCAGCATCCGGTCCGCCGCCGCCGGGTCGCGCGGGATGAGCGCCGAAATCGCATGCATGGTGTTGAACAAGAAATGCGGCTGCAACTGCATGCGCAGCAAGTGCAAGCGCGCGGCCGCGAGCCGGGTCGCCAAATGCGACGCCTCCACCTCGCGGACGCGCATCCGGCCGTGGAAATCGAGCGCATGCACCAGCACCGCAAGCGCGGCATAGGCCACGGTGTTCTGCGCCGCCTTACACAGAATGAGCGCGCCTAAAAGCGGTCCGAGCGGGTAGTTCTTGCCGGCGAAAAAACCGAGTTTCCAAAATACTGCCCCCGCGGCGACCGCCTGCACCGCACACAAGGCGGCAAGCGCCGGCACGTGCACGAGCAGGGCGCGGGCGCGCCGTCCGCGCTCGAAGGGTGCGCGCCGGCACAAGAACAGTACTGCCGGCGTCAGCGCCGCCCACAGCAACATGTCGACAAGCGGAGTCACCAGCTCGTTGCCGACATCGAATGGCCGCCCCGTAAAATGGTCGTTGACCCACGATTGGGCCGCGAAGAAAAGGCCAACCGCCGCCCATGCCGCAGTCACCGCCAGGACCATCCCGGCGCCCCGGAGTCCAAACGGCATCGCCCGAATGGCGCTGGGCGCCCGGACCGGCTCGAGCGGCGGCGCGAGTTCACCCGTCTGTACGGCGTGCATGGGTCTCCTCGATCGCGAGTGCATCAAAGTATACGGCGGCTGCCATCCGTCGCGGAATCATCCCGGCCACAATTCGTCCCACCGGGCGAGCACTTCATCCCAATAGGCGTGAAGTGTCCACACCGGGCGGCCAAACTCGTGCCTTCCGGCTGCGCCTGGCCGGCCACCACAGGAGGTCCTGCCATGCGGACGCGCTGCCATCGTTGGTCTATTGCCGGTTGTTTCGCATGGGCGGCGCTTTTGCTGGCTCACGCCACTCTGCCCGCCGCCGCTCAGACATTCACGCCGGTTGCGGCGCCCGACATTGCGGCGCACGTGTCCTTTTCCACCGGTGCCGCCTGGGCCGACTTCGACGGCGACGGCGATCAGGACCTGTTCGTGGTGACAGGATTCGCGGCGGCCAACAACAATGTGTTGTACCGGAACGACAGCGGCACATTCACGCGCGTTCTGGGTGTGGCTCTGGTTCAAGATGCGGCCGAATCGGTGTGCAGCACTTGGGCCGACACCGACAACGATGGCGACTTGGATTGCTACGTTTCGAATCTGGTGAACAACGGCGGCATGTTCTACGAGGGCCAGCCGGGCGGGGCGCCGCTTCTGAACGTGAGCGCCGGTTTGACGAACCCG
>JANLSU010000082.1:0-56263 GCA_031362565.1 bacterium | reverse complement strand
GGCGTCGGCGCGCACGGGTTGCCCGACTCGACGCGGCTCCGCGTCACGGACGCGCCATGAACGCCGCACGCTTCGTGCTCCAGCACCGGCGTGCTTTGGCGTTCAGCCTGGCGGTGTTGACGCTTGGCGGTGTGGCGGCTGCGCTGCGCCTGCCGGTGGCGCTTTTTCCACAAGTCACCTTTCCGCGCCTCGTGGTGCTCGCGGATGACGGCGAGCGGCCCATCGAACGCATGCGCATCGAGGTGACACTGCCGCTCGAGGAGGCCGCCCGCGGCGTCCCCGGTGTGCGCACCGTACGGTCGAAGACCAGCCGCGGCTCGACCGAGATCTCGCTCATGTTCGCGTGGGGGACCGACGTCGACCGGGCCCTACAGATGCTGAATGGCCGGATCGCGGCGGTGCGCGGCGCGCTGCCGGCGACGGTCGGGCTCCAGGCCGAGCGCATGGACATCTCCGTGTTCCCGATTCTCGGCTTCAGCCTGACGTCCGACCAGCGCACCCCGGTCGAGCTACGCGACTTGGCGCTGTACACACTGCGTCCCGAGCTCCTCCGCGTCGACGGGGTCGGGCGCATCGATGTGACCGGCGGGGCGACGCGCGAGATCCACGTGATTCCAGATCCGGTGGCACTCGCAGCTCACGGGCTCGACGCGCGTGATGTCGCCGATGCACTCGTGGCGTCGAATCTCGGCGAGGCGAGCGGCGTCGTGACCGCCAACCATGAGTTGTACCTGGCGGTCACCGACAACGCGCTCGCCGGCCTCGAAGATGTTGCGAACGTCGTGGTGACCGCCCGGGACGGTGCGCCGCTCTATGTTCGCGACGTGGCGCGTGTCGAACCGGGTGTCGCCGACGTCCTGGTCCGGGCCTCGGCACAGGGGCGAGATGCGGTGCTTCTCGATGTCACGCGCCAGCCTGACGGCAACACGGTGCAGATCGCCCACGAGACGCGGCTCGCCATGGAGCGGCTGAAGCGGCGCCTGCCGCCCGATGTCCACGTCGATTCCTACATGGACCAGTCCGAATTCGTCGCCGCGTCGATCGCTGGCACGCGCGACGCGATTCTAGTGGGTGTATTTCTCGCGATGGGCGTCCTCGTGGTGTTTCTGCGCAGCGTGCGGATCACGCTCGTGGCGGCGCTCGTCGTGCCGGCCACGATCGCTGCGACCCTCGGCTGTCTGTCCGCAATCGGCCAAACGATCAACATCATGACCCTGGGCGGCATCGCGGCTGCGGTCGGTCTCGTGATCGACGACGTGATCGTCATCGTCGAAGGGATCTTCCACGCGCTGGCGCGCGAACGCGGTTTTGCCGCAGCGACCGAAGCGGCACTCAGCAACTTGTGGCCCGCCATCGTCGGCTCGACGCTCGCGACGCTCGTCATTCACGTGCCTTTCGCGTTCTTGGGTGGAATTGCCGGCGCCTTTTTCGCCGCCCTTTCGATCACCATGGTCTTCGCGTTGTCGTTGTCGTTCTTGTTCTCGGTCGTGCTTGCCCCCGTGGTTTCGGAGCGCTTGCTCGGGACGCGGGCCGTGGAGGCGGCCGCGGCTCGCGAGCGACAGCGCGAAGCGGCCGGTGAGGGCCGCTATGCGCGGCAGTTGCGCCGGATGTTGCCGCATGCGAAGGCGGTGGTGCCGGTGCTCGTTCTACTTCTCGGCGTGGGAGCGTTGTTGTACGGGCGGGTCGGGTCCGGGTTCCTGCCCGACATGGACGAAGGCGCTTTCGTGCTCGACTACGTGACGCCCCCCGGCACCTCGCTCGACGAAACCGATCGCATGTTGCACCCGTTGGAGGCGGCGCTGCGGGCCACGCCGGAAGTCATGAGTTATGGCCGGCGGACGGGTTCACAACTGGGTTTTTTCGTCACCGAGCCCAACAGCGGCGACATCCTCGTGAAGCTGCGGCGGGACCGTGGACGGTCCATCTTCGAAGTCATCGATGACGTGCGCCGGCGTGTCGAGGCGGCACAACCGGCGATTCAAATCGAATTCGGCCAGCAACTGCAGGATGTCATCGGGGACCTCATCGACAATCCGGCCCCGATCGAGATCAAGGTGTTTGGTGATGACAAGGAGCGGATCGAAGCGACGGCACGGCGTTTGGCGGCGATCATCGGCACGGTCCCCGGCGTCGAGGATATTTTCGACGGCGTGACGGTTTCGGGCCCGAGCTTGGCGATCCGCGTCGATCCGGTGAGCGCCGCATCCTGGGGTCTCACCGTGCATGACGTGCACGAGCAGGTAGAAACGGCGCTGCGTGGCCGCGCCGAAACGAGCGTTGTCCGTGGCGACAAACAAATCGCGGTCAGGACTCGCATGGCGGACGCACTGCGGAGCGATCCGGCGGCGCTCCGCGCCCTGTCGCTGCGCAGCCCGGCCGGCGGCCTGACGCCCTTGGACGCTGTTGCGACCGTGGCGGCGACTCGGGGTCAGACCGAAACGGTACGCGAGAACCTGAAGCCGATGGTCGCGGTAACGGCGCGTCTGTCCGGCCGCGATCTCGGCAGCACGGTGCGCGCCATCCGCGGCGCCGTCGCCCGTCAGCTGCCGCTTCCGGAAGGTGTGTCGCTCGAATACGCCGGGACATTTCGCACCCAGCAAGAGTCTTTCCGCGGCCTGCTGCGGGTGCTCGTGACCGCAGTGTTGCTGGTTTTCGTGGTTCTGCTCTTTCAGTTCGGGTCCATCCAGGCGCCACTCTCCGTGCTTGCCGTCGCGATCCCAGCGCTTTGTGGCACGGTCGCCGCCTTGGTGGTCACCGGGGTGGCGTTCAACGTGTCGAGTTTCGTCGGCGCGATTCTGGTGGTGGGGATCGTGGCGGAAAACGCCATCTTCTTCTTGCATGCGACGGAACGCGAGCGTGCCGCGGGCCGTTCGCTGCACGAGGCGCTGGTCGCCGCCGCCGAGGCCCGTATGCGTCCGATCCTGATGACGTCGTTCGCCGCCGTCTGCGCTCTCCTGCCGCTGGCGCTCGGCCTGGGCGCCGGCGCCGCAATGCAACAGCCGCTTGCCATCGCCGTCATCGGTGGCTTCACGGTGTCGACATTGCTGCTGTTGTTCGCGCTGCCGCTGCTTTACGCCTGCGTGGCGCGCTGATCCGTATCGCCGGTGGCGGTGATTGGCGGGCGCCGGTTCAAGTGCCAGGTGAGTCCCAGCAACAGAATCGCGAGTCCGGCTTGGAGCGCCAGGAAACCGGCGACCTTGACGATGGCGAATTCCGGTCCCGCGAACCGCACCAGCCAGCCGCCGCTTTCTTCCAGCAGCGCGCCCGCGAAGGTCCCGAGCACGAGCGCAACGCGGGCCCGCACCGGCCACGGAACGAAGATGGTGAGATGGGTCAGGAGCAGCAGCACCATCGCCATCATGGCGAAATGCGCATGCGCCACTTCGAGCATGGAGCCATAGGAGCGCGGCACCGTGAAGTCTTGTTCCGAGCCGAGATAGTAGCGCACGACCGAAGCCGGTTGCAGGCCCATGTGCTGAAAATAGAGCAGCGCGTTCGTCACCCAGAGCAGCGCGATGAAGACGAGGGTGCAGGAGAGAGTCAGGCGCACGAGTAGGGGACCGCGGTAGGCGCCGCTCAGCATGTATTTCATGACGGAGTTCCAGTCACGAAACGGTCGAGCGCCAGCGCCCAGCGCACCGCGGCCGCGAACGCCCGCACCGAGAGGGTCGCACCGGAGATCGCGTTGACGTCGTCGCCGGGGCGCAGGCGGCGCGACAGGATCTTGCCGGCGAACCGCTCGAGCCAGCGCCGCGGCGGAAGGTAATCCGCGGGCTCTTGGAACGCCAACACTTGCACGGCGATCACTTGGTGCGCGGTGCCGACCGCAACGAGCACCGTCGCCGGCATGGTGCGCACGATGCGTGTGTCGAGATAGGCGCGGCCGAGCAAGCGGTCGCCAAGCGTCGCGACCCAATAGGTGACGGGCGCCGCCGCGCCACGCGCCTGGGCCCAGGCGGCGACCGAATCGGCCTCAGCGCCACGCAGCCAGGCGGTGCGTGGCGTGAACGCTGCTCCGGCCCCAAAGACCAGACGCAGCGCGTCGTCGCGTGTCTGCACGAGCCGCGCTGCCGCCGGCGTCGCGCCACTCAACGCGAGCACGGCGGCAGCAGTACCGCTCAGAACAAGAAGCCGACGGCGCAATTCCACTGATCGACTCCCGTGTCCGCGTCGTTCGAATTCCACTGATAGTCGCCCTTGACCACGACCTGGGGATGCGGGAAAAACGCCGCGCCGGCGGTGGTACTCGTCGCGTCGTTGGCGCGGTTGCGCGCGAAACCGGCCGGTACTTCGCGCTGCGTGTCCAGCGCTTCGTAACGCAGGTAGGGCACAATCTCGTAACGGCTGCCGGGATGCAAGCGCGACCAGACCTCGTACCCCGCCTCGGCATACCAACCGAGCAGATTCGAACCCACCGACTCGTCGCCCGTGAAGCCACGCACCGCATTGATTGCGGCGGCGTCTTGGACGTCCGCGCCGGCGACGAGACCGCGCAACCGCAGCCCGGCGCGCCGCAACTGCGCGTGTGCCTCCCAGACGGTCGTCGTGGCATCGAAGGCTTGATTCGTCGGAGTCGTGGCGCCCTGGGCGGTTCCGCCACGGAACGCCGAGCCGCCGACGAGAGCGCCGGCGCCTTGCCAATCGACCCGCAGCGTACCGGCGACGTTCTCGAAGAGTGCCTCGGAGCCGTTCTGGCGGCCATCGCGCAGGCCCTCTTCCGGATCAAAGCCGGCGTTCTCTCCGGTTCCGCCGACCGACCGCAGGCTCTCCATCAGGTAGGCGCGGTAGGTCCAACCCCCGGCCGGCGCGCCAAAGACGCCGACCCCGTTGGCGCGCCACGTGGACGGCACGATGCGCCGCTCGGTCTCCGGCCGATGCGTGCCGAGAAAAATGGGTGGTTCGTGGAGCTCGTTCAAGAATCCCATCGGCACGAGTACCAGCCCGGCGCGGACGTTGAACGCCGGGCGGACGAGCGCGTCCAGGTACCCGAACTCGACCGAAACACTGCCCTTGAGTTCCGTGGAAGCGTGTTCGAACTCGATCTCCGAGTTGAAAAGGAGGTGCTCGTCGAACTTGTAGCCGACATAGAGGATCTGTCGGAGGAGGTCGATCGAGGCGGTTTCACCCTTCGGGCTCTGAACGAGCATCTCCCCGTAACCACCAAAGGAAACGCCGTTTGCGGCGGAGTACACCTTCGAGGCTGCGGGCCCGAATCCGTGCCGGGACTCTGGGGGAGCGGCGACCGGTCCGAGCTTGAGATCCTCGAGCTCCCGCGCCAGCGCGTCGATGCGGCGCGCCAACTCGGTGCTGTCGGGGCGGCTGGTGGAGCCCTGCGCCGCAGCCCGCTCGAAGGGTGAAGTCACGAGTAGAACGGACAGAACAACCGCCGCGCGGGCGCCATTCGAAAGCACGATCCAACCTCCGACGCGAGTTCTTGATGCGATTGCGACTCAGTCTCAATAAGCAACAATACGCGACCGCCGCCACCGGCGTCAAGTCCTATTGCAATTGAGACTCAATCTCATTTTAGCGCCGATCGCGCCCTGATACCTTTGGGCTGGCGCGGGCCCAGCGCGTGGTCTAGCGTCTCGCCGTGGCGGCACGCCGACTTGCATCCCCTCACCGGACGGACACGATGCCGGCTCACAAGACGCGATGGGCCGCGGGGCTTGCGGTGGCGGCGGCCGCGGCGCTCGGCGGCTGTGGTCCAGCGACCCAGATCGCGGTCGTTTCGATGCTCCCCATCTTGCAGAACACCGCCGACGCGGCCC
The DNA here is from genome assembly GCA_031362565.1 of bacterium. Classification (GTDB taxonomy): domain Bacteria; phylum Krumholzibacteriota; class Krumholzibacteriia; genus JANLSU01. The sequence continues at coordinate 50,492 of JANLSU010000082.1, read as the reverse complement.
GCGAGCGAGCCGATTTGGCGCTGGTCGGCAAGGGCCTGCCGGCCAATCTGTTGTTGCTCGACGGTCTCATCCGCACCGCCCCCAAGAACGCCGAGTTGCTGGCCCTCGGATCGTATCTGTATTTCGGCTACGGACTCGGGTTTGTGGAAAACGACAACGCCAAACTCGCGAGCGACTACTACGCGATCGGACGCGACTACGGCCTGCGCGCCCTCGATCGGCGTCCCTTGTTCCGCAAGGGCCGCCTTGGCGACCTCGAAGCGTTCAAGCGCGGCCTGCGCGTCTTGCACAAGAACGACATGCCGGCATTGGCCTGGGCGGGCGCCAACTGGGGCCGCTGGCTGAGCTTGAATCTGGAATCCGCCGCCGCTATTGCCGAGATGCCGCGCCTCGAAGCGCTGCTCGAACGGATGCTGGAAATCGACCCGAATTTCGAACACGGATTGCCGCATGCGCTGCGCGGCACGTACGACGCGATGCGCCCGGAACTCTTCGGCGGCAGCCCGGCGCGCGCCCGCGAACACTTCGAAGCGGCGCTCCGGATCTCGGACCGCCACATGCTGCTGTACCAAGTGTTCTACGCCGAGTTCTACTGCCGGCAGACGCTCGACGAGCAGTGCTTCGTCGGCTTGCTGGACGAAGTGCTCGCTGCGCCGGACGCGTTGCCGGAAGCGCGCTTGCTCAACGAAATCGGCCGCGAGCGCGCCCGCAAGCTCAAGGAACGCCGCGCCGAACTGTTCTAGGGGCCCGGCCGGGAGCCTTTTGCAGCGCGGCGTGTTCATAGCGGCACGTCCCGCGGCCCGTGGGGCGCTCACCGCATGGAAGGAGATGACGTCGATGGGTCGCACTGTGTCACGACGGGTCGCATTGTCGCGGGCTTCGATCGGCCTCGGGTTGTTGTGGGCGGCCGGTGCCTGGACGCCGGTTGGCGCCCAAACGCCGCCGACGTTGCTCAAGATCGCCACCGTGGCGCCGGAAGGCAGCACGTGGATGGTGGTGATGCGCGAGATCGACGCCGATGTCCGGCGTGAAACCGGCAACCAGGTCGGCTTCAAGATCTATGCGGGTGGCGTGCAGGGCGACGAGTTGGTGGTGCTGCGCAAGGTGCGGAGCGGCCAGTTGCAAGGCGGCGGTCTCACCGGGCAAGGCCTCGGCCAGATCGCGCCGGCGGTGCGCGTCATGGAGGTGCCGTTCCTGTTTCAGAATTACGAACAGGTCGACCGCGTCCGCGACAAACTCGGCCCGCGCCTCGAAGCGATCCTGCACGACGCCGGCTACACGGTGCTCGGCTGGGCCGACGTCGGGTTCGTGTACTTGTTCTCGCGCCAGGCCATCGCGACCCAGGGCAATCTGAAGGCGGCTAAAATGTGGCTCTGGGAAGGCGATCCGCTCGCCGCGTCGTTCTTCAAGGCAGCGGCCGTCGAGCCGGTTCCGCTGCCCATCACCGACGTGCTGACATCGCTGCAGACGCGCCTCGTCGATGCGGTTTATTCGTCGCCGTTGGCGTGCGTCGCGACCCAGTGGTTCACCCGCGTGTCCTACTTTACGGACCTGCCGGTGACGTTCGCGAGCGGGGCGGTTGTCGTGTCGAACAGTTCGTTCGATGCGATTCCGGCCGCCCAGCGCGACAAGGTGCTCGCGGTGTGTCATGCCAAGTTTCATGAACTGCAGCTCAAGGCGCGCAAGCAGGACGCGGATGCGCTGGTCGAGATCCAGAAGAGCGGCGTGCAGCGGGTCGCGGTGGCGCCGGAGGACGTGAAGAGTTTCACGGCCATCGGCCGCAGCGTATGGCCGTTGCAGGTGGGCAAGCTGTATCCGCAGGATTTGCTCGACGCCGTGCAAGGGGCGTTGGCGGAGCCGCAGGGCGCCGCGCACTGACGCGAACCGCGCCCCGGCCGGGCGGGGTTGCCGCCGGCGCCGATTCGCGCCGCCTGCCACCGCCCTTGCGGGATGATTTCTGAACGTGGTAATAAGCATGCGGCGCGGTGACGCGTTTCAACCGAGTGGATGGAGGCTCTGGCGCCCATGACGCACATCGTTTTCTCGCCTTGTATCGGCACCAAGGACACGTCCTGCGTGAAGGTCTGTCCGGTCGACTGTTTCTTCGATATCGGCGATATGTTGGTCATCAATCCCGACGAATGCATCGACTGCGGCGCTTGTGTCGACGAGTGTCCCGTCGATGCGATCTTGCCGGAGGATGAGGTGGCCGGAACGCCGGAAGAGCCTTACGTCGACAAGAACAAGACCTGGTTCCAGAGCCATTCCGCCGCCGAAATCGAGGCGGCGCGCATGTCCGCGTCGCGCTGAGTGCGGTCGTGACTGGCGAAGACCCGGAGCCCCGCGGCCTCGTTGTCCGGCCCGGGCTCGCGATTCCGGAGGGCGAACTGCACGTGCGCCGCACCCGGAGCGGCGGCCCCGGCGGACAGAACGTCAACAAGGTCGCGACCCGCATCGAACTCGAGTTCGACGTTGCGGCGTCCCGCGTCCTCACTCCCGCCCAAAAGCAGCGCATCCTGGACCGCCTCGCCGGACGCGCGAGCGCCGCCGGCGTGCTGCGTATCGTGGCGCAAAGCGAGCGCACCCAATCGCGCAACGAAGCCGAGGCCCGGGCCCGCCTCGTCGCTCTGTTGGTGCGGGCCCTTGCCGTTCCGAAACCACGCCGCCCGACCCGGCCGACACGCGCTTCGAAGGAAGACCGGCTCGAGGAAAAGAAACGCCGCAGTTCCGTCAAGCGGACGCGCCGTCCGCGCCCCGAAGACTGAAATCCCGCATCGTACGCAGGGGCCCGAAAGCCCGAAGGCCCGAGTTGCCTCGGGCCTTCGGGTTGGCGCTCTGCCGCGGGTCCTACTTGAGCAGGAGGAGCTTGCGCGTCAGTGTTTGACCGGCGACTTGCAGGCGATAGAAGAACACGCCCGATTCGACGCGATGGCCGGAGTCGTTGCGTCCATCCCAGAGCGCGCCGTGCAGACCCGGCGTCTCGCTGCCGCTCACCAACTGCCGGACCTGCCGGCCCGACGCGTCGTAGATCACCAAGCGCACCTGGACGGCGCCGCTCGCGGCCGGAACGCCGTACTTGATGTGCGTCGTCGGATTGAACGGGTTCGGAACGTTCTGTTCGAGGAACGCCGCTTGCGGGATGCGCGCCGTCTCCGGATCGCCGGTCCCTGGGCCGACGTCGGTCGCCTCGTCGACGCGGTAGCCGTACAGACCGGTGCGTTGGACATCGTGCTTCAGCATCGGCCACTGCGCCGCGTTCTTGTTGTAGGCGATCGGGAAATCCCAAATATAGAGATTCTTGTTCCAGTCCATGAGCACGAGGTCGATGCCGCCGTCACCGTCGACGTCGTCCGCAGTCGGCACCGAGCGGATGAAGTCCCCGACGGTGAGTGGGAAGCCGGCGACGTTCTGGCCGGTCCACGTCCAGCCGTACAGCAGGCCGCCCTCGTTGCCGAAGAGAATGTCCGGCACGCCGTCGCCGGACACGTCGGCGACGATCGGCGAACTCTCCGACGTGAAGCCGCCCGGGATGATCGGCCAGCCCGGCTGAACCACGCCTTGCCAATTCAGCACCAGCACTTGCGACTGGGTGGCATTCACGTGGTTGAACGCCACGACGATCTCGAGTTTGCCATCGCCGTTGAAATCGGCTAGTGCCGGCGAGGGGCACTTGGGATTGCTCTTGATCGGCAAGCTCACCGGGAAGCCCGGCAGCTGGTTGCCGGTCTTCGTGTTGTAGACATTGACCCCGCCGCTTTCGGTGAGGTACACGACGTCCAGAATGCCGTCATGATTCACGTCACCGATCGCTGTGTTGGCGAACGACGCGGCGCCGACCGTCTTCGGGAAGGTGCCGTAGTTCGTGCCGTCCTTCTTCCAAATGTTGAGGATGCCGGTCGGAGATCCGAAGACGATTTCCGGCCACGGATCGCCATCGAGGTTGGCGAACGACGGCGACACTCGCATGTAGGTACCGAGGCCGGACTTGAACGCCTGGGAGGCACCGAGCGCCGTGCCGTTCGGGTGCCAGGCGTACAGGTTGCCGTTCTTGGCCGGGGCGAAGACTTCACAAAGCCCGTCGCCGTCGACGTCCATGACCGCCGCATCGGCCCAATAACCCTTCTGCGGCGTGTTGAAGTCGGGATTGCGCGGCCAGTTGGTCGGAAATGATCCGTTGCCGCGCACGATGAAGGCCTTGTTCGAATCGTCCCAGCAGGTGACGAAGGTTTCGAGGCCGGGGGAGGCGCGGTCCATCTCGCCGAGCGCTACGGCGCCGGTCACGATCTGAACCTCGCTCGCGAAGATGCCCCAGGTCTGCGGGTCATTGTCGTCGTCACGCACTTCGATCCCGTTCGCTGACCAGGCATAGAGGTGGTCGTTGCCGGCGACGATTTCCTTCATCCCGTCGCCCGTGATGTCACCGACGACCGCCGAGCACGAGCTCTGTGCGCCCAGGCCGATCGGGAATCCGTTCAGCTGCGCCGGGTTGGTGTTGATGCTGGCGGAAGCCGACGGTGCACTCTCGTTGCCGGAGCTGTCGACCGCCGCGGCGCGGTAGTAGTACAACGTGCTCGAGTTCAGGCCGGTGTTGCGGAAGTACGCCGTATGGTCGAGGCAATCCACCGTGACGCGCGTCCACGGCCCGGAGGCGCTTGTCGCGCGGTACACATGGTACCCCGCCAGGTCGGAATCGGCATTCGGCGTCCACGACACGACGATGACGTTGGCGCCGGTGCTCGCGTCGAGCACCGGAGCGGCGGGCGTCGCCGGGCCGCGTAGCGTGATGTTCGACGCGGTGACCCGTGAGCGATTGTCCGCCAGGAAAATCGACATCAGGTTCGCGGCAATGACGTTTTCCTTCAGGCGGAAACGCGCCAGCCCACTCGTCTCCTGCATCGAAGTGATCCGGCCGAAGTTGACGACGGGCACCGTGATGACGACGTCCGGGTCGGACGAAATAAGCGTCGCGGTGACCCCGTCGGCCGCACCAGTGCCGAAGTTCTTGTAGGAGGTCACGAGGTCGAAGACTTCGCCGGCCTGAATCACGCCGTCGTTGTTGCCGGTCACCGAATCATCGATGTCGAGAAGCGTCAGCTTCATAACCGGCGCGTGCACGACCTTGTTCACGACGTCGGTCCAGGTGGTGGTGCCGTTGGTCGTGACGAAGGTCAACGGCAGCACGGTGCCGTCGGGAGCGTTGGCCGGGATGTTGAAGCGCACTTCGTTGTTGAACGAGCCGGTGCTGCCGGCATTGATGTTGGGCAGCGCATAGATGCTGTCGAGCACCGTCGCCCAAACCGTTGGGATTCGCAGCTTGCCGGTCAGGGTGCTGCCGGTGGCGTTGCCGCCGTTGGCGAAGACCGCCGACAGTTCGATGGTCTCGCCGGCATCCACGACGCCGTCACTGTTGCCGTTCGACAAACCGGAGCTGTTGTCGTCGACGGTCAGGCTCTGGTTGCTCACATACGCACCGCCGGTCGCGCTGACGGTGATGGACCCGAGCGAAGTCGTCATGTTCTGGCCGGAGGTCGTGACCTGGATCGTGCCGCCGGTTTCGGCGCGGAACGCCAGCGACAAGTCGCCGCTCGCGTTCGTGTAACCGAACTGATATTCCTCGGTACCTTTCTGCAGGCAGACGAGGGCGTTCTCGCGGGCGATGCCGCCGACGGTCACGTGGAGCGCGACGTTCGTCAGGCCGAGTCCGATGCTTGCCGGCTTGGTGACCGCCGTCGCCGCCAGGGTGCAGGTGTGAAACACCAGCTCGGGATCACCCATGAAGTTGTACAGCAGGTGGCTGTAGTGATCGGCGGTATCGAACCAGGCGTTGGGTGTCTGCGCCACGCGGCTTTGGACGAACGCCTCGCCCAGATGAATGTAGCCGTTGGTGTAGACGGCTTCCATGAAGCCGTGGTTGTAGTTGCGGGACGGCAAAGCATACGCGGCGCGGCTCGCGCCCAGAACGCCGACCGCGCCACCGGTCGCTTTCAGGAAAGTTTCGGCGAGGCATGGGAAGTCGAACGCGGTTGCCGTGCAGTTCAGCATGTACAGGACGAAACGCTTGTCGCCGTTGGCGGACACCAAGGCGTCGTTGTTCTGGTAGCTGCGGTCGCCGCACGACATGTTGTAACGGAACCCGTGCCCGATATGGTTGACGTATCCTTGCCCCGAGTTGATCGCGGCGATGGTCGCCGCGAGAGTCAACTGCGAGGATCCCGGGTAGTCGTAGAAATTCTCGTACAACTTGGTAATGGAGGCACAAGCCGGCAGGAAGGCGGCCATCTCTTCGCAGAAGCTGGCGCCGTCCATGCTGATGGCCATGCTCGAGTCCCAGTCGACGGGGAAGAGCACTTCGCCCAAGAAGAGGGCCTTGTTCTGGTACGTGGCGTTCACCGGGTTTTCATACGTCATGACCTTGGAGACGTAGTTTGCGACTTCGGCCGGGGTCGAGAAGGGCCCGCGCCCGATGGACACTTCGGCGTAGAAGTCGGTCGAATCGCCGGGATCCGAAACATTGACGGCGCCCTCGCCGAAGGTGCCGTCGCCATCCTTGTTCCAGTTGCCGTCGAGACAGGCGAAATACGCATCGCACGGAATGTGCTGTTCGGTCGGGTCGCCGAACGCCGAGAATCCGTACCGCGCCGCCAGGATATCGGTGTCGCCGCCCAGCAGAACGTAGCGCACTGCCCACTTGGCATAGGCGTCCTTGATGAACGTCCGGATGGTCTCTTGCACGTCGCTGCCGCGGCGGTAGGTCTGTTCGATCGACTCGACCGTGCGCACCACGGTCGGCACGCCGCGGCGTGTCTTCCAGTCGGCAAGCACTTGCCACGACGCCGCTAGGGCGGCATTGGTGATGATCACGTAATCGACGTCGCTGCCTTCCAAACTGGGCGCCGCCGTCGGATGGAAACCACCACCGGACTTCTCGACGCGGACGCCGATGCGGCGGTCGTAGCCATGGATCGCTTCGGGGTTCGCAACGACGCGATCGAGGGTCCGTACCGCATCGGCTTCGATGGCGGCGCTGAACCGCTCGCGCTGCAGCGGCCGCGTTCCACCCGGCGCGAGGTCGATCTCGAGGTCGATGCGCGCGCTGGCGGTTACCCGTCCTGCGGCCGCATTCCACTGTACGGGGTAGACGCGCACCGACAGCAATTGATAGCCGTGCAGCGCACCTTCGCTCGCGAACTCGGCGACGACACCCGGATAAGCGTCCGGGTTCGTCAGGCCGTCGACGCTGCCCGGCTTGCCGGGCTTGGGCGCGAGTTCCGCACCGGCGTCGGAGACGATCGGCAGCGCCGATGCCAGCTGCACGGCATCGGCCACGACGATTTCACCGATCGGGTGGGCGCGCAGGCCGACAAAGCGCGACCCCGCGGGCACCAAGAGCGTCACCAGTTCGAACGGCATCTCCGGCCGCCCGGCTTCCCAGGTGGCCGACAGGCCATCGACGGCAACGTGGCGCGCATCGGACGGGCCTGCCAGGTGGATACGCCCTGCATCGAACACCACGGTGTGACGCAGAGTCGCGGCGTGCGCACTGCCTGCCGACAGAGCCGCCGCTGCGAGCGTAAAAGAGAGGGCAAAGATGTACCGCGCCGAGTGCACGGGACGTGGAGCGCGAGACGTCGTGACCGGCAACTGCATGAGTCCTCCCACGAATGGACCGACCCGCACGGCAGGGCAGAAATGCCGCACGGCCGAACGATTGCGCCGTTACAAGAGGTGGCAACACACCTCTCAGAAACTCTATTTCGTCATCGGCAACATTCGGCGCTTTAGCAGTCGGCCATAGACCTGTCGAAGTGAAGGTGAAGGAGGACGTTTCGGACGCTGCCGAAAAACCGCCCCCATCGCGGAGCGCAGTCGCGACGATCTCGCTGGTGGTGCGCTCCGAGTGTCTCCTTTGGTCGCCGGTTCCCTTGGTGTCGTGCTTGAGTCACTTGGGGTCGGTTCACGAGCCCGCCGTCCCGACAGAGGATCGGATCAGCGCAGCACCCGGAACGACGTTAAGGATAGCAGAGTTCCATACGCCGACTCAAGGTGGTTGAGTCGTTTGCCCCACGCAGCGGCCCGCCGGCCGTGGGCAGTGCCCCAACTCCCGGGTCCCGGACCGGACCCGGCGGGGCGCATGGTTCCGGGGACGGACGGTATCGCGCCCGATCGCGACGCCCGGGCGGCCAGGAACGCGACTTGCGATCCCGCGTCGTCCGGTCCATGCCCTTGGCCCGGTCCGTCTGCGTCTCGACCCATGGGTGCCTTCCCGCCGTCGAATCATGAGGTGTCGTCTTGCGGCTGTTCTCGCTCCGCCCGGCGTTGCTCTGCGTGTGGCTGGTTGCCGCCGCGTCGCCGGGTTCTGCCGCGGTACCGGCTTCGGCCGCCGCCGCGCCGCTCGCCTACAACACCTATTTTGGCGACTTGCACGGCCACACGATGGACTCGCCGGTCACGCTCACCGTTGCGACCATCGACAACTACATCCGGTATGCGCGCGACACCAAGGGCCTGAACTTCGTCGCCCTCACCGAGAAGGATTTCGACTTGTCGGACAGCGAATGGTCCGACTGCAAAGCGCGCGCCGCGGCCTTCACATCGTCGGGCTCGTTCGTGGCCTTCAGCGCCTTCGAATGGGGCGACGATACCTACGGCGATTTCGGCCACCGGCCGGTGTACTACCTGACCGACAACCAGCCGATCTTCCGCAGCAGCACTTCGGCCGCCGACCACGTCAGCGAACTCGTGGAAGGCGTTGCAACGACAACCAACGGTTTCTCGAGCGTCGCCCATCCCGACCTCTCGAACTACCGGACGGACTGGAACTACTTCGACGGTGCGAGCGACAAGATCGCCGAGGTCTACTCGCGCCACGGGCACTACGAGACGGGTACGCACGGCTGCCAGCAGGCGCTGGCGCAAGGGTTCCGCTTCGGTTTCGTCGCCGTGAGCGACACGCGCACGGCCCAGCCCGGCGACTACGGACTGACGGGCGTGCTTGCGACGTCGCTCTCCAAGACGAACCTGCACGCGGCGCTCAAGGCGCGCCGCTGCTATGCGACGAGTGGGGCGCGTATCGTGCTGCGCGTCTTGGCCGATGGCCACGAGATGGGCGAGGTCTACACTGCGTCCACGGGCCCGACGCTGACCGTGAACTGCACTCCCGAGGGCAGCCTGGAGATGATCGAAGTCCTGAAGAATAACTCCGTCGTGTACACCTTCGAGCCGGCGGGCTTCGCGAAGGCGCTGCCGGCAGCAACGTGGCGGCGCGCGCCGGACGCCTTCGGGGCTGAATTCGCGGCCGCTTCGACCGATGACGGGAACTGGCGTTCGACGTCACTCGAGGAAATCCGCTTGCCTCGCCGCCAACCGGCACCAGTGCGCTTGCGCCGCCACCTCGACGCCGGCGCCGCGCCCGCAGCCGCGACCCTGCGGACGAATTTGCGCGGCGCGTATCGCCTTTGGGTCAACGGCCGGCTCGTCGTCGACACGCGCACGCTGCACTTCGATGATCCCGACCGGCCGCACGACTGCAGTGGACCGGATGCGCACGAACTGGCGGGGTCCCGTGAGCAGTTTTCACGCCTTGGCTTCTACGACCTTGCGACGGTCGGCGCGCCGCTCACCGCCGGCGACAACGTCATCGCCGTCGAGCTCGATGGCGTCACCTCACAGGACGGAACCCCGGTGATCGACGTGGTGCCCAGCACTCCGGCGGCGGTGCCGGTCTCGTTCACTTGGGCGGACAACTCGTTCAATGGCGCCGCGTACTACTACGTTCGCGTCACGCAGACCGATGGGCAAATGGCGTGGGGCAGCCCCATCTGGGTCGACCGCTTGGCGCCCGATCTCACGCCGCCGAACGCCCCCGTCAAATTGCGCGCCAGCAAAGACAATAACGATGTCTACCTGAGCTGGCCGAAAGTGACGAAGGACACCTCCGGCAACGTGGAGACCGTGTCCATGTACCGCATCTTCCGCGGTACGACCCCCGACTTCGTCGCCGATCGCTCGACACTCACAAATCAGATCGCGACGACGACCAAGAGCACCTACCGCGACGTCAACGCGCTCACGAGCGGTGTCGACTACTACTACCGGGTCACGACCGTCGACGCCGCCAACAACCAATCACCGGGAACTTCGAATCTAGCGTACAAACTGCATCATCCACTGACGTTCCACACCGGCATTTCCAACATCTACTGGTTGTCGCTGCCGTACCAGGTCATCTACACCAACGCCAGCGGCCTGGCGCGGGATCTCAACCGCGGCGCCTCGGGTCCGTGCACGAAGGTGATGCGCTGGGATGTGGCTCTGCAGCGCCCGTCGAGCTGGGTGTACGTGAACCCGACGTGGACCGGCACGAATTTCACCCTGACGAACGGACAGGGGATCGCGATCGCGATCAACAACGATTTGGATGCCATCCTCGTCGGCGCGCACGACGACGGCACGACGATGCGCCTCACGAACAATCCGGGCCTGCCGAGTTTGAATTGGGTCAGCCTGCCGGCCCGCACCGCCGACCAATTGGCATTCCAAGTGGTGCAGGACATGAATCAAGGCTACAGCCCGACGGTGGTGACGCGCATCACGCGTTTGAACCCCGACTTGCAGACGTATCAGACCTACCAATGGAACGGCAGCGCCTGGAGTGGCACGAACTTCGTCGTGCTCCCCGGTGAAGCCTACGGCGTCGAGGTCAAGACCACGACCGACTGGCTCCCCCAGCAACTTCCATAGCCGCCCGGCGGTTGCACCGCCACAGGGTGCGCTGCCCTATGATTTTACGTGCAGCCAGTCGGTGTGGAACACGCCGTCGCGATCGGTGCGCTGATAGGTGTGGGCGCCGAACAAGTCGCGCTGCGCCTGAACGAGCGCGGCCGGCAGCCGGTCGCGCCGCAGCGTGTCGAAGTAGGCGAGTGCCGCCGACATTGCCGGCACCGGCACGTGGCGTTCCTGCGCCGCCGCGACGGTGCGGCGGAGCGCCGGCACCCGGTCACGCACGAGCGCCGCGATCGCCGGCGCGAGCAGCAGGTGCTCGAGAGCCGGTTCGGCGGCATAGGCCGCGCGCAGCGTGTCGAGTACCGCTGCGCGAATGATGCAGCCGCCGGTCCAAATGCGCGCCAGCTCATCCATCCGCAGTCCATAGCTGCGATCCAGGTCGGCGGCGCGCAGCAGGTCGAAACCTTGGGCGTAGGCGAGGATCTTCGCCACGTACAGGGCGTCCTGGGCGTCCTGGGACAAACGGTCGTCGGCGCGCTGGCCGGTGCTTGTGTACAGGCCGGCGAGCTTGTGGCGCAGCGGGCGCCGCGCCGACAGGGCGCGCGCGTCGACGGCGGCGCTGAGTGTGGGCACGGCAATTCCCAGCTCGAGCGCCGATTCGCTCGTCCAGCGGCCGGTGCCTTTCTGGCCCGCGGCATCGACGATGCGGTCGACGAGCAACGCACCGGAACCGAGATCATCGGGGAAGGCGACGATCTTCGCCGTGATCTCGATGAGGAACGATTGCAGTTCGCCGCGATTCCATTCGCCGAACAAGTCCGCGAGCTGCGCTCCTCCGAGTCCAGCGCCGTGCCGCAGCAGGTCATACGTCTCGGCGATGAGTTGCATGTCGCCGTATTCGATGCCGTTGTGCACCGTTTTGACGAAATGCCCGGCGCTGCGCGTTCCCACATGCGTCACGCAGGGTCCGCTCGCCGTACGCGCGGCGATTTTCACCAACGCCGGCTCGATCACGGCGTAGGACGCGGCATCGCACCCCGGCATCATGCTGGGCCCCCACAGGGCGCCTTCTTCACCGCCGCTCACCCCCATGCCCACGAACCGGATCCCGGTCGGCGCCATGGCATCGAAGCGCCGCTCGGTATCACGCCAGTGCGAATTGCCGCCGTCGATCACGACGTCGTCGCGATCCAAGTGCGGTTGGAGCCGGGTGATCACATCGTCGACCGGCGCGCCGGCCGGCACCATGAGGAGGATGCGGCGCGGCCGTTCGAGTGCCGCCGCGAGTTCCGGCAGGCTGTTCGTGCCGACAAACCGTTTGCCTTTGCCGGGCCCTTCGACGAACTGTTGCACCTGTTGCGATGTCCGGTTGTAGAGCGCGACCGTACAACCGTTGCGCTCCAGGTTCTGCGCCAGGCTCGCGCCCATCACGCCGACCCCGACCACTGCGAAATCCGCTTTCATGGCCTCTTCCTCCCCGCGGCGCCAAGGCCGCACCGGCTCACAGCGATTCGAAATTCTCGAGTCCTTCGATGCGTACGGCCGGCAGATTGCGGGCCCGGAAGGCGCGTAAGTCGCCTTCGGCCTGCGCCGCTTGCAAGGTGCGGAAGCCGTAGGTCTCGCCCGGAATCGCGACGTCCACGTCCGGCGTCGAGGTGATCACCACGAAGCGTCCGCGCAATGGGCCGCCTTTGTGCAATTGTCCGGTGGAATGCAGATAGCGCGGTCCGAATCCGACCGTGGTCGCGACCCGATAGCGGTCGCGGAGCCGCACTCGCACCGCCGCCAGGCGCCGGTCATTCTCGGCGGTGGGCGGCAAGTAGGCGAGCACCGCGAGATAGTCGCCGGCCTTCAAGCCGTCGAGCATGGCGCGCACGTCGCCTGGCGCGGCGGCCGGCGACAACGGAGCGCCCTTGGCCAACACGTCGAGCGTGTTGCGTTTGCTCTCCGCGACGTTGGGTTGATCGAAGGCGTTGATGCGCAACACGGAACCGGCGACCGCGGTCGCCATTTCCCAGCGGAAGAACTCGGCGCCCAAGTCGAAGGCATCGGCGAACTCGAGGCGCACGACCGGATGGCCGGCCGCCGCCAAGGCATCGAGAGCCGCCGCATGCGGGTCGGCCTTGCCGGCCCGCCCAAGCGCTACGAACAGCCGATCGTTGCCGTAGACTGCCGGTGCGCCGAGCGGCTCGTCGCAGACCGGAACGATGCCGCGGCCTTCCTTGCCGGTACTCTCGGCGACGAGTTGTTCGACCCACAGACCGAACGAACCAATCTCCGATGCGCACACGAGCGTCAGTTTGTCGCGCCCCTGTAACGCCGCTTCGGCCAGCACGGCGCCCAGCCAAAGGCCCGGGTTTTGCGCCGCCGGAGCCTGCGGACCGCAGGCTTCGGCCATGCGCGCTGCACGCTCGAGGAGGACACCGGGATCGATGCCGAGCAGGGCTGCCGGAACGAGTCCGAAGAGTGACAGCGCGGAGTAGCGCCCGCCGATGTCGGGTGGGTTCAGAAATGCGCGCCGGTAGCCGCGTTCGCTCGCCGTGCGCGCCAGCGCCGTGCCCGGATCAGTGACGACCGTGAACTGTGCACCGCGTTCGGCGACACGTTGCCAAAACACCCGCATCGCGCTGTCGGTTTCGATCGTCCCGCCCGACTTGCTCGAGATGACGAAGAGGGTGGTGGCGAGGTCACCGGTTTGCTCCACTGCCGCGACGGCGCGCGGGTCGGTGCTGTCGAGCATGCTGAAGACGGGAAAGCCGCTCTGCCGTCCGAAACTGCGCCACAATACTTCCGGTGCCAAGCTCGAGCCGCCCATGCCGCACAGCACGACGCGGTCGAATTCGGGCCGCACGGCGGCGGCGAATTCCTGCAGGTGCTGCACGTGCTTGCGCATCGACACCGGCAACTCGAGCCAGCCCAGGCGATCGCGAATCTCCGGCGTGTTGGGGTCGTCTTTCCACACCGTCGGATCGCTCTGCCAAATCCGCCGCGCGACTTGCGCGGTGTCCAATGCGGCGAGCCGTTTCTCCACTGACGGCGCGAGGGCGCCAAGCTGGGCGCGTTGTGTTGCGATCACGTCGACCTCCGTCTCGGGTTCAGGATACGCGGCCGAGCGCGGCACGCACGCGTGCCACGACGTTTTCGGCCGTGAGTCCGAATTCGGCATACAAACGTTCGGCCGGCGCCGAGGCGCCAAAGTGATCGAGTCCGACGACCTCGCCGGCGTCGCCAACCCAGCGATACCACGGCATCGGATGCGCGGCCTCGACTGCGACCCGGGCGCGGACGCCCGGCGGTAGAACCGCGTCGCGATAGGCTTGTGGCTGTTGCGCGAAGACTTCGAGGCAGGGGGCCGAAACCACCCGGGTCGGAACGCCGTCCTTTTGCAACGCTTCCTGCGCGGCGATGGCGATGCCGACTTCCGAACCGGAGGCGATGACGATGGCCCGCGGCGCGCCGCCCACCGCTTCCGCGAGCACGTACGCGCCTTGGTCCACACCGCTTACGGGTGCGAATCGCGTCCGGTCCAGGAACAGCGTCTTTTGCCGGGTCAGCACCATCGCCACCGGTCCTTGGTGGGTCATTGCGAAGCGCCAGGCGGCGACCGTCTCGGTCGCGTCGGCCGGGCGCACGACGACCAATCCCGGAATGACCCGGAGCGCGGCCAGCGTTTCGACCGGTTGATGCGTCGGGCCATCCTCGCCGAGGCCGATCGAATCGTGCGTGAACACATAAATGACGTGCAGCTTCATGAGCGCCGCTAAGCGAATCGCACCGCGCATGTAGTCGCTGAAGATCAAAAACGTCGCGCCGAACGGAATGACGCCGCCGTGCAGTGCCATGCCGTTCAGGACCGCGCCCATACCGTGCTCACGCACGCCGAAATGCATGTTGCGCCCGCCGAAGCGTCCCGGCCCGACATCCTCGGTGTTGGCGAGCAGCGTGTTCGTCGACGGCGCGAGGTCCGCCGAGCCGCCCATGAGTTCGGGCACGCGGGCCGCGACGGCATTCAGCGTCTTGCCCGAGGAGACGCGCGTCGCGACACCGCCATCCTTCTCGGTGAAGACCGGCAAACCGGCTTCCCAATCCGCCGGCAGCACACCCTTCCAGCGCCGTTCGAGTTCGCGTGCGGCGTCGGGCTTGGCGGCTGCAAAGCGCGTCCATGATTCACGCCAGGTGGCGTGCACGGCCTCGCCGGTGCGAACGCACTTGCCCCACGCGTCGCGGGCTTCCTGCGGTACGAAGAACGGTTCGAGCGACGGCCAGCCGAGGTTTTGCTTGGTGCGTTTCACTTCGTCCGGGCCGAGCGGCGCGCCGTGAGCTTCCGCACTGTCCTGCTTGTTGGGGCTGCCCCAGCCGATGTGCGAGCGGACGACGACGAGCACCGGGCGTTCGCGTGCCATGTCTTGCGCCCGCACGATGGCGCGGTCGAGCGCTCCCAGATCGTTCGCATCGCCGACATGCAACACGTGCCAGCCGTAACTCTCGAAACGGGTCGCGACATCCTCGCCGAAGGCGAGATCGGTGCTGCCTTCGATCGTGATCCGGTTGTCGTCGTAGAAACCGATCAAGTTCGGCAGGCGCAAATGCCCGGCGAGCGACGCCGCTTCGGACGAGATGCCTTCCATGAGATCGCCGTCGCTGCAAATGAAATAGGTCCGGTGCGCCACCGGGGTGTGGCCATCGCCGTTGAACTCGGCCGCCAAGTGCGCCGCGGCGAGCGCCATGCCGACCGCATTGCCGACGCCCTGGCCGAGCGGCCCGGTCGTGGTGTCGACGCCCGGGGTGTGATGAAATTCCGGATGTCCAGGCGTCCGGCTGCCCCACTGGCGAAAGGCTTTCAGTTCGTCGAGCCCGAGGTCGTACCCCGAGAGATGGAGGAGCGAGTACAGGAGCATGGACGCATGGCCGCAGGACAGCACGAAGCGGTCGCGATCCGGCCACTCGGGATGGCGCGGATCGTGGCGCAGATGCCGGGTCCACAACACATAACCCAAGGGCGCCAGCGCCATCGGCGTCCCGGGGTGCCCCGAGTTCGCCTGCTGCACGCCATCCATGGCTAGGACGCGGACCGCATTCACGCACTGGGTATCGAGAGCCGTGGATTGCGTGCTGCCGGAAGTCGTCATCGCGGATCCTCCCAAAGCCGATGGACCACGTTGCCGTGGGAAAGGGAGCGCTGTGGACGGACGCCCTCAGTTTCCACACGCGATTGCAGATTGCAAGCACTGCTCCACGGCGGGCCCCTGCGGGCGTCAGGCGCGTTGAGCGAGCGACACGGCGAACAGGTTTTCGGGATCCGTATGCCACTCGGCGAGCCGGAACCCGGCGGCGGCGAGCATGCGCTCGACGGCGCCGCGATCGTACTTGGCGCTGATCTCGGTGCGGATCTCATCACCGGGCGCGAACCGCATCGCCAGATCGAGGCGCGGGATTTGTACGTGCTGGGCGCGGTTCGCAACCAGCCGCATTTCGATCCAGCGTTCGTGCCGGTCGAAGAATGCCCGATGTTCGAAGGCCGCCAGATCGAAGTTGGCGCCGAGCATGGCATTGAGGACGCGCAGCACGTTGCGATTGAAGTCCGCGGTGATACCCTGCGAGTCGTTGTAGGCGGCTTCGAGCCGCGCCGTATCCTTGACGAGATCCGTGCCGAGCAACAGAAAATCGCCCGGCCGCATGCGCGCCGCCAAGCGCCGCAGGAACTCCACCGCCGCCGCGGGCCGGAAATTGCCGATCGTGCCACCCAAGAACAGCACCAGGCGCGGATCGCCGGTGCCGGAGGGAATCTCTTCCATCTGTTCCATGAAATCGGCCACGACGCCGTGAATCGCCAGACCGGGGTACTCGCGCGCCAATTCCACCGCCACCCGCCGCACGATGCCCTCGCTGACGTCGAACGGCACGAAGCGCCGCAGCGTCCCGGCTTCGGCCATGGCATCCAACAACACGCGCGTCTTGAGCGCCGCGCCGGCTCCCAGTTCGACCAATTCCGCGGCGCCGGTGGCGGCGATCAAATGCGGCGCGATGCGTTCCAAGAGGGCGCGCTCGGTGCGCGTTTGATAGTACTCGGGCAATTCACAAATCGCTTCGAAGAGCGCCGAGCCCTGGTCGTCATAGAAGTACTTGGGGTTGGTCTCCGGGAGCGGCAGCAGGAGTCCGGCGCGAATCTCTGCGAACAAGCGCCGCTCGTCTTGTTGACCGACGCGCAGGTCGATCACGATGTCCTGGCGAGGAACGCGCTGAACGGCGGCCATGAAAATCTCCGTTCGGCAATCGACCTGTACGAGTGGCGCCGCCCTGGGGGGGGCCGGCGCCCGGCCGGTCAACGCCCGGGGGGATCTTAGAGGTTCCCTTGCCGCCGTGGGCGCGTAAACGCGCCGCGCTTGGGGGTGCCACCGGAGGGGGGACTAGCGCCGCGATTCGAGCCCGCGCGGCCGCAGGCTGCGTTCCAGGGCGCCCAAAAGGGCGTCGGCCGCAAGCGCTAGGGCGGCGGCTGGCAACGCGCCGGACAGGATCATGACGGCATCGACGCTTTGCACCCCGGAGACGATCGGTTCACCCAGTCCGCCCGCGCCGACGAAGGCCGCGAGGGTCGCGGTTCCCACGGTCAGGACGCCGGCCGTGCGCACGCCGGCCAGAATGACCGGCGTCGCGAGCGGCAAACGTACCTGCCAGAGGACCTGGCGGTCCGTCATCCCGGCGGCAATGGCGCTCTCGACGACGTGCGGCGCTGCATCGCGCAGTCCGGTGTACGTGTTGCGCAAGATCGGGAAGATGGCGTAGAGCCACAGCGCGACCACCGCCGGTGCCGCGCCGACGCCCAAGAACGGCACCATGAACGCGAGCAGCGCCAGCGATGGAATGGTTTGCGTCGTTCCGACGATGCGCACGACGGTCTCGGCGATGCGGCGCCGGCGTTCGAGCCACACGGCGAGTGGAATTGCGACGAGCGCGCCGAGCGCGAGGCCGGCGCCCGAGAGCGCAATGTGTTCGCCGGTGCGCGCTGTGAGGTTCCGGCGATGCGTCCAGAGATAGCTGAAGAAGTTGCCGCGCTGCGATTCGCGCGCCCGGACGGTGCGCGTGCCCACCAGATGCAGCGCTTGCAGCGCATCCTCGGCCACCTGCTCGACGGATTCACGGCGGGTTTCGAGGCGCAGATTGAGTTGGCGCATGGTGGCTTCGTCGAGCGCCCCGGCGAGCAGTCCGAGCACCGCACCGACCTCCGGATGGCGCCCGATTGTCGCGCCGCGGACGAGTGCGCACGCTTCGTACGGCGGGAAAAAATTTTTGTCGTCGTCGAGAACTTGCAGATCGTGCACCACGAGCCTGCCGTCCGTCGTATAGACGTCGAGACAGTCGATCTTGCCGGCGCCGGCCGCTTCGTACTGCAGCGCCTGTTGCATTTGTTTTACGGCGCGGAAGTGCAGGCCATAGGTTTTCTCGAGTCCGGGCAGCCCATCGTCGCGCGCCACGAACTCGTGCCCGAAGCCCGCCACCAATTGCGGTGCGACGCGCGCCAAATCGGAAATCGTGCGCAAGTTGAATTGCGTCGCGACGGCGCGTGGCACCGCGATCTCGAACGAATTCTCGAAGCCGAGCGGCGAGAGCCACCACAGATCCCAGCGGGCGAGAAACTCGCCGCGCACGCTGTCGAGCGTTGCGGTGGCGCTGCCGATTGGCTTGGCGCCGAGCAAGGTCACGAGGCCGGTGCCGGTGTACTCCGGATAGACGTCGATCGAGCCGGTGCGGAGCGCCTCGAAGCACACCTGGGTTCCGGCGAGTCCGAGCTTGCGCTCGACCGTGAGGCCGGTGCGGGCTTCGAGCAGCCGCGCGAACATTTCGCCCAAGAGCCGGTTTTCGGCGAAGTTTTTGGAGCCGACCACGATGTGGTCGCCCGCCACGGCCGGGCCGGCGCCATACCCGAACGCGAGCGCGAGCGCGAGCGCCACGACCAGGTCAAACGAGCCGCGGCGGGACCGGACAAGGGGACGCATTACAGCCCACCCGGCGCTTGGGCCACGAGCGCTCTTACATAAGAGTCGGCCGGGTGGTCCACGAGATCGGCGGCGCGGCCGAGCTGCACCAGTACGCCTTCCCGCAGCACGGCGATCCGGTCGGCGAGCCGGAAGGCCTCGCCGAGGTCATGGGTGACGAGCAGCAGCGTCTTGCCGAGCTGCTGCTTGAGCCGCAGGAACTCCGCCTGCAATTCCAGACGGGTGAGAGCGTCCAGGGCACCGAAGGGCTCGTCGAGCAGAATCACCGCCGGATCGGCAGCGAGGCCGCGCGCGAACGCCACGCGCTGCCGTTGGCCGCCCGAAAGCTCCGCCGGATAACGGCTGCGATGCTCCTCCGGCGACAACCCCACGAGTTCGAGCAGGGCATCGGCGCGGGCCCGGCAGCGCGGTGCGTCCCAGCCGAGCAGGTTGGGGACGAGTTCGACGTTGCGGCCCACGGTCCAATGCGGCAAGAGCCCGCCATCCTGCGGCACGTAACCGGTCTGGCGGCGCAGCGTCACCGGGTCGTGGTCGCCGGCCGGCCGGCCGGCGATTTGGATCGAGCCGGAGGTCGGATCTTCCAGACGGTTGAACATGCGCAGCAACGTCGACTTGCCCGAGCCGCTCTCGCCGATGAGCGCGAGTGTTTCGCCGGCCTCGACGCCAAGGCTGACGCCGCGCAAAGCCTCGACACCGTTGCGGTAGCGCTTGACGACGTTGCGCGCTTCCAGCGCCGCGCCCATTCGACCTCCCAAGGCAAGGCGCCCGGTGCGGGCGCGCGGCGGGAAGTCTACGCCGCCGCGGCCGCGATCGGGGCCCGTAACCGACGAAAAATCAGTGGCGATTCTTTGTGAAAAAAGTCACAAATGGCTCTTGCAGTCACCGAATGTGTCGTCTAAGGTGTCGCACTTGGTTGGTCGGTAGAGGGGAGCCGGCGGCCATGCCGCAGATCTTTCATCGCAGTGCAAATTCGATCGCGCGCGTTTCGATCTTCGGCGCGGCGATGTTCGGTATCGGCGCGCTGTTTCTGACGCTCGCGATCACGCGATCGTCATGGGCGACGCGGCGGGACACCGTGATCCCGCAGCCCGTACCGTTCAGCCACAGCCACCACGTGAGCGATATCGGCATCGATTGCCGGTACTGCCACACGAGCGTGGAGAGTGGCCGCTATGCCGGGATTCCGCCGACGCAGACGTGCATGAACTGTCACTCCCAAATCTGGAAGGACAGCCCCATGCTCGAACCGGTGCGCGCGAGTTTCAAGACCAACACACCGATGCAGTGGAACCGCGTGCATGACGTGGCGGATTTCGTGTATTTCAATCACAGCGTGCACGTCAACAAGGGGATCGGCTGCGTCTCCTGCCACGGGCGTGTCGATCGCATGCCGCTCATGCGGCGCGAGAACACGCTGCAGATGGAATGGTGTTTGGCCTGCCACCGGCACCCCGAGCGCTTTGTGCGGCCGCTGGATCAGGTGTTCAACATGGAATACGACGCGCCACACGACGGCGGTGTCTTGGCGAAGAAGCTGGTCGAAGAGCGGCATGTTCAAAGCCTGACGAATTGCTCGACCTGCCACCGCTGATCGCGGCGGGCAAGGGAGCGCGAACGGCGAAAGGGCGACAGATGCACGACAGTGATGGGCGCGAGCCGGAGCACGACACGCACGGCCACGATGCCGGCGTGCGCGGCTCGCAAGAGCCCGCACTGGCCGCGACACGTGCGCCCCTGATGGAGCGCGAGTTGTGGCGCAGCCTGGAAGACCGCGGGCGCACGCCCGCCGCACGGGTGCGCGTGCAGGCCGAAATCCTGGCGCCGCTCGCCGAACCGACGAGCCGCCGCTCCTTCTTACAGTTGATGGGCGCTTCGATGGCTCTGGCCGGTCTGGGCGCCTGCGCCCGCCAGCCGATCGAGAAGATCGTGCCCTATGTGAAGCAACCCGAGGATCTGGTTCCCGGGCGCCCGCTGTTCTTCGCGACTGCGCTGACGATTGCCGGTGTCGCGTCGCCGGTTCTGGTGGAGAGCCATGAAGGACGGCCCACCAAAATCGAGGGCAACCCCGAGCATCCGGCCAGTTTGGGCGCCACCGATCGTTTCGCGCAGGCCGACATCATGCGCCTCTACGATCCGGACCGTTCGACGGTCGTCATGCATCTCGACGACATCTCGACCTGGGCGAACTGCACCGAAGCGCTGCGGGTGGCGCTTGGTGAACAACTGGCGAAGCGCGGCGCGGGGCTGCGCATCTTGACTCCGTCGGTGACGTCTCCGGCGCTCGCCGCACAGATCGGCGCCGTGTTGGCGCAGTACCCCGACGCCAAATGGGTGCAGTACGACCCGGACGGCCGCGACGCGGTGCGCGAAGCGAGCCGGCGCGCGTTCGGGGCCCCGATGTCGGTGCGCTACGATCTCTCGAATGCCGACGTCGTCGTGACGCTGGATTCGGATCTTTTGACTTCCGGACCCGGAAACGTGCGCTACGCGCGCGACTTCATGCGCCGGCGCCGCATCCACGAGGGTGAAAGCGCCACGATGAACCGGCTGTACGCGGTCGAGAGTATGCCGACAAGCACCGGCTCGGTGGCGGATCACCGCGTGGGCCTGGCGCCGTCGGAAATCGCCCTCTTCACGGCGGCGCTCGCTGCTGAACTCGGCGTCGCCGGTGCAACCCGGCCCAGTGCCGCGCTGCCGGACAAGGCAGCGCGCTGGGTTGTTGCGGTCGCCAAGGAACTGGCGGCACATCGCGGCCGCTCACTGGTGGTGGCGGGCGACTGCTTGCCGGTGGAAGTCCAGGTGCTGGCCTTTGCCATCAACGCGGCGCTCGGCAATGTCGGGCCGACGTTCGTGGTGACCGACCCCATCGAAGTCCGGCCGACGGCCCAGCACGAGGAGTTGGCGGCGCTCGCTTCCGACATGCAGTCCGGCCGTGTCGAAACCTTGCTCGTGCTCGAATCCAACCCGGTCTACGACGCGCCGGTCGACTTGGCGTTCGGCGACGCCATGCGGCGGGTGCCGAATTGCTTCCATCTCGGACTGTACCGCGACGAGACCGCCGAACTTTGCCAATGGCACGTGCCCGCGGTGCACGAACTCGAGAGCTGGGGCGATGCGCGCGCTTACGACGGCACGCTGTCGCTGCAGCAGCCGCTTGTCGAGCCGCTGTACGACGGCCATTCGTCGCTCGACGTCCTCATGCTGGTGGCGGGCCAGACGGGTACGGTTCTGGATCTGATTCGCAGTCAGTGGCAGGTGCTGTACGGCGGGGCGGGATTCGAGAAGCTCTGGCGCCGCACGTTGCACGATGGATTCGCGTCGGGCAGCCAGTTTGTGCCGCGTGGGGTGGAACTGCGCGCCGACGCAGTGCGCGACGCTGCAACGCGGCTCGCGGGCACCAGTGCGAGCGGCAACGAAGTCGTGCTGCGTTTTGATCCGAACGTGCACGACGGCCGCTTCGCCAACAACGGTTGGCTGCAGGAAGTGCCCAAGCCGTGGACCAAACTGGTGTGGGACAACGCCGCGATCGTCAGTGCCGCCATGGCCCACGAACTGGGTGTCGAGACCGGCGACATGGTCGAATTGCAGACCGACGGCGGCAAGGTCGAGGCCGGCGTTTGGGTGTTGCCGGGTCATGCCGAGCGCTGTGTGACGGCGCACTTGGGATACGGCCGCCGCCGCGGCGGCAACGTCGCAGCCGGCGCCGGATTCGACGCCTATGCGCTGTCGACGACGCGCAGCCGATGGGGCGGGCCGGTGCAGGTGCGCAAGGTTGCCGGGCACCGCACGCTGGTCACGACCCAAGAGCACCACGACATGATGCGGCGCAATCTCGTGCGGCGCGCGACCCTCGAAGAGTTCACGGCGAATCCGCATTTCGCGCACGAAGAGGGCCCGGCTCCGGCGCGCGACGAATCGATGTTCAAGACCTTCGAATACAAGGGCAACGCCTGGGGCGTGGCGATCGATCTGGGGTCGTGCACCGGCTGCAACGCCTGCGTCGTGGCGTGCAACAGCGAGAACAACATCGCCGTCGTCGGACGCGACCAAGTGCGCCGGAACCGCGAAATGCACTGGATCCGCATCGATCGGTATTTCGAAGGCGATCTGAACGATCCACAGATCCACCACCAGCCGGTCATGTGCATGCAGTGCGAGAACGCGCCGTGCGAGCAAGTGTGCCCGGTGGCAGCGACGTCGCACAGCCCCGAGGGCCTCAACGACATGGTCTACAACCGTTGTGTGGGGACGCGCTATTGCTCCAACAACTGCCCCTACAAGGTGCGGCGCTTCAACTTCTACGGGTACCAAGACGTCAAGACGCCGGTGCTGCAGCTCATGCGCAACCCGGATGTGACGATCCGGACGCGCGGCGTGATGGAAAAGTGTACGTACTGCGTGCAGCGCATCAACCACGCGCGCATCGACGCCAAGAACGAGAACCGGCCGATTCGCGATGGCGAGATCGTGACGGCATGCCAGCAGGTGTGCCCGACCGAGGCGATCGTGTTCGGCGACATCAATGACCCGGAGTCGAAGGTCGCGAAGATGAAACGCGAGACGCGCAACTACGGCGTCCTCGAGGATCTCAACACGCGGCCCCGCACGACGTATGTCGCGAAGCTCCGCAACCCCAACTCCGAGCTGGAGGCCAAAGCGTGAGCGCACCGACTGGATCGACGCCGCGTTTCGTGCCCCAGCGCCCGCCGGTCATCGCGGCCGGGCATACCTCGGCGTCGGTTACCGACAAGATTTCGTCCGTCGTTTTGGGCGGCACGCCGCGCTGGCTATTCGGGGCGTTCGGGATCGCATTCACCGGCTTCATGGTGTTCCTGTTCGCGGTGACCTGTCTGTTCGCGAAGGGTGTCGGGATCTGGGGCATCAACATCCCGGTCGGTTGGGGATTCGCCATCATCTGCTTCGTGTGGTGGATCGGTATCGGCCACGCCGGTACGCTCATTTCGGCGATTCTGCTCCTGTTGCGGCAGTCGTGGCGCACGTCCATCAACCGCTTCGCCGAAGCCATGACGCTGTTCGCGGTGGCCCAGGCGGGTCTGTACCCCATCCTGCACTTGGGCCGGCCGTGGCTCTTCTATTGGCTGCTGCCGTTGCCGAATACGATGACGCTGTGGCCCAACTTCCGGAGCCCGCTCATTTGGGACGTGTTCGCGGTGTCGACGTACATGACCGTGTCGCTCATGTTCTGGTACGTCGGGCTGATTCCGGATTTGGCGACGTTGCGCGACCGCACCAAGAATCCGATTGGGCGCACGATCTACGGCATGATGGCGATGGGCTGGCGCGGCGATTCACGGCATTGGCACAACTACGAGACGTCGTACTACCTGTTGGCGGCGCTGGCGACGCCGCTCGTCGTTTCGGTGCATACCGTCGTGTCGTTCGACTTCTCGGTCGGCGTGATCCCGGGCTGGCACACGACGATCTTCCCGCCGTACTTCGTGGCCGGCGCCATTTTGTCCGGCTTCGCCATGGTCGCCAATCTCGCGATTCCGCTCCGCCATGCGTTCGGGCTGCATGACTTCATCACCGAGCGCCACTTGGAGAACATGGCGAAGATCATGATCGTGACCGGCCTCATCGTCACCTACGGGTACGCGATGGAACTGTTCACGGCGTGGTACAGCGCCAACCAGTACGAGCAGTACGCGTTCTTGAACCGCATCCACGGCCCCTACCGGTTCACCTGGTACGGACTCATCTTCTGCAACACCGTGTGCAGCCAGTTGTTCTGGTTCAAGCGCATTCGCAACAGCGTCAAGGCGCTGTTCGTGCTGTCGCTCGTCATCAACGTCGGGATGTGGCTCGAGCGTTTCATCATCGTCGTCGTGAGTTTGAGCCGCGACTTCCTGCCCTCGAGCTGGGGGATGTACTTCCCGACCAAGTTCGACTGGATGACCTTCATCGGTACGCTCGGGTTCTTCATGTCGCTCATGTTCCTGTTCATCCGGTTCTTGCCGATGATCTCGATCTTCGAAATGCGGACGCTGCTGCCGGGCTCCAAGACCAAGCAGGAGGCGGCATGAAGCTCGATCACGTGGCGCGTTTGTACGGGCTGGTGGCCGAATTCGATACGCCGGCAGCAATTGTCGCCGCTGCCAAGGAAGCTCGCGCCGCCGGCTATCGCAACCTCGAGGCGTACTCGCCGTTCCCGATCGAGGAGCTGGCGCACGCGCTCGACAACCATCATTCCAAGGTGCCGTACCTGGTGCTGGGCGGCGCAATTGCCGGCGCGACGCTGGGCTTCGGTCTCTGTTACTGGACATCGGTCATCGCCTACCCGATGAATATCGGCGGCCGTCCCTTCAACAGCTGGCCGGCGTTCATTCCGGTCACTTACGAGTGCACGATTCTGTTCGCGTCGCTGAGCGCCGTACTCGGGATGCTGGCATTGAACGGCCTGCCGGAACCGCATCACCCGCTGTTCAATGTCGACCGTTTCTCGCTCGCCTCACGCGACAAGTATTTCCTGTGCATCGAGGCCAAGGACCCGAAGTTCGAGACGAGCCAAACCCGCGCCTTCCTGCAGGGTTTGCGGCCGAGCGAGGTGTCCGATGTCGAATACTGATCCACGCCGGGCACCCGCCCACTGGGCCGGCGGCCGCGCCCCGCAAGTGATCATCGCGCTCGTGGCGCTCGTGGCGCTGGGGACCGGTTGCACCTTGCGGCGCAACATGTATGACCAGCCGCGTCTCAAGCCCCTGGCTGCGAACGGTTTCTTCGCCGACGGGCGTGCGTCACGCGACTTCCCGAAGGGAACGGTGGCGCGTGGGCTTCTGAAGGAAGACGCGTTGTTCTACCGCGGCGTGGAGGATTCCGCCGTGGCGACGCATTTTCCGATGCCGGTGACCCGCGAAGTGCTGCTGCGCGGCCAACAACGTTTCAACATCTATTGCACGCCGTGTCACGATGGAACGGGCGGTGGCCGGGGTATGGTGGTGCAGCGCGGCTTCAAGCAGCCGCCGTCCTATCACGTCGACCGGCTGCGCCAGGCACCGCCCGGGTACTTGTTCGATGTGGCGACGAACGGCTTCGGCGTCATGCAGGGCTATGCGGCGCAGATTCCGACCGCCGATCGATGGGCGATCGTCGCCTACATTCGCGCCCTGCAGTTGGCGCAGAACGCCAAGCTCGACAGTTTGCCGGCCGATGAGCGCGCCCGCGCCGAAGAAGGGCTGCGGCAGGCGGCAGCGAAGCCGGCCGAAGGTGACGCCGCGCACGAAGCGCACGGCGAGAGCGGGGGACACTGATGAGTTCGACGACGACCACGCACGTGGCGCCGCTGGCGAGTTACGCGCCCCCCGCCGACCTGGCGCGCGTCCAACGCCTGGGACTCGCGGCCGCCGTGATCGGCGGTTTGGCGTGCGTGGCGGGGGCCCTCACCGCCCAGGAGCAATTCTTCCGTTCGTACTTGGTGGCGTACCTCTTTTGGGTGGCGATCGCCCTCGGTTGCCTCGGCATGATGATGATGCACCACCTGACGCACGGCGCCTGGGGCGTGGTGGTGCGGCGGGTGTTCGAGGCTGGCGCGAGCTTGATGCCGGTGTTGGCGTTGCTCTTCATTCCGGTTCTTGTCGGCATCCCGAAGCTCTACGTTTGGGCCCAGTCGACGGCGGCCGCGGATCCGATCCTGCGCGCCAAGGCCGCCTATCTGAACACCGGGGCGTTCACGACGCGCGCCGTGGTCTATTTCGTCATTTGGAGTGTTCTCGCCGTCTTCCTCAGCCGCTGGTCGAAAGAGCAAGACCGCACCGGCGCCCCGGCGCTTTACAACAAGATGCGCGGCATGTCGGCGATCGGTCTCGTGCTGTTCGTGCTGAGCGTCAGCTTCGCGACCTTCGATTGGCTGATGTCGCTCGATCCGCACTGGTTCTCGAGCATCTATGGCCTGCAGTTCATCGGTGGCTGTGCCATCGCTGGGCTCTGCTTTGCGATCCTGTGGTCGCGTTACTTGGTGGACCGCGAGCCGATGTCGAAGGTGTTCCGGCCGCAGCACCACCACGACCACGGCACGCTGCTGTTCGCGTTCCTGTTGCTGTGGGGCTACTTCACGACCTCGCAGTTCATCATCATCTGGTCGGCGAATCTGCCGGAAGAAATCCCGTACTTCCTCAAACGCTTTGCTTCCAGTTGGAAGGCGTTGGCCTTGGTCTTGGTGCTCTTCCACTTCTGGTTTCCGTTCTTGTCGTTGCTCTCGAAGAAGATCAAGCGCTTCCCGCGCCGCCTGGCGTTCTTTGCCGGGTGGCTGTTGTTCATGCGCTGGTGGGAGCTGTACTTCCAGGCGGCGCCGAACTTTCATCCCGAGGGTGTCCGCGTCCATTGGCTGGATGCGGCGACCGTGATCGCAATCGGCGGGGTGTTCGTGGCGCTCGCGGCGCGGCACTTGGCCGGCCGTTCGTTGCTGCCGGTCCACGATCCGTTCTTGCCGGAGGCGTTGAATCATGAGTGACGCACGGCGTCATGACGCCGGCCACGGCGGCGGCCCCGAGTTCGATACCGAAATCGATGTCCGCGGCATCGGCGGCTTCTTGGTGTGGATGTGCATCGGCCTGGTCGCATCCGGCATTCTCATGTACGCGCTGTATCGCGTCTTCCAAGCCCAAGAGGTGGCGCAAGACCGGCCCGCGTCGCCGCTCGTGGATCGTAGCGTTGCCCATTCGCCGCCCGAGCCGCGACTTCAAGATCGCCCCAATCTCGATCTGCAGCGCTATCAGACCGAGCAGCGGCAGACTCTGACAACCTACGGTTGGGTGGACCCCGCCCAGCGCATCGTGCGCTTGCCCGTTGACCGGGCGATCGACCTCCTGGCGGCCCGCGGCCTGCCGTGGAAACCATCCAGCGTGTCCGGGGCCGCCCCGGAGGCCTTGCCGCCTCCGAGTCCGGCTCCCGAGCCGGCCCTGCAAGGCCAGCCTGCGAAAGGCGCCCACGCCACTCATCCCGGGAGGCCGCGGTGACCCGTCGATCGGCGCGGCTCGAACGTTGTCTGCAGCGGCTCGGCATCGCCGCCGGCCTCGTCGCGACCTGCGCGGCGGCCGCGGCTGCCGACATGCCGACGTTTCACACTCCCGGGGTCACCAACTCGAACACCGTCCCGGCGACACAGATGCCCGGCGTCCTCCGCAACGTCGGGTTCGATCAACGGCTGGGCGAGCAAGTGCCGCTTGACCTCGTGTTCCAAGACGAGGCCGGCAAAGAGGTGCGCTTGGCCGACCTCATGCAGGGCAAACCGGCCGTCCTGTCGCTCGTCTACTACGAATGTCCGATGCTGTGCACGATGGTGTTGAACGGCCTGACCAGTTGCATGGAGATGGTCAAGTTCGACGTGGGCAAGGAATTCGATGTCATTACGGTCAGTTTCGATCCGCGCGACACACCGCAGATCGCGGCCAAGAAGAAGGCCGGTTATTTGGCGCGCTACCGGCGCGAAGGCGCGGCGGCCGGCTGGCACTTTCTCACCGGCTCGGAAGCCTCGATTCAAACCCTCGCCAAGGCGTGCGGCTTCCGTTACCAGTGGGACGAGAAGGCGAAGCAGTTCGCACATGCGAGCGGCATCATGGTGCTGACCCCGGACGGACACCTGTCACGCTACTTTTACGGCGTGGAGTATCCGCCCAAGGATCTGCGCCTGGGGCTCGTCGAAGCCGCCGACGGCAAGATCGGCAACGTCGTCGACCAGGTCCTGCTGTACTGCTTTCACTATGACCCCGCGACCGGCAAGTACGGTGCGACGGTCATTGCAATCCTGCGTTTGGCTGCGGTGCTGACGCTTGGCGGTCTCGCGGCCCTGGTCCTCGTGCTGCGCCGGCGGGACCGGCGCATGATGCTGGCGGTGAGGACCTGATGTTCGAGAGCATCCGACTGGCGCCCGAATCCGCCTCGACGTTGTCGGGGCAAGTCGACGCCATCTATTACGTCAGCGTGCTCATCTCGTTGGTGTTCACGGTGATCATTTTCTTCCTGGTCGTCTTCTTGTCGGTCAAGTACCGCCGCCGCCACGCCGACCAGGTCGGCGTGCCGATCCACGGCAACAACATGCTCGAAATCGGCTGGTCGGTCCTGCCGTTCATCATCATGCTGTTCTTGTTCGCGTGGGGCACCAAGGTCTTCTTCTCGCTCTGCCGGCCGCCGGCACAGTCGACCGAGTACTACTGTGTCGGCAAGCAATGGATGTGGAAGTTCCAACATCCGGACGGACATCGCGAGATCAACGAGTTGCACGTGCCGACGGGGCATCCGATCAAGATCACGATGACCTCCGAGGACGTCATCCACAGCCTCTACTTCCCGTCCTTCCGGACCAAGTGCGACGTGCTGCCAGGCCGCTACACGAGCCTGTGGTTCCAGCCCACCAAACCGGGCGAGTACCACATCTTCTGCGCCGAGTACTGCGGTACGCAGCACTCCGGAATGGTCGGCCGCGTCATCGTGCAAACCCCGCGTGAATACGAGCTGTGGCTCGCGGGTGGCAAAACGAGCACGATGACACCCGTAGCACGCGGCGAAGAATTGTTCACGGCGCTGGCGTGTGTCACCTGCCACCGGCAGGACACCGCGGTGCGCGGCCCCGGGCTCGCGGGCCTGTTCGGCAAACGCGTTCAACTTGCGAACGGTGGCACCGTGCTGGCCGACGAGACGTACATCCGCGAGTCGATCCTGAGTCCGAACACCAAAGTCGTCGCCGGCTTCCAACCGCTCATGCCCACGTTTCAAGGCCAGGTGGCGGAGGACGATCTCATGAGTCTTATCGCTTACATCAAGACGATCCAGCCCGCGGCGGGAGCCGTGCCGGCCGGTGCGGCGGCGCTGCGGCGCGCCGGTTTCACGACGGACGGGACGCCATGACCCAGACCGCTCTTTCGCCCGAGCAGCATGTCGACTATTTGAACGACGGCTATGGCTGGAAGTCGTGGCTTTTCACGCTGGATCACAAACGCATTGCGATGCTGTACCTGGTGTCGGTGTCGTTTTTCTTCGCACTGGGCGGCCTCTTCGCCGGTCTTGTACGCCTGGAATTGTTGACCCCGCAGGGCGACCTGTTCGGCCCGGATATTTACAATCGCCTGTTCACGATGCACGGTGTCATCATGGTGTTCTTCTTCCTCATCCCGGCGATTCCGGCGGTCTTGGGGAACTTCCTGATCCCGCTCATGGTCGGCGCGAAGGATTTGGCTTTCCCGCGGATCAACCTGTTGAGCTGGTACATCTACGTGGTGGGCGGTTTGTTCACGCTCGGCGCCATGATCGCCGGCGGCGTCGACACCGGCTGGACTTTCTACACGCCGTTCAGTACGAACTACTCGAACTCGTACGTGGTGGCGACCGGGCTCGGGGTTTTCATCACCGGATTCTCGTCGATTCTGACCGGCTTCAACTTCATCGTGACGATTCACCGCATGCGCGTTCCAGGTCTCGGCTGGTTCAAGCTGCCGCTCTTCGTGTGGGCGCACTATGCGACGAGTCTGGTGATGATCTTGGGAACGCCGGTGATCGCCGTGACCGTGCTCTTGCTCGCCCTCGAACGCGGGTTTGGCCTGGCGATCTTCGACCCGACGCGCGGCGGCGACCCGGTGCTGTTCCAGCACCTGTTCTGGTTCTATTCACATCCCGCCGTCTACATCATGGTGTTGCCTGCCATGGGTGTCATCAGCGAGCTGATCGCGGCTTTCTCGCGCAAGTCGATCTTTGGCTACAAGTTCGTGGCCTTCGCGAGCCTGGGGATCGCGGTGGTGGGGTTCGTCGTCTGGGGCCACCACATGTTCGTGAGCGGGCAATCGGCGTACGCCTCCGTGGTGTTTTCTTTCCTGAGTATGTTCGTCGCGGTGCCTTCGGCCATCAAGATCTTCAACTGGTCGGCGACGCTCTACAAGGGTTCGGTGGCATACGAGACACCCATGCTCTACGCGCTTGGGTTCATCGGTCTGTTCACGATCGGCGGACTCACGGGTGTCATGCTGGCGACCTTGGGCATCGACGTGCACGTCCACGATACGTACTTCGTCGTGGCGCACTTCCACTACGTCATGGTGGGCGGCACGATCATGGGCTACATGGGCGGCTTGCACTACTGGTGGCCCAAGATGACCGGGCGGCTTTATCCGCAGTTCTGGTCGCGGTTGTCGGCGATGATCGTGTTCGTGGGATTCAACCTGACGTTCTTCCCGCAGTTCATCATGGGCTATATGGGAATGCCGCGCCGCTATCACGAGTACCCGCCGGAGTTCCAGGTGCTGCACGTCATGTCGACGGCGGGTGCGACGATTCTGGGCGTCGGGTATCTGCTGCCGACCATTTACTTCATCATGTCGCTGCGGAAGCCGGTGCACGCGGGCAACAATCCGTGGAACGCCGTCGGCATGGAGTGGCAGACGACTTCGCCGCCGCCGACCCACAATTTCGTCAGCACGCCCGTCGTGACGGAGGCGTACGCGTACGCGGAAGGGGGCCAGGGTGTCCACTGAAGCACATCCGCTCCTGGCGCATCACTTCGAAACTCTGGACCAGCAGCGCGAATCGTCGACGCTGGCGATGTGGATTTTTCTGGTCACCGAAATCATGTTTTTCGGCGGCCTGTTCATGGCGTATTTGCTCTACCGGTGGAAGTTCCCACTGGCGTTTCACGCCGGCAGCCACCACCTCGACATCCGGTTGGGTGCCTTCAATACCATCGTGCTGATTTGCAGCAGTTTGACCATGGCGCTCGGCGTCCGCGCGGCGCAGACCGGCGAGCGCAAGAAGTTAACCGGGTTCATGGTGCTGACGCTTATTCTGGGATTCGTGTTCCTCGGGGTGAAGGCGATCGAGTACCACGACAAGTTCGCGCATCACCTGATTCCCGGGTTGCATTTCCAATGGGATGGGCCGGGCGGGCGCGAGGTACAGCTGTTCTACTCGCTGTATTTCGCCATGACCGGGCTGCACGCCTTGCACATGATCATCGGCGCCGGCCTCATCCTGTGGCTCTTGCCATCTTGTGTGCGCGGCAAGTACACGGCGGATTACTACCACCCGATCGAGTGCTTCGGCCTCTACTGGCACTTCGTCGATATCGTGTGGATTTTCCTGTTCCCCTTGCTGTACCTGTTGGGACGGCACTGAGCGGAGGACCGGCATGTCGATGCACGTGAGTCCGATTCGCAACTATGTCGGGGTGTTCGTCACGCTCCTGGCGCTCACCTTGATTACGGTCGTCGTGGCGTTCCAGGATTTGGGTCCGTTGAATACCTTGGTGGCACTGGGAATCGCGATTACCAAGGCGACCATCGTCATCCTCTTCTTCATGCACGCCAAATACAGCACGCGGCTCACCAAGCTGGTCATCGTCAGTGCCTTCGTCTGGCTGCTCTTTCTCTTCGTCTTCACGATGAGCGACTTCGTGACGCGCGGCATGATGGGCGTGTCCGGGAAATAACGCGCCGCACCAAGGAAGGAACTCACTGCAAGGGCACCGCGCGACGGCGCGCCCAGGTGCGGGCGGGCTCGCGGTCGTTCGCCGACCTCCTGTCGGCTCTCTCCCTCGCTCGTCGCCTCTCGGCCCTCCAGGCCTTCGGCTCCTCTCGACTCGCCCGCCCACACCTGTGCGCACCGTCGCGCTCCGTCGCTGGATGGCGCCGGGCGGCTCATGTTTAGCTATGGGGAGCTTGGTGCTCCCTTCGGGGGTTGAAGCACGCTGAGCGGCCTCTGCTACTGCGCGGGTGCGATTCCGACATCCCCTCCGGTAGGCCATGCACGCGCTTAGATGTAGCGCTTGAGGGCTTTCATGTAGTTGGCGCGCTCGAAGGTGGCGGGGTCGCGGACGTTTTTGTAGCTCATGCTGCCTTTCATCTGGGCGACGGATTCGAAGCCTTTCTCTTCCATCCACGCGGTGAGGCCGGCGAGCACGGTGCTTACGTGGCCGGGGCCGTGTTGGAGGAGGGCCGAGGCCATCTGGGTGATGTCGGCGCCGGCCAGGAGCATCTTCACGACGTCGTGGGCCGTGTGGACGCCGCCCGTTGCGGCGAGACTGGCCCGCAGGCGGCCATGCAGGATGGCGATCCACCGCAACGGCAGGCGCATGGCCTGTGGTGTACTGAGTAACACGTTGGGCACGACCTCGAGTTCGTCGAGATCGAAATCGGGCTGGTAGAAGCGGTTGAAGAGGACGAGGCCGTCGGCACCGGCGTGGTCCAGGTCTTGCGCCAGGCGCGCGAACGCGCTGAAGTATGGGCCCAGCTTGACTGCAATGGGGATGCGCACTGACTCGCGCACGGCGCGCAAGATGTCGAGATAGCGCGCCTCGACCGCCTGCGACGTTTGCTCGGCGTCGGTCGCGAGGAAATAGATGTTGAGC
Organism: bacterium; assembly: GCA_031362565.1. Classification (GTDB taxonomy): domain Bacteria; phylum Krumholzibacteriota; class Krumholzibacteriia; genus JANLSU01. Next base: position 17,432 of record JANLSU010000082.1, on the reverse strand, counting down.
TCGAGCGCGTCGGCACCCGCTTGCTCCATGAGGTGGGCGTAGCGTGTCCAGCCACCGAGCGTGGCGCCGTTCAGACTGGCGATCACCGGGATGGAGAGCGCCGCCTTCATCCGCTGGATCTTCTCGAGGTACCCCTCGCCGCTCACCGCGTAGATCTCTTGCTCGGGGAAGTACGACAGCGACTCGGCGTAGCTCTCGGTGGCGTTGGTCGTGCACCAGTACAGCTCGCGCTGATCCTGGACGATCTGTTCTTCGAACAGCGACTCCATGACGATGGCGGCGGCGCCGGCGTCTTCCAGACGTTTGGCTGAATCGAGCTGGCGGGAGAGCGGCGACGCCCCCGGAACGAGCGGGTTGGCGAGCGGCAGGCCCAGATAGGTGGTCGAGAGGTCGGTCATGTCTCGCTCCTTGCCGTCTCTTGCCGGACGGCGGACACAACGCCTGATTCGGGGCCCGAGACCGGCGGCACGGTCGGCGATGCCATCGCCGCCGCACCTTCGTACACCGCCGAAGCCATCTGATCGTAGAGTCGCCAGCGCGCGTCGACATCCTGTTGCGCCAAGGCCTGCAGGCGGCGCGCTTCCTCGGGGTGCGACTTGGTGAGCATCTTGTAACGCATCTCCATTTCCGCGTAGCGCGCGAACGGGATGCTCGGAGCCTTGCTGTCGAGCTGCAGCGGGTTCTTGCCGTCGCGCGCCCGCTCGGGGTTGTAGCGGAAGAGCGGCCAGTGGCCGCACTGCACCGCGAGCTTTTGATTGGTCATCGCGGTGCGCATCTGAATGCCATGCGCGATGCAGTGGCTGTAGGCGATGACCAAAGATGGCCCGTCATACGCCTCGGCCTCGAGCAGGGTCCGGATGGTCTGCGCATCGTTCGCACCCATGGCGACTCGCGCCACGTACACATTGCCGTAGGTCATGGCGATGAGGCCGAGGTCCTTCTTCGGCATGGCCTTGCCGCCGGCGGCATACTTGGCCACCGCACCGCGCGGCGTGCTCTTGCTCATCTGCCCGCCGGTGTTGCTGTAGACCTCGGTGTCGAGCACCAAGATGTTGACGTTGCGGCCGCTCGCCATGACGTGGTCGAGGCCGCCGAAACCGATGTCATACGCCCAGCCGTCGCCGCCGATGATCCAGACGCTCTTCTTCACCAGCGCGCTGCACAGTGATGCGAGGTTGTCGGCATCCGCGTTACCGTGCAGGCGCGCCAACGCGCTTGCGAGTTCCTCGACGCGCAATCGTTGATCGTAGATGCCCGCCGCGTCGTTCTGATCGGCGTTCACGAGCCCGTCGACGAGGGCGCTGCCGATCTCGGGTCGCAGTTTCTCCAGCAGCTCCGACGCCATCTGCGCCTGCTTATCGAGGGTCAAGCGGAAGCCAAGCCCGAACTCCGCGTTGTCCTCGAACAGCGAGTTGGACCACGCGGGGCCGCGCCCCTCGCGGGTCTGGGCCCATGGCGTCGTCGGCAGGTTGCCGCCGTAGATGGACGAGCAGCCGGTGGCGTTGGCGACCAGGGCCCGGTCCCCGAACAGCTGGCTCACGAGTTTGACGTAGGGGGTCTCGCCACACCCGGAGCAGGCGCCGCTGAATTCGAAGAGCGGTTCCAAGAGCTGGCTGCCACGCACGCTGCTCGATTTGACCGCGCGCCGATCCGGTTCCGGCAGGCGCAGGAAGAACTCGAACCACTCGGCTTCGCGCGCTTTGTGTACGGGCTGGGGCTCCAAGTTGATGGCGCGGAGACGCGACTCGTGTTTGTTCTTCGCCGGGCAGACCTCGACGCAGATGCCACAACCGGTGCAGTCCTCCGGTGCGACCTGAATCGTGTAGACCATGTCCTCTCCGAGGCTCTCGAAGTCCTTGCCGCGCGCCGGTGAGGACTTGAAACCGGCGGGTGCACCGGCGAGCGTGGCTGCCGGGTAGGCCTTGGAGCGGATGGCGGCGTGCGGACAGACGATGGCGCACTTGCCGCACTGGATGCACAGATCGGCGTCCCAAATGGGGATCTCGACGGCGATGTTGCGCTTCTCCCACTTGGCGGTTCCGGTGGGATAGGTGCCGTCGGCGGGCAGCGCACTCACGGGCAAATCATCGCCGCGTCCGGCAATGATTGGACCGAGCACGAAGCGCACGAACTCGGGGGCGCGTTCACTCACGGGGGCCGGAATCGTGTGCCGCGTCGTGCAGGCCTCCGGGACTTGGACTTCGTGCAGTCGGTCGAGCGTCTCGTCGACCGCATCGAAGTTCATCTGCACGATGCTCTGACCCTTCTTGCCGTAGGTCACTTCGATGGAATTTTTGATCTGGGCGATAGCCGCGGCGCGCGGCAGTACGCCGCTGATGGCGAAGAAACACGTTTGCATGATGGTGTTGATGCGCCCTGCCATGCCGGTGTCGCGCGCCACCGTGAAGGCGTCGATGACGTAGAACTTCAGCTTCTTGGCGATGAGATGCTGCTGCGCCTCGCGCGGCAGGGTTTCCCACACCTTGCCGGCCGGGGCCGCCGTGTTGAGCAGAAACACGCCGCCCGGGAGCGCCGCTTCGAGGATGTCTTGCTTCTCCAGAAACATCGGGTGGTGGCAGCCGATGAAGTTGGCTTTGCGGATCAGGTACGCGGACCGGATGGCCTGCGGGCCGAAGCGCAGGTGGCTCACGGTGATGGAACCGGCCTTCTTGCTGTCGTATACGAAGTAGCCTTGGGCGTTGAAGTCAGTGCCCTCGCCGATGATCTTGATGGTGTTCTTGTTCGCGCCGACCGTGCCGTCGCTGCCAAGGCCGTAGAAGAGGGCGCGGAAGACGCCCTCGCTCTCGGTACTGAAGTCCGGGTCGTGCTCGAGGCTCGTGCCCGACACGTCATCGACGATGCCAACCGTGAAATGATTGCGTGGCGCCCCCTTCTTCAACTCGTCGAGCACCGCCTTCACCATCGCCGGCGTAAACTCTTTGCTCGACAGACCGTAGCGCCCACCGACGATATGCGGTCGCGCCCTGGTCGGGTCGGCCTCGTTCCACGCGGTGACCACATCCTGGTACAACGGCTCTCCGGCAGCGCCGGGCTCTTTGGTGCGATCCAGAACCGCGACGGCGCGCACCGAACGGGGCAGGGCGGCGAGGAATGCGGCAATCGAGAATGGGCGGAAGAGGCGCACCCGCAAGGCGCCCACCTTTTCACCGCGGGCCGACAGATGCTCGACGCACTCGGATGCGGCCTCGGCGCCGCTGCCCATCAACACGACCACCCGTTCGGCGTCCGGGGCGCCGCTGTAGTCGAAGAGCTTGTACTGGCGGCCGGTGAGCGCCGCGAAGTAGTTCATCGTCGCCTGCACGATGCCCGGGCAGGCGTCGTACCAGGGATTGACGGCCTCCCGGGCCTGGAAGAAGACGTCCGGGTTTTGCGCCGTGCCGCGCAACACCGGGTGATCCGGCGATAGCCCACGGCGGCGGTGCTCCCACACCAGCCGGTCATCGATCATCGAACGTAGCGTCTCAGGTGACAGAGCTTCGATCTTGGCGACCTCATGCGAGGTGCGGAAGCCGTCGAAGAAATGCACGAAGGGCAAGCGCGCTTTGAGGGTGGCGGCCTGCGCGATGACGGCGAAATCGTGCGCCTCTTGCACCGAGGCCGCGGCCAGCATGGCCCAGCCGGTTCCGCGTGCCGCCATGACGTCGCTATGATCGCCGAAGATGGAGAGCGCCTGTGCTGCGACCGAGCGGGCTGCGACATGGAAGACCGTCGACGTGAGTTCGCCGGCAATCTTGTACATGTTCGGGATCATGAGCAGCAGGCCTTGAGATGACGTGAAGGTCGTCGTGAGAGCGCCCGTCTGCAACGCCCCGTGCACCGCGCCTGCGGCGCCGCCTTCGCTCTGCATCTCCACGACCGCCGGGATCGTGCCCCACAGGTTGGGATGGCGCGCCGCTGACCAGGCGTCCGCCGATTCGCCCATGGGGGAGGAGGGGGTGATGGGATAGATGCAGCAGATCTCGTTCAGCGCGTACGCCGAACGTGCGGCGGCTTCATTGCCGTCGACGGTGATCACGCGCCGGACCGCAGTGCAGTCCTTGGTCTCGACCCGCATGCTCATTCTCCCGTCGCCGCGGCTCTCATGAGCCCAAGACACTGCGACCGGCGGGGGCCGATCGCACCCTTGGCCTAACTTCTCCCCCTGCTTACCTCGTGCCGCAATCCGGACCCGGCGAAACGGTTGATTCGCCGCTGTTTGCGTCGTTAGATGTAGCGCGTGGCGCCGCCACCGAGATGGAGGTGTGCCGGAAGGCGACACCCCCCCGGCGCCTGGCTCGGGCTTCGCTGGAGGTTCCTTTGCACCGCAAGGCCGCCGTGTTTCAGACCATCATCGAACCATTCCGCATCAAGAGCGTCGAGCGCATCCGCCTTACCACCGCCGAGGAGCGCGCCGAGCGGATCGCAGCGGTGGGGTACAACGTCTTCCGCCTGCACTCCGACGACGTGCTGATCGACCTGCTCACCGACAGCGGCACCGGTGCCATGAGTGCCGAGCAGTGGGGTGCGATCATGCGCGGCGACGAATCCTACGCCGGCAGCCCGTCGTTCTACCGGTTCGAACGCGCGGTCCGCGATCTCATGGGCTTCCCGCACGTCATTCCAACTCACCAGGGACGAGCCGCGGAACGCCTCCTGTTCTCCGTGCTCTGCAAACCGGGCGACGTCGTGCCGAACAACACTCACTTCGACACCACTCGCGCCAATGTCGAGTTCTTGGGTGCGACAGCACTCGACTTGCCGTGTGTCGAGTCACGCGATACGGCGAGCGAATACCCGTTCAAGGGCAACATGGATGTCGAGGCCCTGCGTACGGCGTTCGAAACCTACGGCAGGGAGCGCATCCCGCTCGTCATGATCACGATCACCAACAACTCGGGTGGCGGACAGCCGGCGTCGCTGGAAAACCTGCGCGACGTGGCGGCCGTATGCCGGCACTACGGGCGGCCGTTGTACTTGGACGCGTGCCGGTTTGCGGAGAACGCCTATCTCATCAAACTCCGGGAAGCGGGACAAGGCGGCCGCGCCGTGCGCGAGATTGTCGCCGACATGTGCGCGTTGGCGGATGGCTGCACGATGTCCGCCAAGAAGGATGGCCTGAGCAATATCGGCGGTTTCCTGGCGACGCGCGACGCGGACCTGGCGCGCCTCGAAAAGGATCTCTTGGTGCTCACGGAAGGATTTCCAACGTACGGCGGATTGGCGGGGCGCGACTTGGAAGCGATCGCGGTAGGGTTGCAGGAGGTTGTGGACGAACAATACTTGCATTATCGTATTACGTCGACGCGCTACGTCGGCGAACACTTGACGCGCGCCGGCGTGCCCATCCTGCAGCCGCCGGGCGGCCACGCCATCTACTTGGACGCAGCACGCTTCGCGCCCCATTTGCAGCCGCTCGACTTGCCCGGCATTGCGCTCTGCGCCGAACTGTACGTACTGGGTGGCGTGCGGGCGGTCGAAATCGGTACCGCCATGTTTGGCAAACACGATGCGGCGACCGGCGCCGAACATCCCGGGCCGCGCGAACTCGTGCGGCTCGCGATCCCGCGGCGCGTCTACACCCAGAGCCACATGGACTATGTAGTCGAAGTCGTGGCGGAAATGTTCCGGCGCCGCGCGAGCCTGGTGCCGTACCGGTTTGTCGAGCAGTCGCCGGTGCTGCGCCATTTCACGGCGCGCTACGCGCCGGTGGCACTCAGACCACCGCCACCTTCACGCAGTTGATCGGCGGCAGCGAATCGAACAGGCACTCCCATTGCTCGCCGCCATCGCGGCCGAGCCAAAGCTGACCGGTCGTCGTGCCGAAGTACAGTGCCGGAGACTTGAGCCGGTCGACATCCATGGCGTCGCGCAGGATCGTGAAGAAGCTGGCCTTCTTCGGCAGCCCGCGGGTCAGGCGGCGCCACGAGTCGCCGCCGTTCTCGCTCCGCCAGACAGCCGGTGCGCCGCCTGGGCAGGTGCGCGTCATTGGTTCGAGCGGTGCAACGTAGACCGTGTCGGGGTCGTCCGGGTGGACGACGATCGGGAATCCGAAGTCCGTCGGCAGCCCCTTGGCGATCGAACGCCAGGTGTGGCCGTGATCGTCGCTTCGCAGCACGCCGATGTCGGGGCGCGGACCCCCGGGCCCGTCCCAGTTGGCCCAACCGCCGTGGTTCTGCATATAGAGGCGGCCGGGAGCGTCGTCATGGCGGACGATCTTGTGCACGCACTGGCCGAACTCGGGGTAGGGATCGGGCTGGAATCCGGCGCCGACACCCTTGTTCGAAGCGGTGAATGTTTCGCCGCCGTCCTCGCTCAGGTAGTGGCCGCCGGTCGAGATGCCGAGGTGGACGCGATTGCCGTCCCGGATGATCGTGTGCATGCAGAGCCCGCCATTGCCCGGGTGCCACTTGCGCGCGTGATCGTGGTTGCTGATGCCATCGACCATCTCCCAGGTGTCGCCCGCATCGCGGCTGCGGAAAAACGACGCCGGTTCGACGCCGCACAGCAGATCCTTCTTGCCGCCACCCGTCTCGAGCGCCCAGATGTTGGCAAGCGCGCGGCCGTCTTCTTTCGGGAAGGCGGGTGCCGACTTGGTTTCCTTGAACGACCTGCCGAGGTCGGTCGAGCGCAGGACCTTCATGCCGAAGAACGGATTGCAGCTCGAGGCGTACAGGCGCGGAGCGCCGCGGTTGTCGATCAGCGCCGAATACACGCCGACACCGGCTCCGAAGGGCCCGCGCAGCGCGAAAGTGCGCCGGGTCCTCGAGGCTTCGGCCACGAACAGGCCCTTCTTGGTCCCGATGCACAGGATGACTCGCTCCGGCATGCTAACCTCCTGAAACCGCGGGCAAAATGGTGACCGTATCGCCTGGGGCGAGCACCGTATCGACGCCCTCCAGGTCGCGGGTATTCGACGTATTGACGAACAGGTTGATGTGGCGGCGCACGGCGCCGGTCTCGTCGCAGACGCTGCGATGCAACTCGGGGTAGTGCCGTTCGAGCTGCTCGAGCAATTCGCGCACCCCCGACGCTATGACGGGAATCTCTGCCGCGACGTTACAACGGTCGCGCAGCACGCCGGGGACTTGTACCGTAATGCTCATGGCAGTGCTCCGCTCAGGGATGTGCCGTTGGCGCTGGCGAGGCGCGCGGGCCTGGTTCGGGATTTCGAACGCACGACCGGCCAGGAAGCCTAGCGCCACCGGCGGGATCGCGACAATGGGTCGATTTCCACCGCCTCCTCGGTCGTCGCGATTCGCCGCTGAGTCTAGTGCCGCGCCGGCGTTCCACTGTCGAAACTGCCGCGCCAGAGGACGCGATAGTCCCCAGCCTCCGGGCGCCACATGTGTCCCGGGGGATTCGATGTTTCGAAAATGGTGCTCTCGCCGTGCATCGTGAGTCGCTCGCCAGCCGCGAGACGCGCCTCCTCTTCCGGCGTCAGGCGACACATGCAACCGCCCCCCGGCTCCCAAACCGCGCTGCTCTCTTGTCCTCCGGCAGGTCTGCGGTGCTCGTTACCGATGGCGAAGGACCCAGTAGTCTTGCGTCCGATGTAATACCCCGGACGTGTCGCGACCCGAACGTGTAGCGGATTCTGCGGACTGAGACCCCAGCACGTCCGGCCGTCCGACTTCTGCACGACGTACCCGGAGTTCACTCGGAAGTTCTGCACGATTGAATCGGCGCGCTGAACGCACATCAGAATCGGCGCCGAAGAGAGTTTCCCTTTCCAGAATGTCCACGGGCCTTTGTACTCGGTCGGAAACCAACAGTCCGGTTCGAGGATTTGCGGGGTACCCTCGTTCTGGTACCACGCCACGACCGAGTAAGTCCCTTCCGGAAGCTGCTCGCCCTCCGGAGTGAGCAGTGAGACGGGAATCGACCGGACAATCACCGGACGCTCGTGCAGCGGCACAAAATCGTTGTGTCCCGCCATGGGCAAGCCAATGCCCACGAATACGGTCGGGGCGCGGGCGATGCTTTCGCCCGTGCGCTTGTTCGTGAATGTAAAGCCCACTTCGCGCGAATAGTCATTCAGCATGCCGAGGGAAGGCGGCGCGGTGTCCGGATCGAACCGCAATCCCAATTGCAGTTGCAGGCGATCGCCTTGCATGACGCTGTCGTGTTCGGCGGCCAACCCGCACGCGAGCCCGGCGCCGGGCGTGCCCCATGCGAGCTGGCGGGGATCGCGAATCACAAACCGCTCGGGAGGCGAGACGACTTCGACCGGTGTGGCATCGCGATCACCGATTCGCATCGTGCCACGCCACACCATCGTGAACGACCGCATGGGGCGTCCCGCGAGCCAGTCGTACGCCGGCCCGAGGTCCTCTCTCCATACTTTGCGCCGGGTCCCGGCCGCGAACGGCTCGAGCCGTGCCGCGATCGAGGGCTCCGGCCCCGAGCGTTCGACCGGCTCTCCATCGCTCGCCACGATGTCGAAGTGCCCAGCCCCGAAGTCCGCCCACGCGAGGATCGAATCGGGATCATCGCGCGAAACCCAAAGCCCGACCGGCAGCGGCTCACCCAACGCTGAGATGGACTGCACCCGGTCGATGGATACCGCGATTCCCGCCGGTTTGTGCTCGTACCGGGACTGATCGGCCGCGCGGCGGGCATCGTCGAGATCGTCGCCGGTATCGGGCAGTGCCTTGCGGACCGACCAAGCGTCGTCCGCCGCGATGGTTCCGAACCAATAGACGATCTCACCCCGCCGGATCGGACGCTCGTCGCGGCCCGTCGTGTAGGTGATCGCCGCACGTGAGTCACCATGCGTCGAGCCGCGAACCAAGTCGAGCACTCGGAAGGTCTGGCTGAACGATTGGACGTCGCTGGCGGGCGCAGGTGTTGGATCGTCGACGGCCACGCACCGGGCCAGAAATCCTCCCGGTTCCCGGTACGCGTCAGACAGTGGAATGGCGTCACCCGGCAGACGTGCTTCGCTCCAGCAGGCAACTGGACTCGCGAAAGTGATGACGGCGCAGAGGCCGATCCTCGATCGATGGCGATGCCACATGGCCGACTCCAGACTACGTCCGCAGCACGCTGAGAAGATCTTGCTTCCACCGCGCAGCATCGATTTCCCAGCAGACGGTGACGTTCGGCGGGGAGCCGGCCAGGTCGCCCCATGCTGCCTTGTTCATGGCGTCACCGGCGCGTCCCAAGCGGTCCACTACGGTCATGCCGCGTGTCAGTTCGCTCGTGGTTTCGATTTCGACGTGGTGGCGGCTCTTCGAGGTGCAGACGGCTGGGTCGAGTGCCACCGCCATCGCCACCGGATCGGGGAGGCCCAGGCCCGGGTCGCCGCTTTGTTCGCGGGTCGAGCGCATGACGACCCGGTTGCTGTCGAGAACGAAACGCGCCAGGTCGTTCTCGAGTCCGCGGATCGTTTCGATGTCGTCCTCGAGCAGGTTCGCAGCGCCGCGCGACAGCTCCCAGCCCACCATCTCGACGGCCAAGCCGGAGCGGAAGACGATGCGTGCGGCCTCCGGATCGACCCAGATGTTGTACTCGGCGGCGGGCGTAACGTTGCCGACCGTGCACGCGGCGCCGCCCATGACGACGGCGCGGCCGACGTTGCGTACGAAGCCGGGGTTGCGCTCCACTGCGAGCGCGAGGTTGGTCAAGGGTCCCAAGGAGACGAGCGTCAGTCCGGGGTGGCTGCACACCGTGTCGAGGATCGCGTCGACGGCGTGTTTCGTCGCCGGGCGGCGCACGGGCGGCGGATAGTGCATGTTGCCCATGCCGTCGTCGCCGTGGAACCATTCGGCATGGCAGTTGTCGCGCTGGAGCGGTTTCGCGGCGCCGAGGTACACGGGGACGTTCGACCCGCACAGCTCTGCCGTGTAGAGCGCGTTGCGAGCGCCGCGCTCGAGCGGCATGTTGCCGGCGACGATCGTGATGGCCGCGACCTCGACATCGGGCCAGCGCAGCGCCATCAAGATGGCCACGGCGTCGTCCGATGCCGTGTCGGTGTCGATGAGGAAGGTGCGAGGGATGTTTACGCTCCACGGAATGCGGTTTGCGAAGACGCGCGTCCCGAGACCAGCGGCCGCGGTGCGCAGCCGGCAGAATGTGGCGCATGGTAGCATCCCACGCCGCCGGAGGTGGGGCACATGAACGCGGACCGTTCGGCACGGCGGGTGGTCGTCGCCGGCAGCGTCAACATGGATCTCGTCGTGCACGCGGCCCGGCATCCGCGCGCCGGGGAGACGGTGCTCGGCGAGACATTCCAAACCTTCCCCGGTGGCAAGGGCGCCAATCAAGCCGTGGCGGCAGCGCGGCTCGGGGCCCCCACATCCTTGGTGGCGATGCTCGGGGAAGATGCCTTCGGCGATTCACTCGCCGCCTTCTTGCGCTCCGAAGCCATCGACGTGACGCATCTCGGGCGAACGGCGGGCGCGACTGGGATCGGCTGCATCATCATTGATGCGAGCGCACAAAACACGATCGTTGTCGTGCCGGGCGCAAACGCATGCCTCGGACCGGAGGCCGTCCGCCGCGTCGCGGTTTCTCCCGGGGACATTCTCGTCAGCCAACTCGAGATCCCGCTCGCCACGGTGCAGGCCTTCTTCGAGCACGGCAAGCAACAGGGCGCCACAACCCTGCTCAATCCGTCACCCGCGCAATCTTGTCCAGCGCACTTGCTCGAAATCACCGACATCCTGGTCCTGAACGAAACCGAGGCCGCATTGCTTGCCGGGATCCCGGCCCTCGATCCGGACGATGTGGGTGCAGTTCAGGCCGCGGCGCAGACTCTGCAGGTGCGAGCCGATCAGGTGGTCGTCGTGACGCTGGGGGAGCGCGGCGCAGTCGCCGTGCACGCCGGCACGCGTCAACTGATGCCAGCCCGTAGAGTGCGGGCGGTCGACCCGACCGGTGCAGGCGACTGTTTTGTCGGTGCGCTCGCGGCGCGCTGGATCGCGGGCGACGCGCTCTCGCAATCGCTGCACTATGCCAATGTTGCGGCGTCCCTCTGCGTACAGGGGCGGGGAGCCGCGCCATCACTCCCGCATCGCTCCGATGTCGAGTCGGTACTGGGAGTGATCTAACGCCCGCACGCGGCGACCCCAAACGCGCCGCAGCCTGATACCGCAGAATCTTCTGAATCGGGTGGCGACGTGCGGAGTGTGTACGACACTACGCCGTCAGGAGCGCGAATTCCACTGGACCGAGGTGTCAGGCCGGGAGTACAGTCGCGGCTCGCACGTACGAAAGCCCTCCTCTCGGGTCGCTCCGTGCGCCATACGTCAACAGGGAGACAACCTCATGTTGTGGAAGAAGGCTTACATCTCCAGCCTCGCTGCGCTGCTGCTTGCTTCACATGCCATGGCACAGCAAGTCGGTCCCTTGCCGGATATCCAACATGGCGCCATTGCCGTGGCCCTCGAGCCGGTCGCAACCGGCATTTCTGCCCCGGACTATGGAATCAGTCCACCGGGCGACTTGAACCGCCTCTTCGTCGTGGAGCAAAACGGCCTTGTGCGGCTGATTCAGAATGGCGTCCTGCTGCCCACACCCGTGCTCGACATTCGAACCCGGGTCGCGCCGCCACTCAATCCGGCGAACGCCAACGACGAACGTGGTCTGCTCGGGCTGGCATTCCATCCCGGCTTCAACACGCCGGGCAACGCCGGATTCGGGACGCTCTATACCTACCACAGCGAACCCATCCCGGTCGCGACGTCCCCAACCTATGTGGCTCCGAACAACGCGGTGCAAAACTACAAGAATGTGGTTGCGGAGTGGAAGATCAGCGTCGCGGACCCCAACCAGGTCGACGCGAGTTCGCGGCGCGAAATCATTTCGTTTGGCAAGAACGCCGCGAACCACAACGGCGGTACGATTGCTTTCGGTCCGGACGGCTATCTCTATTTGGCCCTGGGCGACGGCGGCAATGCCAACGACGTGGGTCCGAGCCATATCGAGCCGGGCGGCAATGCCCAAAATCTAAGCACCCCACTCGGGAAGATGCTGCGGTTCGACCCGGTGAACCCCGCGCTGACGCCGGCGAGCCTCGACCCCATCAGCAGTAACGGTCAGTACCGTATTCCGGTCACAAACCCGTTTCAGGGAGCAGGTCAAGTGCCGGAGATCTACGCCTACGGCCTGCGCAATCCCTACCGTTTCAGCTTCGACCGCAGCAACGGCGATTTGATCCAGGCTGATGTGGGTCAAAACAACATCGAGGAGATCGACCGAATTGTTCTTGGCGGCAACTTCGGATGGGCGGTCAAGGAAGGCGACTTCCTCTTCAACCGCATTAGTGGGACCATTGGAGTTCGTAGCCCGGGCCTTCCCGCGGGGCTGATCGACCCGCTGTCCGGTCCACAGGGAACGCTGGAGTACGATCACAGCGACGGCATTTCCATTACCGGTGGTTTCGTTTATCGCGGTGCTGCAATCCCGGCACTGTTCGGCAAGTACGTCTTCGGTGACCTGGCGATCCGGAACGCGCCACCACGGGTGGACGGCCGTCTCTTCTACGCCGACTTGGCGAGTGGAGAGATCTTCGAGTTTCTCCTGCCACAGTTCCCCAATGATCAGCTACCGAACGGTCTCACCGTGCATGGCTTCGGCGAGGACGCCAGCGGCGAGTTGTATGCCATGGTGACGAACACTCCGGCGAACGGCACCGGCGGCATTGTTTACAAGTTTGCCGCCAGTGCGACCGTCGCTACCGTTCTCTCCGACTTCGGATGCACCGCGGAGGCGGACGGCATCCGCCTGCGCTGGCGTTTCCGGGATCCCTCCGAGTTCGTCTCGGTGCGGGTCGAGCGGTCGGAAGTCGCAGACGGGGCGTGGATCGAAATCGCGACCGAGCGGGGTGGAAACGCGGACGGGGAGGAGGCGCTGGACCGAAACGTTTTGGCCCGCACCACCTATTACTACCGTTTGTCCGGGGTGGACCGGTCGGGCCGCATGACCGCCTTCCGGGCGATCGCGATTACGGCGGGAGAGGTGTTGCTGTCGCCCGCGATCGCGCGCATCACGCCCAACCCAAGCACCGGCCCCTTCGAGGTGGAGTTTGCTCTGCCGCGCGCGGGTGCGACGAGCCTGCGGCTCGTCGATTCGCGTGGGAGAGTCGTGGCGACACTCGCGACCGGACGACGCGCAGCGGGCCGGCATCGTCTGTCGTGGAACGGCATCGCCGCGCGCGGCACGGTCGCCGCGGGAGTCTATTTCGTCGAACTGCGCTCGAACGGCATCGTCCGCAGCCAGCGAGTGGTACTCGCTCGGTAGCGACCTGTCACGACATCCGTCTTCGAGTTGCCGTCTCTCATCTGCTAGGGGAGCCGTGTTATGACATTCTCCATCCGCTGTCGAAGCATCCTCACGGGTTTGTTCATTGCTGTATCGCTGTCGATCGCAAGCGGCGCGGCGGCCGCGACTGCAAATCTCGCTCCGTCCAAGGACAACACGCTCATCGAGACGCCTGTGGGCAACAGCAACGGCGTGGGCGACGGGATCTATGTGGGCAGAGTCGGTTCCTTCGGCGCTGGTACGCAGCGCCGGGGGATGCTGGCTTTCGACCCGTCATCCATTCCTGTGGGCTCCACGATCAATGCCGTCACGTTGAGCCTCGAGATGGCTCAGTCACCCGATGCGGCCGCCCGAACCGTGACGCTGCATCGCGCGAGTGCCGATTGGGGCGAAGCGGGTTCCTCGGGCTCCGGATCCGGTGCCGTGGCGTTGTCCGGCGATGCCACGTGGGAGTTTCGGTTCTTCAGTACGCTTGCATGGGCGACGGCCGGCGGCGAGTTCGCCGCTCAACCAAGCGCCTCGCAATCGGTGACCGGCACTGGTCCGTACGTGTGGACGGGTGCGGGGCTCGTCGCCGACGTGCAGTTCTGGGTCGACAACGCGGCATCGAACTTCGGCTGGCTGCTAAAGGGCGACGAAACCACCACATCCACCGTCAAGAAGTTCTATTCGCGCGAAGGTTTCATACCCCCGAGCCTCACCATCGACTACACCCCAGTGACTACCGATATCACCGGGGCGAGCGCCGAAGCGGTGTGGTTCGCACCGCCGGCGCCTTCTCCCGCGCGCGCGTCGGCGCCGGTTTCTCTGAGTTATTCACTGCCGCGTTCGGCGCGCGTCTCGCTTTCGATCCATGACGCGACGGGTCGACTCGTACGCCGCCTCGCCGCCGGTGTCACCGAGGCGGCCGGCCGCCACGCAACCGCCTGGGACGGGCGCACCGAGTCGGGCACGAAGGTCGCCTCGGGGGTCTACTTTGCGAATCTCGTCGTCAGCAAACACACGTATCAGCGCCGGATTCCGCTCTTGCGCTGAACGGGTTTCAGACGAGAGCTGCGAGGAAACGATGCGCTGGAACGCAACGGACACCGTTCTCGACGAAGTTGCGGTTCCTACCGGAAAGCACAAAAAGTCGCAACTTTTTCTGCTTTCGCGCATATTTTGTCACGTCGAGCCTGGCGACGATTTGGGCTTGGCCCCTTTTCTCTTGCCCCGGCAGCACGCTTAGAACGATGTGCCGATGCCGGCGGACAAGATCCACGCCCGGTTCTTCAGATTCGTGACGTTTCCGGTTCCCTTGCTGACGTCGGTCAGGCCGATCGCGTATCGCGCGTCGGCGTAGAGCGCCATTTTGCCGAGCGCCAGCTTGAGATCGACGCCGATGGGCACCGTCCAGTCGGCGTTCTTCGTCGAGAAATCGATGTTGCTGACAGTGAAGTCGTTCTTCGTGGCGTAATCGGCACCGAGGCCGACGAACACGTGCGGCTGGATGGTCGGGAGTGGCAATCCGGCCTTGATCAGCGCCGCCAGCTCGATGTAGTCGAGCTTGATGACGGTGCCCGTGGTCGCGTCCTTGGCACCCTTCTGAATGTAGCTCGCCTCGGGCTGCAGGCTGAAGAGCCCCAGTCCCAAGTCGAGAAACACCGTGCCGGCGAATCCGGTCCGGTTGGCCGAATCGAAGTTCTGCTGGACGTTGTCGAGCGAGGCCTTGGCAATCGATGCGCCGAAGCGCGCCCCGAGAGTGCCCACCGCCTGCGCGGAGTTCGCAAAGACAGCGCACAGAGCGAGACTGCAGGCGAGAATGGAGATCCGATGTCGCAAGGTTCCTCCCAAAGGGGAAAGTGTGACCATTGCCCCCCCGGGGCGCAGTGTAGACCCTCGGCGCCGCTTGGGCGCAATCCTTTCGCATCGACAACGCTGAACAGAACGTAATGTTCTATTCCGGTAGGAGCTGGGGGACGATGTCCTTGGCGCGGCCGACGAGCGCCGCATCGAAGCCGCTCTTCGGTGGCGCCAGGTCGACATTGATCTCGACGACGAATGCGCCCGCCGATTTCGCAAGCGCTGCGAACGAAGCCGCCGGATAGACGGCGCCGGACGTGCCGATGACGAGGAGCACGTCGCAGGCGGAGAGCGCATCGCGGCACTGCGTTAAGTCTTCGGCCGCAAGCGCCTCACCGAACCACACGACGGCGGGACGTACGAGCGCGTCGCATTCGGAACAGGCCGGCAGGATTGCGATCGGCACGTCATGGTTCTCCGCGACCCGGCCGCAACGCGTGCAGCGTGTCCGCCACAGGCTCCCATGAATCTCCGATAGACGTTTGGAACCGGCAGCGCGATGCAGTCCATCGACGTTTTGCGTGAGGAGCCAGAAGCGCTCGAACATTTCTTCCATTCGGGCGACGGCGACGTGTGCCGGATTGGGTGCTTTCGTGGCGACGAGGCCGCGCCGCCAGTCATACCACTCCCACACGAGCCGCGGATCATGCTCGAAGGCCTCCGGCGTCGCGAGCGCTTCGGCACGGAAGTTCCGCCACAAGCCATCCTGGCCGCGGAAGGTCGGCACACCGCTGTCGGCCGAGATGCCGGCGCCGGTCAGAACCGTGACGGAGCGTGCATTGGCGAGCCTGGAGCGGACGTCACGGATGTTGGTCGTCGGAAGCACGGCCCGGTCCTCCTTCGGACATGTCGAGGAGTTTACGACTGGCCTGCGAGGACTCTCAACTCTTCGATTGCTGCACCGCTCCGTGGCCCGCGATCAAGCCGATCGCAGCCGTGATCGCGTTGAATCCTGTCACGGATCGGTGCTAGCCTGAGATCGTACGACGGAAGCGAGGTAACCCATGTGGATCGCAGGTGCGGTCGCGGCGACCCTCTCGGTGGTCACGTCCGCGGTTGTGGCGGCACCGAATGCGCCGCGACTGGAACCGGCATCACGCTGGACCTATCTTGGGTTGGGGAGCCGACAAGTTGCACGATTGCGCGTGCATGGGGATTTCCTCTATGCCTGCACCAATGATGACCTCTACCGCAAGGAACTCGCATCCGCCGACACCCTCTGGACACCACTTGGACTCGCCGGCCGGCAGGTCCACGCCGTGTGGGCCGCAAGTCCCGAGTCCCTCCTTGTCGGTCTCCGTCTGACGGAATCGGAATCGGAATCGGACACCGTGTCGCTGTATCGGAGCCCCGACGCGGGAGCCAGCTGGTGGCCGTACCAGAACGGCTTTGGCGCCACATGGAGTTCATCGGTCTCCGACCTTGTGTTGCTTGGCGCGACGACGCGCGTTCTTCTCGGCGTCTCCGGGGGATCGGCGATCGAGAAATCGACCGATGATGGCGTCCATTGGCGGCAGGTCAGGCGGGGCAACGTCGTCAATGTTCTGCGAGCGAGCCCCGCGGCGCCCGGGCAAGTGTGGGCCGGTGGCGAGACGGCGATTTTCTCGCCCGTCATGCTCAGGTCCGCCGACTTCGGGGACACGTGGCGAGCGATACACTTGCAGGCCGGCGGGGACAACGCCTGCGATGCCCTGGCGTTTCATCCAGTAGACCCGCAGGTTGTCTACGTCGGCATGGAGGGGCGTGTCATGAGGACACTCAATGGCGGCGACGCGTGGCAGGAAGTGACTTCGCCCAATCGAGGTTTGTATCTTGGCGGGATGGCAATCCGCTCTCGACTGCCGTTGCGAATCTACGCCGCGGGCGGGAATCGTCCAGCCGATTCGCGCGGCCTTGTGCTCTACGTGAGCGATGACGAAGGGCAGTCGTGGTCGGCGGTGGTGCAACCAGCACCGCTCCAATTCGGGGTCTTCGAACTGCTTCTCGTCGAGCGCCCGAGCGAGGACTGGCTCTTCGTGGCGACAGACCGTGGTGTCTATCGCTATGCCGATGTGCCAACGGCGGTCGCACCGCTCACGTGGTCGCGCGCCAAGCAGCTCTTCGGTCGGAATGCCTCCGGTCGTGTACAGCGCAAGCCCTGAGACATCAAAGCGCGCCGACGTCGTTTCGCCAATCCGCACACGAGCCCTAGCCTGGATTTCCACGGACCGGAATTCGCCTAACACGGGCCGGTTTTCGTCAGCCTGTGATGCGGAGCGCCCGTCCATTCCACCATGGCACGCTGACCGGTACATCGACAAGTCCTGAGGCCAAGACGATGGGCAGGT